>JAZLJH010000018.1:0-52993 GCA_045617785.1 Acutalibacteraceae bacterium
TAACAAAAAAGAAATAACCGCCATCCCTGCAAGTAGGCGGTTTATTTCTTTAAATCAACTATTGAAGGGCTAACCGTCTATCGGTTGCCTTTCTGTTATATTATATCACAAAAAGCGGCTTTGTCAACAGCGATTGCAATAAATTCAATTTCTCAGTTTGACAAAAGCACAGGGATATGGTAAAATTTGAACGGTGCTGAAAGGCACCCTTAAAGGCAACTATATACGGTAGGCGGTCAGCTCTCTATCCCAAGAGGGCACAGCTTTTCGCCCTCGGAAAGGGGGCGGTGCCATGGTTACATACGAAGAGTTATATTTATTGCTCACCTTGATCGTATCAATTATCGGACTTGTTATAAACATAACAAAAAAGAAATAACCGCCATCCCTGCAAGTAGGCGGTTTATTTCTTTAAATCAACTATTGAAGGGCTAACCGTCTATCGGTTGCCTTTCTATTATATCACAAAATGCGGCTTTGTCAACAGCGATTGCGGAAAATGAGAACGAACGGTACGGGCGGCACCCCGTGCCGCCCGGTTTGCCCGCAGGGCAAAAGGCAAACAACGCAGTTTCCGTCAATCCGCGTTGTTTTTTAATATTGCGTTATTTCAAACTGTGAACTGCCTCGGGCAAAAATGCCGTCGGCAGTTCACCCGGGGCGCAACTATGCACCCCCTACAATTTCTCATTCAGCAACACCCCGCGGGGTGTTGCATTATATGTTATTTACTTTTTTCGCGGCGGTGCTTTGGCGGTGAGAATCGGAATTCGGTCGACAAATCATAAATTATAATGAGCCGCTTTTTCTTCCAGCAATTTAAAATCATTGCAGCGCTCGGTCAAAGGCGTTTTATCCGCAGCAGTAACTTTTAATTTGTATAATATCAAAGCATTTTTGCGAATATTATTCTGTATTGATTTTATAAAACGATACTCCGCAAGCAGCAGATTTTTATACTGAATATCGCGCACGGAGTTAATATCCACATAGGTATACACTCCATCTATTACAGGGAACATATTATTAAGATTTATTACGGCATAGTTTTTTATTTTAATAAAGTCAATTCTGTTGGGCATTTTGCTGTGTTTTGGTTTGAACGACGACAAAGGAGCAAAATAATCTGTATCGTTTATATGTAAAACAACGCCGATGTATTTTCGCTCGTGAGATTGGTGAGGTTGCTTGTTCAAAAACAAATGCGGCGCAAATTGACTGAGATAATTTATATAATCATTATCAACCTCATAAAGTTTAATATTTTCCATAACATCCCCCATAAAAACAAGGGCAAGCATTCAACTTGCCCTTTGTTACGCTCGCAATCAGAGCTGCGAAACACTCACTGTTAACTTTCTTGTTACGAACCAAGAGAAGCTCACTAAATAAACCTCGCACTTTGGGCGGCGAAACGCCCGAGGTATAACCTCAAACATATTATTGCACAAAACGGACGAATTGTCAAGATGTTCAAAATATCAAATACTTTCCAAATCGTATATGCACATTATATTATATGCAGAAATCGGCTAAAATCAACCCCGCGGGAGAAATCCTGCGGGGTGTTGTGCATTAAATGTTATTTACTTTTTTCGCGCCGGTGCTTTTTGCAATACACTATCACCGTCACGGCTGCGGCGGCGGTTATCATCAATATAATGATATACGCCATATTCGCGGCGAGCAGGTCGCGGTCGAGCGCGAATGTTGCCACTATTACAAGCGGTTTGAGCATTGCGCGAACGGCTGCTTTAAGCGGCTCGCTGCCGGCTATGACTTTCGCAATCGGCGGGGAAATTGTGTAGTAGCACTTTACGAACGCTCTGCCGGGTGCACTCTGCATAAGCACACTGTCGCGGAAATCGCACAGCAAACCGACCTCGCCGGAATCATGCCCGTACGATGCGGTTGCTATAAAACAGAATGAGGGAACGGAAGCGCCGTTTTCGCTATTGTCACCTGCAAGAATCGAGTCGATAGTGACTTGCAGCACTATGCCGGTATCAACAACCTTAGCCTCACGAATGCCGTCATTGGTCTTTACCGCCGAGCCGGAATTAACCACTGTGTTATTGGCAACCATATTCGGCAAGTGATAACTGACTTGCAAACCATAATAAATATCATCGGAGGAACTCGGAAGGAAGTACCCAAAGTTTTCCGTTGCAGTGCTTTTATCAATGAATTCAGCATCATTTTCGGTTGCTGCAATTGAGACATCAATTTCCGGTAAATTTTGCGGGTTGTAAAGTGGATTTTTATTGCCATCGGCATCAGTAGGTTTATTCAATGGGTCACCTTTGGCAACCGAGATTGTAACAAACAACGGAGTGTCGGGATTCAGACAAGTCCCGGGCATCTGAGCTTTCTGATTGAGTACATAGAGCCTGTAACCACACCAGTCTTTGCCGGCTGTGGAAGTATCCATGGTATATTCAATGTATTTATCGTCATCGCCCGTAGGCGCGGGATTTTTATATACCGGAATACAATATAAATAACTAAACGAATCGTCAACTTTGCCCTCTGCCGGCAACACGCCCAAATCGGAATAAATAGATGCACTTGTAGCGGCGCTTATTTTACCTTTTTTCTGCATATATTCCACAAGATTTTTGACAAGCTCCTGTTTTTCGTAGCGTTCTTCGGTTTTATGAAATGAACGCCATGCCGATGTTGAAAGGTTAACAAGAGCAAATGCACCGAAGCCCAGCAACAGCAGAACTATCATAAGCTCTACTATCGTAAAGCCTTTTTTTGAGGAAGTAAGCCACCTGAACATTTTCGCTTTTCACCCACCTGTAATAATTTAATCTGTGCCGGAGCCTTTGCAGTCAATGGAATATAATTTCGGCAGAGTTGTGGTTGCCGATTCGCCGATATTAGTTGCAGGCGTACGCATTTTCTCTTTAATAAGAGTATGTGAAGTAATATCGGCAGTGTTGTCATCGATTGCGGCATTTATATCCATAAGGTCAACTGCCATAAAGAAGCCGTTTGAACCGACCTCGCCGCAGGCGTAGTAAATACCCTCGCTTACAGCGGCATCGTTTATAATATGACTTGACGATGCAATTGCCAGGCTCTTCCATTTCCAGGTGCCGTCGGCAGACTTTTTGCCGACTACAACACAGGACTTTGTTGATGTCGATGATGCATTCCTTGTGCCGGAGATAATAACCGTACTTCCATCGCATACTATATTGGTGATTTTTGAAAATACGGTGCTTATGGAATTGCCGTTATCGAGCTTTATTTCTTCCATTCTGCTTGGAGCAGACGCAGCATTTGAGTTTGTTAAATCAGCAATATAACTTACAGCCTGCACGGTTGAACCTGTTAATGAACCTGCGGCAGTTGCTGTAGCAACCGACGATTTGAACACTCTGCCAGTGTTATCACCGTAAAATGCGATGTATGTCTTGGTATCGCTTTGACCTTCCGCTAATTCTGTACCATCATCCGCACCGCCCTCTACAAGTAAATCTACTGCGGTAAACTGTATGCTTTGGCGCGAGTGTGTGCCGTATGTTGTATTGTAGAAACTCGTACCCGCGGCCCAAGCATTATTGAAATTATAGCAATCTTGGAATACATATTGATCTTGGTTTATTCTTTCGTTGCCTTTTGTACCATTTGGCATAGCTGAATTGGCATGATTTTTGTATGTATCAATATAATACTGCTTATTGATGCCGGGGATACCGTTGGAACTTGTAATAGAAGTTGCATCAAATGTGTCGTTATCCTTGAAATATAGCAAATTCTGCATACTTGAAGTAACGCCATCAATACTTACAGCCAAAACACCGTCATTGTAAATTCCGCCGAATGCTGTGGATGTATTGTGAATATAGTCCGGGTTAATGTACTGGTAAGTTGAGGCGGCAGTTGCATAACCTACAGCTACGGTCACACCTTCCTTGGTGGCGGTAGTTGTAAGATTATAATACTCACCGGGCATCCAAGCGTTATAATAATCATTATTATATGTATTGCAATTTTCAGGATAATCAAAACTGAAATATGAGGTCCACATACCTTTTTCAGTAACTTTAACCAAATTATGCTTATAATCTTTCGTTTTCACATAACTTTCTCTTACGGTACAATAATTCGGAGAATGCGATGATATTCCGCTGCCATTTATTGTTGAACCGTAATGTGAAAGGAAATAATAAGGCTCATATGATTTGTAGTATTCATTCACACCGTCAAAAGTTATTTTTGAATATACAAATTCACGGTTCGATGAATAGCCGAAAGTTACCGCTGTATCCGATATATTGATGCCTTGAGGGTTGGTGTAAGTGGATGATGCACTTCTGTCAAGGAAAAATTTATTTATATCATCGCGTGAGGTTGTTGTGGTCGTTGCTTTGGTTACAAAATTGTTTATGTGTGTGTCTCTACTCGAATCCTCTCTGGTGCCTACGACTTTATAAATTTTAGTTCCGTTTGCAGTTCCTTCTACAAACCACAATCTGTCAACACCTTTACATTTACAATCCTTAGCATAATAACTGCAAAAGCCGTCTTCAGGCTCATAAACATTGTCGGTTTGGTTAAGAATAACATAAGAATTTACCGTGCCGAGATACAGAACTTTGTCTAACTGCGGAATGTATACAGCGCTCGTAATAGTGACACCTTTTGTTGCATCGGCGGTGCCGATATAGTTTTCTTTGCTTCTCCCGTCGCCGTCTCGCTTAATTGCAGCAAAATCTTTTGATGTATACGCAACTATTGAAGGACTTGCAAAGCTCTCGGCTTTGTATTGCTCGCCATCATTACCACTACCGGAAAAGTAGTATATTTCCTGTGCCCATGTGTTTTCGCCGTTCCACGCTCCTGTAGAAACATCATGTGTTTCCCAAACGGACTGATAACCAGTGTAATCACCGGGATTAGTTATTACACCATTACTTATGGTGGGAGAATTCACCTTAACACCATAAGCGCGCAAAGCATGACCCGTTTCGGTAAGTATATAACCAATAGTTCTTTGGCGCTGTATTCTGAATGTGAATGTTAAGTCTCTGCCGTTGTAATAGAAAGAGTACTGCGCGTTTGTGCCATAAACACCATCCTGACCGATGCCTCTTGATGTGCTTTCAGTCAGCCAACTTCTGTCGTTTTTTCTATCGTTAGCACCATTTTCACCGGAAGAACCATAGTCGGAACTCTCTTTGTTACCTTCTTTATATATTGAATATGCAAACTGATGCGTATAATCTCCGCCCCATGCAACAGGGTAAATCGTTCGCTTTAATCCGCCATCTGTAATGGAATACGGCTCTTCACCGTTGGTAATTTTAAAAGTGTCCTTCATTTTATTGTATGAAGTTCCATCGGTAGCGCTGTATAAGCGGTAGATAGCGCCGTTGGTACCGGTAAGCACATAGTACTTTTTAAATCCGCCGCTTTGTGATGTGGTATCGTTATCTATCCACGATATATTTTTAATTACCGTACCTGTGGGGTAGGTAACATTTTTCATATCTCTGCCGTCTATATCGAGAGAACGCTCGATTTGTTCGATTTCGTTGCCGGATGCATCTTTGCTTCTGGACTTGGTGGTAACAAGACCGGCACTGGTGTAATATTCTGCACCGGAACCTGTTTCACCGCCGAGTATTATAGACGGTGTTTCTATGTAAATGTATGTGCTTATTTCCTGGAATTCGTTGTTTTCATCATAGTATTGCAGCACAAGCTTAAGGGGTGACTGTGTAATATCTACCCCTTTTACGGTTACTCTGATAATACCGCTGTTCAAAGCCGATGTATCTAAATTAACTTCACTTGCATTGATGGGAGTTTGATATACCGTATCCTCCAGTGCTTGAGTTCCCCCACCGGTCTTGGCTTGAGGTGTTTTTACCGGAGCAAAAACATTTATCTTTACCGTATACTCATAGTACTTTTTACCGGTAGCACTATCGGTTTTTTCCACTCTTGAAGGTGAACCGGTATAAACTACATTATTTATCTGAAAGCCGCTTACCTGAAAAACAAAGGTTTTGCAGTTAGCATCGTCATTTATATGAGTTGAAGATATAAGCCTGATATAGCCTTTGCCGTTGTAGTAAAGGGATGAAAGCAAATTGTTGTATGCACTTGCAACACCTTGTGCGGCACTTTCGGTGACACGGCGCATATTAACCTTTGCCATTTCACCGAGACCATTGAAATTCGCCTGAATATTGTAGAGGATATCTGCTGAATTGCGGTACGCAAGACCATCTTCTATTGCGGATTTTGCGTTATAAGTATCCACATTTTTTTCGCCGGCATTGTAAAGTGTGTTGTATGAACTGAGCAGCATCGGGCTGAAAACCGTTATAACAAGTACAAGCAATGTGAATGCAACAAGCAATTCAACATAGGTCATACCTCTGTTGTTTTTGAAAAAATGTTTCATAACTTTTCCTCCCAATGTGGTTTTGAATACGCAACCGGTAGGGGCGGCACGGTGTACCGCCCGTACGATTCGTTCTGCTTTTTCGCGTGGGAAACCGTAATGTGAATGCTAACTGTCAATCGCTGTGCGATTGACCCGGGCGGCACGGGGCGCCGCCCGTACGATTCGTTCTGAATTTTCGCGTGGGAAACCGTAAGGCGATTGCGAACTGTCAATCGCTCGGGCACACGAGGTGCCGCTGTGCGATTGACCCGGGCGTCACGGGAGCGCCGCCCGTACCGTTCGTTCTGAATTTTCGCGCGGGAAACCGTAAGGCGATTGCGAACTGTCAATCGCTCGGGCACACACTGTGCCGCTCCGCGATTGACCCGGGCGGCACAGTGTACCGCCCCTACAAATTCTTGAAACAATACGGCACGTTGTACCGCCACAAATTCTTAAAACAACGCGACATGGGGTTACTTAACTTTCCCAAACTGTGTAGAAATTATCTATTTCCGGCACAGATACATCTGAATCTGTATAAATATTGCCCTTGTACTTAAAATCATCCCTGACATAAGTATGATCTTTATTACTTACATTCATATAGTAACCGAACAAAGCAGTTTTTGTTTTCGTCCATACTTCCCACCAAGGACTTGCATTGGTAGTCAATTCTTTGTAATCATTCAGGTAGAGTACTTCAACAGCATAGCCTGTAATTGAAAATCCCGCATTGCGCTCTGTTGTAACAGTGGTTCTGCCGAACAAACCGCTTCTTACGGTATCCACCATTTTTACTTCACTGTTGAAGTAATACACATCGCCGGCACTTGCAACTTTTACTTTTACAAAGTCACTGTCCTTTTTCCACACGGTCTGGTTGAATTCGTACCAGTTTTCGGAATAATCGGAGCCGTTGTTGCCGTGGTTGATTATCCACACATAGCAATCTTCACCAAAGAAAACCATACCGGCTTTCACATCGGTTCCCCTATCTGCATTATAGTAATGGTACGGTGTGCTGGCAGGTGCCATAAGTATTACGGAGCTCATACGGCGAGCATTATCGTTTCTGGTAATAGGAGCAGTGTAAAAACTTGCCATCATATCCACATTGCGGGCAAAGTAGATAATGGGAGCCTGGAACATAAGAATCTTATATATGGAAACATTGGCTTCGTGATTCTCACCGGGCCACATACTGCCAAGTGCCCAGTCACCACGGCGCAGCGTACGCAAACCGTTAACCATTAGGTTAATCGGAACATCCACCTCAATAGCATTGGAAGCGGAGCAGGCTATGAAGTTATCCTTCTGGATACCGTCTTTAGAGGCATAACCGTTTATTCCCTTAATGATGTTCCAGTTGGGATCGTTGCCGACCGTATTAAGGCTCGGTACAACACCCAAAACAAGCTCGGAGCCGTTCACGCCGTTTGATACAGCTTTACGGCTGCTTTCCGGAATGCGATTGCCGTCATCATCGTAAATTGCATCCTTAACATCACGGGAATTTATTACCATATTGCCGAGACAGGAATAAATCTGCAGTGGCTGAGGCTTATAGTCGTCTATGCCTGTTTCGGTATAGTTTATTACAGCGAGCCCAGTGGCACCGGCGGGGTCAAAGTTCATCTGGTTGCAGCCTTCGGTTATTTTCTGAATGCCGCTTGCATCAGTTTCACCGGCTTTACCGTCAAAATATAACCATTGCTTTTCGGAAGGATATGTGGGCAAAACCACTATACATTTGCGAGTTTGCCTTTTGCCGTTTACTACGCCGTCAGCAGTAAAAATGACATTTCTGTTTTGAATCTGTGAAACGGTGTAATCGAGATTTTGGGCTTCCTCTGCCTTATTGCTTGCTATTGCATCTGTAATTTTCTTTTTTAATCCCGCATACACCTGTTCTGCAGTTTTGGTAATGTTGCCTTCTTTATCTGTTTCCGGTTCTATTTTTTCGGGAATCTGCGTAATACTGTCAACCTTGTAATATGAAATATTATCGTCAAAGGTTATGGTGCATGTGCCCCTGCCGACTAAACGATAACCCGAATCCGCGTTAGAGTATGCCGTATAATCACCAGACCCCTCTGCAGCAAAATAGTACTGCTTATCGGCTTCCTTGTAGAACATATAAACCGGTTGAGATTTCAATTCGGATATATTACCATTATACAGATTTTCCAATGCGGGATTGACTTCGTCATACAAATGCTTCATCCTTTCGGTTGCGTTTGTATAACTGGAATCGGTTTTACTTGAAGGAAAGTAACCGCCATCTTTTGCGTTATTTATTTCTGTATAGCTCTGCTTAAAAGCCGCCACGCTCATTTCGGTTATGGCTCGCGCAAGGTACGAGGCACGCTGGGTATCCATACCCTTTACGGCTTCTTTCATCTGGATTTCGCCCATACTGAACATAGCAGGCAATAATAATGTGAGGATAAGCAGAATTGAAAGCACGGCAATAAGCGCAATACCATTGCGCGCTTTAAGAATCTTTATTGACTTTACCTCGTCAATTTTTCTTTTCATTTTACTGCCTCCGTATGCGCAATTTTATGCTGTATAATTTCACGCTTAGCGCGCACCGGTTTTGGCGCACGCTTTGCATAGTAAATTTCTGTTTTGGATTATTCAACCTCATACTCTATAAACGCATATTTTATTATTTCGCGTTTATAAGTGTAGGTGATATAAAGGCGGTTTCCATCCGCTATAATTGCCGGATAAGAAAATTCATTAAAGATGTTTCCTGACTCCTCGAGCATTACAACATCCTGCCAGGTTTCGCCGCCGTCTTTGGAAACGGCGAGCATCAGCTTATTGCGTATGCCGTTTGCGGTAAGCGGATTGTAGGCAAGCCACAACCAGCCGTTTTCGCTCATAACACAATCTATACCGCTGTTGTTATTTGGCAAAGATGTTTCATAAGCCTTGCACCATGTATAGCCGCCGTCAGCGGAATCGCTGCGGTAAATTTTATGTGACTTTGTTCTGAAAAAAGCGTGTATGCCGGCTTCATCTTCCCAAAGTGCGGGCTGAATCATTTCGGCATCACTCTCAACGAACGCGGTTTTAGTCCAGGTTTTGCCGCCGTCTTCGGAAATATCAAAAAATGCTTTCCAGTCGCCCTGCTCGGTGGAAGCACCGGCAATCATAATGCCGCCGCTTGTGACGAGCACCTTGTCCTTTACGGGACCTCTGCCGCCGTCGGTATCGCCGGGAACAAGCTCCGCAACTGCCGACCACTCGCAAGTTTCGTAATCGTAATCGCTGTATTTAGTTACCCAGCTTGCGGTATCCTTGCCGACCTTGAAATACACGCGTGCAAATGCGCCCATATCCTGCAAAACAGGGTTCCAATGTGCAACATTGTCGGTTGTGGCTATCTGCTCCGGCTCACTCCACTCGCCGTTTTCATAAAACGCGTACCAGATTCTTACATCCTTATTGCCCTCGCCGCTGCCACCGAACCAAGCAGCAAGCATTCTGCCGTCGGGCAGTTTAAGTACAGTGGATGCGTGGGCTGAATCGGTCTTTTCGCCGTGAGCGAAAATCTCGCCCTGCTCCAGTGCGGTTATTGTAACCGGCTCAGCAGCCGTGCCGTTACCGCTATTGCTTGCCGGCAAATTGAAAAGCCCCGATACCATTGTTAAAAATGACATAAGTATTGCAAGTATTCCTGCAAAAATTGATTCCATTATTACCCCTCACAATTTAGAGAACAATTTGATTATTATGCCGCAGTTTACAGCTTACAGTAAACTGCCGAATAATCCGGAAAGCATATTCATAAAAGCGTAAAGTATCTCAAGAATGCCTGCCATGTAATCCATTTTTATTTCTCCTTTACAAATGCGGTTTTTTCTGAAATATGTAAATTATCTGCCGAATGTGTTGCTTATACAACGCATCTTCGGCACCGTTTAAGGTACTTTTGCAGAAAATCGGGAAAAAATCCGGTTATGAATAATTATCCAAAACAGAAATATCCGACAAACTCTTAATTTTTGAAAGAAAATAAACATTTTGTTCAATTACTGTCGGATAATTCCCAGAAATAATTATACAAAATAGACCTTAAAATTACTGTAAAATGTAAAATATTTTACTATTACCTGATGTTATTTTACCAACAAAACCTTGCGGAAATGTTGCATTTCTTTTAAGTATTTGTTACGCGTATGAAAATTAAACGATAACACGAAGAATTTCTTCAACGGAGGTAATGCCGTTGAGGATCTTGTCAACACCTTCCTGGCGCAGAGTGTGCATACCCTGCTTCATAGCAAGCTCCTTGATTTCGAAAACGCTTGCGCGTCTAATGATAAGGTCTTTCATTTCGGGTGTAACGGTCATAAACTCGAAAACGCCCTGTCGGCCTTTATAACCGGTATTGCTGCAGGCTATGCAGCCCTTGGGTCTATACAGTTTAACGGTATCGTCAAGCGATTTGCCCTCGTGCGGGAAATCGGGCATACTGTTAAGCAGCTCGCGGTAGGTGATTTCGTACTCCTCCTTGCAGCGCGGGCAGAGCACACGAACAAGACGCTGTGCAAGCACGCCGACAACGGAAGATGCGGTAAGGAACGGCTCAACGCCCATTTCATCAAGACGGGTAAGGGCACTGGGTGCATCGTTTGTATGCAGTGTGGAGAAAACCATATGACCGGTAAGAGCTGATTCAACGGCGATTTTCGCAGTCTCGCCATCACGGATTTCACCGACCATGACGATATCCGGGTCGGCACGGAGTACCGAACGAAGGGCTGCCGCGAAGGTCATACCTGCACGGGTATTCATCTGCACCTGGCAAAGACCGGGCATACGGCGCTCAACGGGGTCTTCAAGCGTGATAACATGCTTGGAAATATCGCTGACCTCGGCAAGCGTGGCGTAAAGTGTGGTGGATTTACCGCTACCGGTAGGTCCTGTAACAAGCAGGAAGCCGTACGGCATATTGATAGTGCGCATAAACGATTCGAGCTGTGCTTCGGAGAAGCGGATATCTTTGAGCTGAACTGCCTTGGAGCCGCGCTCGAGAAGACGCATAACGATCTTTTCGCCGTAAACGGAGGGAAGAATCGCAATACGGATATCGAACGTTCTGTCATCGACCTTAACGGTGGTACGACCGTCCTGCGGAACACGCCTTTCGGCGATATCCATACCGCCTATAACCTTAACACGCGATACAACGGAAGCGTGCAGCTTTATGGGCTGGGTAAGAACCTCGTGCAGAACGCCGTCTATACGAAGGCGAACACGCATCGACTTTTCAAGGGGCTCGATATGAATATCGGACGCGTCAGCCTTAACCGCATTGGTGATAACCTGGTTAACAAGCTGAACTGCGGGTTTTTCATCGGATGCGAGGTCATCGAGGGATTCGAGATCATCCTCCGCCTCGTCTTCATCATAAGTATCTATGGATGATGCGTTATTTACTATGGTATTGATAGCCGCGGTAAGCTCGGTATCGGTGGAAACAAGGGGAACTATTTCCATACCGCCGGTGATTACCGACAAGTTATCGCGCGTAACAACATCGTTGGGGTTACGCATAACAACGAACAGACGCTTTTCATCCTGGTAAAGAGGAAGAACATATTTGCGCGCAACTATCTCAGCCGGAATAATATTTGCAACTGCAAAGTTTATGCCGACTTCTTCAATTGAAACGAGGTCGCACCCCGTTTTCTTTGATATTGCCTGAGCTATGTCATTTTCGGTGCAGTAGCCCATATTGACAAGCATTGTGCCTATCAGGGTGGACTTGTCATTTTCCTGCGCCTCAAGTGCTTCGTACAACTGTTCCTCGGTAATGATGTTTTCTTTTACAAGGAAATAACCTACGCTACCGGGAATAACGACTTTTTCTACCAAAATTATCTTCCCCTTTGATTTTTTGAAAGGTTGACCGTAAACACTTACTGTGCAGCAGCTACATTTGTTGCGCCGCCCTCGGAAAGAACGGTAACAACAAGGTCTGCGGTATAAGTGCCGTCATTATTTGAAGTAAGCGTGCACTTATCAAGACGCTGAATCTGCTTCTGACCGGCTATATAATTCATATAGCTGTGAATATTTGCAAATGTGCCGGTTACGTTTACGGCAAACGAGGTTTCCATTGTGGTACTCTGTGCCTGCGAAATGCTTGATGAATTAACGGTAAGGCCGAAATTCTGCATACCCTTTACCATTTCTTCTTCAAGAAGATAGCCGTCACCGAGCGAATCGGGCAGAATGCCCTCAAAAACCTTGAGCTGCTCCTCAGCCTTTTTGCTGGCATCGCGGAGCTTTTCAAGAGTTTCAACCTCTTTGAGATTGAGTACATATGACTCTTTTGCGGAAACTATATCCTTCTTGATATCGCCGATGCCGAGTGTGAAATACACTATGCCGCCGATTAAGAGAAGTATAACTATAACAAGCACCGCAGCGGTGAAATACGGGGAGTTCTTAAGGTCTTTTAAATCAATGTTTTTATTCTTCATAACTCTCCCCCCTTATGCTACTATGCCGGCGTTTTCGTCGATCTCTGTTGTTTCGATAATGGGACCGTCAGGGCCGATAGGCGCAAGGTCAAGAACAAAACCGCCGCCGCATGCTATATTAACTGTGAACTGCGCAAGTCCTTCGGATGAGCCGACACTGTTCGTGTAACCTGCATTGGTAACGCCGGTTACACCTTCGATAGCCGCGAGAGATTCCTCAAATTTGAGGTACTCGGTACGGTTGGAGCAGGTGCCGCTGATAACGCAGATACGCTCAACCTTCCAATCGGCGCAATCAATGGATGATATGGAAACACCGGTATGCTCAAGATTGCTGATGTTGGCAATGAAATTGGAAAGCTCGGGCTCCTGCACCTGAATGTTCTCGATAAGGTCCATCTTGGCTTTGAGCGTGGCATTGATGTCACGGTACTGCTGAAGCTCGCTGACTTCCTGCTGGCATGCCGCATCAAGTGCACGAATCTTATTAAGCTTGCCCTGCGCAATAAAGCGTGCCCCTACAACAAGAAGGAGTATTGCGAAAAGAATGATCATGGCAACAAGTGCATAAACCTGTATCTGTTCGCTTTTCTTTTTTCCGTTTAAGCGCTTCCTGTTAATATCGGGAAGCAAACTGACTTTATATTTCACTCTTTACCCCTCCATTGCAGCTTTTGCGAGGCTTATGCAGCCTGCAAATTCGCTTGCATCAAAATCGCCGTTTGAATATTCTTCACAAAGCTTGGGAATTGTAAGAGGAACATACGACTTTGCGCTGAGCTTTTCAAGAATTGTGCCGGCAAGCTCGGTCGCGCTTGAAAAATACACTGAACTGATTATATTGCCCGTCTGCATCTGGTAATAGTTGATTGACGATGAAAGCTCGCTGTAAAGCAGGTCGGCTACAACATCAAGCTCGGAATCAAGCACTTCCTTGGATGCATTGAATGCACGCTTGACCTCAACAGACGCTCTGTCGGGAATGTTGATGGAACGAACCATCTTTATCTCATTACCGGAAACGGCTACAAAGTTGAGCACATCATCGGTGAGTTTAAGAAGACCGACTGTTTCATCCGCATTGATTTTTTCAAGAGCGGCGCGGCACCATGCGAGGAAGGCACTGTCAATATCGGTGACGGTGAGCTTTGTTTCCTCGAAATTGGTGATGAGGTTCTGAATCATTGTCTTGCGGGCGCCCACAAGCAGTACATTGATCGCGGGCTGATCGTCATCATCAACCGTTTCGTCGATAACCACGAAATCAAGCTCAAGCTCAGTTACCGGTACGGGGATGAAATCCTGCGCCTGCATTGTTATAACGCCCTTGAGTTTATCATCGGGCACCTTGGGGAAGGCTGCATAACGCATAATAACATTTTCGTTATTTACGCCGATAACCGCAGGTGAAGCAAGGTTGAAGCCGCCGTTTTTGAGCAGCTCACCCAGCGCACCGACGAAAATCGGTGAATCGGCTATAATTCCGCCGGTGATGACATTGTCACTCAACTGCCTTTTGCCGAATGCCGAAACACGAGCAGAACCGTCGGAGCCCCTTGTGAGCTCAACGGCACGAATTTCGTGAGAGTCGAATTCGATACCGATAAAACTGTTCACTTTTGCCATATATATCAATCTCCTTAGCTTAGCCTTGGTAGGATGTGGTTGCCTGGAATACGGGAAGATAAAGTGCGATGATGAGGAAACCGACGATGGAGCCGAGGCCTACAAGCATTATGGGCTCAAGTACGGAGCCGAGGTTTTTCGCTATGGTGTCAACATCTTCCTCGTAGAACTCGGCGACTCTGTCAAGCATTATCGGGAGTGAGCCCGCCTCCTCACCGATGGCTATCATACTTATAAGCATTGGCGGGAACAGCTTGCTTTCATCAAGCGCCTCGTGTATGGTAACGCCGTTTTCAACCTCTTCAATTGCTTTGGTAACCGCATTTTCCACAAGCTTGGAGCCCGAGGTGGGACCTGCGGTTTCAAGCGCTTTTACTGCGGTAACACCGCCGGAAATAAGTGTGGCGAATATACGGCAGAAACGTGCGAGAATTGTTTTGGTGATAAGCTCGCCGACTATGGGAGCGTTCATTTTGTGCTTTTCCCAGAAAGCCTGAACGGGCGGGGATTTTATAAGCATCACTATGCCGAAAATCACGGCGCCGATCGCCGGGAAAACTATGTACCATTTTTCACGCAGAGCGTGGGACATGGCGTAAACCGTAAGTGTGATAAAGTTAAGGTCAGTTGCGCCCTGAGTCATACCCTCGAATGTGGGAACCATGACTATAAGCATAACGAACACGATCACTATTGCGAAAGAACCGACCATCTTGGGATACTGCGTTGCAGATTTGATGGCGTCTTTAAGCTGCTTATCTTTATGGAGCTGGTTGGACATTGCAAGCAGTGTCTTGTCGAGCATACCGCCCATTTCACCGGCTGCTATCATGGAGCAGAACAGGTCCGAGAACACGGGACGCTGATCCGAAAACGCATCGGAAAGTGCCGCGCCGCCTTCAACATCATCGGCTATATGCTTTATGGATGCCGCAAGAGTTGCATTTGAAGTCTGACCGGCAAGAGTCTGCATTGCCTGCGTTACGGGAATACCTGCACCGATCATAGCGGCAAGCTGACGGGAGAACATGGACATATCGGCAAGGCCGACTTTTTTGCCCCTTGATTTCTTAACGCCGCCGCCCTTGGCTTCGGTAAGATTTGTAACAACTACGCCTGCTTCGCGCAATTTTTCATACGCTTCGGCAGTATTTTCGGCAACAACTTTACCGTTTATGGGTTGGCCCTGACGGTTTAATGCCTCATATGTAAATTCCAAAGGTGTGCCCCCTTAGTGAGATAATATAACTTAATATGCCTGTATAAGACGGAGTACCTCGGCGCGTTCAACGCAGTTTTCAATCACGCTGTCGCGTGTGATCTCCTGCGAGCGCAAAAGCTTGATTAACGCCTGGTCCATAGTCTGCATACCTTCTTTTTGAGCGGTCTGCATGGTGCTGTAAATCTGGTGGTCCTTACCCTCGCGTATCATATTGCGGATAGCGGGAGTATCGACCATATACTCTACCGCAGATACTCTGCCGCCGCCTACCCTGGGCAGAAGCTGCTGTGAAAGCACCGCGCGCAGAGTGTTGGAAAGCTGGCTGCGTATCTGATTTTGCTGTGAACTCGGGAAAGAGTCGATGATACGGGCGATAGTCAACGGTGCCGTCTGTGTATGTAATGTTGAAAGAACAAGGTGGCCCGTTTCCGCAGCGGTCAGCGCAATGCTGATACTTTCGGGGTCGCGCATTTCGCCTATCATAATAACATCGGGGTCGTGACGAAGCACCGTGCGCAAAGCGTTGTTGAAGCTGTGCGTATCACCGCCGAGCTCACGCTGCCTGATTATGGAACGCTTGTGCGAATGGAGAAATTCTATGGGATCCTCAACGGTAACTATATTATACTCAAAGTTGGTATTCATATAGTTTATCATTGCGGCAAGCGTTGTGGACTTACCGCTTCCCGTGGGGCCCGTAACAAGTATAAGCCCGCGGGGAAGTGCGCAAAGTCTTTTAACATCAGCCGGAAGACCGAGCTGGTTAATATCGGGAATGGTGTAAGGAATTGCTCTGAAAACTGCCGCAAGCGTACCGCGCTGTACTATGACATTACCTCTGAAACGCGCACATTTCGGCACGGAATAGGAAATATCAAGCTCCAGATTTTCCTGAAGATCTTTTTTGCTCTTCTCATTCAGTACCTGAAAAAGGAGCGTTTCGACCATTGCAGGAGACATAGGGGGATAGTCCTGCTTGACTATGTCGCCGTCAATTCTGATGCACGGAGGCATACCCACAACTATATGAAGGTCGGAACCCTTTTTTTCAACTGTAAGTCTGAGAAGCTCTTCAAGTGTAACCGGGTACTCGGCTTGCTGATTCAAATATTCCAAAACAAATTCAACTCCAAGAACAGATTAGCCCAATGTATTCCACATATTGAGGATAAGCTCAACATTTTCGGGAGATGCGAGCACATAGAGAACATACTCAAATGTATCCTCTGCGGGGTCAAGGTCGCCGGAAAGCTTGAAGCAATCGGTCGTAACACCGGGTATATTGACAAGTTCAACAACAAGATCTTCCTTGGGGGCAAGTCTGTCGAGTGTGTTCTGATCGGTTATGCCGGTAACAATGGGATAATACATTTCACCGAGATTCTGATCGAGGGTGTCAATGATCTTTCTGACTTCCTCTTCCTTATTCTTATTGCAGTAGAAGAAGAACGACTTGGTGGTTGAAGCATAATTGCCGTAATAGAAGTCAACACCTTCAAGGTCAACGAAAGCCATTTTGCTCTGGAGCTCGGAAGCGACGATGTTCTTGAGAGTGTACTCGAAGGGCTCTTTGGTCCTGTCGTTATCCTCAACATCGTATTCCTTAATACGGCTGACCGCTTCGTTTGCTTCTGCCGTTAAGCCACGAACCCAAACAATCTTCTCGTTAAGGTCGAGACCGAGAGTTTCAACCTCATAACCGAATGTGCTTACAATGTTTGCGGCATCTTCCTTGGTGATGTATTTGAGCTCGATTTTAACGAGTGAGGTCTCGCCGTCGGTGATAACAACGTCCTCGCCGCCTTCGCCTGTGCCTTCACCTTCGCCGCCTTCTGTGGGAGCGTTGGCATCAGCATAGTCAACGAGCTGTTTGATTTTCATAATATCGTTGTAGGCGTCGCCGGTAGCGTAAACATAGAGAGTCATGGGATGAGCCGCCATGGTGATACCGGAATGGAGACCGAGTGAAGAAAGCAGGCCGCTGAATTCACTTGCGGTGATATATTTCATATCTATGGCAGTAAGGTACGAGCTGATGCTTGCACTGCCGGTGGTGATATTCTTTTTATTGTCAAGAGTCTGTATAAGCTCATAGGTCTTGGCGAGCTCCATCGGGTAGCCGCTGATCCAGAATTCTCTGAGGTTGATGTCGGACTTGATGAGCTTAACGCTGATGCCGAGAGCAGAGAGCTGCGACATAAGGGTGTCGGAAGAGATGTATTTGAGAACAACTCTTGTAAGAGCCTTGCTGTCGATGAAGTTGCTGTTGAGCACATCGGCGGTGCCTACATAGATGATGTTGTCATTTTTGATGTAGGTCATATCAGCCATACGGAGAATGTAATCAATAGCAGTGATGGGTGTTACATTTTCCATATCGATTGTGATTTTGGTGTCGTTCATACCTTTGCTTATCATGGTGTAGCCGGTATGAGCAAGAACGGTAGCAAGAGCACCTTCGATATCGGCATCCTTGAAGTCGAAAGAAATTGTGCTTGAGTTGCCGTATGTAGTGGTGGAGTCCTCATCGACGGTGGTTGCGCCGGGGATGTAGAGCTTCTGCCCCGCAAAAAGGTCGGCAGATGCCGAGATACCGTTAGCGGAAACTATGCCGGAAACGGTAACACCGTGCGCAGCGGCGATGGAAGAAAGCGTGTCGCCCTGTTTAACGATGTAGGTGCCCATAGCTTCGTCGGGTGAGCTGCCTGCTGCGGACATCGGAAGAACGATGCTTACGAGCAGAACAAGAACAAGCGCGAAAACAGATACGGACCTGAGTTTCTTGTTGTGTACTTTCATTGTGAAATCCCCCTATATATTATGTGAAACATAATTAACTGAATGATGCTTGAGATTACTCTCTGTTTATTTTCTTGGTAAGGTCGCCGGCTTTGAAGACGATGTACGGCTTTGTGATTTCGGTAACCTCCCACTCGGAGTCACCTACCGTCTCACCGAGGGTGAGCACGAGAGTGTCGCCGCTGCCTATTTCGACCTGAGCCGTTTTAAGACCGCTTGAGCCTACACTGTAGCCGGTATATTTGGCGGTTGAAAGAATATCGGGTGAAAGCGGATCGTCCTCGATAAGCTTAATAAGCTCTTTATCCTTAAGGATATCGGATTCGCCGTTCCAAACCTCAACAGCCGCAGAATCGTCTATGCTGACATCCACATCCTCCACATCGCCGGTAATAATGCCGTCGCCGAAGATGATGAAGATGAACACCGCCGCAAGAATAACGAACAGTACCGCAGGAATAATTATTTTCATCAGCGGGTTTTTCTCGAAAAACTCAACGACCTTGAGGCCGATGTCGTTTTTCGGTTTGCCGGCTGCTTTCGGTTTCTTTTCTTTGCCTTTGCCGAACGATAACTCAAGTGCCATAAATAAGCCTCCAAATAAAATATGTATACCTGATATAATATGCCGTAAAATGCGCAGCAGCGCCGTTTTGCCCCATTCGGCAAACAGCGTTATTGAAAATTACGGCGCAACATACCCCTTGTTAGAGTACACCTCTTTATAAATATACTACTTATTTCTCAAATAATCAACACTTTTTTTAATTTTGTTCATTATTAACAAAATTTTCTGAATTATTTTTTAGAAAAATAAAGATGTGCGCTTTGCTCGGTTTTTTCACGGTTGTTTCCCGTTTTGAAAATAATAGATAACTATCCGAAAACAGACGAACCGCGGCTGTGAGTATTCACGACCGCGGTAAAAAACAATAAATTATTTTGATTTAGAACGATGACTCTTCTTGCTGCTGTCGGACGAAGTACCGTAATAGTACGACGAGCCGTAGTGACCGTAATGACCGTAGCCGCCGTAACCGCCATATCCGCCGTAGCCGCCGTAACCGCCGTAGCCCTTCCTGGCAATGGCAAGCAGGGGTTTTGTGTCGGCGCCGTTGTAGATGCAGCCGAGCAGCTCTGCCTTGGTGGTGTAAAGGTCGCTGAGTGCATATTCCACCTGCGGAACGGAAACTCTGCCCTCTGTGGTTACGAAAATAATGGAATCGGCATAGTTGGCAACTATCGCCGCGTCGGCAACAAGACCCGCGGGCGGGCAGTCAACTATAACATAATCAAAATTCTTCTTTGCTTCCTTGATGATGTTTTCCATAGCGGAGGAAGCAAGGATTTCGGAAGGCTCTGCAACCGGGTCGGAAGAAACGAGCAGGTAAAGATTGTATTTTTCAACATACTTGACGGCTTCTTCAAAGCTCTTGGCGCCGCACACAACATCGTAAACACCTTTTTCATTTTCAAGGCTAAGGCCGAGCAGCTTGCATACTGCGGGTTTTCTGAGGTCGGCGTCTATAAGCAGCACGGATTTGCCGCTTTTTGCGAGTGAAAGAGCGATGTTGGTCGAGCAGGTCGTTTTGCCTTCGCTTTCGGTCGAGCTTGTAACCGAAAAGACGGAAAAGCCTTTTTTGAGTTTAACATTTTCAAGCTTTGTTCTTATGAGCTTGAATGTTTCAATAAACGGAAGACCTACGTTCTTATCGGTAATAAGAAGACGCATCTTCTCGTTTTTATTTGTCTTTTTCTTGATTTTTGCAATGCTCGCAATGATTTTGATATTAAAGTGCTTTTTCATATCCTCACTTGAAAGCACTCTGTTTTCGATTTTCGCATTGATGAGAATGAACGCGCAGGCAATCGCCGCACCCACAACGAAGCTGAGGGCAATATAGAGCAGTGTGGAGTTGTCGGTAACAAGCTTTGCCTTGGTAGCGGAATCGGCAACAACGAATGTTGCTGTGGGAAACGCCTTTTCAACATAACCGGGATAAACACTTTGAATTGCATTTGCAACCGTATATGCAAGGTCGGCATCGCCGGATTTGACGCTGATGTTGAGCAGAGTACTGTCGGTGACCTGCTCTACGCTGATCATACTGTGCAATGCTTCTTTAGAGTAATCGACACCGGTAGTAGCTTTGACATTTTCCTGAACAAGAGAAATGAAATCATTACTGTTCTGCACAAGATGTCTGAAGTTATTTGCTATAGTGGCAGAAGCAGCGGCATCGCTTGATGTAATATAAGTTGCTGCGGCACCCGCGATATCCTTATCCTTGTTATTAACGTTAAAGATGATTGAAGATGAATATACATCCTTATATGTTACTTTGGCAACGGCAAAACCGGCAAGTGCAAAAATAACAGCCGCGAGCACTATCGCCCACCATTTTGCAAGAAGCATTCTGGCGAATCTTAATATCAGTTCAAGACCGTCGCTTTCTTCCTCGGTATATTTTTTCTCTTCGTAAGCCATAATAGTCTCCTTATATTCGGAAATTGCACTGCCTATTTTACCACAGTAAACACGGTTTGTCCAATAGTTTTTTCAAAAAAATTATTTCTTTTCGGGAATGCTGACAAGTAAATCACTTGTCGCCCCCCGGCTTCATACCGTTATATGAAGTCATAACGGCATCGCGGCTCATATCACAGTGCAGCTCATAGAGCGGCACACTTGTCAGCACGCGGTCGAGCATTTCAAGCATAAGCGGTGTAAATTCACCGTAAACAGTGCGGTTCGTCTGCTTATAAAACAGCGGTATCGCTTTTGCGGGGGCAAGCGGAGCTATACGGTTTTCGCCGCGGTAAAGGAACGCTATGCCCGCGACCTCCACGCCGCCGTAATTGCTTTCGTTTGTTTTGCCGCTCCACGGTGAGCCGAAAGCAAGCAGCCTGCCGTTGACAAAGCGCAGCGCGGGCTTGTCATCATTCACGATGTAAGCACCGGGCAGATGCTCGAGCCACAGATGTGTGTGGGTGGATTTACCCGTACCGCAGTCGGCGGAAAAGAGGTAGGCTTTGCCGTCCTTTGCAACGCATGAGGAGTGCAGCATAATGCCGTTGAATTTAAGCAGCTTTTCATAAAAATAAAAGCCCGTGCAAAGGTACTCGCACTCTTCAAGGGTAAGCGTCGGGCAATCCTTATTAAAGTCCCTGTAATAATTTTCGGTTATTTCATCAAATACAATATCCGGCTCGCCGCCGCCCGTGTAAGCATACGGCGCCACGCGGGATTTCAGTAAACCGTAAATCGGCGTGAGCTCAACAACAAGGTCTGCAACTTTAATTCTCATAATTATAAAGCAAGTATTTTGCGCTCAACGAGCTTGTTTATAAAGCAGTCGAGGTCTTCCGCGAGTATTTTCCCGTCGGCATTGTATTCGGCTTTAAGCGCTTCAAGAATTTCGGGGCGTTCGGCACCCTTTTCAAGCATTTTCCATATAAATTCGGCAGAGCCGTTGAGGGTGATCATACCGTTAAGGTCTTTCACGGCTTCGCCCACCGGCACCACAACGGGCGTACCCGCCACGGTTTTGAGAATGTAATTTTCGCTGAGCTTCATAGTAACCTCTTTCCCGAAAAAATCAGTGAATGATTCTGCGCACGGCATTCGCCGCGGCGTGCCTTATTCTGCGCGCGGGGTAGCGCGTTTTAATATTTGCGATATATTTATTTTTATACATTATATATTCTTCATCGGCTTCGGTATCAACGGTTTTGCCGTCGATTATAAATTCACACACCACGCCGATTATATTACCGTCGCCTATGCCGTATTCAAGCAGGAACTGATTGTCGCCGCACATAATGTAATTTTCGCCGTCAAAGCCGACTACACGGTGCAGCACAAATCTGCCGTCTGCCCTGCGGTAAAGCGGCACATCGCCTATGTTAAGATGCCCCACGGCGCGTTTTATAACGGCATAATCGCGCCCCTGCACCAAAAGCGGCAGCATACTTACACCCGTTACGGGTATTCTGAATGTTTTGCCGCAGGCAAAAGCCTCGTCAATAAACGGCAAAAGCTGTTCAAGTTTAACTTTTTCCATAAAGCCTCCGCAGTTATTGCTTACTGAAAACCGCGAAAAACGATTCGTGAATTTCAGTAAGCAAGCCGAGGTGGCGTGACACCGATAATCCGAACCGCGCCTTAAATCGTCGCTTTTGCCCGATTACTGCGTCACCGTCAAAATCCCCGGCTTGCGAAAACTCTCACTATCTCTCCCCCCTTGCGGGGGGGGAGAGAATTTGATTCGGGATAAATCCCTCAATCATTGACCCGTGTGAGAATCAGTGATTAATACCAGCCGCCGCCTTCGCCCTTGGTGGTAGTACCGCCATAGGAAACATCGGTAGCAGTGATTACATCTTCGAGCTCGAATTCAGTGATTTCGAGCTCAGGTCTTGTGTATTCTTTCATAGTTAAAATACTCCTTTTAAGATCTGTAATATTATAAAAGGTCGTCATAGTTAAAGATTATATTGCCTCCGCCGCTGCCTGTAACATCAACGCCGCCTGCGGTAGTACCGGGCATTGTTGTGGTTGCGGGTGCGGTGGTTATTACCGGCACGGATGCCGTAATAACATCGTCAAGCTCAAATTCAAAAACCGAAATTGACGGCTTTTCATATTGTTTCGAAATCATTTGAATTATGCTGCTGTGGGAGCTTCAGGTAAGCCTCTGACCTGAGCAGCTGCGAATTCTGTGGCAAGGTTAAGGGTTACGGTTTCGCCTGTGATAGCACCGCCGCCGGCTGCCTCGGTAAGAGTACCGCCGAAGGTAATGGTAACATCATCGGCAGCACCGTTGTCGATACCGGCAATAACTACATAATATGAGTAGTTGCCCTGACCGTCTGCGGAACCGTAGATGAATCTGGTGCTCTTAGTTGTGGCTGCACCGTCGCCGATCTTAACAGTAGCCTCGAGAGAAGCGATCTCGTTGCACTTGCCCTTTGTGAAGGTAAGACCTGCCTCAGCAAGGTCAGCAGCGCTGAATGTAGCCTCAACAGCGAGGTTCCACTCTGCTTTGCCGTTGCCGTCGTCAACGAATTTGCCGTCGCAGCTGTCGGTAGCAGGATCATAGCTGCCCCAGCCAACAAGAGCCTTAACAGCTTCGCCGTTCTTAGCAGCCTTGATTACGGGAGTAGCAGCAGCGCCAACTTTAACAGTTGCAGCAGGAGCATCGTAATACTGACCATCATAGAAGAACTCAGCGTAATCGCCATTCTTCGGGTTGAAATAGTTTATACCCATTTCGCAGTCGGCAAGGTTATAAGCAACCTTATAATCGCCATCAGCAACATCATCCTTAAGCATGAGATCGAATGAGAAGAGCTTGCCGCCCTCTGTGAGATCCATACCTGTGGAGTCATCGTTGGGATAGATTATGATGAGAACGCCATCGTTGAAACCGTCGGCATTTTCAGGATCAATTGTTGTACCGCCAATAACAGCGTTACTAAGTGAGCTGTTTGCCATATCGATGTTTGTACCGATAGCCGAACCTGCTACAAAACCGTGCTCTGCAAGGTTTTCCGAATCTGAGCAAGGCTCAAAAACCTCGTTGTCATAAATAAGAACGAACTGGAACGTACGGTCAACAGCGCCTACACCCGCAGCAGTCTGAACATTTACATCAAAGGTAACCTTGTCACCTTTGGAGTAATTTGTGCTTGTGGGGGTTACGGTAACCGCACAATACTTTCCGTCGGCTACTGCCGCGAAAGCAACTGTTGAGCAAACGCTGAGCACCATAACGAGTGCGAGCACTACGCCCAAAACTTTATTGACATTTTTCATCGTCAATATCCTCCAAATAAAATATTATTGATAGTTGTTGTTGAACTTAGCCATCTGCTTTGCTACATTCGCCTGACCGATATAGTCGGTAGTACCGTTTTTGGTCTGACCTGTAATAGCAGTAACGTCAGTACCATTGATGGTGTGCATAAGAGCAGCCGCTGCACCGACAGATGCGTTTGCAGCCATTCTCTCAAGCGAGTTATTTGCATAAGTAGATGCTACCTTAGCGGCAGCTCTTGCAAGACCGGCGTCAGTTGCATTAATGAATGCATCACCGTTGAGGTCGCCGAAAATAACAACGACATAAACTTTGCCGCTACTCTGACCGTCAGCATTCAGAACTGTAATTTCAGTACCGGTGCCGCAGAAAGCCGTACCTGAACTTGCCTTGATCGAAAGTGAGCCGTTGTTGGTGGCTTCAAGGGAATTGTTGAGGTAAGTCTTGCTTCTGAAGGTGTTGGCAGCAGCACGTGCAAAGCCGTAAACTACGCCTGCATAGGAACCGCCAAAGGTCTTGTTGGTATCAATAATTATACCTGAATCAGCATAAGCCGCCTTGATAGCAAGGTCTGCGGGCTGTATACCGATAGCAACAGCAGCGCCTACGGTAACGATTTCCTGACCAACATACTGAGTGCCGAGAACAAGGTCTGCGGGCTCAACACGGGCAGCGATAAGAGTACCGCCCTGGTTGGTCTCTGACTTTGCATCGTCCTTGATAGCGATAGTGCCGTGTGTACCGGTAACGGTAAGAACTGCAATAACGCCGTCAATTTCAGCAGCTTCAAGAGTGTTTACACCTGCGGTGTCGGGGATGAGAGCTACTTTGCCGGAGGTGAGGTTCTTCTGAACATCAGCATCTGCATAGTAGTCAGCACCGAGAGCAACGCCGGTAAGAACTACGTCGCCGGTAAGCAAAAGCTCAAATTGAACAGCACCGGTAGCATAATCGGTTGTGAGCAAAACGTTGATGGTGTATTCGTCGTCGTTTGCCGTGGCAGCCGGAGTGCTGAGTGCCCAAGTCTGTGTATAGTCGTTATCTTCTGCTTCCCAGTTTGCAAAAGCAGGAACCGAGAGAGCAAATACAAGTACAACTGCAAGCACAAGACTTAAAATTTTTCTTGTCTTAGACATTTGTTTGCCTCCTTGGATAGATTTTCTATTTCATTTCTCTCCAAAACGGCTCTTTCCGAAAGCCGTCACCACATGAGCCGGGTAACAGACGGGTATCTGCTCCCTGCGGCGGGGAGTGGGTCAGGCTCCCCGCGCAGGTACTCGATTCAGTGGATTTTTATTAAAACCGGAAACCCGGAATTAAACCCTTTGGCGACTGCCGCACATACTATATATATAATTGTATAGCAAGCGGTCTGTTTTTGTTTAGCTCAATTAAGCAACTGCGGATTCGCTGAAGTCTGTAAGAGCAACGTTTGCAACTGCACCGTAGTCGGCAGCATCGATTTCTTCGTTAGCTGTATCTAAGTTACCTGCAACCTTGAAGATGCCGCTGAGTGAGGCATGAGCATTGGAGGTAAGTTCAACAGTTACAAGGTCGAGTGCGTCAACTGCACCGTCGCCGTTAACGTCGCCGTTAACAACTACAACAACTGTTGCCATGGGAACCTTAACGCCGCCGGCAAGTTCTTTGTAGAATGTTACGGTTGAACCTGTACCGGTGAGAACTGCGGTGTCGTCCATCTCAATAGCGTATGTGCCGTTTACGGAAACCTTGATGTCATTGGAAACATCCTTGAAGAAGTCTATAACAGCCTGAGCGGTCTTGAGAGGTTTGATGTGAGATGTTGAAACAACAATGTCTTCATCCTTAGCGTCTTTGCCGATAACATCGGTGCCGGCGGTGGGAACGGTAACATTCTTGAATTTCATCTTTGCAAGAGCTGCACGAAGTGCATCGGCTGCTCTGTCAACCTTCTTCTGATCTTCAGAATCATAAGAATTCTCGTTAACTCTGAGAGCTGCATCGGGGAAGAGCTGAACATCGTCGCCCTTAGCGTTGGTGATAGCATCCATACCGAGTGCTGCAAGGACCTTACCGAAGTCTTTGTTGACATTCTCATAGTCAGCAGCATTGGCAAGAACTGCTTCTGCCTGTGCCATGAGTGCTTCAAGCTCGGTGTAATCGGCTTCTTCATCTTCGGTTCTGAGGTTATTAACAGCAACCTGGAGTTCATACTTAGCGTTGAACTGAGCTACGTTAGCGTCGGTAGCTGCGGCTGCCTGAGCAGCTGCAAGAGCGTTTTCGTATCTTGCCCAGGATCTGTCGGTGTATTTCGGTACAGTTACCTCTTTTTCTTCCACTATAATAGTCTTTTGGTTTACGGTACCGTAGATAGCAATTGCAGAAGCGATTTCAGCATCAATGTAATACTTTTCGGCATTACCTGTGGTAACTCTGAGAAGTCTCTGGTAGTTTCTGGTGAGAAGGTTCTCAGCCTGAGAAACGTCGATCTTCTTAACATTGGTGAAGTTCTCTTTTGCTTTTTCAAGAGCTACTTCGCGTGCCTTCATCTGGTCTGCGTCGTACTTCTCAAGAAGAGCAACGATGTAGTCGTGATACTGGTTGCCTGCTACAAGTTCTCTGAGATCTGTCTCGGAGATATCGGTGTAGGTGAAGTACTCGTCATCAGCTGCTACGGGCTTTGCTGCATAATACTTATTGATTATGCTGTTAACATCGTTGCGGGCTGCGGTGAATCTGTCCCAACGGTACGGACGGTAGTCGGTGTAGCCGTAGCCGCCCATTGCATCGCTGTAACCCTTTGCGAGTGCTTCGAGTGCTACTACATCGGCCTCGATATTAGCGGAGCCACCTGCTGCTGCTGCTGACTCTTCGGCTGTCATCTTGAGATATTCAACGTCTTTTGATGCAGTGTAGAGTGCTTTGTAGAGTGCTTCGAAGTTGTAAATGCTGTTTGCGTTCCAAACCTGGCGAGCGCCCTGTGCTGCTGCAGTGAAAGCGTTCATATAGTTGGTCCATGCCTGTGCACGGTCGATAAGGGTTACAGTTTCGCCGTCTTCATCAGTTGTGGTAGCTGTGAATGCGGTTTCAACAAGACCTTCATCATTGGGAGTAGCATCGATAAGAGTGTTTGCGGCAACAGTACCTGTGGTGTTGTAGCCGGTTGCAAGTCTTATCTTGTCAGCTTCTTTCTCGAAGAGAGACTGAAGTTTTGAAAGGTTTTCGGCATCGTAGAAATGAACAATGATATTCTTTGTGCCGCTGTCTTTACCGCTGCCGGTACCTGCAAAGCCGTAACCTTCTACTGTCCAGGTAAGAGTTTCACCTGAGGTCCATGTCTGGGCATTGGCTGTAGCTTCGTTTACTGTGAAGCCGTTGTAGTACTCACTGCTGTCCTTAGCAACGGAGATACTGCCGTCTTTTACGGTTTTACCCCAAGAGTTAAGTGTAATACCCTTCTGTGTTGCAGTGCTGGTAACAACAACGGAACCGGTTCTTTTTGAAGTGCCGTTGGTATTTTTAAGTCTGTAGGTACGTGTATTCGGGAGAACCGAAGCTGCATTCTGGTAACCTACATAGAACGGGCTGTAAATATAGGGCTCCAGGTCTCTCTTAGTTGTACAAACCTGTTCAACGTTGGCATCGGTGCCGTTGTAGGAAAGGAAGATATACTTTTCTACTGTGAAGGTCATGCCGTCAGCCATCTCTGCGCCGTCTTCGTCATAAACGAGGTAGGTTGCAACTATTCTTGCAAGAGCGCCTGATGCGGGAACATTGGCCGCCTTGAAGTTGATAGTACCGGTCTGACCGAAGTCAATCTTGGTATTGGTGAAGGAATTGATGGTTACATAGCTTGAAGCGGTACCGTCAGCATTGTATGCCGAAACGCCTATGAGCTTATAGGCATACTGATTATCCTGATGGTGAACGCCGGCTGCATCGTAGTAGCCTCTCCAAACGCCCTTGGAACCGTTGGAAACGGTAACATCGGTGTTGCCGAGTGCACCGTTAGCACAGGTATAGGTATCAACGAGTGAAATCACGGGAGTACCTATTTTCTGCTCACCGCCCCAGTCTTCAATAAACTGAGCAAGAACAGGAAGAAGACCGTTAAGAATGTTGGAGCCTCTGAGGTAGAGGTTGTGAAGAAGGTTATCAACCGTAGTCTGAAGGTTGGATATCTCAAGAACCGCATCAGCAGTTGTGGTGTTCGGCAGAATGTTTGCGCCGAATACAAGTGCAAGGATCTGGTTGACAAGGTCAAGAACTGCGGTAAGGACATTCTTATCCTTAAGGAAGTTGTAGTAAGGTTCGCCTGTTTCGGGATTTATGCCTGCGCCTCTGCCGATAAGTGAGAGAACACCTGCTACATCAAAATCGGTTGCGAAAGCAATGATCTTGTTAACGAGTGTCTCAAAGCTGAAAGCATAACCGTTGCCGGAGCAGTCGGAAATGAAGCCGAGAGGAAGAAGTGTGTTGAGTGCATAGTCGAGCTTGTCGAACGCATCGCCCTTAGAATCGATGGTGTTGGGCTCGAAGCCTTTAAGGGTTGAAGATGTGCCGCTGCCGATGTAGTTGGCGCCCCATGTTACTATAGCATCGAGCATACCGAGCCAGCGATCTCTTGTGATACCGATTGCGGGAATGGTGCCGACGAAATTGGTGATACCTGAAAGGTATGTGTACGCAATGTCAAGGCCCATATTGAGAATGAGGTTGACCCATTCATCCTGAGTGTGGTCAGCAAACTGTCTGCCTGTTGCAGAAGTAAGCGAACCTGCCTGGAAGATGTAGCTGTCATAGTTAACGGCGGGAGTGATATCGGTGATGAACTCACGGATAACGATAGCGCCGAACTTGAGGACCTGATCCTCGGTACCGAAGTTGTAGGCACCGTCAGCATCCTTGGGCATAATCAGCTGGGGCATTGCATCCTCAAAGAAGGGAAGACCGATATAAGCGATAAGGTCGATTATATCGTTGTCGGGATCTTCAATAAGGTTAACGAAGTCTTCTGTTGCATAGCCTTCTTCATCAACATAGGGGCTGTTCTTACCGAATATATCTTTGGTATATTCAATAACTGCCCATCTTGCAACGTTAGCGATATTCTCGTTGAGCATATCGTTGCCGCCGTCCATAAAGATATCGTCAACATCAACATCGGGGTTGATGACTTCTTTAAGGATGATGTAGAGCAGGTGGTTGAGGCAGCCGAAGATTGAGCCGTACTCAGCAGTGAGCTGCTGGGTGGTAACGGTTTCGCCTGCTTCGTTTACGAGGCTGTCAGCTGTGAACTCATAGTCCCAGTTAACAAGGTCGTACATATCGTTGCCGGTGCCTGCTACTGCTTTGTAGAATTTACGAACTTCTTCCTTGAGCTCCTTGCCGGTCTCTTCGTCAACAACGGGTTCGCCGTCGGCGCCGGTAACGGTTCTGGTGCTCATATCGCAATAGTAATAAGTGCCGTCAACATTGAAGAAGTAATCCTTAACAAGGTAGTTGATATAGGTTGAAGGATCAACTGCTTCGAATGCTTCCATAACCTCTGCGGGAACTTCGTCGGTGATTTCAACGAAGTCAACACCCATAGCGTCCATAAGGACTTTCTTGAGAGCGCTGTTGATAGCCGGAAGACCGAACTCTTCCAAAGCGATCTGAAGGATGTTGTCGAGAACGGTAAGAAGGGAGTTATTGTTTACGTTGATCATAGCCTTTGCGTCTGCTGCGGGAAGGGCAGCAAACTTCTTGGATACGATGGAGTTCATATCCCAGACCTTAGTGGCATTGTCGCCTGTGCCTTCCCAGGTGTAATCCTGCGGAACGGTAAGAAGTCTGTAGAGAGCGTCGTTAGCCATTGCATCAAGGCTTGAATAGGGCTTGCTGCTCATATCGTCCCACTTTTTGTCCATATTGTAGGAAGCATACATAAGAGCATCGTAAACAAGACCGAGTACCATGGGCTTAAGATTGTTGCCGAGGTACATATTGATATCGCCGAGATCAACGAATGAGTCTACGACACCGAGTGAAAGACCATTTGATGTGCCGATACCGTTAACAGCTTTTTTAACTATGCTTCTGTTATCGTCGAGGAACTTCAAAAGCTGAACTGCAAAGTGGATATCGCCGCCGGATCTCTTAAGTCCGTCAACTGCGTTGAAATTAAGGTCGCCGGCATCGCCCAGAGCTGCTTTAAGGATAGGGCCGATAAGGAAGATATCGAGTGTATCCGCAATAGTGTTCAGCGTATCTGCAGCTTTATCAAGGGTTGTCAGATCGAGGGTAAGAATACCTATGAGATCTTCCTTGATATTAGCATCTGCAAGCAGACCGTCAACAAGGTCAAGCGCAATGTCGGCAACCTGTTCTGCCGAAAGTGCTGCGTTGTCTATTGAGTCATACTGAACTTCACTCTTAACAAGAGCGGCGTTGCCGACTACCGAGAAACAACCGAAGCACATAACAAGTGCAAGAACAATGCTCAACAATTTTGTTGATTGTTTCATAAAATTTACCTCCATATTTTAGTACGCCAATACAAAAATACGCGTGCGTTAACTGAAAAGCCCACTGCAACCACGCACCGATTGCAGTAAAAGCATTTCTGTCGCACAGTCCCCCTTTCGTAAGATTTCAGCCGCGCGCGGCATTAAGCGGAAATTCACCGAGACAACTCAAAGCTTTTCCCGCCGCCTGCTTTGCACAAGCGGATTTAAGATTTGACCGCGGGCGTTGATTTAAGTGCACAGCGCCGATTTGCTCAGAGCGCATAGCGGTGAGCGGCAACACACGCACCGGCAGCAGCCCCCCGACACCTGCCTTGCGGCTCGGCAACGGCAACACGCCGACGGGGTAACAGAACCGATTGCGGCACATCGCGCAAACCGCTGCTGCACCCTGCAGCACCGCTTTGTGCACTTAGCGCCCACACACTTATTAAGCAGTAAAGGTACTGACCGCGCGGCGATTCATACGCCAGCGCTGACCTTTGCGGATGCGGCGGTTGCCCGCCGCCGGAGAAAGCCTTGCGGCTTGTGTGAAAGCCGGCTCAAAGCCGCCCGAACACACGCCCGGAATACCGCGAGGGTATAATACCCCCACTGCCCCAACCTTATGGTCATACTAATAATACACCGAGCCTGTCAAAAAGTCAATATTTTTTCGCAAATTTCTCGCGAAAAATATTGGTATTATAATATATAACAATAATTGACATTTATTTTGCTCGGAATTGTGCAGATTTTGAGTTTTCGGTTTTGATTGCGGATATTCGAGGAAAATCTTTCGGTTTTGATTGCGGAAATTCAGGGAAAATCGTACGGGCGGCACCCCGTGCCGCCCGGGTCAATCGCACAGCGATTGACAGATGAAAACAACATAAAATGCAAAAACCGCGCTGATTACACGAATTGGGCGCTGTTTTCCTTTTGCCCTGCGGGCAAACCGGGTGGCACGGGGTGCCACCCGTACCGTTCGTTCTCATTTTCCGCATGAAAATTCGGAGGATTTTTTCGTTTTTGATTGCTGATATTCGAGGAAAATCTTTCAGTTTTGATTGCGGAAATTCGGGGAAATCTTTCGGTTTCAATTGCGAAAATTCGGGGAAATCTTTCGGTTTTGATTGCGGATATTCGGGGAAAATCGTACGGGCGGCACCCCGTGCCGCCCGGGTCAATCGCTCCGCGATTGACAGATGAAAACAACATAAAATGCAAAAACCGCGCTAACTACACGAAATGGGCGCAGTTTGCCTTTTGCCCTGCGGGCAAACCGGGTGGCACGGGGTGCCACCCGTACCGTTCGTTCTCATTTTCCGCATGAAAATTCGGCTTGTAAATCGTCATTGTTTTTGATATAATTTCAACGGTGATTGTATGGACAAATATAAAAATTACACACGAAAAAACAGCCTCAGATATAAAGATTTTGATTATTCAAGCGAGGGTTATTATTTCGTCACGATTTGCACACACAACAAACAACAAATCCTCTCAAAAATCATCAAAAACGGCAAAAATCCGTACCCGCTTTTAACCGATATCGGCAAAATAGTTGCTGATGTTTGGGACAGCATCCCCATGACTTACAACTATATCCGCACTGAAGATTTTGTAATTATGCCGAATCACATTCACGGCATAATTGTCATTGGTCACAACTCCGAACAGAGCTTGAATGACATAGTCAAATCCCTCAAAAGCATATCCACCATACGCTGCAGAAAAAAGCATGGCAATGACTTTATTCTGTGGCATCGCGGATTTTATGACGAAATTCTCGAACACGAGGAACATTACTTAAACACCAAATGGTACATAACCTGCAATCCGCGCAATTGGGAAACCGATAAATATCGATTTTAATTCTGATTTCGCGCATTGAATAACCGCGGAAATTCCGAGGAAATCGTACGGGCGGCACCCCGTGCCGCCCGGGTCAATCGCACAGCGATTGACAGATGAAAACAACATAAAATGCAAAAACCGCGCTAATTACACGAAATGAACACAGTTTGCCTTTTGCCCTGCGGGCAAACCGGGTGGCACGGGGTGCCACCCGTACCGTTCGTTCTGAATTTACGCTTTGAAAAACCGAATGGAAATTCCCGCTCGTTCTTTTTTTCGCCGTATTTTCGCATTATGAACCGCCCGGTTTGCCCGCCGCGGTGTTTGAAGCGCGAACGCGCGAGAATGCACGCGAAGGACAAAAGGAAATGGCTGCTGCATTATAATCCGGCGCTTTCGCCCCGAAATTATTCATTATGCATTATTCGATATTCATCAAATATCTCTTGTGCATTTTGCACAAACGCAACTGTAAAGGTGTTTAACTTAACAGAGAACAATGTTCAATGATTTTGTTCACATTCTACAATACCCTTGATTTTATGCGGTTTTTACCGCATATTTTTTTGTCTTATTTTGTCAAACAATCAACTGTAATGGCAAACAACTTTACAGTCCTACACACTGTCCGCGGCTTCCCGTTCATATTTGTAAGCATTTTTTCTTGTCATTCTCACATACGCCGAATAACCGAAAAATTCCCGAAAAGCACATAATTTTGTGCTTATTGCCCCCATTTACCATAATAAATGAAGTTCTTTGATATGAATTTCACAAAAGCGCTATATTGTCATTTTTCGTCGAAATTACCCATTGAAATTTATGGTATATATACTGTATAATTTTTTCGGAAATCAATTCAAAGGAGCGTTTGCAGTGAAACTACTCGAAGAACGCATCGCCCGCGACGGGCAGGTAATCGGCTCCGATATATTAAAGGTTGATATGTTCCTCAACCATCAGATAGACCCAATGCTCATCGATGAGCTTGCAAAGGAGTTTTACCGCTATTTCAAAGATTGCGGCGCCACCAAGATACTCACGGTCGAGTCAAGCGGCATAGCCATTGCGATAATGACCGCACGCTGCTTTGAAATCCCCGTGATATTCGCCAAAAAAGCCACACACCGCAACGTAGGCAGCGAAACCTATACCGCCAGGTGCTTTTCCTATACTCACGGCACAGAATACATACTCAATCTTTCCAAAAAATACCTCAACGATACCGACAAGGTCCTTATCATCGACGATTTTCTTGCAGACGGCAACGCCTGCAACGCCATGATTGAGCTTATAAACGCCGCAGGCGCCGAGCTTGTGGGTATAGGCATAGCAGTTGAAAAAGGGTTTCAGCCCGGCGGCGCAGCCCTGCGCGCAAAGGGCATTGACTTACGGTCTTTGGCGATTGTGGACTCCATGAGCGAAAACGGTATTTCGTTCAGAGCCGACAGCGTTTAAGATAAACTAAAAATATTTTGGAGGAAACCAGAATGAAAAAGTTCAGCAAAGTTCTCGCTCTTGTCCTCGCTCTTTCGCTCGTAGTAGTTGCATTCGCAGCTTGCGGCGGCAACGGCGACAACGGTGACCAGACCACAGAGCCCACTCAGGAAGAGACCAAGCTCCTTGCTCTCAACCCCATCGCAAAGGCAGAGCCCGTTGTTATCGACGACTCCATCGACTTCTCAAAGGTTAAAGTCGGTCTTATCTGCCTGCACGACGAAAACTCCACCTATGACAACAACTTCATCCAGGCTATGAAGGCTGCTCAGGAAGAGCTCGGTCTTGCAGACGATCAGGTTCTCATTAAAACCAACATCGATGAGTCCAACGCTTGCTACGAAGCAGCTTGCGAACTCGCCGACAAGGGCTGCAACATCATCTTCGCAGACTCCTTCGGTCATGAATCCTACATCATGCAGGCTGCTCAGGAATATCCCGAGGTTCAGTTCTGCCACGCTACCGGTACTCACGGTGCTACCGCAGGTATCGCTAACTTCCACACCGCTTTCGCTTCCATTTATGAAGGCAGATTCCTTGCAGGCGTTGCCGCAGGTATGAAGCTCAACGAAATGATCGAAGCTGGCAAGATCACCGCTGAACAGGCTGTTATGGGCTATGTCGGTGCATTCCCCTACGCTGAAGTTAAATCAGGCTACACCTCATTCTACCTTGGCGCAAAGTACATTTGCCCCTCTGTTACCATGAAGGTCGTTTACACCAACTCCTGGTTCGACATCGCTCTTGAAAAGGAAGCTGCCGAAAAGCTCATCAAAGACGGCTGCGTTCTTATCAGCCAGCACGCTGACTCCGAAGGCGCTCCCAAGGCTTGCGAAGCCGCAGGTGTTCCCAATGTTGCTTACAACATTGACACCTCCTCTATCGCTCCCACAACCGCCATCATCTCCTCCAGAATCAACTGGACTCCCTACTACAAGCTTGCTATTGCTGCTACCGTTAAGGGCGAAGCTTTCGCAAACGACTGGTGCGGCACTATTGCTACCGACTCTGTTCTTCTCACAGAGCTCCACAACGCTGCTGAAGGCACCGCTGAAAAAATCGACGAAGTTAAGGCTCTCCTCGTTGCAGGCGAACTCAACGTATTCGATACTTCCTTCTGGACCAAAGACGGTGCTGCTCTTACCGAGTATGCTGCTGACGTTATCGATGCAGGCGACTTTGCCGGTGAGACTAACCCCATCGAAAACGGTGCTTTCCTTGAAAGCGTAGGCCGTTCTGCTCCTTACTTCGATATCCTTATCGACGGCATCACAGAAGCATAACACAAATCTTTGATTATCGGGGGGGAAGCGGGCAACCGCTCCTCTCCCCATTTGTGTTTTATTCGGGATTCATTTCCTTGAGAAAGCGCCGTAAATTCCGTTTTTGCGGCGCTTTCTCAAAGCATTGAACGGAGGATGTAAATGAGCACACCTGCTATTGAATTGAAGCATATCAGCAAAACATTCGGCACGATACGCGCTAACCAGGATATCAACCTTTCGGTCAGTTCAGGCGAAATCGTCGCACTGCTCGGCGAAAACGGCAGCGGCAAAACAACGCTTATGAATATGATTTCGGGCATATACTACCCCGACGAGGGCGAAATATTCATTAACGGCAAGCAAGTTGAAATTCGCTCGCCCAAGGACGCGTTCGACAACGGCATAGGTATGATCCACCAGCATTTCAAGCTTGTGGATGTGTTCACCGCTGCCGAAAACATCGTTCTCGGTCTTAAAGAGAAAGGCAAATTTAACATTAAACAGGTCGCTTCCAAGGTCAAAGAGATTTCCGACAGGTACGGCTTTGAGCTTGACCCGATGAAAAAGATTTATGAAATGTCCGTTTCCGAAAAGCAGACGGTCGAAATCATAAAGGTGCTTTACCGCGGTGCCGATATACTCATACTCGATGAGCCCACCGCCGTGCTCACTCCGCAGGAAACCGAAAAGCTCTTTGCCGTTTTAAGAAAAATGAAAGAGGACGGCAAGTCGATCATAATAATCACCCACAAGCTGCACGAGGTGCTCTCTATTTCCGATAATGTTGCGGTTCTTCGCAAGGGCGTTTACATCGGCACGGTCAAAACCGCCGAAACAAACGAAAGCGAGCTTACCGAAATGATGGTCGGCAAGAAAGTCGACCTCAACATTGAACGCAGCACTCCCGAAAACAGCAACGACCGCCTTATTATCAAAGGTCTTGACTGCGTAAATTCCGAAGGTGTTAAGGTGCTTGACGACATCACCTTTACCGCCAGAAGCGGCGAAATACTCGGTATTGCCGGCATCGCAGGCAGCGGTCAGCGCGAACTGCTTGAAGCCATTGCGGGTCTGCAGCAGCTTCAGGGCGGCGAAATCACCTACATCAACCCCGCTGACGGCACTCCCGAAAATCTGCGCAACAAAACGCCTATGCAGATACGCGAGCTCGGCGTTCGCCTTTCCTTCGTACCGGAGGACAGACTCGGTATGGGACTTGTAGGCAATATGGATATTATAGATAATATGATGCTGCGCTCTTACAGAAAGGGCAAATTGGTATTCCTTGACCGCAAAAAACCGAAAGCACTCGCTGCACGCATAATCGATCAGCTTGAGGTCGTTACCCCCGGCGCCACCACCCCCGTTCGCAGACTTTCCGGCGGCAACGTTCAGAAGGTACTCGTCGGCAGAGAAATCGCAGCGGCTCCCACGGTGCTTATGGCTGCCTACCCCGTAAGAGGACTTGATATCAACTCCTCATATATGATTTACAACCTGCTCAATGAGCAGAAGCAAAAAGGCGTTGCCGTTATATTTGTCGGCGAAGACCTTGACGTGCTCATTGAACTGTGCGACCGTATTCTTGTGCTCGGCTCCGGCAGAATTACCGGCGTTGTTGACGGCAGAACCGCCGACAAGAGCGAAATCGGTCTGCTTATGACAAAACATAACGGAGGTGAAAACTGATGCATATAGTTAAACGCCCCGCCATTGAATGGTGGAAAGCCTGGCTTATCCGTATAGCAGCCATAATCCTTGCACTTGCCGTTTCGGCAGCGGTTATGTTCGTGCTTACGCAAAAATCGCCCATTGAAGCCGGCAAAGCCGTTATTGAAGCCAACTTCGGCACAACCCGTCAGTTCTGGAATATGCTTCAGGACCTTGCAATTCTTCTTTGCATTGCGCTTGCGGTTACGCCCGCATTCAAAATGCGCTTCTGGAACCTCGGCGCGCAGGGTCAGGTGCTTTTCGGCGGTCTGCTTACCGTTGCGTGTATGTTCCTTATAGGCGACAAGGTTTCCAATGTCGTACTTATTGCCATAATGCTTTTCGCCGGTATCTTCGGCGGCATTGTGTGGGCACTTATCCCCGCAATATTCAAAGCACAGTGGAACACCAACGAAAGCCTTTTCACCCTGATGCTCAACTACATAGCAATTCAGCTCGTTTCGGTTATGATAAACGTGTGGAACCCCAGCGGCTCAAGCGTTATGGGCGTTGTTAACCAGTTCTCGCATAACGGCTGGCTGCCCACGGTTTTCGGTCAGAAATACTTTATAAATGTCATTACCGTTCTCGTTCTGACCGCATTTATGTATGTCTACCTTAAATATTCAAAGCACGGCTATGAAATAGCCGTTGTCGGTGAAAGCGTAAACACCGCAAAATACATCGGAATCAATGTTAAAAAGGTCGTTATAAGAACGCTCATTCTCTCCGGTGCTATATGCGGTATCGCAGGCTTCCTGCTTGTTGCGGGCACCGACCACAGTATCACAAGCGGTCTTGACAGAGGCTACGGCTTCACCGCCATCATCGTTTCGTGGCTCGCCAAATTCAACCCGATTATCATGGTGCTCACCTCATTCCTCATAGTTTTCCTTGACAGAGGCGCAAGCGATATCGCCATGAACCTCGAGCTCAACGAAAGCGTTGCGGAAATCATCACCGGCATCATTATTTTCTTCATAATCGGCTGCGAGTTCTTCATCAACTACAGAATCGCACGCAAGCATAAGGAGGGTTAAGATATGCTGACTGTTATTTGTTCATTTATCAGGGCGGCTATCATGCAGGGTATCCCGCTCCTCTACGGCTCCACCGGTGAAATCATTACCGAAAAAAGCGGCCACCTCAACCTCGGCATCCCCGGCATTATGTATATGGGCGGTATATCCGGAATTATCGGCGGCTATATTTACGAGCACTCCACAGAAACTCCCAACGCCTTTTTAGCCGTTGTAATCTCACTTATAGCCTCACTTGCAGGCGCGGCGTTTATGTCGCTTATTTACGGCTTTCTGACAGTTACGCTGCGCGCCAATCAGAATGTTACCGGACTTGCACTTACCACATTCGGTATAGGTATGGGCAACTTCTTCGGCGGCTCGCTGCTTAAATTCTTCGGCGAGACAGGCTCCATTTATCTCGCCGCCACAAGCAAAGGCTACCGCGCAGCTCTGCCGTTCGCTTCAAAGCTCGGCATCTTCGGCGAAACCTTCCTTTCGTTCGGATTTCTCGCTTACCTTGCAATAGTTATTGCGCTGCTCGCCTCGTACTTTCTCAACAAAACAAGAGTGGGCCTTAATCTTCGTGCAATCGGCGAAAATCCCGCAACCGCCGATGCGGCAGGCATCAATGTTATAAGATACAAATATCTCTCAATCATCACCGGCGGTATGATTGCAGGCTTGGGCGGTCTGTACTTCGTTATGGACTATACCGGCGGCGGCTGGACCAATGACGGCTTCGGCGACCGCGGCTGGCTCGCAATAGCAATCGTTATTTTCGCTCTGTGGAAACCGAAGCTTTCGATACTCGCTTCATTCATATTCGGCGGACTTTATATAGTCTGCGTTCAGATCCCCGGCCTTTCGGCTCCTATGAAGGAAGCCATAAAGATGCTCCCGTATATCGTTACCGTTGCAGTTCTTATATTCATAAGCATCCGCAACAAACGCGAGAATATGCCGCCCGACAGTCTCGGACTTTCATATTTCAGAGAAGACAGATAGAATAAAAAATCCTTCGGCTGCCGCCGAAGGATTTTTTTTAAGAATAATGCATAATGAATGATGAATAATTGCGGTGCACAAAGCGCCGAATTATTACCCGACATCAGCAAAAGAAAAAGGAGGTGCAAACCTCCTTTTTTCGTTATGCACTTAATGCGTTTATTTTTTCATTTCGGCAAGGTCGCGGTAGTTTATTAACTTAATGCCGCAATCCTTGATGTGCTGCTGAGTTTTCGGGTCGGAGAACAGCTTGTGTTCCCAAACTCTGCGGTGCCAGCAGCCGGTAATGCCTTTTAATTCATCGCTTTCGAAAGCGGGGTGTATGTAGGTTTCGGTTACGCCCTCGGGGAAGTGGGTGTAAAGCTCATAGATATAATCACGGAAGTTTTCGTAGCTATCATCCTGCGGACCGTTCCAGTCGCCGGGGATGAGGTAATCGGGCATTGCAACGCCGAGGCTCTTTGCATAACCCACAACTTTGTCAAAAACGGCTGTAATTACGCTTGAATCGATCTTGATATCCAACATAGCGTTATCAAGCATTTCGGGGATAAATGTGCCGGGAAAACGGAAAGGAAGCCCGTATTCGCCGCATATTTCAAGAGTCTGCTGTAAAATCTCTAATCTGCCGGTTTCTATGCCGTAAAGCGAACCCATGTGATTGTCGAGGTGTGAAAGCGGAACGCCGAACTTTTTAAGTCGTTCGACCTGCGCTTTGATCTCATTTTCGACTTCTTCAAGGTCGCAATGCTCCTCAAACTGATCGGATTCGTGCCACATAAAGCCTTCTTCATCGCGCAGAGAATCGGTTTTGCCGTTGTAAACGGGAGACCATCTGTAATTGCCCCACTCACTTGTGAATGTGAGGTGTGCGCCTATGGCGTACTCGGGGTGAGCCGCCGCCCAGACTGCCGCTTCCTTTGCCCAGCCGCAGGGAGTCATAATGGTTGATGAGGTAATGGCACCCTTGCCGAAAAGGTCCTCAACCGCAAGGTTTGCGGAACGGCACATTCCGAAATCGTCGGCGTTGATTATCAAATACTTATCCATATCAAATTTCTCCTTATTTCAACGGCTTTTGCCGTTTTGGGTTTTATTTACCGTTGTTAGCTTCGTCAAAAAGGTCCGAAAGGTTGCTGATATTTGCATTATTCTCTGCCGGAGCCTCAGCCTTTACTTCTTCGGTCGGCTTAACCTCTGCGGTTTTTTCCTCGGGCTTCGCCTCAGGCTTTTCGGCAGATTTGAACTCGCCGCTGCCGGATTCCACAGCCTTTTCAAGAGCCGTCATTTCTCTGCCGTTTTTGTTTTTGAGTTTTTTGCGCTTTCTGAAAACGAGGATAAATACTATAAGCGCTATTGCAACGAGCCAGATAAGGCCGATTATGATCGCACCGATTATTATGGTGCTCTTGCCCGCGCCTGCGCCGTTGTTACCTGCCGCGGGAGCAGAAGCCGCCTCGCTTGTAGGTACGCTTACGGTAGTAGCCGTGTTGTTTTTATACTGGTAATAAAGTGCTTCAGCCGCATCTAAAAGCTTCTGGTCGACCTTGCCGTTCACCTCAAAGCCGCGCTCCTGCTGAAGTTTTTTAACTACCGCAACTGTATCCTCATCCATAACACCGGTTATGCCGTCATCCCTTAAGCCGTAGTGGGTGAATATAAATATCCACTGCAGCCACTTAACGCCGTCGCCCTTGTCGCCTGCTTTGATTTCGCCCGTGGGCTTGGTGTAGGGAACAGCCTGCAAAGCGTAATCGACTGTTGCGCCGTGAGTTGTGGCAGGTGCGGCGGGAGCACCGCTCTTTGTTGTGGAAGCACCCTGTGCTTTTGTTACAACGGGCTCAATGTATGAGCTTGTATGGCTCGCGGTGGGGTATGCGGCAGTGGTGCTGCCGCCGCCGAGCAGGCTGCTGAAAATGCTGCCGCCGGAGCCGATATTCCCGAAAATATCACCTATACCGCTGCCGAGCTGACCGAAGCCCTCGACAAATCCGCTTAAAGTATCACCGAACTGACCGACCGCATCGGAGCCGATAAAATTGCTTACGGCTTCACCGATACCCTGAACATCGCCGCCGATATTGCTCCAATCACCGAATTTCTCATCCACGAAATCGCTGACCTTTTCGCCGACATTATCGCTTAAACCGGTAGTTGACGGCACACTTGAAGTTGAAGGTGTGCCCGATTCATTATTTGCCCTGGGGTACTCGGTCTCGTTATCAAAGAAGAACTCGTTGGGGGCAAGGTGATCGCCCGCCGTAACGGTCGACATATCCGATTTCACTCCGCTGCCCATGCCGGTGCCTGCAACGGTAACCGTAAGGCACACAACAAGCAGTAAAACGCCGAATAATTTAATTTTTCTGTTCATTTATACCATCCTTTTTGAGCGTATATATACATTGTAAGTATAGCAAAATATACTGCCGATTGCAACAATATTTTTACGATTTAATGAATTGTTTATATTTACTTCCCATTGAAAATGACGCGGTTTTGTGCTTTAATATGTTCATAGCAATTTAATGGGGTATGATTATGAGAAATATTGACTGCAAAGATATAGAAACCGCCGTTGAAACGTTGTTTCTGAAAGCAAACGGCGTGCTTCCCGAATCGCTTGAGCAAAGGATCCGAACCTGCGCCGAAGCCGAGACCTCACCGCTTGCCGCATCGGTTTTCTGCGATATATGCAAAAATCTCGATGCGGCGCGCGAGCTTGATATTCCCGTGTGCCAGGATACCGGAATGGCTGTGCTTTTCTGCGAAATCGGGCAGGATGTGCACATAACCGGCGGCGATTTTAACGAGGCGGTCAACCGCGGTGTGCATAAAGCGTACCTTGACGGCAAAATGCGCTGTTCCATAGTAGCCGACCCGTTAAAACGCGAAAACACCGGCGACAATACGCCCGCGCTTATTCATATTTCAATAGTCAGCGGCGATAAAATCCGCCTTATTGCCGCGCCGAAGGGCTTCGGCAGTGAAAATATGAGCAAAATAAAAATGTTCACACCTGCCGCCACCGTTGACGATATTGTAGGCTTTGCCGTGCAGAGCGTGCGCGAGGCAGGCTCCAACCCGTGCCCGCCCGTGGTGCTGGGCATTGGCATAGGCAGCGATTTTGAGGGCGCCGCGATACTTGCAAAAAAGGCACTCTGCCGCGATATTGCAATCCGCAGTGCCGATGAATTTTACGCGGAGCTTGAGCAGAAAATTCTTGCCGAGGTGAACAAGCTCGGCATAGGCGCGCAGGGCTTCGGCGGCGATATCACCGCCCTTGCCGTAAACATAGAAAAGGCGCCCACGCATATTGCGGGGCTGCCTGTTGCAATCAATATGGGGTGCCACGTTACGCGGCACACCGAAATTGTACTGTAATTATTTGAGATTATCCCTTAACCATTCGTACAATTCCACTATTTTGAATCTCACGGCAAATTTTTCGCCGCCGGTGATGACTTTTTCGCCGCTGTCGGTGAGCAGGTCGATACCGTCGCCGCCGTCGGTAACTTTTTCGGCGGCAGGTACACAAAGCGGCGGGAACATTACACACCACCAGTTATGCCCCTCGCCGTTGCCGAGCACGACCTTTACCGAGGTGTAAACGCCAGCCGGGAACGTCAGCCCGCCGTATGTGCGCGTGGTGTAATACTCTTTGCAAAGCTCTGTTTTTGCGCCGTAGCCGAAGCCGTTTTCATTCAGCACGCTTTCGGCAAGCCGTGTGATATCCTCTGCCGATTTTTCAAAATATTCTGTAACATCGCGCTTGTCCGTGTTCGCGGAATACGCCTGCGAGCTCATTTCAAGCAGAGCATCGCGCACCTTGAGCTTCACCTGCTGATCCGCCTGCGTATCGGAATTGGCGAGAATGTGCATCCTCACCACATCATTGCGCACCGTGTCGGATGCCGCCGCAAAATATGTAAGCACCGTGCAGACATATATCGCAGCCACAAGCAGTGCGGATGCCGCCGCCATTTTGATTTTCGATTTTTCATTTGTTTTGAGCATAAAGATGACCGTCCTTTCCTTTGCGGGAATTATGGACGGTCTTTTTCGTTTTATTCGTTCTGGCTTAAAATTTTTACGCCGTAGTTTTTAGGCTCACAGACAAAAATCTCATCGAATCTGTCCTCAAGCTCATCGCTGCAATCGTTGGCGGTGGTTATATCGCCGAATATGCCGAACACCGCCGAGCCGGAGCCGCTCATACAAGCCGCCGAGCAGCCGTTCCTTAACATAATATCCTTAATATCCACCCTGCCGCTTACGTCAATAGCCTGCTCAAAAACATTCGCGCAGTATTTCATGGCGCCGTCAAAATCGCCTGAAACGACCGCATCAAGCATCTCGGTGTTTTTCGGGTGCTTGATTTCAATGGAATCAAGTGCGGCATAAGCCTCCGCCGTGCTCACGCTGCTTTTCGGCTTAACTATAACTATGCAGCATTCACGCAGATCCGGCAGCGGCGCCACCACCGTGCCTATATCAAGTGCGAGCGCCGTTCCGCCGACAATGCAGAACGGAATATCCGCGCCCACCTTACCGCCGAGCCTGCAAAGCTCGCGTTCGGTAAGACCCGCTGCAAACATCTCGTTAAGTGCCACGAGCACCGCCGCGCCGTCGGCACTGCCGCCGCCGAGTCCCGCCTGCGAGGGTATGCGCTTATCAATGGCGATATGCACCCCGCGGTTATCAATGCCCATTTCCTCAAAGAACAGTTCGGCGCATTTATATACGATATTGCTTTTATCGCACGGTATTGCCGGATCGGAGCAGCTTACGGTAATTTCGCCGCTGGCAGTTGATTTAACCGCCACGGTATCACTCAAGCCGACCGACTGCATAACGGTAAAAAGACTGTGGTAGCCGTTTTCCTTAATGCCGGTAACATCGAGCAGCAGATTTATTTTTGCATTTGCTTCAAGAACGATTTTCAAAGAATCACAACCTTTGGGTAGAGTTTAACACATTATTCATATTTTTGAAAGAGTTTTTATAATTTTTATTTTTCGGTTTTCAAATACGGTAAAATGTGGTATACTGTTATTGAAATTTTTGAGAAACAGGTGTTATTTTGGAAAATATCAAACTTCTTGATATGCATACGCATACCGATAATTCATTCGACGGTCATCACTCTGCAATGTTTATAGCGGAAAATGCCGAGGCACGCGACTTTGACTCGATAGCATTCACCGACCATTGCGAAGTCGATACATTCTTCAAGCGCGGCGACGACAGACGCACGCGCCAGAGCTTTTTTGAGGTATCGAAAGCCAAAGCCGCATTCGACGGCAGGCTGCAGATACTGCGCGGCATTGAGCTTGCGCAGCCGCACTATGATGCCGGGCTTGCCGAAAAAATAATAAAGGCGCAGCACTACGATGTGGTTATAGGCTCCATACACAACCTGCGCAACAGAGATGACTTTTATGATTGGACAAGCTTCGACGGCATAGACGTTGAAGCAACCATGAACGAGTATTTCGATGAAATCATCGCCATGCTCGAATGGGGCAATTTTGACGTGCTTGCGCATATCACCTACCCCTTCCGCTACATATTCAATCACCTCGGCTACCGTGAGGATATTAACAAATATTCCGATAAGGTCGATACGCTCCTGAGCCTTTGCGCCGAAAAGGAAAAGGCACTCGAAATAAATATGGGCGGTCTCAAATACCCCATAAACGTCCCCTCGCCGGATATTGATACCGTTAAGCGCTACCGCGAATTAGGCGGCAAATTCATATCCGTCGGCTCCGATTCGCACTACGCCGACAGAATCGGTTTCGGCATACCGCAGGCATTTGAAATGGCACGCGAAGCAGGTTTTGAGTTTGTGGTGAAGTATGTAGACCGCAAGCCCGTAATATACCCCATAATCTGATTTTCGCATACAAATTTTCATAATTTATGCAAAAAAAATGATTTATATTCATTGCCAAAACAGAATATACATTCCCGAATGTATCAGAACAATGACAAGCTGCGGGCTTGTCATTGTTCATAACTGTGTCCAAAATGTTTATAAAATCGCAAATAATAAACTCTATATTCACCGTTTTTTCTGTTTTTGAAATTTGTTGTAAAGCATCTGAACTTTACATAAACAGAGTTTTGAACATTCGACATTTTTTAACAAACTGTATATACAATTCGACAAAATGAGGTGAAAGTGTGAGAAAACTTGAATATATCATTCCTGCGGAATACGGCGGCAGACCGCTTCTCCACTTTCTCAGAGGCGGCGCAAAGCTGTCCACACGCATAGTTGCCACCCTGCGCCACACCGAAAATTCGGTGCTTGTAAACGGCACTGCGGCGCGCCTTATAGACAAGGTGTGCGAGGGCGATGAAATATCGGTTTTCATCCCCGAAAAAACAGAACCGCCGCTGCTTTTCGAAATGGAACTCGACATAATTTATGAGGATGACGATCTGCTTGTCATAAACAAGCCCGCCGGTATTGCGGTGCACCCTACATACAATCACCCGAACGGCACGCTTTCGAACGCCGTTGCAAATTATCTCGTGAAAAAGAACGGAGCATCCGGTGCCGCGAGAGCAGTCGGCAGACTCGACAAGGTTACATCCGGCGTTATAATTTTTGCAAAAAATTCGCTTGCCGCATCACTTCTGAACGGTGAGCTTCAAAAAACATATTTCGCAATCGTCCACGGTGAAATGTGCGGCTCCGGCACAGTCGATGTTCCCATATACCGCCCCGACAGCACCAAGACCGTTCGTGCCGTCGGAAAGGGCGACAGAGCGGTCACGCATTGGCAGGCGATTGAAAACTGCGGCGACCTCACTCTTGTTAAAATAAAAACAGAAACGGGGCGCACACATCAGATTCGCGTACACCTTGCACACATCGGGCACCCGCTTGCAGGCGATGAAATGTACGGCGGTACTGCCGTGGGCAGCATAAACCGCGCAGCCTTACATTGTGCGGAAATCGGTATACTGCACCCCGTAACAAAAGAAAAGATGACTTTTTCCGCTCCGCTGCCGGACGATATGAAAAATATTATAAACCGCTGAAAAAATCCTTGACAAACCGATTGTGTTTTGGTAGAATACTTACGCCGCATATTAAGGGCGGGTACTGTTGTTGTGCCCACAAGCAAGCGAACAACGCTTGCGCCTCATTAGCGAGACTGAAAGAAAGCAGGTAAAATCTTATGTACGCAATCATCGAAACCGGCGGCAAGCAGTACAAGGTCGAGAACGGCGATGTTATCTTCGTTGAAAAGCTCGATGTTGAAGCTGAGTCCGTTGTAACCTTCGACAAGGTTATCGCCCTCGGTGCTGACGACGGCATCAAGGTCGGCGCTCCCTATGTTGACGGCGCTACCGTTTCTGCCAAAGTTCTTAAGAACGGCAAAGGCAAAAAGGTTGTAGTAGCAACTTACAAAGCCAAAAAGAACGAAAAGCGTAAAATGGGCCACAGACAGCCCTACACTAAGGTTGAAATTTCAGCCATCAACGCTTAAGTGATGATTTCCGTCACTTTCTACAAGTTCTCTGACGGCTCCCCGAAGGGGTTCAAGGTTTCAGGTCATTCCGGCTCAGGTACCGTCGGCAACGACATTATCTGCGCGGCAGTTTCTTCGGCAGCGTACCTCACCGCCAACACGGTTCTTGAGGTGCTCGGCATTGAAGCGGCGGCTCAGGTCGATGAAGGACTTATGAAGCTTACCATTCCTCAGGCGAGCGCAACAAAAGCAGCGGATACCTTAAAAGGCTTTGAGCTCCACATAAAAGCTCTTTGCGAGCAGTATCCCGCTAACCTAATGATTACGGAGGTGTAACGAATGCTTAAGATCAATATCCAGTTATTTGCTCATAAAAAAGGTATGGGTTCTACCCGTAACGGCCGTGATTCCGAATCCAAGAGACTCGGTGCAAAGCGCGCAGACGGTCAGTATGTTCTTGCAGGTAACATTCTCGTAAGACAGAGAGGCACCAAAATCCATCCCGGCACCAACGTCGGCAAGGGCAAGGACGATACCCTCTTCTCACTCGTTGACGGTCAGGTCCGTTTCGAGCGTCTCGGTAAGGATCGCAAGAAAGTCAGCGTATATCCCGTTGAGCAGTAATCGCATTCAGTTTCAGTAAAAATTCTCACCTCGCATCGCGGGGTGAGAAATTATTTTATATTTCAGTCAAGGAGCGTTATGTATGAGTAATTCCGCTACTCTGCGCAAAATCGGCGTGGTAGTTGCCATAGAAATCGACTCCGTGCTTAAAAAATACGGCGAGCCTGCCGAAACGATTGAAAAGCACGGGTTCACCGTAAGAACATTCAAAAACGATAATTGTATTATGTATGTTGTCGATTCCGGTGCAGGCGAAATTTCAGCCGCAGCGAGCGTGCAGATGCTCATTTCGGAATTTGGTGTGGATATGATATTGAATTTCGGCGTTGTGGGCGGTCTTATTCCCGAAATGGCATCCACCGAGCTTTGCGTGGTAGACAGTATCATTCATTACGATTTCGTTACAACAGGCTGGCTCAATCTTAAAACCGGTCAGTACCCCAATCACGATTCGCAGTTTATAAAGACAACACCCGCACTTGTTGAAAAGGCACTTTCCATTGACGGCACACTCAAAAAAGCAGTTTGCGCTTCCGCCGACAAGTTTGTTGACACGGTTGAGGATAAAACCGCCCTGCGCGAAGCCTACGGTGCCGATATATGCGAAATGGAAGCCGCCGGTATTGCACTCACCTGCGAGCGCAACGGCGTTGATTGTCTGCTTATAAAGGCAGTTGCCGACAGCCTTACCGGCAGAGGCAAGGAATTTTTTGAAGCTCTTAACGATGCCTCGGATGCCTGTTTTGACCTGCTTGATAAAATAATAAAAACATTCTGATATAAAAAGAGACACGGTTATGAAAAAGCAGCTTCGCTTTTCATAACCGTGGTTTTTTATTTCTGTCCGAGATATTTCGTCAGCGTTTCAATAAGTCTCGGTATATCGATGGGCTTTGCGAGGTGGGCGTTCATCCCTGCGTTGATTGCGGCTTTCTTGTCCTCCTCAAAGGCGTTTGCCGTCATTGCGATAATCGGCAGACCGCTGTAATCGCCGGTGTCAAGTCCGCGAATTGCCTCGGTCGCTTTGAAGCCGTCCATATACGGCATCTGTATATCCATAAGCACCGCATCGTAATATTCGGGTGCCCTTGCCTTGACCATATCAAGGGCAACGGAGCCGTCGTTGGCTTCCTCAACCACAAGGCCGAGGTCTTCAAGAATATCAAGAGCTATTTCACGGTTAAGCTCGTTATCCTCAACAAGAAGCACGCGTTTGCCTGCTATATCATCCTCTGCAGCATTTTCACTCTGCACTTCGGGCATCTCGTTTTTGAAAATGCGGAACTTAATTTCGCACATGACCGTAGTACCTTCGCCCTGAATACTGTCGATTTTGATCGTGCCGCCCATCATATCCACAAGGCGTTTCACTATCGACATACCGAGGCCCGTACCGTCAACACCGCTCTTGGTGGTGCTGTTTTCCCTTGCGAAATCATCAAAGATATGCTCCACGAACTGCTTGCTCATACCGATACCCGTATCAGTAACGGTAAAGCGGTACGAAGCATATTCACCGTCGCTGTCATCAAGCTGTTCAACAAGGTAATGCACTCTGCCGCCCGGCTTCGTGTATTTAACGGCGTTGGAAAGAATATTCATAATGATCTGATTCACATGCATACAGTCGGCGTAAATCGTTTCATCATGCAGATTCTTGTAATCATAAGTAAAGGAAATATTCTTTTCGGAAGCAGCTTTTTCGATTCCGGGAACGACCATCTGCACGCCGTCGCGAATATTCACCGGCATACTGTCAAGCTCGATTTTACCGGACTCGATACGCGCCATATCAAGCACATCGTTTATAAGCGCAAGCAAATGCTCGCTCGAAACCTTTACTTTATCAAGATAATCGTCAAGCCGGTCCGGATCATCCTTGTACTTATGCGCCATATCCGTAAAGCCGATAATCGCATTCATGGGCGTACGGATATCGTGGCTCATATTAAAGAGGAATGTGCTCTTTGCATTGTTAGCGGCTTCCGCCTGCACCTTTGCCCTGCGCAGCTCTTCCTCGCGCTCATGCTCCTTGCGCACGCTTTCATCCTCATCGCTGAAAGCAACAAGTATATTCTTTGTCTCGCCTTCGCCGATTTTGAAAAAGCTGCAGTCATTGTATCTGAAGCTGCCATCCTCAAGCAAACGCTTAAACGGCACTCTGTAAACGATCTTTTCGGCAAGTTCTTTTCTCAGGTGGCGTGTTTCGCCCGCAAAGCGCACCGTTTCGCGCTCATCGGGGTGAACATACAAATCGCAGAATTTGTTAGCAACGATTTCCCAGTTATCGGTACCGTCGGCAATTTCCTCGATATAAGGCGTCGTGATGAACGGACGGTATTCGTCGGTATCAAGGTCCACGCTGTAAACCGCGTAATATGTACTTGCAAGCGTTTTGATGATATTGTAGTTTCTGCGGCGAACATCCTGCTGTTCAAGCTCCTCGCGCACGATCTCGTCACGGTTTTGTGTAACAAGCAATATCTGATTTTCGTCGAGCCTTGCAAAGCGCATCTCCCAGTATTTCGGAACTCCGTCATGAATTTCCTTGTACTGAATAGAGAACATATCCTTTGCTTTAAGCTCTTCTGTGATATTTTCGATAGCAGAGCACTCGGCAAGCATCTCTCTGTCTTCGGGGTTTACGACCGTTTCAATATAATTCTTTACTCTTTCGGCATAAAGCGTACTGTCGGCAATATCGCCGTTTTTACTGAAAATATCGTATATTTTGCCGGTGTCGGTTTCAACTATCCTAACCTCATCGTAAGTGTCGGCAACCTTGTTGAGCACATTTTCGCGGCGTTTCTTTTCGGCTCTTTCGGCAATTTCGGAATCAATGTTTCTGAAGCCGAGGATTACCGAGCCGTCATTCGCATCATCGGCGGTAGCGGTAATATCAAAATTATGGGCAACGCCCTTATCCTCGATTATACATTCAAATTCTTTTGTCTTTTCGCCGTCGCCGATAAACACCTCGGCATCCTCAAACAATACTTTGATTTTGTCCCAATCTTCTTTATTTATTATCGAGCCGAGTATGCGGAAAACATCGTCGTAATCCATCTGCCCGCGCTTGACTTTGATGAATTTTGAGAACACGCCGTCAACGCGGTAATTGCGCAGCTCGTGTCTGTTCGTATTGAAAATGCAGATGTATTCATAATTACCCGCAAGGTTGTTAACTATGGCATAGTCGGCGTGCAGCTGCGTCGTATAGCGTTTTTCGCGTTCAAGTGACTGCTCTACGACCTCAACATTCTTGCGTTCAGCCTCTTTATTCTGAAGCTGAATGATATAGTCTTCTCTTTCGGTGGTGATATTGAAAGCGTAAACTGTAAAGCACACAAGCGTAATACCTATTGTGTACCACGGAGCATCGGGCGCAAGCAGCTGAAACACGCCCGTAACAAGCGGAACGCAGGAAAACAGCGCAGTTGTTAAATGTTTTCTTCTTACCGCTTCATCATTGCCGTTGATTGCGGCAATCGCAAAGCAGAAAGCGGCGGAAATGCCGTACCCCGCAAACTGAAGAACAAACAGTACCATTCTTAAGGGACCGGTGCAATACCAGCCGTCGGCATCCATATAGAAAACAAGACTTGTAAGCACATTGGAATACAGCAGCACGAGCTGCGCGACAAGCGCAACAAGGCGAACTGCAAATATTATGCGCGAACGCTTATAGTCGCGGTCAAGGTAATCAATAACATAGCCCGACCAGACATACGAGGCAAACGCCGCCATTGAATGAAAGCCGTATGTAGCGACGGTAAGTGCAAGGTCGCCGCCCCAGACGAGCGTATGCGAAGCGAAAATGCCCCAGATAATATCGACCGCACAGAATGCGGAGGCAAACGCCAGCAGCCTTGCAAACGACTTGTGCGACGCTTCCTTATACTTTGACCTCACCGCTCGCTGCCAGATTACCGTCAGGAACATGACGCAGGCAACGCCCGTTTCCGAATAAATTATATTAGTCATTCAAAACCTTCCTTTTATGCCTTGCGGTAATACTTTGACAGTACCTTGAAAACATCTTCAAGTACAACGGGTTTAGTCAGATGCTCGTTCATTCCCGCCTCGCGCGTTGCCTTAATATCCTCATCAAACGCGTTGGCTGTCATGGCGATTATCGGTATTGTTTTTGCATCGTCTCGCGGCAGAGCGCGTATGGCGCGTGTGGCGTCGAGACCGTTCATAACAGGCATCATAACATCCATAAAGATAAGGTCGTAAGTGCCTGCGGGCTTTGAGCTGAATTCCTCAACAGCCTGTTTGCCGTCTGTTACGGAGCTTATGACAGCACCCTCGTCTTCCATAAGCTCGGTAATTATTTCGAGGTTAAGGGCATTATCCTCAACTATAAGGAGCTTAACACCCTCAACATCAATATTTTCGACTTTTTCTTCCTTAACATCCTTGGCATTAAAGTCGATTTTGAACGGAACCGTAACGGTGAATTTACTGCCCTTTTCAAGCTCGCTTTCCACATTTATGGTGCCGCCCATCATATCAACGAACTGCTTGGTAATAGCCATACCGAGTCCGGTGCCCTTGTAATTTGTGCGGCTGCCTTCAGCCTCCTGCGAGAATGCCTCGAAAATCTTGGGAATAAAGTCGGGCGCCATACCCATACCGGTATCTTCGATTTCAAATGTTATTTCAACGGAATCGCCGCGCGGAACATCCTGCATTATGCGGAACCATATCGTGCCGCCGTCGGGAGTGAACTTGACCGCATTGCCGATAATATTGATAATCACCTGCCTGAGATGAAGCATATCGCCGAACAGATGCGGGTAATCAATATCCATTTCCTCAACTATGAAATCAACATTTCTGTTGAGAAGCTGACCGGAAATGATTGATGAGCAATTATCCACAAGCACTCTGATATCCATGGCTTCGCTCATTATCTGTGTTTTGCCGGATTCGATGCGGCTCATATCGAGCACATCGTTAATAAGGCTCAAAAGGTGCTGCGATGCGCCGCTGATTTTGTTGAGGCAATCCTCGACCTTCGGGGAAATATCATCTTCCTTGAGTGCTATTTCCGTCATACCGATAATGCCGTTTATGGGCGTTCTTATATCGTGGCTCATATTTGAAAGGAAGCGCGTTTTCGCCTGCGAGGCATCCTCTGCGGCGGCAACTGCCTTTTCAAGGGCATCGTTTGCGGACTGTTTTTCTTTAATAAGCTTATTTATGGCATACCAGCGGTAAATAATCAGAATTACCGCACTCAGCAAAAGAATTGTCAGTGTGCTGCCGGCAATCATATAGCCGAACATACTGTTTACGGCGCCGTCTGCGGTAGATGCAACGCCTTCCGACGGTGTGGCAATAAGCAGACTTATGCCGGTATCCCTGACCGGAACGGAGGCGAATGTGATCTTCTGCTCGTTGAGCATATATTCGCCTACCGAAGCCTCACCGCCCATAATCGCGGTTTTTGTTTTGCCGACGCTTATATGATTGTAAAGCCCCTTTTCATTGAGCGTATCAAAGAACATTTCATCGCCGAAAAGCGACTCGAGTTTTTCGTTGCGGTAAATCACTTCGCCGACGCTGTTTATAAGGTACGAGGTCGCATAGCCGTTATACCCCACATTGGAGTACTGCATCATATTATCTATGTTGTAAGCTACGGCGCAATGTGTAATAAC
>JAZLJH010000019.1:0-31269 GCA_045617785.1 Acutalibacteraceae bacterium
ATATCATATCGCGCAGCGATATATCATTTGTTCCTGCGGCTTGATGATATACAATTCCTTACGGAATCGGCGACAGCCGATATTTCACTGTTTATGATTATCTTTTAGTTTTCAATTCTTCTTGCCACGACAGCAAAACGCCCGTCATTGGTATGGTAACTGCATGTTGACAGCGTTATCAGTTCGTCGCCGTACTCAGCAGTGAGTCCTGTATCATAAATAACGGCATCTTCGACCCGTTCCGCAAATTCTTCAAAAATCACAGGATCAGTCAAGTCGGTATATTGATAGTAACGGAAGCCGGGATCACCCTCGGCAACAGCTTCGCCGTAAAAAGCGGCAATTACCTCATATTCTCTGTGCTCAAAAAGAGAATCAAAATATATTCTCTTATGCTGTTTCCAGTACTCTTTATCCGCATAATCCGGCAACGAACCGAACATTGTGTTGTTCTTCATATGGTGACCGTAGATAATATAGTTGCCGCAGCCCTCAAAGCAAGAGCCGTCAAGAAAAAGTGTACCGCTTTGGGCATCACTTTTATCAAAAGCACGGTGTAAGTAATACTGCGGAGCGTACGGTGTGTGCATAACGGGATAATTTACGGGAGTGCCGTCAATACGAAGCCAGCCGAAAAAATCATTGTTCTGCTCATATAACGATGCATACTCCGGCAGAATCACGGACTCGCTGTCCGGCTTGCGGTCAGGTAAATCGGTCTGCCCTTTCCCCTGTTCAACAATTGCGGCGAGCTTGTCAAAAGCATTCTGTTCTCGCTCGGCATTCACAAGCGTGGTAACGATCATATACAGAGAAAATACAGCGGTTGCGGCTGCTATGACTGTAATTATATTTAATAATCTATTTCTTTTCATCGTTTTGGTATCTTTGTAAAAATAAATATCGAAATTCCGTAGTTACGAACATTCTTCCTCAAAAATAACTTTTAACATTATTTAATACAATTTCAGTTTAGCATACTATTTATGCAAAATCAAGAATTCAGGTTCGATTCCCGTTAAAATAATAAATATATATAAATAAACAACTGTGTCTTCAATATGTCTTCAATATTTTAATATTCCCTCTTGACAATCCGCAAAGTATTGTATATAATAAACGAGCAAATCAGCCAGACTTAGGGGTATAGCTCAGCTGGTAGAGCAGCGGTCTCCAAAACCGCGTGTCCTGGGTTCGATCCCTAGTGCCCCTGCCAAAAAAATTACGAAGCGTCAGCTTCGTAATTTTTTTATCAAGGCGAAGCCTTGTTTATCATCAGCCCTAAGTGCTGCATATCAAAGGTGATTATATGCTAAAAAACAAAAAAGACGCCGGCGCGGATCAGTTCACTCCGTCAATTCCGCAGTATTTTTCGTGGATAAACAACACTAATGAAGGAGCAACCGAAAAACAGACTCTCATCAACCTCGACTTCTTCGATTATATGAAGCGCACCTACGGTATGCAGCTGAAAATATACGCGTGGGATGCAGGTAACTTTGACGGTGCAAGCAAGCACTACGGAGCCGAAGAAACCGAAAAGCTTAAAAATCAGTTTCCGAACGGATATAAACCCGTTGTTGAGCGTGCAGCCGAAAGCGGTATACGGCTCGGCTTGTGGGGCTCACCCGACGGGTACGGCGACGACGAAAAAACCGAAAAGGCTCGTTACGACTTTTTTGTTCACCTCTGCCGCGACTATCATTTTGCTGAGTTTAAGCTTGACGGCGTGTGCGGCGGTCTTCGCCCCGAAAAAGCCGCATTATTTGCAAAAATGCTGCGCGAATGCCGAGAGTATTCCCCGGATCTTGTTGTACTCAACCACCGTCTTAACCTATATGAAGCTGAAAAACACATAACAACTTTTCTTTTTAACGGTGCCGAAACATATGTGGATGTGCTTAACAGAAACAGCACCACAGCTATGCACCACCGTGCTTTTATGTTTGACCGCGGTCATGTTGACGGCTTAAACAGACTTTCGGAGGACCACGGCGTTTGCATATCTTCGGAAATTGATTATTTTGAAGATGAGCTTATTTATCAGGCTTTCGGCAGATGCCTTATACTTGCGCCCGAAATCTACGGCAACCCGTGGCTTATGCGAGACGATGAGCTGCCGAAGCTTGCGAGAGTTTATAATCTGCATCGCAGAAACGCCGAAATTCTCGTTAACGGCGAGCTTTTGCCCGAAAGTTACGGCTGCCACGCCATATCACGCGGCAACGATAAGAAACGTTTTGTAAATACCGGCAACAATGAATGGAATTCAAAGACCGTAACATTCAGAATAAGCGAGCTCGGTCTTCGCAGCATTGATAAAGTTGCGGTAAACATCCATCATCCGTATGAAAAGCATCTCGGATTATTCAATATAGACGATGAAGTGCAGATAGAGCTTATGCCGTTCCGCGCATATCTTATAGAATTTTCCTCGCCCGAATGTGCCGAGCCGATGCTCACCGACTGCGAATACGAAATAATCAACGAAAATGAGAACGGCAAGCCGTTAAAAGTTAAGCTGTTTAGCGGAAAAGCACCGGAATGTGAATATGTAACTGCAGTTAAAGAAAAGTCACCACAACTCTTGGGTGAGCTTAATGAAAAAACCGATACCGTAACCGAAAATGAATTTTTGTATGAGAGCGCAATGTTTGCAGTCACCAACGATTCACTCGAGCGACGCTCAGCAGACCGCGCAGGTGAAACTGCTATACGCGAGGTGAAAGCCGCACGCGATGCATTTTTCGGTCAGGAGCGCTATGTGTTAAGGGGCTGCGATAACGCGAATATGTTTGACGGCAAGCCCGATACATTTTATGACTGTACATCCAGGGAATACCGCGGCGAAAAACTGCGTATAAACGGCGGCTGTCTGCGAGTTGACTTCGGCGCCGAATACAATATTGATGCAGTTGAAATTGAATGCTTTGCCGCAAAAACACCCACAGATGAAGTTCTGCCTTTTGAGCTTCCCTGCTATGCGGAAATTTCTGCCGATTTAAGGCAATGGAACGCTAATATTGAGTTTCCCGCAACAGAAGTTCTTAATGAAAATTATATTCAGAATGTCATTCATTACAATGTTCACGATATTTATCCGCTTGAGGGCAGACGGCTGAAAATAACTTACAACTTTAACGGCAAGGCTCGCTATTTAAGAATCAATCACCCCATGGACAGAATCTTTTCCGTTAAAATAATTAAAAACGGCGAATATATCACCCCCGCCGCACCTCATGCAAATATTTTGCAATCGCCTTACAGATACAGTAATATTGCCGCTATGCAAAGTGCGCAGTTTACTTTACCTGATATCAGCAGACCTTCAAAAATCGCAGTTGCAGTTGAAGGGAAACACGGCGTTGAAGGCGTTTGCTGTATTGCAGAAATTGACGGTAAAACTTACGGGTTTCCCGAAAGAGCGCCGGATTACGCAGCAAATATGTGGGAGCATTACGTTCACCTGACAGATGAAAACAATACATTTTACCTGCCGGTCAATGAAAGCTTCAGCGGTAAAAAGATAAATGTTAAAGCTTTATTTATGCATAAAAACGGTATAGATATTCCTTGCAGAGTATACCTGTGCGAGCAGCATTAAAATCAAACAAAAACGGAGCAAGCATTGTGACGAAAGTCATCAAGTTTTGCTCCGTTTATTTAATGCTTAAAGCCTTCTATTGTATCGGCGAGGTGCGGTACTGCGTTGTGATAAACAAGGTGAATATCCGCCCAGGCACCCTTTCCTTCATTAAAGAAAATGATTTTTGTAATACCCGTATTGTAATAAGACGGGTCAAATTTTTGCTGCCACGAAAGACCGAGTGCGGCATAAAGCAAAAATGTATTGAACGCACCGTGCGCCGCAACCATAACCTTTTCACCGTTTTGAAAGCGGTTGATTATATAATTCATAGCTTCCTGCGCACGTTCAAGGAGCTGCTCATCGGTATAATCTTTACTGTATGAAATCAGTCTTTCATCTGCGGGTGTACCGTCGCCGCATACGGCACAGGGAATATCACGGCGAATTTCATCAATCGTTCTGCCGCGGCACTCATCGCCCGTTCCGCATTCGGTGAATATTTTGTGTATTTCGACCGTGCGGCAGCCGTTTTCCGGCTGGCGCTTTGCAACTTCATACGCCGTATGCGAAGCACGCCTCAAACCACTTGTAAGAATACAGTCAAGCGCCAAATCAGCAAAATACTCACCGAGAAGCTCCGCCTGCTTTACGCCGAGCTCAGAAAGCGGTGAATCATTCTTAAACTCATAATTCAATTCGCCGTCAGTGCCGGCGTTTGACATAGACTGCCCGTGCCGCACAAGGTACAGTTCAAGCTTTATATCGGACATTTTTGCACCTCACAGACTTTCGAGCAAATCTTTTTCCGCACACAAATCGTGTGTTTTGAAGCCATCTGCGGCATCAAAGTACCAGCAGCGCGCATCAGTCCTTGCCGAAGCGGTAATAACATAGCGTTTTTCATCTATAAAGCAAATCGCGGCATCATCCTCGCACGAAATACCGGATATTCTGCGCGTTTTGATTGCCTGCTGAAAGCTGTGCCACGCTTCAGTCTCATAATGCGGGCAGACGCAGTACGGCAGTAAATCCAAGCCCTCATGGAACATAAATGCATTGTCAATACCGCAATCATCATAACCCTCGCGGAACCAGCACATAGCGCCGGTTGAAGTGCCGAAAAGGATTTTCCCCTGCTCATACGCTTCTTTAAGGTATTTGTCGGTGCCGGTCTGCTTCCACATAGTTATGCAATATTTAAGGTTGCCTCCGGGAACATTTATAATATCGGCTTTTCTGATTTTTTCGGCAATAACATCCTCGGTAACGCCGACCTGCGTAACACAAAGCACATCAACATTGCAGCCGTTATTGAAGAATGCGGAAAGCACACCGGTATCGCACCCATCGTAGCAGGGTGTCGGTATTTGCAGGTAATTCGGGTGCTCCTTACCGCAAACCTCCATTATATGATGGCAGAGCCAATGATTATCCTTACCGCCGAAGCCTCCGCCTATTGCAATTATTCTGCCCATAAAATTACTCCTGTTCAATCAATACCACGGCTTGAAATCGGCAAGCAAATCGTGGCGCATTATATCGTTGCCGTCAACATCAATAACTTTAAGCGTTTTATTCGCGATGATATGATTACTGTAAAGCTCATCAAAAGTTTCACCGACAACGGTAAAGCCGGCAACGCGGTCCCCGCTGTTTGAAATGCCGTCGAACTCGGCACCCTGCCACTTAAAGAGGTAATAATCCTTAATTACACCTTTTTGCTTTAATTCCTCAAAACCCTCAAGGTGGTCGAAAACACCGGGCTTGCAATAAATAAATTCGTTTGTATGGAAGAAATGCTCGCGTTTGATTTCTCCCACATGCGGTTTTTCGCCGAGTGTTAAATCAACTACCGCTTTAATAACATCAAAGCCGGAGGCATTTTTAATGAGCAGATATTTCACTCCGCCGCCGGTACGCGCGCTGAACTCAATGACAAAAGCATTTTCGCCGTCCGAAAGCATCTGAACAAGCATAGGTGTATCTTTAAGCCCGAATGATGTTGCGATTTTCTGAACGGTTTCGGTAATCTGTTCAGAAAGAGCATTGCTCAAACGAACAGGGCTTAATGAACGGAAAATCACGAATTTTTCGTTATCCTTGATTTTTTCGCTTATAGATACGGAAAGAACGGTTGAAACACCGTTTTCAACATAGGCATCCACGCTCAACTCCGTGCCCTCAATAAACTCCTCGATAATCGCCGTTTTGGTTCGGCTCAAATTTTTTGAGCTTTCAAAAACAGATTTAAGCAATGCTTTGTCGGTAACTTTCACAACACCCTTTGAACTGTTACAGTCAACAGGCTTGACAATAAGCGGAAATCTGAAACCCTCAACGGCATTTTCATCGAATTCATCAATTATAATATGCCTTGCAGTGGGGATGCCGTTCTTGACGAAAACATCCTTCATATACTGCTTATTTGTAACATTAAGCGCAGTTTTGTAGTCGATATAACACGGCAAACCGAGCTCTTCTGAAACCTTTGCGACTGTGTGAAGCGCCTGGTCGGTACAGACAGTCAGCACAAAGTCAACCTTTTCTTCTGTTGCGATATTTTTGATTGCATCAACATCAAGCGTGGATGCCTGATAATACTTATCGGCATATTTTTTAGCAACGGGCTCTTTATTCCAATCTGCAAGCACAACAAAAATGCCTCTGCTTTGCAATTCCTTTATCAATGCAATCTGCGGGAACCCTCCCGCCAACACAAGTGCTTTCATAATATCCTCCGTAAGAGCCTGACTTACTGTCTGTTTGAATACATCTGTTCATAATACTTCATATAATCGCCGGAGGTGCATTCATTCATCCAATTCATATTATCCTTATACCATTGAATAGTAAGCTTTATGCCATCTTTGAACATTGTTGTGGGGCCCCAACCGAGCTCTTTGTTGGCTTTGCTCGGGTCAATGGCATAGCGCCGGTCGTGCCCTTTTCTGTCGGCAACATAGGTGATAAGCTCCTCTGATTTACCGAGTTCTTTAAGTATTATCTTAACTATTTCGATATTTGCTTTTTCATTATGGCCGCCGAGGTTATAAACCTCGCCCACTCTGCCCTTTTCAAGCACAGCGAGAATGCCGTAGCAATGGTCCTTAACATAAAGCCAATCGCGCACATTCAGTCCCTCACCGTAAACGGGCAGCGCCTTATCGTGTGAAGCGTTGTTTATCATAAGCGGAATAAGCTTTTCGGGGAACTGATAAGGGCCGTAGTTGTTTGAGCAGCGGCTGATCGTAACAGGCAAGCCGTATGTTCTGTGGTAAGCAAGCGCAAGCAAATCCGCACTTGCCTTTGAAGTGCTGTACGGGCTCGAGGTGTGTATTGGCGTATCTTCATGGAAGAACAGGTCGGGTCTGTCAAGCGGCAGGTCACCGTATACCTCATCGGTGCCGACCTGATGGAAACGCTCCACACCGTATTTACGGCAAGCATCCATCATAACCTGAGTACCGAGAATGTTTGTTTCAAGGAAAATGCCGGGATTCTCGATTGAACGGTCAACATGGCTCTCTGCCGCAAAGTTCACAACGATATCCGGTTTTTCGGATTCAAAAATCGCAAAAATACCGTCGCGGTTGCGAATATCCTCTTTATAAAACTTAAAGTTCGCATTCTCCATCGCCTTATTGAGCGTGTGGATATTTGCGGCATAAGTAAGCGCATCAACACACACCACGCGCCATTCGGGGCGTTCATCAAGCAAAAGATATATAAAGTTTGAGCCAATAAATCCGGCACCGCCGGTGACAAGTACGGTTTTCTTCATATTATTTTTCATCCTCGCAAAGTGATAACAAGTACTGACCGTAATCGGTCATCTTAAGGCTTTCGCCGATTTTCTTCAACTGTTCGGTGGTTATAAAACCGCGGCGCCATGCAATTTCTTCAATGCAGGAAACATAGAAGCCCTGTCTGTCCTGAACGGCCTCAACAAATTCCGAGGCTTTGAGCATACCCTCGGGCGTACCGGTATCGAGCCAAGCCATTCCCCTGCCAAGAAGTGTAACATTAAGCTCACCCAATTCAAGATAAGCGTTATTAACTGCGGTTATCTCTATTTCACCGCGGGCGGACGGTTTAACATTTTTTGCTATCTCAACAACGCGGTTATCGTAAAAATAGAGACCGGGAACGGCATAATTTGATTTTGGATTCTGCGGTTTTTCTTCTATTGAAACAACCTTATGATCCTTATCAAACTCAACAACGCCGAACGCTCTCGGATCTTTAACGGGGTAGCCGAAAATCGTCGCCCCCGTCTTATTTTCCATAGCGCGGCGCAGACACTTTGTCATATCCTGCCCGTAAAAAACGTTATCACCGAGAATGAGGCAAACGGAATCATCACCGATAAATTCTTCACCGAGAATAAATGCATCGGCAAGACCTCGAGGAGTATCCTGCACCTTGTATGTAATGGAAACGCCTATCTGCGAGCCGTCGCCGAGGAGTTTTTCATAAACGGGAGTATCCTCGGGTGTTGAAATAATAAGTATCTCCTTAATGCTCGCAAGAAGCAGCATTGAAAGTGGATAATAAATAAGAGGTTTGTCATAAATCGGCAAAAGCTGTTTTGAAACCGCCTTTGTCATCGGGTAAAGGCGCGTGCCCTTTCCGCCCGCAAGAATAATACCTTTCATAATACCCTCCTGTATCAGTTAAAAATAATATCGCAAATTCTGTCAACATCAGCCAAATCAAGGTCGGAATACAGCGGCAATGTGAGAACACATTCACCGAGATGCTTTGCAACCGGTGTTTTACCGGCGCCGGCAGTAGGTAAATCCTTATAACAGGTCAGGCTGTTTGTTATCGGGTAAAAATACTTGCGCGCTATAATATCCTGCTCCGCAAGCAGTTCAAAGACTTTGTTTCTGTCATATTTATACCCGTCAAACACAACGGGAAAATATGCGTAATTGGATTTGACATCCTTTTGCGGCTGCACGAGCCTGATTCCCGCAACACCGCCGAGGCGTTCGCGATAACGCTCAACGACCTTGCGTCTTTTCTCAATTTCGCCGTCAAGGCGGCGCAGGTTGCAGATGCCCATCGCTGCCTGAAACTCGTTCATTTTGGCGTTGCCGCCGACATAGATGAAATCTTCCTGACCGTGCATACCGAAATTTTTCAAATCGTTAAGCACTTCAACAAGCGCACCGTCTTTATAACAAACCGCACCGCCCTCAATGGTATTGAAAACCTTTGTGGCATGGAACGAAAACATTGAAGCATCACCGAAGCAGGCACTTGAAATACCCTTATAATCGACTGCAAAGGCGTGAGCCGCATCATAAAACACTTTAAGACCGTGTTTTTTCGCAATGGAATCAATTGCTTCAACATCACACATATTGCCGTAAACATGAACAGGCATTATTGCAACCGTTTTTTCGTTAATGAGTGCCTCGATTTTATTTACATCTATGCAGTAATCATTTTCATTAACATCACAGAAAACAGGAACAAGACCGTTCCTTGCGATTGAATGTGTGGTGGATGCAAAGGTAAACGGAGTTGTGATAACCTCGCTGCCCTGCGGAAAATTAAATGCCGCAAGCATATTTTCGAGTGCAAGGTGCCCGTTTGTGTAAAGTGTTATATGCGGGCAATTAAGCCTTTCCTCAAGCATTGACTGAAACTGTTTATGCTTTGCGCCGTTATTGGTAAGCCAGCGGCTATCCCACAACTCCTTTATTTCATTGCAGTATTCTTCATATTCCGGCATAGAAGAACGCGTAACATTTATTGACATAATACTTTCCTCCGAATCAGTGCTTTTGGGGAAGATAGTTCTTAGCTACACCGATAATGTACTCAAAACTGTCTACATGAAAAATTATTGAACCGCCGAAATAAATAAGCATACCGAGCGGTATCTGAATCAACAGCGTTACAACATCGGATAATTTCAAAAATGTTACGCAGAACACTATTGCTCCCATAAGCACCGACAAGCCAATCTGCGGCAACATATCTTTAAGCTGGTCGGTATATTTATAATTCAAAAGCTTTTTATTCGGCCATGAATTGATAATCTGACTTAAAACGGTTGTAACAAGCAGGCTGCACGCTATCGCAAACGGACCGAACCAAATCGTACACAGCAGCGCGACGGCACCTACGACTTTTTTTATTACTTCAAGCTTCAAAAACAAATCGCTTCTGCCGACAGCTTTAATCGCATTAAGATTGGCAGTGTGGATCGGGTAAAATGCATAAGTAAAGCAAAATATGCGCATATACGGCACACAGGGCAGCCATTTTGCGGTAAGTAAAATTCTGACGATAGGCTCCGCACAAACCGCAATCCCCATCATCATCGGCATCATAAGGTAAGTGCTTACCTTAATGGCACGCTGCGTCATACTTTTGACAACCGCAACATCATCCTGCGCATTTGACATTGTGGGAAAAAGCACCGAATCTATTGACGAGTTTATGTTTGTAACGATCGTGTATGTATATTTCTGACCCTGATTGTAATAAGCGAGGTCGCTTTTTGTATACATTTTGCCGATAATCAACTGACGAATATCGTTATAGACTGTGTCAATCAGACCGGAAACGAGAATCTTCCACCCGAATGAGAGAAGAGCTTTAAGCCGTTTCCACGAAAACACGGCTTTGGGACGCCACTTTACCATAAACCAGAGAATGACCGTATCAACAAGCATATTGAATATATGCTGTGCCACAAGCGCCCAAACGCCGAAACCGCTGTAAGCAAGCACTATGCCGATAACCGCGGCACCCACCGTACCGCCGAGTGTGGCAAAAAAGAACTTTTTGAAGAGCATATTGCGCGAAACGTACGCCTGCTGAACGCTCTTTAATGAGAAGATAATAAGTGTAAGACCGAGGACTCTGACAATCGCGGTAAGCTCCGGCAGCTCATAAAACTCAGCAATAAAAGGAGCGGATAAGAACAGTAAAGCGTAAAGAAGCACGCCCATTGCCACATTGAAATAGAAAACCGATGAAAAATCAATATCGTCGGCATCTTTTTTCTGAATAAGAGCATTACTGAAGCCGCCGTCAAGGAACACTTGCAGAAGTGTTGTAAAGACGGTTACTATGGCAATTGTTCCGTATACCTCGGGGTCAAGCACACGGGCAAGCACAATGGAAACGACCATTGTAACGCCCTGCGCGCCGAACCGTTCAAGCATTCGCCATATAAAATTGGAAAATACTTTTTTATCGTTCATAAATATACCTTATCTGTCAATAAATTTCGGCTTCCCAGACATCACATTCAAAATCCTGGAAAACATCTTTTAATCTTTCGTGAATCTGAGCACGGTTAACACCTTTTTTCATTATGACCTGCAAAAATCCTCCGCCGCCTGCGCCGCAGACCATTCTGCCGTCAATCAAATCCTCGATAGAGAGGAAAATCTGTTCAATGAGCGTATTCGTAGTTCCCGAATCAATCATATTCGAAAGAGTCCAGTGCTTATTAAGAAGCTCTGCAAACAAATCGACATTGTCGCTTAAAAGCGCATCACGCATTTCAAATGCAACATTCTGAATCTCTTTGAGTGCATATAAACTGTCGGGATTATTACCGATATAACTGCCGACAACGTCACGGAGTAAATTACGCGCAAGACGGCGTTCACCGGTATAAATAAGGCAGAAACGTTCGTTAAACTCTTTTAATGTGCTATTTGAGACCGCAAGATGCTCAACGCAGACATTCTGTTTAAGACCGGGCTTTGAGGAGATAAACTTAAAGCCGCCTGTAACACCGCCCACCTGATCCTGCCAGCCGCCGCCGGTAGACATAATCTGCTCAAGCACGAGAACTGCGGAATATACATCATCCTCTGTATAATCAATGCCCATAAACTCATACAGAGCCATAACGACCGCCGCCGAAAGAATGGACGAGGTACCGAGACCCGAGCCCTTGGGAACATTAACCACCTGCGAATCGATTTTGAAACCGCCGCCGAAACGGTCGAACAGTTCATCTGCGCTGCCGCCCTTAAAGGGTATAATTCCCGTAGCGAGCAAAGCAGCTTTCTGCAAAGCAAAACTGTCAAACGGGTCGCCGGTTTTCTGCAAGTCTTCAAGATTAGTAAATTCGCCGTAACTGCCCATATCCTTGCTGACAAAAACTATTTTGTGTTCATTCAGCTTTTCAATTTTAACCTGCACGGGCTTACTGTGCGAAAGCAGAATAGCGGCATTGAGAACATTGCCGCCGTTTTCGTTACAATAAGGCGGAGTATCGCTCCAGCCGCCGCCGAAATTTGCACGAAGCGGTAAATCGACAAAAACACTGTCTTTGGCGATTTTTATATTCTGTTTAAAGTTGATACTGTCAACTGAAGCATCAAGCACCGCTTTGCCAACATCGGCAAAGCACAGCTTTATCAATCTGTCACCATCTGCGCCCTTCAAAGCGCTTCCGACATAATAATACAGACGAAGACGTTCACTGAAACTCATACGCTGAGCCTGAATTTTCAGCCACGATTTTTGAATGGCGGAAAGCCTGCCGATAGGTGCAACCTCGGCTGCGGGTGCATTTTGCTGAATCTGCTTTGCGATTCTGTCCATGGCAACAAGGTCTGCCATTCGCTTGTTCCACTGGTTTATCGCCACGGGGTCTGCATCGGCAAAGCCGGAACGAAGCGATTTCTTTTTCGCCTTTTTCCAGAGCTTTATATTACCCTCGCCGTGTGCAAGCTTATAAAGGTTAAGTGATGCATCCACGGCTGCTTTTATATTTGAAGCCTCGGGATAAATGTCGGCGTTCCATAGTGTGTAGGACTCAATTCCAAGACCGAGCGAAGAAAGCTCCTTGCCGAAAAGTTTATTTTCCTTGGGATTATCGTTGATGCCGTAAATACGGCACACAAACTTGCCGTTGCGCTGTTTTAAGCCGTGAACAACAACATCAGAGGGAATTATCTCATCGTGAATATCGATATATGAAAGAATTACATTATCGCCGACTTTGGCGGAAGAATGGACATAAGATGTTTCAAGGTAACATCCGCTGCCGATTTCGGCGCCGGAGGAAAGCACGGAGTTGTAGCCGCTTGCCCTCTGCGAAAATGAACAGTTGATGTGGTTATCCCACCCCAAATCGCGGTACTCTTCAATTCCGCCGTTCATAAGCGAAAGAACCTCGCGGGTTGTGCCGAAATGTATGAATTTAGCGGGCGAAAGCCTCAAAAGCTTCATCGAAAACGGCGAAAGCTTTTCCCATACAACCTTGCGAGCTTGCATAAGCTCGGGGCAGAACTCCCCTTCCGGCTTCTCTTTATAAAAGTCGTCAAGCGTCGAGTCGGCGGCAAGCGGATAAAGAAAATCACCGTAAAGAGAAAGACGGACTGTATCGTTTACATACTTGTTATATCCCTTTTCATCGCTTACAAGGGAATACAATGCCTTAAGCATCTCCGGCGAAAAAACAACAGCGCCGGTATCTATATCGACCTTGTTTTTTTCATTGACGGCACTGAGATTCCTGAGAGTTTCAACAGTTTGCTTATGAAGAAATTTTTTAACGCAACCGTCTTCACCATTGAGAAACACGCCGTGATTTTTGCCTGTTTCAACATCTTCTTTGAACGAGATGCAGGCAGCACCATTGCCGCTGTAATCTATTTGGAGCGGATTGAAAAGCAATAATACATCGCCGGAAAGCAACAGCATCCCCTCGCGTATTCTCGGCGCAACACCGCTCATAGCTATAATAAACTCATCGAAAAGCGTTGATGACCTGCCGTCTTCAAGACGGTGCGGCACGGGGGAAAACAGTTTACCGATTGCGGAATACTGCGGCACGCGTTTTGAATCGCCGCCGGAATGTATGACAAGCGTTCTTAAATTTGTAAAATCTTCGGTTACCGTCAACTCGGCAAGCTTCTTTATAACCGAAAGTGTAGCGCCGCCGGAGCCGACACGCTTATTATCTTTATCCGGAATAACAATGTATTTTGTTTTTGCGGGCAAAAAGCCGCCTTTTTTACGCAAATCAAGCTGAATTTTGTAATTTTCCGCCTGACTTTCATCAGAAGCGGTCAATACAATATAATCCCAGTGCGGAAACGCCGGGTTTATCAATGAACGCTTATAATCAGCGTACATATCCTGATATGAAGTTTGTAAAAAAAGCGATGCCGAAATATTCATAAATAAAATCCTTTAATTTATATCTGACCGCGTGCTTTTCTGACTTTATTTATCAGACCCGGGAAGCGGTATTTAATCCAAAGTTTTATTTTTTCCGCAAATGACATTGCATCAAATCTGTTTTTTACATCTTTTGCGGCTTTGTAATCACCGAGCGTAAGGCACATATCAAAGTAATCACGCTCAATTTTATCTTTAATAATATCGGTGTATTTATACCCGGAATACTCATCAATTCTTTTAAGCATTTCAAGATATGCGGTACGAGACTTTCTGTAAAACTCCGGCTCACTTCTCCAACGGTAACCGAGAGAGCCTATGCTCATTTTTCTGTATGCACAAGTCGGCTCATCAATATAATAAACTCTGCCGTTCAATGCAAGGTAAACGGCGGTTGCAAAATCCCCGTTGCGGCAATCGCCCTTATACGGAATTTCAATAACACGCTTATCCCTGCAATAAAAGAGTGATGCCGTAGCCATACACCAGTCATTAATAACTTCTTCAACAGGAATTTCACGCGAGCCGCCGGGCCTTGAAAAAAGCTCCGACATAAAGCTGCCGTCTTCACGGGCGTAGTAAGCAGCCGTTCCGCAAAGTGAGTAGTCGGGATGCGCCTCCATAAAATCGTATTGCTTTTGAAGCTTATACGGATCTGTCCAGAAATCGTCGCCTTCACACAAAGCGATATATTTGCCCTTTGCAAGCGGATATATATCGTAATATTTATTATAGCCGCGGCTTGTTGCATTATTTTTCTGGTAAAACGGCTTTATGAGTTGCGGATAAGCTTCCTCGTATTTTTTTACGATTTCAGCAGTTTTATCCGGCGAAGCATCATCATAAACAATCACTTCAAAAGGAAAATCGGTTTTTTGCATTACTATGCCGTCAAGGCAAGCTTTTATATACCTTTCGTGCTTATATGTAATGCAAACGACTGTTACTTTAATACCGTCCTGCATAATCAACCGACCTTCTTTTTCTTAAATAACGGGAAATCGTCATCCGACAGTTTTTTTCTGCGCAATACCGCAAATACAAGCAGCAGCCACATCAATGTGGTAACATTATTAAAAGCAATGAAAATACCTTTGATGTTTGCAACAACAAATGACAATACAAATGTTGCCGCCCAGAAAGAACCTATCAGCTTATCGCTTGTGCAGCGCGGAAGCCGCGCCTTAATCTTAAGGCAAAATGCAATTATCGCGGTATATGCCGCTATGACATAAACATAACCCCCGTACCACACATCATTAACAAAGCCGATATCCGATGAAACACCGTGACTGTTTTTGTTAAGAATGGTTTCTCCGGTACCGAAAATCAACTGAAGTATACTATTGGGGTAAGGATAATGCTTAGCATCAATATAATAATGGGTGGCATCCGAATACACCTTGGTATTATGATTATCTCCGAAAAATCTGCCGAAAATATTCGCCAAACCGTTATATAACCATAAAATGTGAGAATCGGGCTTACCGGCGGATCTGACATAATAACGTAGCACAAAGAACGCGCCCAGCACAAGTACGAACATTGTAAGACCGATTGCAAATAATTTTTTACGCTGTTTTTTATAAACAATAAACACGGCAATACAACCGGCGGCGTATACGAAAAGAGAAATTCTTGCATTGTAGTAGGAAACAACCATCATTGCAGCTGACAAAAACAAGTAATATATTTTATTCTGCAGCGCAAAGCGTTTCATACATATTGCACCGATAACGGCACACGCAATCGGCGATGAATAAAGAAGATTTGATGCAAAGCCGTATGTTCTCAAGGCAAAACTCTCGTGCCTGATGAGACCGGCTTTTGTAAGGTAATCGAAATAAAAATCATGAATTGTCGTACTCAAAACAGCAGAAACGGAAATAATCGTAAATACGATACCCGCACCGATTAACAGTTGCTCGAATTTATCGTAGTTATATTTACGGATTTTACATATATCGACTATAACAAACGAAACGGGAACAATATCAAGAATCCAGTAGACAACATAAGACCTGACTATATCATATAAAGACACACCGTTCAAATAAGAAACGATTGCTATATAGACAAAGAACGCAGCCAATACCGCTTCAAACTTAAATAACGGCAGCCAATATTTGCGTTTGAAAAGCAAATACAGCAGCGATGCACCGCCGATAATATGAATAATGTTGAAACCAATGATAAACGGCGGATCAAAAATCACAAGCCACATCAATAAAATCAACGCGAAATCAATCAACCTGTTTTTATCAATGCGGAAATTTTTAATTGCCGAAACCGTCGCACTGAATTTACTTTTAACAGAACTGATAACAGCTGACACTGAAATTTCCTCCAAATACAGAGATTATATTTTTTTCAACATTCTTTTACCCTGAATGAAACAAGAAGCAAGCTTTTTACCTAAAGGAGCTGCAAGAAATGCAAACGTCATTTTATATATGGGGTTACTTACCGATTTTTTGCTGAAAAGCATTTTTAAGCTTTGCTTTTTCACATCATGGTAACCGGTTGTAGCCTCATTAACAAGATAAGTTAATTTATCGGTACAGTATATTTTAGCGCCGCATCTTCTCGAAGCACGCATAGTCCACTCATAATCGGAACCGTAATGCGGCAAAAGTTTCGGATGAAATCCACCCGTCTTGCGCATATCAGCACCGTGTATAAAGAAACTGCGGGTAGAAGCACAAACGCCGTGTGCCTCGGTTTGTTTAATAAAAGTTTCTTCAACTGCGGGGAAAGCATAATCAACCGCACAATCAACAAGTTCGCCGGTTTGCTTACTTATACCGTAACCGGTAACGAGGCGCTCTGTTTCCATAATCCAGGCGGCTTTTTCACAATAGTCATCGGCAAAATCGGTATCATCGTTTGCAAACCAGACTATATCATCATCTGCGACATTTTCTTTAAGCCAATTATAAGCCATATCAAGTCCGCCGCCCCACCATAGATTACCGTCGCCTTTTAATATGACGGAATTCGGAAAGCTCTGCGATACCATATCGGCGGTGCCGTCGGCAGAGCCATCGTCAACGAGCACAAGAAAAATATCTTTATAAGTTTGCGCAAGCAAATGTTCAACAAAAGCCTGAGTGATTTTATATCTGTTATGAACTGCAGTAGCAACGTAAATCATTTGGCGTATTCTATGCTCCTTTTCGAAATATCGGAATACAGGAATACAGTTTTTCCTTTTTTGGCGGCTTCCTTCATATCGGAATATGCCTGCGAATTTTCAGTAAGATTTCTGATTTCCATTTCAATTTCTTCGGTACTGTCTTGCGTAAGGAATTTAACATTACCGCCAACATCGACATGAGTCGTACCGTCCCACTTTTTGCAAAGCATGGGGATTCCCTGCGCCGCAACCTGTTCCCAGAAAACAGAGTGCCTGCCGGGAAATACCGCCAAATCAGATACTGCAAAATATTTATAAGAGTCTTTTGATTGCACCCAACCGATATACTGCACCTTCACACCATCGGCAAGCTGCTTAACTTTGGGCATAAGTTCTTCTGTAACGGATCCGAAAACAATAAGTTTTACTTTAGGATCGTCGATATTCTTTACAGCCTGCATCAAAAGAAGTGTCTGCGTTTTCCATTGATCGATTTTACCGCCGGTAATCACAAGAAAATCGTCATCGGCAATATTATATTTACTGCGGATTTCACTGCGAATTTCGGGAGTATCGGCAGCAATTACATCGTCATCGTCCGCCCCCATAACAAGAAGCTCACATTTTTCTTTCGGCATACCGTAAACATTTTCAAGGAAATCCACGCGGCACGGCAGAACTCCGTACATTTTCGCGGCAAACGGCTCAATTACCGCAGCGCAATGTTTCCATATAATTCCGTGCAGCACATAGCGTGAAAGCGGATTGGTTGCGCTGTTCGAAAAATCAGCGTGATTATCAACAAAAACACGAACATCGGTGTGCGCTTTCACATAACGTGCAACAACATCAATATCCATAAACTGACAACCGTGAATGAACAAAACATCGGGTTTTGACTTTTCAAGCGCTTCGTTAAAGCCGGCAAAACGCCTTAAAACAGAATAAATCTTTGTTGGTGATTTATAAGCGAGCCTAGTAACGGGAATACCGTGCTCGTTAATATAATTTGAAGGTTTATTCATAAGAACGGGATTACCGTGCTCATCAAAAGTAACAAGTGAGGCAATTACTTCAACATCATGCCCCTGCTGTTTATGGAATTTCGGCAGCATATTTTCCTGGTAAGAATATCCGTCGGGGAAAAAGCTTGCAAGACACAAATGAACTACTTTCATATCAAACACCTGATTCTGTAAATACTTCGGGAGAGTTGAAATTCGAGGCGGCTTCACAAAGGCGTTCCTCGGAATATTCCCACCATTTTGAATCGCTTATTTTTTTAATAATATCTTCCGAAAATCTGTAACGTATAAGCTTAGCGGGAACGCCGCCGACGATCGCGTAAGGCGGAACATCGTGCGTAACAACCGCACCTGCGGCAATAATCGCGCCATCGCCGATATGAACGCCGCCCTTTACCAGCACATTGGCACCGATCCAGACATCATTGCCGATAACTGTTTTGTAAGTGTCCTGATATTTCAAAGATGCAAAGTTCTTTTTCAGGTAATTGCCGCCATCAAGGAACACCGGTGAAGTGGAAACGAACTCAGCCGGATGCGACTGCATACCGATAAAGCAACCCTCGGAAATCGAGCAGAATGCGCCGATCTCGGCGGACTGAACAAGACAGTTACGGGTGATATATGAATACCTGCCTATCGAGCTGTCATAAAACCGAACATTATTGCGAATGGCGGCGGTTTTGTCTTTAGTGCTGTTTATAATGAGTGCCGAAAAAGAAAGCTGCGAATCAAAAATAGATTTGGCTTTCCATATAGCGGCATCAATCAAAGAGTTCAAAATACTCACTCATTTCATTTTTTGATAATATCTTCAAGAGTCTTGACATAAACGCTCACGCATTTGTCGCGGTCAAGCTCCTCGGTAAGATATTTTCTGCCCTTTTCGCCCGATTCGGCATATTCTTTGCGGTTGGCATAAATTTCATTTACACCGTTAACAAGCGCTTCAAGGTCATTGGCTTCGCAGGTAACACCGCAGCCCACTTTATCTATAAGACGGCACAAATCACTGTTGATATCGAATGAAGCGAGAATGGGTCTTTGCGCTGCCATATAGCCCCAGGTTTTGCTCGGAACGGAATTTTCACCGACACCCTGCTTGGAAATAATGAGACCTGCATCACCGGCGCTGAATACATGAGCAATATCCTCATACGGCTGAAACGGCAAAAGAATCACATTGCTTATTTTGTCTTCTTGAACGCGTTTTTCAACATCTGCTTTGGCGGCACCATCGCCTATAAGCAAAAAGCGCACATCAGGCAGCTCACTTTCAAGCTTTTTGGCACAGTCAAGGAGCATGTCCATATTCTGAGTATAACCGATATTGCCTGAATAGCTGATATAAAACAGATCCTTATCAAGAGAATAGCGTTTGAAAAGAAGATTGTCTTCACGCGCAACAACCGTAACTCCCTGAGTATCGCCCCAATTAGGAACTACCGCGATTTTTTCTTCCGGCACACCTTTTTTCAGAATGTTGTTTTTGAAATCATCGGAAATGGCGATGATCTTGTCGGCTTTTTTATAACTGAAATCTTCAATTATTCTGCCGATTTTCCACGCTGCGGAATCTTCAACGGAAAGGCCCGTATTAACAAGCGAATCGGGAAAAATATCCTGCAAATTATAAACATAGGGCATTTTTTTAATTGATTTGATGATGCCCGCCATCATACCCTGTGTGGGCGGTGTGCTTTCGCAAAAAAGAATATCCGCATCAGAGGTCAGGCTTTTGAAAATGAATTGAACATTCATAATAAGGTACCTTATCATTCTGCTGACGGTCTTTTTTGATTCATTGTAAAGCGAAACTCTGTGAACGGTAAGCTTACCGTCGTAAAGAACCTCTTTTTTACGGTGCACATACTGCTTGCGCACCTCGCGGCTGATACCGCGTGTAGGTGTGGGAACATACAAGTCCACAGTATGCCCGGCTTTCACCATACCGTCAATAATATCATCGGTCAAATATAAACTCGCCGCAATTTCGGGCGTATAATATGCCTGCAAATATAATATCTTCATTACAACCTCACAAATTCGCACATAATTACACATAATAAACTATCATTCATTTTAGCAATTTAAGACATTTTTGTCAAGGTTTAGAGCTTATATAATACAATAATTGCAAAAAAATAACGCCGCAAAATGCGGCGTTAAAAATCAGACATTGTAAAAGACTTTATACCACTCGGCAAATCTTCTCAACCCCGAACGCAAAGAGGTGGACGGCTTAAAGCCGAAATCGTTCTCGAGAGCCGATGTATCTGCATAAGTAACGGGTACATCGCCCGGCTGCATCGGAACAAGCTCTTTGTGAGATTCGAAATCAAAATTCGCGGGTAAAACACCCGCGCGAACAAGTTCTTCGGAAAGTATCTGCACAAAATCAAGCAGATTTTCAGGTGAATTGTTGCCGATATTATAAACTCTGTACGGCGGAAGCGGCAAACCGTCATCGCCGTTTTGTTTTTCGGGAGCGCATTGCATAACGCGTTTCACACCCTCAACTATATCATCAACGAAAGTGAAATCGCGTTTACAGTTTCCGTAATTGAAAATATTTATCGTTTCGCCTTTCAAAAGCTTGTCGGTAAAGCCGAAGTATGCCATATCCGGTCTGCCGGCAGGACCGTAAACCGTAAAAAATCTTAAACCGGTTGACGGAATATTGTAAAGCTTGGAATACGAATGGGCTAAAAGTTCATTTGTTTTTTTTGTTGCGGCATAAAGCGAAACGGGGTTATCGACCTTATCTTCAACTGAATACGGAACTTTTTTATTTGAGCCGTAAACGGATGAGCTCGAAGCATAAACAAGGTGCTCAACGGGAGAATTCCTGCAAGCTTCAAGAATATTATAAAAGCCGATAATATTAGACTCGATATAAACATCGGGATGGTCTATTGAATAGCGAACGCCTGCCTGCGCGGCAAGATTTACCACCACATCAAATCCGTAATCAGCAAAAAGTTTATCTACGGTTGGTTTGTCGGCAAGATTACCTTTAACAAAAGTCCATTTACTTTGCGGATATGAAGATGCAAGCTTCGATATTTCACCAAGCCTGTATTCTTTCAACGAAACATCATAATAATCGTTGCAATTGTCAAAACCCACAATATTTACAGAATTGACGGAGCGCAGCAGCTCGCAAACGAGATTGGAGCCGATGAAACCGGCAGCACCCGTAACGAGAACGGTTTTATTTGTTAAATCAACATTTCTGGTCAGCATCTTGTTATTCCTTTATATTCATTTTTAATTTTTGTATAGCTTTCAAGGTTACCGACATCATAACGGCTGCCGGGCATTTCCATAGCGTAAACGGTCGCTCTTTGAGCAAGCCATGCAATAAATGAGCCGGGCGCATCAATACCGCAGCCATCCTTAATGGCTTCGCCGAGTTTTCGGCTGTCGGATTTGGTGTAGAAATAGAACGGCGGACAACACCATTGGGTTTTGGGTTTTGCGGGCTTTTCCTCCATACCGATTACCCTGTCGCCGTCGAGTTCGAGAACGCCGCGTTTAACGAGCGTTTCCTTTTCCTGCTCAAAGTAACGCATAACACAGGAGGCGTTCTTTTCTTCGGCATAAGCGATGAACCCGGTCAATGAAAAATCAAGTATATTATCCCCTGCTATAACAAGCATATCGTCATCAAGTCCGAGTTGTTCAATTGCAAATTCAATATCGCAAACAGCACCGAGCCGTGTTTCGTTAGTGCTTGTTCCGTCATCAACAACAGTTATTTTCTGCTGTTTTTTTGCTGACCAATCCTCAAATAATGCGGCAAACCTGTGATTGGATATTACAATATATTCATCTACTTTGTTTGCAGTATCAATATCGTCAACAAGCCAGTCGAGAATTGTTTTGCCCCCCACCTCAAGAAGCGGTTTGGGAAAATTTTCGGTAAGCGGATACAACCTTGTTGCATACCCCGCCGCAAGAATAAGACATTTCATAATTTACCTCTGAATTTTATAATTTCACACCGTCTGCAATATGGCAGATATGCGCACTGAATTTTCCTTTAAGGTGCGGGAATGCCGCCAAATAATCATTTTCAACTTTTTCAAGTATGGATGCTTCTTTCTGCGGGTCAATAATCGCCATACAACACCCTTTGAAGCCCGCACCGGAAAATCTGCCGCCGTAAATACCGTCTGTTTCAGTCATTATTTCATATAATTTTATCAACTCCGGCGAGCCGGTTTCCCAATTATCTATTGACGATTTACCGCTTTCAAATGAAAGTTTGCCGAACTCAACAAGGTCGCCCCTGCGCCAGGCTTCGGCACCCTTTTCAACGCGCAAATTTTCGGTATACCAGTGCTCTGCCCTTTTTCGCCAATTTTCGGGCAGCTTGTCTTTATACTCAAGATAAACGGAATACGGAACATCACGAAGATTTGTATCTTCAAATTTGCCGTAATCCATACCCGAAAGAGCTTTCAATGCATACGCGGCACTCCGGCATTCATCCACCCGCATATTAAATTTTGAAGAAGCGAGAGAACGCTCAAGCCCGGAAAAGAAAATGGCAATTTCAAAATTTTCCAGATTTTTACTCTGCGGAATAAGCTCATAAGAATCATCAAGTGTATCAAGGAAAAGCAGATTATTGCGTCTGCAGTAAACCTCGCACGATTGGTCAAGCTTACCGCATGATACGCCTACATATTTATTTTCCGCTTCTTTTGATATGGCAATCATTTCAGACGGTGAAAGCTTAATGCCGTTAAGCGTTGACAAAGCGGACAAAAATGTAATAATTACTGCCGCACTCGATGAAAGACCGCCAATCGGCAGCTCGCCGTCAACTACGGCACAAAGGCCCAAGCGGAGCGGATAACGCGAATTAAGCGCAATTGTAGCACCGCGCAGATGATCAGCCCAATCATTCTCTTTTTCTTTCGGTACCTCATTGACATGCCATTGTGCACGCTTGGGGAACTGTAAAGAACGCATCTCAATTATGCCGTTCATTTTAGGGCCGTAGGCAATGTAAATGCCTTTATCAATGGCGAAGCCGGTAATCTTGCCGAGCTGATGGTCAACATGAGCGCCGATGGGACAAATGCGGTACGGTGTAAACGCAATGCTTTTCGGCTCTTTGAGATAGGTTTTAATAAAGCAGTCGTAAGCACGCTGTTCGGCAAATGATGAAGAATAATCGACCGTATTGAAATTTGCAGCTGCAACGGCGGCTCTGGTTCTGCCATCGGGCGGAAGAACGGCATTTTCGGGAATCAACCATGTTTTACCGTTTTTTTTTGCACCGAGTATTCTGCCCTCACGGCATAAAAATGTTACACGGCGCTCGGGTATACCCCATTTTTCGGCAACTGAGTGTACATCTGAATAATTCATATAGTGCTCCTGAAAATCAAATTATTGTTATGTTAATAATTATATCACAAAAGCATCAAATGTCAACATATATCACGACATTAAGTCAATTGCCAATTTGTGCAAAGAATCGAGCACTTATCATCTTCTTCATATTTTTGATAGTAAACCGTCAGGATACTGCTATCGGTAAGCACAACACTTGCAGGATAGCCCAAATCACCATCATACGGTCGCGAATCAATCACATATTCTTTGCTCCAGGTTTCACCGTTATCATAGCTCACGACTGCACGCTCACCGTAAGGGTCGCTTCGTCTGCCGAATGAACAGATGACCGCACCCGAAGAATGAAGCATGAGGTGCGGCGGAGAGCCGCAGATACCGTTATTCTGCCATTCCGACCAGGTTTTGCCGCCGTCATCGGAGTGGGTAAAGTAAATGGTAAAGCCGTTCGCCACTTCCCTGCCTTCGCCGCGAATCGCGCCCAGAAGCCTGCCGTCGGGCAGTTCAAGGATGTGCGGCTCGTGGAAATTGCCCCACCTTGTATTTTCCGGTTTGGTGAGTTCGCCTGTACGCACCCAAGATTTTCCGCAATCGGTACTTTTATATGCGGCAATAATCCCGCTTTTTTCGGGAGTTTCACAATTTTGCGAATACATTTCTTTGCCGAGATATAAAAGAGAGCCGTCCTTAAGAACATTCGGACCGTGCGGCGAAGAAATAGGTACACGAACGGTTTCGCCCCAGGTTTTACCGTAATCTTCTGAAATTCTTATGAACGAGCCGCCGAGTTTTTGCTGTTCAGGCAGAGAATCATAAGAATTGAGTTTTTTCGAAATCAATTCAAATTCATCAGCCGTTGTATCTTCTTTCATCCAATTATAAAAATCGGTTTTATACATTTCAGCAGGGTGGCAAAACCATGTTACAAGCAGCTTACCGCCGCCGAGGTAAACAATGCCCGCATCGCGGTCATCAAGCACGGTATCGTTGATTATAAAAGGCTCCGACCATGTTTTACCGCCGTCAACACTTTTGAAAAGTCCGGTTTTGCCGAACGGGCAGACATGAGCGATACGACCGAATGAGCAAACGGCATATAAAACACCGCTTTCGTCAATACAGACCGATGGCCAACCGTTATATGCAAATGTTGATTCTCCTGCGCGATAAACGACCGAGCGCGAAATTATTCGGGGATTAATTTCGAACATAAAAAAACACCTCCGTATTGAGATAAATATAGCATAAATTATTATTTTTATCAATACAAATCAATAAAAGACGGCGAGCCCGAAACACGCCGTCAAAACAAATGTAAAATTCAATTTGTAATTTGCATACCGCCGGAACTGACAACGCCCTGCTCGGATTTCAACTCACCGCCGGAAAGTTCAAAATACCAATTATCAGCATTTTCTAGCGGCAGATTTTCAAGCAGCTGTGCAGTCACATACATTTCGATAGCATTATTACTGTATTCAGCACGCTTACAGTCAATATTTTCGGCTATAAGTCTGTTTACAACCTCCGGCATAAATGTATCAAGGTACGCATTATATGCAAGCTTATATTTTTCTCTCGCAGCGGTTTCGTTATACACCTGCACAACCGCTAAATCCGCTTCAAGCTGCTCACGCAGAAACCTGCCGTTAACTATATACTTAGCGAGAAGCTCCGTGCCTATAAATTCAACCTTTTTCTCATAAAAATCTCTGTCCCACTTTTCGCCGTCCGGAGTACCGGTTTCATACAAAGCAGCACCGTATTTAAGGGCTTCGCCGTTTTTCAAAAGGTCGGTCATTTTTTCCGGCAAAATGCGTTCATTATCGGCATCAATCGCTATTTCTCTGAGAGTTTTTCCCTCATATACAAAATCGTTAATATCGGCGGTAGTGGGGCAATAAACAGCTAAAACCGCAAACTGTGCATCAGGTGAATTTTCAATAGCCTCTTTAAGCGTACCGCTGACATTGAGTTTACCGTTAAGCCTTATATAATAACTTGCAGAATCACTCGTATTGCCCTTAAAGTCGGGGTCAGCGGCAGTTACAAGCGGAGGCTCGGTCTCTGACAAGGTGTTGCTTTGTTCTGTTTCGTAAACAGCCGTGGTTTCAATGGGTTTTATTGTTGTACCTTCTTTTACGGTTGCATTTGAGGACTGCGTAGACTGCAGATGTGAAATAAAGTTTTTCGAAAACACATCCGACTTAATCAACAGACTGCCCGCAGCAATTACACACGCACAACAGATACAAAGTGTAAAAAGCTGTTTTTTCAAACGCTGATGTTTTTTTATTGCCTTACAATTTTCCGCATATTCTTCAAAATTGCTTTCATCAATACTGCAGATTGAATCATAAATATTAAAATTATCCATCTATATCCTCCTTTGCAAAACCGGTCAGTTTTTTACGGATTTCAGATAATTTTTTTCGCACATAACCACCTCTTAAGCCGAGCTGCGCAGCGGCTTCTGCGGAAGACTGACCGTAATAATAACGCGAAACAAATAAAGTCCGTTCTGTTCGTGAAAGTTCTTTAAGAAACGAATTGATGATAATATTTATTTGTTCTTGTGAAAACTCGTTGTCTTTCGGGAAGCACAAACGAAGCTCATCCAACACCTTGCAGTTTGCATCAAAAATCTCATCTGTGCTTACGCCGAAAATCTTTGATAATGCTGCAAGCGTTTTATAATCGGGATTGCGTTTGCCGTTTTCCCATTTTGAAACAAGTTCCCTTGAAACAAATAGTTTTTCAGCGAGTTCATCCTGACTTAAACCCGCATTTTTACGCAGGAAAGCTATTTTTTGACCGGTCTGCAAAACTTTCATCTCCCCTCTGCAATAAAATGATACCACATTTCACTTCAAAATAAAGGTACAAATTGTTACCTCATAAACAAAAACCCGCCGCAAAAGCAAGCTCTTACGGCAGGATATAAATATATTAAAATGCTAACGCCGCGGCAACATTCAGCGCAATATTCAAAGCAAACATCACCCACCACTGACCGCTGTGTTTCAAATTCAAAAGGTAATCCTTGGCTTTTTGCTTACGGTGCCACATAATAAACAGTAATTCCGTAAGCAGATACGGTATACCGCCGGTAAACACGAGAATAAACGGCGAAAAGCCACCGATGAATAAATCCACAACAAACAAAGACGCACTCAAGCTGAAATAAATTATCAGAACAGCTGTTCTGTGGTCGCCTTTTTTGAAACGGTCAAAGCTTATTTTGATTGTGCAGGCATATATGAGCATAAACACCGACATAAGCCTTGCCGCAGGCAGTGAGCAAAGAAGAATAAATACAAGCGGCAGCAGATTGAAAAATGGGCGTTCAATACAATCCATAACAAAATTATTGAGTTTTTTGCCCTTTTCGTCGCAAACATATTCATAAATATTTATTAGCAGCAGGCAAACGAAAAGAACGCCCATAACGACCGTTACGGCAATTTCGCTGTTTTTGAGCGGCGAAAACAGACCGTTTACGGCAACGGCATTATTGAGTTGCACAACTATGCTGCGGCACAGCACAAAGCCGAGCGCAATACCGGCACCGCCGATTAAACCGAGCGTGAATTCCATAAGCTTCCAGCCGCCGACACACTCACGAAGATTACCGAAAAGTATTTTGCCGTTTTTCATCGGAACTTCGGCACGGTAGAACATAAAAATCGCGATCACCCAACCGATTGCGCCGAACACAATACCGAAAAGCAACAAAACAAGCGAAAGAATATCCTTAACAATTATGCCGGAAACAATCAGCGCGACAATAATGCCGACATTGCTGCCCCATTCCTCCCTGCTTTCGTAAGAAAAAGAAGTTTTCGGCATTTTATTTATAGTTAAATCAACAGGGGTATTGAAAATTCTGTACCCGATAAACTGAAAAACGGGACAGGCAAGGCAGAACAGAACAATATGTTTAACGCTGTATTTGCCCGCCATAGCGGAAAATGCCTTACCGACTATGCCGCCGAACACACCGAACCACACCGCGCCCTTAAGCGCAAGCCCCGCAACACCTTTTTTGAGGTTATGTACCGCGGGCGGCGGGTCAATTACATAAGAAATCGTGTCGCCGTAAGGCTCGATTCCGCCGAATGTCATACCGACAAGTCCGGCTGCGGCAGGTATCCAGTAATATTGCGAAAGAGCATCGCCCGAAAACATCGAAAGCGTAAGAGCTATCAGAAGCCCGGGCAGCATTGCTCCCTTTTCGCCGCCGATAATCGTGCCGCGCATACCCCAGCCGTAGCAGCCGGCAAGTGCGGCAATCGCCACACAAAAAATACATTGTGAAACAGTCATAATATCACCGTTAATCAAGCTATAACTTTATTTACAATTCGCTGATAATCCGTTGCGGAAACCGATTCTTCGACAGTGCCGGAGGCGCGAATCTGTAATTCACTAAACTCACAGTGTCCGTTTGAAGCGCGTTCAACCAATGCGGCATCAAGCACATCGCAAACACTGTCGCCGTCAATATCGCCGTTAATAACAACCGTGTAGTCGCCGAGAGATATGTCATTAACGGTAATTGAAACAGTACTGCCGGTACCCAAAAACCCGGATGAATTGGCAGTTGCAACGGCAACGACACCATCGGAACAAATCAACATATCATTGATGTTTACACAACCCTGCGTATCGGTAATAATGAGCTTTTTGATATGGTCGATTACGTTATTTGCATATTTTGCAGTAACGCTTGAAATTGAAAAGCCGTAATAAGTTGAACTGTAATCCGAAGTCAGACGAATCTGTACACAATCGCCGTTTATTTCAATTGTCTCACCTGCAAGAGCCGTGCCGCTGTATTGACCTATCAGGTCGCCGAATTTATCATAAATGTAAATAAAATCGTAGTTGGACTCGGTACGTGTGTCTCGCGAAAACTCAAGCAAAATACTCTGTGCTCCGTTTTTAGTGATGATCCAGGTTTTATCTTCATTATTCGCGTAATTATGTTCTGACTCAATTTCATCATAAGAAACCGAGGTTCCGGCACTGCTGTTTTTTAAATTCAAACCGAAATAACACGGCGTAACCTTTATAACCGCATAGCCGTAATCGGAAACGGAATCATTTGATTTAAGCGTTATTTTTACAGTATCACCCGGCACGGTTACATCTTTGCAGGCAAGTTCCTCACCTGTAAACATTTGTAAATAAGTGCCGTCTGTATTTGAAACAGTTATATAGTCAACGTATTCTTCAACCGATGTTAGTGCGGAAAACTTGATTATAAGAGCGTCTGCGCCTGCTTTAGTGATGGTTTGTGTTTCGGTGTATGTTTCACCGTATGGAGCATTGGGATAATCGTGCAATGACTCAATACAATCTGTTTCTAAAGCACCGCATTCCTCACAAACACCGCCGACAAAAGTGTGTTCCTTTTCCGAATCGGTATAGCCGCCGATATATAAATGACCGCAGCGTTCACAAGAATAAACTGTATACCCCCGTTCAAAGCAGGTAGCATCATAAACCGTTTCGGCATAATCGTGGCCGAGTGCGGGAGCTTCTTCATAATAACTCTCGCCGCAGAGTTTACATGTGTATTTAATAACACCCGGTTCAGTGCAAACAGGCGAAGTAACAATAACGCCGGTAGAATCATGCGTTTTAACAACATTTTTACCGAACATTGAATTTAACTGTTCATAAATTTCGGATTTACACGAAACTTTAATTTTTGCAGCAAAACTCGAATAGCCAAAGTACTTCAATGAAAGAGGAACTATTACCGCAGCGATATTGTCGCAGTAGTTAAATGCACCCATCGCAATATATTCTGTTCCTTCTTTTATTGTGTATTCTTCAGTTTCTGAGTTTTCATCAACTGTCAAAAGTATTTTCCCGTTATAAATTGAGCAACCGTCTTCTCTTATTGTTTCAGAATAATAAGCGGTGTTATAAAAAGCATTACTGTATATCTCGGTTACGCCGTCAAGCACCACTTCAGAAAGCAAGGAACAATCTGAAAAAGCCCTATCACCGACAGTAACATCGGTGCCGCTGATAGAAACAGAAACAAGACCGGTTTTTACCGATGATACGGTAATGCCGGCACTGTCGCTGTCACAGCAGTAAAATGCTTTATCACCTATTATTTCAACATCTTCAAGCACCACAGAACTTAATTCAGTGCAATATGAAAAGGCAGATTCATTTACTTCAACAACTCCCGTAAAATCAACGGTAGTCAAATCCATACACATAGAAAAAGCCATATCGGCAATAACGGTTCCCTCAGCGCCGAACTTAACAGTTTTTAAGCCAAGTTCATTAAAACTTTCATCGCCGATTTCGAATGCAAAATATTTACCGCTGCAGCCTGAAAATGCAGAACTGCCGATATATTCAACTTCGCTGAGATCCAAATTCTCTATTCCGAGACAGAGCATAAATGCACCGTCATCAATATATGTAACACCGTCAAAAACAATATCGCTCAATTCAATGCAATAGGCAAATGCAAATCCGCCTATTTTCACATTCTCGCCAGTTACGGTAAGGCTGTTTATACCACTTGCATTTTCGGAAATATCCATTTCCATCATAAGAGAAATATATGATGAACTGCATCCGTTAAAAGCATAGTCACCGACGAAAGCTACGGAATTCAGCTCAACTGTTTCAAGCAAAGTGCACATAGCGAATGCTTCGGTGCCGATAACGGTACCGTTACCGTTAATGGTTAAAGACTTTAAACCTTTTTCAACATCGGGAATATCATAACCGAAATTCACAGCCAACGCTATGTTTGAACAAAGTGCGAATGCTGCATCCCCTATTTCAGTAACATTTGAGCCGATAACCATAGACTCAATATTGCAGCAGCCGTAAAATGCATATTCGCCTATAACACTGACGGTATCAGGAATTGCATAATTACCGTTTTTACCGCACGGATACGCAATAAGAACAGATTGGTTTTTATTGAAAAGCACACCGTCAACGGAACTGAATTCGGTATTATCGGCATCCACGGTAAATGAAACAAGAGAAGTGCACAAACCGAACGCCGCATTTTCGATGTAAGCAACATTTTTACCGATCGTGACGGTTTGGACCGCAGGCAAGCCGCCAAATGCGGAATCACCTATTCCGGTTATACCGTCGGTAATAACCAACGATATGATTTCGTCGGCATATTCAAACCACGGTGCTTCAACCTCGTCATTATACCCGGGAATTGCACCCGTACCGTCAACGGTATATGTTCCCGTTTGTTCATCAAAAGTGCAGGTAAAATCATCATAAAGTCCCTCATCTTCGGCGGATGCTTTGATCGAAAGGAAGGCAAAATCAAGCACTGATGAAATCTCGCTAAAACAAAGTGATGGCGCCGCCAAAAGTAATACGGCAACCGCAAGAAATACGGAAAATACTCTTTTCATATTATCATCCCTTGAATTTTATATTTTCAGCAACATATCATTTTAATTATAAACGCTTCAATAATAAATTGCAATAAAATATAGAATATTACAAAAAAACATTGTCAGAAAGTTTACTATCATATAATTACGCTAAAAAGCAACCGCTGCTCCCTATATGGGAACAGCGGGATATTAAACATTACACACCGAATGTAACATCAAAGTGCCGCAATAACCGATGCAACCGTCTCTTTGGCATCACCCAAAAGAATAGTTACACCATCATCCTTTGAATATAGCGGATTTTCAACTCCGGCATAACCGGGTTTAAGGTCATAGTTGAATATAATGACATCTTTCGCTTTATCTGCCGCAAGCACCGGCATTCCCTAAATCGGTGTTCCCTCCGCTTCTCTCGCAGCGGGGTTAACTACATCGTTTGCGCCGACTATTATTGCGGCATCACACGATGCAAAATCGTCGTTGATGGCTTCCATCTCAAACAATTTTTCATACGGAACATCGACTTCGCACAGAAGCACATTCATATGACCGGGCATTCTGCCTGCAACG
>JAZLJH010000020.1:0-10325 GCA_045617785.1 Acutalibacteraceae bacterium
AGAAATTATGAAAGACAGAAGCAGGTTATTGAAGCACTTCAATGGTTAAGCGGCAAAAAACTGCCCGCTGTTTGTACGGGAGATCCGGAATAATATATTCTGACAAAGAAAAAAGACAATGTTATGACAGTCGGTCTCTGGAACTTTTTCCCGGATAAAATATATGAGCCGAAAATTGAAATTTGCGAAGATATTGCTTCATTCAGTCTTTTCGGTGCAGAGGGAGAAGCGAACGGCAACATTCTCACGCTTTCCGAAATAGCGCCGTACGGCTTTGTTGCGGCGGAAATAGAATTGGAATAGTAAAAGATAAAAACCGGGAATCACTTTTGATGGCGATATTAGGGTTGATTTCAACGGTATTTTCTTAATGCAATTTCACTCTGCCTTATAACAGGCTGTTCAAGCGAAGATACGGTTATTATATCAATCAATAAAGTTCCTTGAGTATAATAAAATTCACTTGAAAAGCGCGTGATTTTATTGTATCATTTTTTCGGGTGATTTTATGCCGAACATAATTAAAATAACCGATTTCGGTGCAAAAAAACTTGACGTTTATGCAAGGCTTACCGAAAATCAACTTGTAAACCGGGATGACCCGGAAAACGGGGTTTTCATAGCGGAAAGTCCGAATGTGATTGAACGTGCGCTTGACGGCGGATGTATTCCTTTGTCGATGCTGGTTGAAGAAAAGCATATTGAAGGTGAGGCAAAGAAAATTATTGCAAGGTGCGGTGATATTCCCGTTTTTACTTCTGAACTTTCTGTGCTGACAAGGCTTACGGGCTTTTGCCTTACAAGGGGTGTGCTTTGCGCCATGCGCCGACCCGAAAAAAGTGACGCATGGGAAATATGCAAAAATGCACAGCGTGTTGCGGTGCTTGACAGGGTAATGAATCCCACCAATGTGGGCGCAATTTTCAGAAGTGCCGCCGCACTCGGTATGGACTGTGTTTTGCTGACACCGGGGTGCAGTGACCCGTTATACCGCCGTGCAATAAGGGTGAGTATGGGTACGGTGTTTCAGATTCCGTGGGCATATTTTCCGCTACCGCTTGAAGATGGCGGAATTGATTTACTGCATGAATACGGCTTCAAATGTGCCGCTATGGCGCTTCAAGATAATTCCGTTGACATTGACAACCCGTCACTTATGGGCGAAAAAAGGCTCGCTGTTATTCTCGGTACAGAGGGTGACGGGCTTTCCGATAAGGCGGTTGACGGTTGTGACTATACGGTAAAAATACCCATGCTTCGGGGTGTTGACTCATTAAATGTAGCGGCAGCAGGTGCCGTTGCGTTCTGGCAACTTTCAAAAAGAGATAAAACATAATTAAAAAAACAGAGTGTTATAAAACCGTGTAAGTGTTACAAAAACGGGTGAGTGTTATATAACGGGTCATCCGTGAAGATAAATACTAATCCTGTTGTATAAAACTGCCCCTGACGGTAAATCCGTCAGGGGTGAATTGTTTTCAGGTCATATACTGACCTTGTATTCTGAAATTTTTAAAGCGTGAGAAAAATTAACATCCGTTACCCGTTCAACAGGTTTTTGATTTTATAAATATGTTTGTTATAAAAAATATCAGTATTTTAATGTAGGCTCTGCGGTTTTTTTCTTGTCTTTCAGTTTTTTTCTTACAGTGAGAAGCGGGATTCCGACCGCTGCTGCTGCAGGATACAGAACGGATAACATAACTGCCGCAGCATAAACAAATCCCATAACAGCCTCTCCTGCGTGTGAAGTATAAACGGGAGCGGTATCTGAGTTCTTCGGCATTTTTGTAAAGTCAAACTCCGCTTCTCTGTCGGGAACAGATTTGTTGTAAAGCATCGGTTCAATAACCTGCGATACCGAGTATCCGCCGAGATATTTCTTTCTGACATCAATAAACGGCTGTGTATCAATAATACTGTCAAGTTTTGCAGAAAGCGACATCATAAACTTATATTCAGGCGTGTCGGGAGTATATTTTCCGTCGCCGATAAGCATATTGAATGCAATTTCAATTATTAAATCGAAGATTTTAGTTTCTTTTATACTTTGGTATTCGCTTTCGGAAAGTTTTGCTTTATTTTTTACGAGAAAATAAACATCCTTGACTTTTGCCTTATCCAAAAACTTTTTCAATGCGGCGTTTGAGCCTGTTACCGAGCGATAGTACTGATTGTACATTCCTCTGTGATAATGCTCGAAAAGAGTATCTTCTTCAAGTTGAAACCCCTGCGGAATATTTATATATGTACAGTTATACTTTATTCTGCCTGCCTTGCCGTCAACGTCGGCAAGTCTGTACGCAGGCGGATAAAACCGTACGCTTGGCACGGTAATATCGCAAAGTATATTGCCTTTTTCACTCTTAAGATACCCGACATCACAGAAATGAGTATGACCTGTAAATGCAAGGTTAATTCCGATATCCGCAAGAGTATGACCCGGTGCAGGTGAGCGCATATTCCTGTTTTCTTTTCCGGCACCGATTCTGTATGCTGGTGCAGGCGGCACCAGCGGATGATGCGAGCAGGCAAAAATGAACTTGCCGTCACGCTTTGCTTCTCTGTACATCTGTTCAATCCAGCGAAAGCAGGATGGAGAATATGAGGCACTTTTGTCATGCAGACATTCTTCGTTTCTGAAACCGTCATTGAGCATAAGACAGCGTGTATTTTCATCAAGATCAAGACAATAGGAAAAACTTGACTCGTGAACGGAATAAGCCTCATCGGGTCCGAATTCTTTGTACATCTCCCATATTTTTTCGGGGTTGAGCGATTCAACAAGTTGCGGTGTACATTCCTGCTCACTCAGATTTGAAAACTCATCGGTTACATAATCATGCCAGCGTATATTTTCACTGTTGAACCACGGTTTTTCCCACGGTTGAGATTTGTATCTGACTTTTTCACCGTATTTTCGTGTAAACGCTTTGTGATGATTATAATCGTGCGTAGCAAAAATGACATATATTTTCTTTCCCTGCGACTTTATTTTACGCAGAAAATCAGAAAAATCCTCGTGACTGTAACGGTCCCCGCGGTCGGTCAGATCACCTGTGATAAAAAGCACGTCAGTTTCATTTGCCGCCTGCATAATCGCCTGTTCGGTAACCGCAGGCTGAAGCATCAGCTCTTTGTCGTCGGGATTTGCTATCATTCTTCGGGAAATATAATGTGTATCTGAAAGCACTGCAAATTTCATGTTAAAAACTCCTTTCCCGGTTTTTACTGATATATATTATAATTTTAAAATGCAGAAATGAACAAATTTATTATATCATTTCAAAAAATTGCCGTCAACCCGGATAAAATAAGACAAAGCCGAAAACTCCCTGTGTGATAATCTTATTCTTTCTGCTCCGAAATCATTTTACAAATATTCCGTGCACATTCTTCTTTCTGAGTGTATACGGAATTTTTACATAATATATTATTTGATTTTTTTCAGCTTAAGACTGTTCATAATATCTTTTTCAAACTCGTTTGCGGACATATTTCCTGCCCCGCCGTCAAATGATGAATTTTTCATATAAACTGCGGCAACTTTGTTTACGGGGTCAATCCAGAAATGTGAGCCGTATGCTCCGCTCCAGCCGAAGCAACCGACGGGAAGCGTGTTTCTCGGTTTAACTATGACACGAACGCCAAGTCCCCACAGAGTATTATCTGAACGCTTGTCATCAAGAACAGGAGTTGACATAAGTTTAAGTGTCTTTTCCGAGAGAATAACCGTACCGTCCTCTGCTTTGCCGCTGTTGAGAAGCATCTGCGCGAATTTCACATAATCAGATGCCGTTGATGCCAAAGCGGCTCCTGCCGCATGGTATGTTGCCGGAAAATTGCCGAAAACACAGCCGGAAACGGTTTTTTCATTAAACGCTTTACCGTCAGCAAAATTATGAATTCCGACCATTCTCGAAAACTGTTCCTCAGTCGGCTCAAAGGTTGTATCCTTCATACCGAGCTTATCGAAAATATTTACTTTGAGATATTCGGAAAACTCCATTCCGCTTGTCATTTCAATTACTCTCGCCGCAACATCAAACGCACCTGTTGAATACATCTGCTCTGTACCCGGGTCAAAAACAAGCGGCTGCTCTGCAAGCCATTCAGCCGCAGTTTTGCAGGTACATCTGTCTTTTCCGATTGCTTTAATATTAACCTCGCCAACTCCGCTGACATGAGAAACGAGCTGATAGAGTTTGATGATGTTTTCGGCTTTTTCACCCTTTTTCATAAGACCGTTTTCATCTGTTGCGGGAGCGCCGTTTTCATCCTTTTGCGAAACATACATCTGCGCAAATTCAGGCATATACTTCGTAAGGTCATCATAAATGCTGAGATTTCCTCTGTCGTGCTCAATCAGAAGCGCAACGGCGGTTATCGGTTTCGTCATGGATGCGATTCTGTAAACCGCATTGCCGTCGAGCGCTTTGCCGCCGACTTCATAAGAGCCGAATGTCCTGTTGATTATTACTTCTCCGTTCTGAATAACGATTGCGTGTGTACCTGTAAGCATACCGTCCTGTATGCGTTTTTCGGCAGAAGCGGTTATTGCCGCCTCGGCTTTTTTTGAGTTTATTACATAACATTTCGGCATAAAGTTCACTCCGACTTGATACTATTAAAGTTTTCTCTGATTTCCCCGACTGTTCCCGTGGTGAGATAGAAGTCGTATTCAAACGGCTTATAGCTTTCAAACTGCCACGGATTCGCGGTCTGAGTGACGGCAAAATACGAGGTTGAAAAATCCCCGGACGGCTCCTTACCGGTCGTTTTGCCTCTTTCAAAAACACCGCTTAAATAATCAATATCCTCGAGTGGGGAATAAAGTGCTATTCCGAAACTGTCATCAAATTCGCCCGTAAATGCAGCCCAGTTTTCAGTTGATTTGAAATGAGGGTAGCTTATCGCCCAGAAATCAAGCAAAGGTTCAACATCCGGTGTATCGCCGGTCCACGGCTTATCGCCGCCGTAATATACAAAACGGTTAAGCGGCTCCACACAGTAAAACGCCGGAAGCTCTACACCCATCTGACAGGTCGGGTACCCGGACCAGTCAACATAACGGCACGAAACACGGACTGTACCGTTACTTAATGAATAGCGTGTTTCCATATATGACGGCGTTATCCATTCATCCGGCATAGCCCAGTCCATAGGGCGGCATTTTACATAAAGGGTATTGCTGTCCTTTCTGATATCAACTATCTTACTGCAGCCCTCATACTTATTACCGCCCTGAACAGGGTTGTATTTCCATTTGTTGCCATCGGTAAATGTGCCGTTGGGATAGCCTTCTATATCCATAGGACCGTAATATGATTGCTGAACCAATCTTCCCGCATCGTATTTGTTTATCAGGTTGACATGGCGGTTGACCGCCGCTTTATTATATCTTTTTGAAGCATTTGAATCCACCTTTACGGTACCGTCGATCTTTACAGCCTCAACATTGTTTTTAAGGTCTTCGAGATAACTCAAAGCACCGCCCCATTGAAGGTCAATTCCCAGCTTATAATACTCGTCGGAAATAAATACTTCTCTTTTCTCAACCTTGCGGTTAAATGTTTTTATGCCGTGCATAACAAAGTTTTTGCCGGTAATATTTTCAACGGAGACTGTTTTAACGGCTTGGTTTTTTGCTTTGTTCAAAAAACCGTCGATATAGCTGTAAAAGGTCGCATTTTCGCCCGGCTCAAGGAAAAAATCTTCCTCCGCCGTTTCACCCTTGAATGTTTCAAACACGATATGACCTTTGCAATAGCCGTCGGCTGAATAAACCACACCGTAATAATTGAATAAACCGGAATTTTGGTCGATTGCGTATTCAATTTTACCTTTACTTTCCGTAATTTTATTCATTTACATCCTTCTCCTTAATATTTTCATACCCGACAACGCACTGCAACAGTGTCTGCGCATACACACGGCTGAAAAAATCATTGGGATGATTGATATTGTTCCCCGTGTAATCGCAGAAGTGCTTGTGCTTAAGAACGGAAAGAGAGACCGACCCCATACGGACAACGGCACAGGGATTGCCTCTTTTATTGTATCTGTCTGCACCCTCAAGCAGTATTTTTTCCTGCGCCGCCTGATTACCGTACCAGCCGATACCGTCGGGATTGGGTACCATAGTAGCCATAAGCAGCAGGCTGACTTCAGGCGACTGTTTTATTACTCTGTTAAGAATATCTTTTTCGTTGCGGTAAAATTCTTCGGGAGTTTTGCCGCCGTCATTCATACCGAAGCCGAGCAGAAACAGGTCACATCCGTATTCTTTAATGAACGGCTTAATATAGGTATCATAATTATTTATACCGTCTGTTGATGACCACCCGCCGACTGATGAATTTATATATGTAATGGTGTGTGATGAGCCTGTATTACAGTCAGCAGGTGCCGTAGCAGTTTTAGGGAGATTTGTATTGATATATCGAATGTTGTATCCGAACAGGTCGGCAAGTGCTTTTGTGAACAGAACAGTATATGGCATCTGATATGGCTGTGTTCCGACAATACTGCTTGCATTGGCACCAAAGGTTATGGAATCGCCGTAAAATATTACGGTAACATCCTCGCCGTTTGCAAGTTTACGAAGAAACGGCTTCAAGGTCTGTACGGCACATTCCTGGGTGTAACCGCTCCACTCATCACTGTGCGTATATGTAACATTTACCTGCCACTGCGTCATTGTTGTGCCCTCGCCCCAATAAAGCGGCACGGTTTTGCCGTTGCGGTTTATATTGATGATTGAATCTTTGCAGTTATAGAATACTTCGCTCGTAATACACGGAACAGATCCGCTGTCAAGGCATACAAGTCTGCCGTTCTGTACTTCATAATCAACGCCCTCAACATAGGAAACAGTACCGTCATAAGATGTAACGGACAGAACATTATCTATTTTGAACAGTAAATCTTTTGCTTCACCTTTTTCAAGGAACATTACGGTTTCGTTTTTTACGGTATCGCCGTTAAAAAGATTCTGCATACATTCTTCAAGATTCTTTGCTTCAATATTCAAGCTGATATCCTCCGTTTCGTGTTCCTCGGTTTTGGTCGTTATTATAAACACTGTAATTATACATAATAAAACTTAATTGTGCAAGATTTTAATCATTTATGACCGCTTATGAAGTTCAAATTAAGGCGAAACCTTGCTTATCATCCGTTCGCAGAACGGTATATCATCAAGCCGCAGGAAATACACGCTGACGCATGATGATATACAACAACGGCAATGCCGACCTTGATGATATACCGCGTTAATGCAGATTTTAAAAAGAAGAAAATAATTGTAAACTGCCTTATTCGGAGAGTTGATGTTTATCGTGATTATAAGTTGAAGATTGATTTCAATTTTGATTTTCAGCAGTTCATTGACGGAATTGACTGCATTGCGTAAAAATGCCTCGGGGGGTGTACCGGTGAATCACCGGAAAAGCCTGTCTGAAGCAATTATTACTCCCTTAAAGCAGAAAAATATTACGCCGTTTCAATGAAGAAACGGCGTATATCAAGGTTTTTGGTGCGTAAGAACTACGGCGTTGATACAATTTAATTTGGTTCTGCGTTTGAACCCACCCCTCAAATACCGCAGAAACACGGAGTTTCATTTTTATCTGCACAATCTATGTAAAAATGCTCCCGGCAAAGGTATTCCTTATTGCTGAGAGCATTTTTCTCATCTTTATCATCTTAAAGGAACCTTGACAGCGTTTCCATCAGTTTAGGTATTTCAATCGGCTTTGCAAGGTGTCCGTTCATACCGGAGGCAAATGCGTTCTGCTTATCTTCCACAAAAGCATTGTCAGTCATCGCAATGATAGGAATCGTGGATGCATAGGTTCCGGGAAGATTCCTTATTGCCTTCGTTGCTTCATAGCCGTTCATTCTCGGCATCTGGATATCCATAAGTATAATATCATACTGCCCGACTTCGGCGTTTTTCATCTTTTCGACTGCAATGTCACCGGCTTCTGCAGTATCAACTATCATACCTTCTTCTGTAAGTATGTCTTCCGCGATTTCACGATTGAGTTCATTATCCTCAACAAGGAGAACTTTCTTATCCTTGAGTAAAGTTAAATCTATTTCGCCTCCGAGCGAAGCGGTCTCACTCGAAACACGATTCGGATCCGCCGCTTCCATTTCAAGGTGGATGGTTGTTTTCGTTCCTTCGCCGAGCCTACTCTGAATCGCAATAGTACCATTAAGGAGATCAATCAGTCTCTTGGTAATTGCCATACCAAGTCCTGTGCCCTGGACTCCGGACGCTGTTGTGGACTTTTCTCTGGAAAACTCTTCGTAGATATGTTCAAGGAATTCCTCTGACATACCTATTCCGTTATCTTCAATGATAAAGTCGTATCCGTAGTAGTTATCACGGGATACCGGTGTTTCTATGCCTGTGAAACTTATCGTTCCGCCCTCAGGGGTATATTTAACCGAGTTGCTGATGATGTTGGTAAATATCCGGCTCATGTGGAGATGGTCGGCCAAAGCGAACTTATGCTCAATACGACTGAAATCGAAATTGATGTTCAGCTTTTTGTCCGTTGACTGTTTTACAATATCCATCAGTTCGCTTGCTGATTCGACAATGTCTGCCGGCTCGTACTCACACTTAACCGTACCGGATTCAATTTTCGCCATGTCAAGGACGTCGTTGATTAGAGAAAGAAGCTGCCTGCTGCTGATTCCGACCTTCTTAAGACTGTTTACAACAGTTTCCTTATCGTCAATATGGGAAAGAGCCATATTGTTGAAACCGATAATGGCATTCATCGGAGTACGGATATCGTGGCTCATGTTGAAGAGGAAGGTCGTTTTAGCGCGGTTTGCATTCTCTGCACGATTAAGGGCATCCTCAAGTTTGATCTGCTGATCCTGGAGTTTTGCGTTCAGTGCATCTGTAACTGCCTTTTCCTCCAGCTCTTGTTGCTGCCTTCTGGCTCTGACAGTAAATATGATGACTGCGGCAAGTGCAAGGACAACTACACCAAGAAGAAGACCGGCTATCCGTAACAAATTTCTTGACTGCGCATCAAAAACGCTTGACGGAACCGCGGAAACAAAGTACCAGTCAACATCGTTCATCGGTGTGAAGACAAGATAGTACTCTTGCGACGACTTGCTGCTGATCTTCGCATTCGCGCGCGCCGTAGTAGTAGTAGTAGTAGCGAGCACTTCGCGGAACTCTTCGACAGAAGCATAATCTAATATATTCTCAAAGTCTTCAAAGAAATTATCCCTGTCAAGGAAACTGTGGCTACGGTTGATATTCAGGATATAGTTTCCGTCTGCATCAATAACTGAGCTGAATCCTTGACCGCCATAGATCTCCATTTTGAGTTCATTTTCAAGATTTGCCGGACGAACGAAACAGCAAAGATAACTACACGCATGACCTTGAACTTCCACAGGCTTGATTCGGATACCGTAGAGAAGGAATTCTCTGCGCATATCGGGAATATTATCCACCGTGTTATCAAAACGGCAGACAAACTTATCAGGACTGGATGTGCAGACTTCTGCAATATCCGGTCTGTTTTCAATTACATTATTGCTTGAAAATATGAAACCGTCATCCGATACGAGCGAGATTTTGTCCGCATTGTCCAAAAAATCGGAATCTGTGTGCAGAAGATCTGTTATTGGCGTACCGTCTTTTCTACTCCAATAGTGGATATCGTTCTCAATTTTAGTAAGCATATCAAGCCTGGATTCAATGGAAGTGTTGATGATTGTTACATCATGCTCTGCAAGTTCTTCGATATGTGCAGAATTGATTGAAACAATCGATCTTTTGTACGCACTGTTTCCCATCAAGAGGACTGCTGCAACGAGCACGACAAAGATTGCCGCCGCGATAATAATCACCCGTACAGAATTCTTTTTGGCGATCTTATTCTTTTTTTGGGATATCTTATTTTCCTTGTCCATATTTCATCCTCCGAAGAGAGATAAGAAAGTTATTCGTGCAGTTTGGAATTTGAATAACCCTCTTCGATTGCCGCATTGCAGTCGGCATCGAGACCTGCAGCTGCTCCAGCCGCGGTTTCTTCTCCGGTAAGCAGTGCGTGGATATGCGGCCAGAACGCGGCTCTTACTCCGAGCCAGCTCGGATTGTTCATCTGGTAGTCAACAACATACTTGTTGTTCTCTGCAAACATATCACCCATGAACACTTCACTGCCATGACGTCCTGCAGTACCCTTGGAGCAGGGGATGCCGCCGGCAGAATAATCAAGCCACTGTTCATTTTCATAAATGAACTTAAGGAATGCTTTGGTTACTTCGAGTTTCTTTGCATC
>JAZLJH010000021.1:0-6276 GCA_045617785.1 Acutalibacteraceae bacterium
GCATTCGGAAATCGTGCCTGTAAGCAATACTGTTTTTTATATTATTGCACATTTCTCCCCGTAATGCAAGAATCTGTATTTTGACAAAAGTATAAAGTTGATTTATAATCGCATTACGCAAACAATGAGGAAGATGTATGAGCAGCTTACCGAATAAAATCAGCTTGATTTTCTTGATATGGAGCTCGGCGTCTTTTTGCACTACGGAATAAGGACATTCAACGAAGTGCATCGCGATTGGGATATGAAGCCGATGGACCCCGCCACATTCAACCCGACGGAGCAGGACTGCCGCAAATGGATACGCGATTTGAAAGCTGCCGGCGTGAAATACACGGTGCTTACCGCAAAGCACCACGACGGCTTTGCCCTCTGGCAAACCGCAGACGAAAAGATAAAGCAGATTTACTGATAAATATTGAAAACGGCTTCGAAATGCAAAAGCATTCCGGAGCCGTTTTGTTATTGATTGTCAGGAAATTGAGGGACCGTCTTTTTCGTGCTTGACACCCTTGCTGAGTTCTTTTGAATCGGCATGCTGCTTTTTCATAAACTCCTGTTTGAGAGCAACTGCTTCGTTCACATCCTCAAGCACCTTGTTTATGCTGTCCGTCATACCCTCTTTGGTGATGCCGAGCGAATCTATACGGGCATTCGTGTTCTTGACGGAAGCGTCCATCTCGCCGAATTTTTCGGCTGCCGATTCCGCAAAATCGCGAAGTCTTCTTGCAAAATCAAGGCGGTATTTACGCTGTGCCGATGCAAGCGGACGAATTTCGGTGGCTTTTTTATCGAGATAATTCTTTGCCGCATCTCTAATATTTTCAAGCATACGCTTGTAATCCGCAAGCGCGGGCATCGCGCTGAGATTTTCATCTGCTTCGCTGAATCTCTGCAATGCGGAAAGCATCTGCTTGAACTCCTCGCTGTTGTTGTGGCCGCTCTTTTTGCCGCACTCGGCAGTTTCAAGGAACGAATTTACGCGCTCGGTGGTTTCGGATTTCGTATCCACCCAGAAATCGCGTCCGATGTGGTTATGGCTGTTGATGTTGATGGCTCTTCTTATATCGTCATTCTTGATTTTCAGCTCATCGTGCGTTCTGCAGAAGCTGTCGAATTTTTCTTTCTGCGCGTCGGTTTTTTCGGAAAGATTTTTGCTCTTTTCGTACTCTTTTTTAAGATTGTCGAGCTTGTTGCTTGCATTGAGGTAGCGGTCTCTCGCTTCAAGCTTTCTCTCCTCGGCGCTCGCAATGGCGCCGGTCAGGTACTCGTTTTTGGCCATAAGCTCTTCCTTTGCCTCAACAAGCTTGTTGCGCTTCTGGAAAAGCCCCTTTAGCTTCGCATCGAAAGAATTTGCCTCGGCCTCCTTCTGAAGCTCCTTTGCCTGCGTATCAAGCTTGTGCATTTCGGCTTCGATTTTATTCTTCTGCTCAAGCAGGTCATTCTGGCGTGCTTCAAGCGCAAGCTTCTGGTGAAGGAATGCCTGCAGCTCACCGTTGGCGCGGGCAATATCGTTAAAGCCGGGGCGCACAAAATCGGCTGAAATGCCGTTGAGACGCGAGTCGCCGTCTTTTATGGCGAGCAGGTCGTTGGCTTTTGCATCGAGATCGTCTGCCGCCTTGTCGGTAAGCCTGAACAGGTCTGCAGGAGTAACGATGTTTTCGTCGATTTCCTTCGACATTTTTTCGGAAGCGCCGTAAATGCCCTTGAACTCGTCTTTGAATTTCTGAAAATCCTTGTAGAACTGCAGGGGCTTCATAACACTCTGCACGCCTGCTTTTTCGTACGCATCAACGATTTTCTTGTCGAGCTTTGAGTAGAGCATACCGTCGTGGAGCATACTCTTGATTTTTGCGGCAGGCAGATCGGCGTAGCCGTTTTTTGCAAGGTAATTCTGCACCCTCTGCTTATATGCGGCAATATCGGCTTCGCGGTTGAAATAACCGGCAAGCTCACCCTTGAGCTGAGTTGTAACCTGAAGCTCGTTGGGGGCATTTTCGTCAACTTCGGCACTTTCCAGCTCGCGCAGCGACTGCTCGTAGTTTCTGTATGTATCGTTGATTTTTTCCTGCTGAACTTCGATTTCGGTTATTTTCTGCGAAAGCTCTATCGAGGTGGAGGAAATGGTGTTGATGCGGCCGTAAATCTCGTTTATTCTGCCGATATCACGGTCAAGCGTGGCTTTGTAAAGGCTTTCCTGCTCCTGAAGCTCGCGTATCTGTTCATCAACAGAGGCAAGCTGATTGTCATTTTCCTCTATCTGCTTGTTGATTTCGCGAAGCTGCGACCTGAGCTGCACAACGGTCTGCATAACCTCGACCGAAACAGCCTTATACTCTGCGCTCAGCCTTTCGACCTCACGCAGCTTTACATACTCGTCGTATTCGTTCTGCGCTTTTATAAGCTGCTCCCTGTAAAGCTTCTGCTTGCGCACCATATCCGAGTAACTGTCAAAATTAAGCGGCTCATTGAAAGAATAAAGCTCCGTCTGATATTTTTCACGCTGAACGGCGTAATCGTCAAGCTTATTGCCTATATTTTCAAAGGTCTGCCGGCCGCTCATACTCTTGACCTCATAGCCGAGATCCCTGAGCTTGTTTGCCGTGCGGTACAAACGGCGGAAATTGTCGGTGCCGATCTTGCTGTTAAAGTCCTTGACTGCGGGCTCGTTGTATTTTGACGGGCGCGGCAGATAGTCGCCTGGGAAGCGGATGTTGCGGTCAATATCGCTCCACGCCGCATCGCGCGCTTCATCGGAGCTTTTTTCGTCTTCGAGCACGGCGAAACCCGCCTCAAGCTTTTCGAATGCTTCGTTCAGAGCATTGTAAGACTCTTTCAGGTCCTTTTCGACATCGCCGGCTTTGACCGATTTTTGGAATTCGGCGCGTACCGCAAGCACTTTGTTTTTGAGTGCGGCTAAATCATCTTTGAGTTTTGCATATTTGGGGGTCATAATCATTACCTCGCTTTGTGTTTTCTGACCGTAATACTCTGAAAACGGCAGAAATATTACATAGATTATACCATATATGAAAAAATTGTAAAGAATTTTTGAAATGACATTCCCGTTTTATGTTGCAAATATTTTCATCTGCGGTATAATAACGGCAGTACTACTTACAGGCGGTGTCTTTATGTTTGCAAAAATAATATCGTTTATTCTTTCCATCATCTTTATGCTGAACACCCTGCTCGTCGGCTCGCTGCCGTTTTCGGGCGGGCTTCGTCTGCTCGTTCCCGAAAAATGGGAGCTTTGTGTGGGCGACAGCCGCACGGTGGATTATGTGTTTGAAGATGACACCGAAGACCGCATACTCAGCTGGAGCGTTTCGCCCGCTGATGTAGCCAAGGTGGACAAGTGGGGCAGAGTTACCGCACTCAATACGGGCGTTGCCACAGTTACCGCCACCGGCTCACACGGACTTAAGGACAGCGTAAAGCTCAATGTTGTGGCTGAACCGACACTCAGCGGCGAAACTGCCGCCAAGGTCGATTACCTCGGTGAAGCCGTAAAGGAAGTTGACAACTATCAGAAAATAGTAACACGCTACGCCACCGGCAACAAGAGCATACCCGATTTTGTTGCTGCGGCAAAGGATTACTCAAAATACCGGAAAGCAGTTACCGCAGACGGCTCCGTGTGGGAGATAACCGATTACGGCGTGCTGCGCACGGCAAAGAACGCCCCCACCGCAAGGGATAAGCAGCAGCGCTTTATGGGCGACCGCTATTTCTATTCACACGATACCTCCGCACCGAATGTACTCGCCATATTCCCCGATGGCGGCAACGGTATATGGACTTTAATGGAAGCAGGCGTTACGCACATTGATATGCAGAAAATAAGCGGCACCGACAAGGCTGCCGAAATGAGCCGCTTCACACAGGAGAATATTTCGCGCCGCGGCATGGTTGATGCCGGCTACAATTACGGCGGTGTGTGGCATTCATACGAAAGCGACAACGACGGTCTGTGGACCTCGATGTACGGTGCAGGCGAACTTATGCGCTATGCGGTACTACGTGATGACCCCGATGCCACACCCGAAGAGGTCGCCGAAGCGAAAAAAGCCGCATATTTAAGCTCCGAAGCCGTGCTTATGCTTTCATATATTTCCGCAAGAGCGGGAACTGTTGAGGCATATAAACGCCTTATGACGAACGGCACGGTGACCGGCGGCGCAAACGACCACAGATTTACAACACAGGCGCTCATCAAAGGCGGCAACTATTCGGTATACATTCCCGGTCAGAGCCCCGCACAGCAGTTTGCAACCGCAAAGGACCTTTTACTCTTCACCGGCAAGACCTCGCTGCTCGCAAACCAAAAACTCGTCGGTCCGTACGATGCTTCCTCGTGGTCGAACCCCGCAGAAAACCCGGGCGTTGAATACGAAAAGCAGACGAAAAATCTTGAAGGCTTTATTGCAAGAACATACTCCTTAAAGCAGGAAGGCAGCGGCACCTGGGGCGATATTTACTGGCAGCACAACGGCGACGGCACCGCAACGGGCGTTTCTTCGCTCACCGAGGACAGCAGCGACTACCTCATCAACGGCGAAAATATGCGCGGTGCAACGGTTGATGCCTCCGGAGAAATCCCCGCAAGGCTCTGGAATGACCTTATAGGCAGCGGCTACACCGTAAGCGATGTTATTTATAAGGGCGACACAAGCGGTGATGAGATCATCGGTCATATGTTTATTTACAAGCTGATGTACGACATTCTCGGTGAAGAGGATGAAGAACTCAGAGGTCTTATAGTAACTGCTATCGACAATATCGCGCAGCACATCTCCGAAAACGGCTACCAGCTTGTTGACGGCACAGGTCAGGGAACGACCTGGGGTAAATATGACCGCCAGACATTTCTGAGCGGCAGCGGTCTTGCCATGGCACCGCTTCATTCCGAAGTGCTTTTGTGCGTATTCAAAACCGCGGCGTATATCACCGGCTACGAAAAGTGGGAAAACGAATACAGACTTGCGGCGCTTGACCCGGCTTACGAATATGCCGAGGTTATGAATCAGTATTTTGACCGCGCGATCGCAACTGCGGCGCTCGTTGTGAATGATGCACTCGGCTCCGAAATCGGCGGGCCCGTATTTGAAAATATTGACGGCACCGATTTAGCGGAAGTTCTTTTCCGCCTGCTGCTCAACTATTCCGATGAAGAAATGGCTATGCTCGGCTTCTACCTACTCTTCCAGACGGAAACCGACACCGAGCTGCTCAACACATACAGAAGCGCACTCGACCAGTGGTGGAAGAGCATTCAGTACAGCGAAAATCCGCTTTGGTACTACATTTACCAGCTCGCATACCCGAAGCTTGATATGACGGATGCTTACGGCAGCAAAATTGTTGATACGGCGGCATGGGCATTGAGCCGCACGCCCATTGATTTAATCAACTGGTCGGCTTCAAACCCCAACCGCGACGATGTGGCAACATTCAGCGTGCCCGAGCTCGGCGGCAGAGATAACGTGCTTTCATACGATAAGTCAAGCGGCACGCTCGGCGAACTTAACACCGATGATGTGATGAGCATACTCAAATTCATTGTGCAGGTCTGCAACCTTGACTGGGCGGTTGCCGCACCCGATGAACGTTCAATACACAAGTTCAACAACAACACATTCGATATTGACGGACACCACGAAACCAACCGCACCGAAGCCTCCACGCAGTTCACACTGCCCTATTGGCTCGGCAGATACCACGGTTTGCTTGCGGAGTAAAGCGCTGCGCTTGATGAATAACGCATAACGAATAATGAATAATTTCGGGGCGCAAAACGCCGGATTATAAATTAAGAATTAAGGGGTCGGAATTCCGACCTCTTTTGTTGTGTTTATTCAAGGAAATATGTTTGCAAATTAAAATCTAAAAATCCGTTGACAAATACGGGTTGAAGTTATATAATTCAAATACTGATATTTTCGGGGGCGTAGCTCAGCTGGGAGAGCGTACGGTTCGCATCCGTAAGGTCAAGAGTTCGATCCTCTCCGTCTCCACCATCACCTTGCTTTAACGAGTAAGGTGATTTTTTTTATTGGTTATAATAGTGAAATAGCAGGAGAGGATCGAACTCCCTCGCCGAAGGCGAACAAAATCGAATGATTTGCGAAGCAAATTCGACAAGGCAGAGCCTTGTCGATCCTCTCCGTCTCCACCATCACCTTGCTTTAACGAGTAAGGTGATTTTTTTTATTGGTTATAATAGTGAAATAGCAGGAGAGGATCGAACTCCCTCGCCGAAGGCGAACAAAATCG
>JAZLJH010000022.1:0-6262 GCA_045617785.1 Acutalibacteraceae bacterium
GTTTTCGGTTTTCAGTTTTCAGTTTTCAGTTTTCGGTTTTCAGTTTGCAGTTTTCAGTTTTCAGAATTTTCAAAAAACAACGCGGTTTTTCGTAAACCGCGCTGTTTGTTTTTTGCGAAAATTTGAAGAAACCGGTAGGGGTCGCATAGTATGCGACCCGGGTCAATCGCGGAGCGATTGACAAATGAAGATAACATATATTATAAAAACCGCGTTGTTTATATTTTGCCCCGCGGTTTTGATAACGAAAAAACAGAACGAATCGTACGGGTGGCACCCCGTGCCACCCGGGTCAATCGCGGAGCGATTGACAGTTGAAAACAACAATATTGCAAAAACCGCGTTGTTTACTGAAAAACTGAAAACTGAAAACCGAAAACTGAAAACTGAAAACCGAAAAACCGAAAACTCGTCAAAAAAACATTGCAAATACCAAATTTTGTGGTATCATATATTGTGTATATTTATATTCTTCTTTCGGGAGGGCATTTGAATATGAAAAAGAAAATCATCAGTCTGGTGCTTGCGGTCGTGATGATCGCGGGAATGCTTCCGCTGTCGGTTATCCCTGCTTCGGCGGCGGAGACTATCGAACTCACTTCCGACAAAACCACATGGACCGACAACAACTGGTATTTCGCTCCGGCAGGATATCTGGAACTCGACGAAGTGACCGTCGTGGGCGGCGCGTGGCTGTTTTTAGTGCCGGGGTGCGAACTTGTCATAAACGGCGGCATCCGTGTGAATGAAGGCGATTCTCTTGTTATTAACGGAGAAACGTACGGCGAAGGTATGGGTACGCTTATCGTAAACGGCGGCAGTAACAGTGCCGGCATCGGTGGCGGTGACGGACATAACGGCGGCACTATCATGATCAGCGGCGGCAACATCACGGCAAACGGCGGTGATTACGCTGCGGGCATCGGCGGCGGCAAAGACGGCGACAGCGGCACTATCATGATCAACGGCGGCAACATCACGGCAAACGGCGGTGATTACGCTGCGGGCATCGGCGGCGGCAAAGACGGCGACGGCGGCACTATCATGATCAACGGCGGAACTGTCACGGCAAAAGGCGGATATTACGGAGCCGGCATCGGCGGCGGTGCAGGCGGCAGCGCCGGAACCGTCGAGGTAAGCAGCGGATATATGGTTGCAATCGGCGGCGTGAACGGTGCCGGTATCGGCGGCGGATACGGTAAAGGCGGTGGCAGTCTGACCGTTACCGGCGGAAAAATCACCGCAGCACCCGGTGCATGTGAAGATGGTACTTACAACCCCGCATATGCGATCGGCATGGGTGCCGGCGAAAAAAGTGACACATTAAATTGCGGAAAATTTCCTGTTTCGGAAGGCGTTACACTATATGATGCCGACGGTTCCGTGATCGTTCCCGCTTTAATAGATTACAGCGGTTCCGGAACAGGTTGTTATATACTCGGGGACGCTCCCGGTTTATCTTCTCAAGAAACGGTTTCTTTCTACGCACGGAATGTCGGCGAAACATTCCCTTATCTCGCATACGATGATTCAACCGGGAAACTCGAATCGAAAACCGTTTCCGATCCGCTTCCTCTGTTCAACGAAAACAACGTCTGGTCTTCCGCTTGGTATATTGTAGAGGACAGGGTGACAATCAAAGGCAGAGTGACTGTTTCGGGCGATGTCAACCTGATTCTTAAGGATGGCTGTGAGTTGTATGCCGTGGACGGTATCACGATCGGCGACAAAAGCAGCCTGACTATTTTTGCACAGTCGGAACTTGAAAATGTAATGGGTGCGCTTACTGCGAACGGCGGTGATCGCACTGCCGGCATCGGTGGCGGTGACGGACACGGCGGCAATATCACGATCTGTGGCGGCATCATTACGGCAAACGGCGGTAGATACGCAGCCGGCATCGGTGGCGGTGACGAACATAACGGCGGCAATATCACGATCTGCGGCGGATTCGTTACGGCAAACGGCGGCATCAACGGTGCCGGCATCGGCGGGGGTGATTCCGGCCATGGCGGAACAGTAAATATCTACGGCGGCAGCGTTACCGCAAACGGTGGTAACAAAGGTGCAGGCATCGGCGGCGGCTTTAGTGGCAGTGGCGGCAACGTTACGATTTGCAGCGGCACAGTGAATGCTGCTGCGGGCGAAAACGATTCTCCTGCGATAGGAAGGGGCGGAGGAAATTACGGCTTTCAGAATAACGGTACACTGACTGTTCCTGATGACGCGGTCGTCTTCGACAATATTTCCCAAATGGTATGTCTCGATCAAACTTCTTTTGTTTATAGCTGGCAGGATGTATTTGCCCTCGCCTCTGTTTCGGTCACTGTCTACACGTTCCCGCACCTTCTGGCGGACGGCAAGGTCGTGACGGAAGAAACAGCCAGTTGGACGACCGGCTGTTATATTGCCGTCGGCACCGTGATGCTCGGTTCCGTTACGGTATCAGGCAATGTGTTTCTTATTCTGAGAGATGAGTGCGATCTGGCGACCGGAAGCATCCACCTGAATAAGGGCAGTTCTCTGACAATCATTTCGGAATCGAACGGCGAAAAGATGGGCTCACTGACGGCTAACGGCGGCACGAACGAAGCCGGCATCGGCGAAAGTGAAAATCGCATAGGCGGCAATATTATGATCTGCGGCGGGAAAATCACCTCCACCGGCGACAATGCACCTGGCATCAGCGGTGGTAATATCACGGTCTGCGGCGGAACCGTTACGGCAAACGGCGGTGATTACGCTGCCGGCATCGGCGGCGGTAACAGATACGACTGCGGTAATATCACGGTCTGCGGCGGAACCGTTACGGCAAACGGCGGTATGTACGGTGCCGGTATCGGCGGCGGATATAGACAAGACAGCGGTAATGTCACTGTCAGCGGCGGTAATGTCACAGCAAAAGGCGGCTTCCACGGAGCCGGCATCGGCGGCGGAGATGAGGGCAGCGGCGGAACTCTCACGGTCAGCGGCGGCTATGTGGTTGGGGCAGGCGGCATTGATGCAGCCGGCATCGGCGGCGGAATGGAAGGCCATGGTGCAACTCTCGCGGTCAGCGGCGGAAGGATCACCGCAATACCGGGTGAAATTAAACTAACTATTGATACCATACCGCCATTTGCGATCGGTATGGGTGCCGACTCAGTGCGTAATAACCCAAACCACGGATTTTTTCCCGTTTTGGCAGGCGTTACGCTGTATGATTTCGACGATTCCGTGATTGTTCCCCTTTCAGGAAATTATGGCGGAGGAGAATTTTATATATACGGGGGCGAAGCCGGTTTTTCTACTCAGGAAACTGTTTCGTTCTACGCGCGAAACGACGGCGAATCCTTCCCCTATCTTGAATATAATACTTCAAATAAAGAGTTTGAAACGAAATACGCTTCGAATCCGTTTCCTCTGTTCAACGAAAGCACAGTCTGGTCTTATTCTTGGTATATCGCCGAGGACACGCTGACATTTGATGACACGATAACCGTCAAGGGCGACGTTAACCTTATTCTCAAGGACGGCTGTAAGCTGGAAGCCAAGGGCGGCATTGCGGTCAACGAAGGAAACAGCCTGACAATTTATGCCCAGTCTGACGGCGAAAATATGGGTAGTCTTATTGCAACCGGTGCTTCCGGTGCGGCAGGTATCGGCGGTGCCGCGTATACAACCAATGCCAAAATTACAATACATGGCGGTAATATAACCGCAACCGGCAGCGATAACGCTGCCGGCATCGGCGGCGGAGACCATGCAAACGGCAATGTTACGATATACGGCGGTGATATAACCGCAACCGGCGGTGAAAGCGGTGCGGGTATCGGTTCAGGAACTTTTGCCTATTCCGACAGCAACATTACGATATACAACGGCACCATCACCGCAACCGGCAGTGATAGCGGTGCGGGCATCGGCGGAGGATACTGGGCCAACGGTGGAAAAGTAACGGTCTATGACGGTAAAATAACCGCAACCGGCGTGCATGGTGCGGGTATCGGCGGCGGTTTTAACGGCTATGGCAGTGATTTTACTTTCAGCGACGGCAGTGTTACGGCTTATTCCGAATATGCTGCGGGCATCGGTGCCGGAGAAGATGGCGGTGCCAGTAACGGTGAATTTAATGTAGCTGACGGTTCAATTGTCAAAGCAGGTAATACGGCGGCTGATTCTTTCGTTACAACAGCAGCGACATACGCACAAAACAGATACAAATTTGCATCTGTTCACATTCACGATTACACAGGTGAATACAAAAACAACGGCAACGGCACACATTCAAGGCAGTGTGTATACTGCGATGTTTTTGCGACAAGTGAACACACCTTTGTAAACCATATCTGTGTGTGCGGTGCGACAAGTGAACACAGCTTCACAGGTGACTATGTTGATAACGGCAACGGTACGCACTCACGCAAATGTACGGGCTGTGACGAATACGCCGCTCCCGAAAATCACACTTTTACATACACTGTAAACGACAGCACGGTTACGGCAAAATGCTCCTGCTGTGATGCGGAAAAATCCATGACGCTTGCCGTACCCGAATTTCCGATTTACGACGGCAGTAAAAAGACGGCAGCCCTTGAAGGCAAGGACGAATTTGTTGCCCTCACGGGAGCTGCGGTCGGCAATATCCTTTACAGTGAGGACGGCGGTTCAACCTATTCTGAAAACGCTCCCGTAAATACGGGTAATTACTATGTAAAAGCAGCGGTTGCGGACAAAGAATTGACCGCACAGTTTACAATCAGAAAAGCCGGCCTTACCGCAGACGATTTTACCTTTATTCTGCCCGCAAAATGCGAGTATGACGGTCAGCCGAAGCAGGCGAGCGCTTACACCGAAAAAGAGGGTGTGGGCGTGTTCACCCTGAAATACCGGAAGCAGAACGGCGACGGCTGGGATACCGCCACCACCGATGCCCCCACCGAAATCGGCAAATACCGGGTTGTTATATCGGTTGAGGAAGGCGAAAATTATGCGGCTTCCGCTGCGGATATTACAAACGACAGTTGGGTGTTTGAGATCACCGGTACGGTTTGTGAGCATGAACATTCCACCGTCTCTTATGTATGGGGCAGCGAGCCACGCTCCTGTACGGCAAGTCTTGTCTGCGATACCTGCCATACCGTTTTGGAAAGCGAAACATTATCGGGGCTGGAAATTTCACCTCCACACCATGTTCCCGCAGCAAAATGCACCGAAAGAAGTTATGTGTATTTCACGGCGGAATTTGAAAACGAATTGTTCGGTACTGCCGAAAGCGAGAAGGAGTATTTTGATCCCGGTCCGCACAGCTATGTGGAGTATGTGTGCGAATACTGCGGTGATGAACTTTTTGACGATGCAAAGAAGGATGCCATAAAGGCGATTCACGCGGCGGCAGATCGCAGCGAGGATTCGATCGTTAGTCTTCTTGCAAAAACCGCAGAAGATGAAATCGAAGATATAAATACCGATACCGTTGCAAAGGTAATAGCGATCCGCAACAGGTATGTGTCGGCTATCGAAAAACTCACCGGCGAGGCGCACGAGCATACATTTTCGGATGTATGGAGCCACAATGAATTGGTGCACTGGCACGAATCCACCTGCGAGCACGATGACCTCACCAAGAATATGGCTGCCCATACCTTTGACGAAAACGGCAAATGTACCGTCTGCGGCTACGAGGATACCGGCATAAGAGCAAAGGTCTGCACCGTAATCCTCACAAGCATTGACGAGCCCGATACGGTGCTGTATTCCGGTACGACCGACGGCACGAATATCTGCAATATAGCAAATGTTGCAAACGGCACATATCTTATGTCCGTTTCGTGCGAGGGCGCTGTAACGCGCACCTACACAACCGAAATCACCGACGGCAGGGTAACGCAGGAGGTCGCGCTCTACGCCGAGGGCGATGTTAACGGCGACGGCGAAATCAATGCGAACGACTACGCACTCGCGGTCAATACGGCACTCGGTGCGCAAACCGAGGTCGCAAAAGACCTTACCGAAACCGCCGATTACCAAAAAGCGGTAGCCGACCTCGACGGCGACGGCTTCGTCGATGTGCTTGACATAGCGCTGCTTGAAAGAAAGATTTTTTGAGTTTTCAGTTTGCAGTTTTGGGTTTTCAGTTTTCAGTTTTCAGTTTTCAGAATTTACAAAAAACAGCGCGGTTTTTCGTAAACCGCGCTGTTTATATTTTGCCCCGCGGTTTTGATAACGAAAAAACAGAACGAATCGTACGGGTGGCACCCCGTGCCACCCGGGTCAATCGCGC
>JAZLJH010000023.1:0-241203 GCA_045617785.1 Acutalibacteraceae bacterium
TATTTCGCACCGCCTTCGTTATATCCGTGAGGCAGTTGCAAAATAACAGGCTCGGCAACCATTGTATGTCTTGCACGCTGAAATGTATCAAGAGCAGTTGCACCCGTACACCTCGTCGTATATGCGTAAGATTTATCCTGATATGCAATACCGGTTTCAAGAATGTCCTGCAACAATATTCCACGATCAGGTGGAAGCGGCACGGTACCGAAATTATGACAGTAAAAACGCTGTCGGTTTTGTGCTGAAACCAGATTTGAGTTTATGTATTGCAAAGGTACGCCCAACTCATTCGAAATCTGTTGTTTTATAAGTGCAGAAGCGGATTTGTTGTTCTCATACAGGAAAAAATCAGGTTTGAATTTTTCTTTTGCGATAACATAATTTTCAAAGAGTTCCCATCCGAGTCCGCTTGCGGTTGTTTCCCTCTTATCGGGGCTTTGAGCAATTGACCAGAATGTACAATTATGGACAATAATGTTATCAACCGTGTATGAGTTGTCGTCAGCAACCTCAATATTAAACACAGGTTGATCAAAACACCCCTCACATACGCTGTATGTTTTAAGCCACTTTATATGGGGGTAATTACTCACAGGTTCGTGTGCTCCGTGCATTTTCAGTTCATAACAGGCGGAAACATTCTTAACAAGATAAGCGTGCCGCCCAAGGAGCAGGTTCATACCGTCAGCAGATTTTTCTCTCCCGAACTGCGATACATAATTTTCAAAATTGTGAACAATTTCAAGAGCACTCATTTCTTTTATTTTGACGGGTTTTCTTGAATTTGCCGTAGTTGCAATAAGGCGTTGCAGAATAAGAGCGTGTTTCTTATCTGCCACGAGAGAATACCGCTCAAATAGTCTTTCGCTGCAACAAATCTCTCTTACACCTCTTATGAATCCCTTGATGTAATTTACACTCCCTGTAACGGATGCCTTATCCCACAAATCTTCTTTCTCTTCTTCGGTCATGGTTGCTTTATCCCACAAATCTTCTTTCTCTTCTTCGGTCATGGTTGCTTCAAAAACTCCGAACAGGTCGTTTGCTCTTTTACCGTCATAGAAGCCCGCACTGTATTCAGCGTCAATGTCGTTATCATTCGAATCAACATTGTCGCCGTCTGCAACTACAGTGCTCTCGGGCATAGTAAGAAACATGCCACAGTAAGCCTGCTTTTCCATCAGTTCAGAGGCTTTTGTCCAACAAGGTTCACGGTCATACTTTTCCTTGCCCATAACAAGCGAATAAAAGGGGTGTTCAGCCGTTGTAAGCATAGGCATACAGTTTGCTATGCGAACCTCATAAACGCTCCCAATTCGCGTTATTTTTTTTATTATCGGTTTAAACCTGTTTTTATGTGTGAGAACCATATCGCCTACCTCGACTTCAGACACATCTTTAAAACCTTTGTCGGTGAAGACATAATGGCCTTTTGTAAAGCAAGGGCTTCCACCCATAAGTATTTTTTTCAAATTAAATTTCTCCCTTCGGTTGCTCAATATCCGTTGCAGCAAACGACTTAATTTCTTTAACTGCTTTGGCGAAAATTTCACAATTCTTTTCAATTCCGATGAAATTCCGTTTGTTCTTCAATGCAGCAACACAGGCAGTACCACTCCCCATGCAGTTATCCAGAACAACAGCACCGGTATTCGAATATGAACGAATCAGCCATTCAAGCAATTCAACGGGTTTTTCCGTTCTGTGATTTGCAACAGAAGGGTGACTTTTAGGTATGGAAATAATACTTGTAGGATATTTTTGCGTTTCACCCTTTCTGACGTCATCAATGGCATTGAATTCGCCGTAATTGTTATTTGTAATTTCTTTGTTTTTGTACGCAGTACCTCTGCCATGCAGCGGCTTACCCTCGGTAAATTGCGGATTGAAAACAGGTAATTTCTTGTAAAAAACAGCAATCTGTTCGTGTCTTCTCAAAGGCATACGGTTTGCATTGAGAAATCCGGTTGTAAGCGTCTTATCCCAAACGAGATCGTAGCGATACATTTTGGGATTACTGTTCACGAGTTCTACAAAGAATTTTCCCTGACCGAACAGTAAAATCGCCCCGTTATCCTTGATAATTCTGTTGTATTCTTTCCAGAGTTTTTCAAATGGCAATTTTTTGTCTTGCTCATGTTGTGTTACTCCGTAAGGCAAATCACACACAATCAAATCGACCGACTGTGATTTCAATGTCTTCATTGCAACAAGGCAATCATCGTTTATCAGTGCAGCGTGACAGCCGGAATGATTTACTACGGCAGATATGCAGGGTTCTTTCAAACGACTTCACCACCCCACTGTTCAGCCATTGCTTCGGCAATCCCGTCAAATGTGAGCGACATGGAATTTTCCGTATGTGCCACACCGTGACTGCCACGATAGCCTTCTCTTGCCAGAACACTTGTATTGGAGCAAATCCACGGCTCGTAATGTTCAAGGACATTCGTAGGTTTGAGCGACTCGAGATTTTTGAGATAAAGGCAAGTCGCTTTTGAGTACGGTTCACCGAATTGATATGGGTGAACAATCTGATCCCTCGACGGCATTTCGACAACTTTAAGCGGGATTGGTGCGGTTACACAGATTTTCTCAACGGGAGCCTCAAACAATTTCAAGAAGAACTCCTTTTGCTTCATTGCTTTATTAAGTCTTCTCTTGGAGACCTTGCCCGCCTTCGGATACATCCAACGGGCACCGCTCTTGCTTATGAACTCGCCGGGGGGATCCGCTATAACGAGATCCCAACAGGGCGGCAGTGAACGAACGGTGCCATCCTCTGTCTTGAATGAACCGAACATTTCGGCAGGCTTTTCACTATCGGGGTAGCGTATCCAACTCTTCGGATACAGAACATTCATAACATCGCCGACGATATGCCACTCGGGATGACCACCTGTACACCTTTCCAAGTCACAACTGTATGCGTTGTGACCTCTTTTTCTGAACTCTTTACAGATTTTCTGGTGCTTCTCGCACGCTATAAGTACATTCATTTTTCTTCACAAGCGGAGTTATTCTCCGCACTCCTTTCAAAAATTTAATTAGTGTTTATGCCGGAAAGCAGGAAAGCGATTACATCAACTGTCCAACAATTTCCGATTGCGTGATAACGAGGCGAATCTTTGAATCCGGCTGTATAGTTATCCGGCAAAGTCTGCAACCTCTCTGCTTCAAGCGGTGTCAACTGACGCACTGTGTCGCCTATCAGATACAGTCCTGTTTTGGCTCCCCTGCCACCGCCATTAGCCGTCAAGTTGGAAGATTTTCCGTAAATTGAGTAAACCCTCTCACCCTGACCGCCGTTGCCGATAATCCCGATTTTTATAGGTCTGTCAGCAATATGCGTCGTATCCTTTGACACCCACTTAACTTCGCTGTAAAGATTCTTTTTCTTAACAGCACCTTCTTCGAGTATGTCGGCCACACACATACGCAAATCGACCGGAAACATACTTATCGGAATGTTTGTCCAGTAAAGACGTTGCCGACTTTGAGCCGAAAACATAGAACTGTTAATCATCAACGGAAAAACTCCAAGTTCTTTCGATATGACATCCATATCCTCTTTCGGCATAAGGTAATTGTTTTCAACGAGAAAATATTTAGGGCACGCTTCACGGATTGCTCTTACCAATTCCCAAAACAAACCGCTTCGAGCACCGTTAAGTCCTTCTCTGTTCGATTTATTGATTGACAAATCTTGACAGGGAAAACCTGCAAGTATAAGGTCAACACCTTTGTATTGCGTAAAATCAGCCGTTGATACATCTCCGTGCTGATAGATTTGCGGGTAGTGGTTTTTACTTATTTGAATTGCGACTTCATCAATCTCATAAGCGTCGTACCGTTCAACAGGTATTCCCGCTCGCTCGAGTGCAATCATTCCGCAAGATATACCGTCAAACAGACTCAACACCGTCATTAACATCGCTCTCCTCTCTACATATTGTTGTTGCGTTTTCTTTGTGTTTCTTTACTACATCTGTCATTTCGGGGCATAAAAAAACATCATCGGGTGCTTCATTGCCCCAACAATCCCAACCGAATGCCGCTTGACGAGCAAATAACTCAATACGAGGTAAGTCTCCGATAAGTCTTACAATTCTGTCGCGTATTTCGTCAGGCTTCCGCGAATGCTCTCGTATTCTGGCATCACATACCTGCGGAACATCTTTCCCAACTCGTTTCGGTTTGCCCTTTGTCGCAATCAAGCACAGTTCTGAATCGGCACGTGTCCAATAACCGCAACCCATAAAGAATGTATCTGCTTTCTTGTTCTTTTTTACCCAGTTAAACCCGCAGGTCTTATATGTAAAGCCCCACTTTTTTATAAGTTCAAGACCTTCTTCAAGACAGGGAAACGTAACCCACAGGAAAAGCACGCAATCATTTGAACAAATACGCGGTACAGGTAAAGCCTGTATATCTTCTTTACACATACACGCATAGTGATTTTCGGCAGACTTCTTTTCTTTACCCTTGCCTGACCAAGTTTTATATGTCCACGGCGGATCCGCATAGATTATGTCGTACTTTTTATCAGTGTTGAAAATATCTACTTTCATTTTTTGATTTCACTCTCCTCAACAAGACTGCGAAGCATTTTATTGTTCCTTAAATACCTTCGTGCATTGTTTATCCTTGTACTAATACTCTGTCTGGAAACACCATACTTAAGTGCCAACTCCTTCAGAGAATAGCCGGAAACATACAGCATAAGCAGTTCAATATTTTTTTTAACAGCATTGGACACACGCGGATCTTCGAGCGTCCGTTCTGTCGCAACGCGAACAGTCGGAATGATGATATTTTCGCGGTAATACTCTTCCTCGCTCATTTGCAACAATTTTCTTGAAATTGATACCGAGGAAAAATCCGCAACACCCGCAGGATTGTCGTCTGCATTAACAAAATTCTGCGTATAAACATCGTTGTATGAGTCTTCATTTTCATGAATTTTTCCGATGTTTTTCGTAAGACGGTACATTCGACGCTGAATACAAGCGATTGCGTATGTAGAAAAGGCAATATTTCTTTCGGGATCAAATGTCATTACAGCCCTGCACAAACCTATTCTGCCCTCTTGCAAAAGGTCATCGTAATCAGCGATGCCGTTTGCAGTAAAATGACAGGATTGGGCTACGAAATATACGAGCCTTTCATTCTCTATAAACATCCGCTCTTGTTCGGGTGTTAAATTAAAATTCACTTCTTCCAACGTATATCACCCTTTACTCATTTGTGTTTATTCGCCTCTTGAGTATTTCCAACCCCTTCTCCTTGTATATATAAGCCTTTTCTCGGTCCACTCCGTATTCCAAGCCGATTGCCGTCAACTTCTCTCCACGAAGATATCGGTTGGCAACATCAACATACTTCTTGGTAAGTCTACCCGCATTCGGATCAGATAGGATATTTCGTATCTCAAAGTCCAATTCGAAGGTTGTTTCCTCTTTTTTGTAATCTTCAATGCACTTTTCAACAAAGTCGTCAATTTCGCTTAAATAAAATTCAAGCATATCTCCGTTCGCATCGAGCGCAACCCCCCTGTTGTTTTCAAGCACATCAACAAGGTCTTCATAGCCTATGTATAAATTGTAGATTTTGATTAAGGCATCCGTTTCTTTGAACAGTAAACTCAATTTACCCCGAATATTTTTAGAAACAAATGTCGCAAACGAAGCTCTTTCGGGATCGTATTTTATTGCCGCTTCACAGGCTGCGAGAAAGCCGATTTGATACGCATCTTCCCTGCTCCACAATGCTTCGCTCGGAATATATGTCACATTACAATCAACGCACTTTTTTATGAAATCGTAATGTGATATAACAAGTTGTTTTTGTTCCTCGGTCAACTTTATGACCTGCTTTTTCTTTCCTTTAATTTCAATCACTTCCTTCTTTCGGTGCAAATCCGTATTGAGTGGCATACGGCGGGCAACAACCGACATCTTTTAACTTGATTGGTTTGTAGCCCGCTCGATTAAAAGTTTCAAACCAAAAACATTTTGCAACCTCATTCTTATCGAGGATAAACATGCAATACTTTCCCGGGTGAGTTTTAATGAAATCAAGAACATATTTACTGCCGATATTTTTACGGCGGTATTCTTTCTTAATAAAAAATTCCGCAATAAAGTAATTTGTGTCAGGATGTGTATTGGGAGCAATTCCGAGCACCATAAACCCGTTGACAACACCCGTTCCGTCACATATCACGTTAATTCTCGTGAAGGCTTCGCAACGATATTCAGAGTACATTTGAAACGTTTTATTGATGTCGTGATTCTTCAGTAACGGTGTATATTGAGCCAACTCCCGAATATAGTCGTCGTACATTAAAACGAAATCCCGTTCTGCTTTCCCGAGAGATTTCACACTTTGATATAAACGGTTCAATCCGCACACCTCATCTTCGTATATATATTTTTCATTAAAAAACTGACATCACGAACAGCGGGATCGTTCGTTTGTATTTCGACGAACCGTTCTTTGGAACCGCGTATTTCCGGCATCACAAGTTTGTATTTTCCGTTTTTATATCTTTCCGCAAACCAAGGTGTTATGTGTATCACGCGCCACAGATTACGCGAAGGCAAATAATGAGCGAGATAAGTGTCGCAACCCTCGTAAAGACCGTGAATGGCATTTTCGATTTTGTCCGGTCTGAACCACAACGGTGCAAGTGTCGTTACCTTATCACTCATAGGCCCCGTCACCTCGACATATATGTTGCTGTCTTTTATATGCAAATCAGCATCTCCTGCCGTATGGTCATAATCTGCCGCACTGCCGCGTAAATACTCGGTACTGCCGGCACCGAAGCCGGAAAACTCAACCTCGACACCGGTTTCTTCACTGATAATATCTTTCAGTAAATCTTCTTTGTCATTCGATTTACTCCATTGCTCCTTGTATTTATTTTTCCAATAATTAGCATCGCCCAAAATGTTCACCTCTTTCTACTTTTGTTATTAGTCAAACGATGTATTTTTGCGCAGTATCAACGAAAATTTATAAAAAAAGTCACGCAATAAAGCGTGACTCCTTGCTTTTGCGGTCTTATTCCGCGTTTTTGGTAGTTTCAGTGGTAGTTGTTTCAGACACAGCAACCGTTGTTTCGGCGGGCTGTGTGGTATTTTGTTCGTATATGCCGTCGTCAACAACCGCATTCTCGTCGATTTCTATTTTCGACTTTTTACTCGTTGTGGGTTCTGTGGGTTCTGCTATGGTAACAATCGGATTAGGAGTATCCGTCTCGTTGTCTGCATAGTTGTGCACGGCGAATTTCACTTCGTTGATTTCAGCCCAGTTTTCTATGTAAGAACCCTTTTCACCGTAAACGGTAACAGCACTCTTTGTCTTGCCGAAGGGGTTTTCAAATATTGAAACACTTTTCGGTACAACCAGTTTTCTTATACTTGTGCCTTGAAAAGCGTTCATTCTCACCTTGTCAAGACCTTCATTAAGAGAAATAACCGAAAGCGAAGCACAACCGTCGAATGCTCCTTTACCGATTTCTCCGAGTTTCCTGTTGCACACAAACATTTTAAGTCTCGTGCAATACGCGAAAGCCCTATCACCTATCACAGACACATTAGTGCCGAGCGTGACAGTTTCTATACGAACATTTTTCTCGAAGGCTTTATCTCCTATGCCGATAACGGGCTTACCGTCGAGCGTTTCGGGGATAACAAGCAGTGTCGATTTGTTATCTTTGTCCTTGAAGCCGGTTATAACAACACCTTCGTCGATTACTTTGTACTCATAATCGCCGTCTTCTGCTGTTATGGGAGTAGAAGCAAAATTATTTTCTTTGGCTTTTTCAAAGAGTTGCTGAACGGATTCGTAACGCTCATTGGTTTGTTTTCCTTTATTTGCCGACTTTAAACCGAGCGTATATGCGATTACAAAAACAGCAATAGCAGCCAAAATGGCAATTGCACAAATTACAACCTTCCTGTTTTTGAGTTTTTTAAAATCAAACCTCATAAAAATTCTCCTTTATTACCATTTTTTTCTGACTTATTTTCTTACTTATTTTCTTACTTGCTTACGATAGGCATTACAGATGCGACTTGTCGCAAGGATCTTCTGTTTCGTTCACGCTTGTCTCTTCCCAAGAAACAGACATTTCGTAATCGAGGTCGCCGGAAACTGCCTTGATATACTCGACCGTAAAACCGTCTGTTTCAAGATAGTTTTTAAGTTCCGACGGGGTGATGACTTCTTCAAGTTTGAACTTGAATTTTATTGCAACTTTGCCTTCAGAAGCAGCTTTTTCAAACTTTTCCGAATACTGTTCGCCCCAACGCAAATATGCGTCGAATTTGGCGCTTTTTACTTTTTTTCTTAACTCTTTGGCATTGAATTTCATTACAACCATCCTTTTCAATTTGATATTTTGTCTATTTTATCAAGACATTCTTCGGTCAGATTCGCATAGGAATCGAGAGTAATTTTTCCGTTGACGAGCATATATAAGTTTCGACGAACATCACTTGCGGTTTTTTGGATACACTCGCGTTCTCTTATATACTTGCTTGCCTTTCGCTCTGAACATTCACAAGTGTAAAACGATTCACTGCAGGATAAGCAGCGTCTTTTCCTTTTTACGACATTACCATCACTGCGAGTGTCAACGGTTCTTGTATCGCCGCCACAGTATATGCACTTTAACGACATTAACTCACCTTCTTCTTAAAATCGTAAAATTCCTGGTCCAACAAACAACAGGAGTTTACAAAAAACGGATTACAGGTACAGTACGGATTAGAGTCATTCTGCGAACGTCGCTTGAGACGCAAATCCATATATGCCACTTCCGCAGGCGAAGCATCAAATTTTTCACCCTCGCCGTATCCGTATGTAACAACACCCATCGTATCAACGGTTTCATCGGATTTCACGAACTCCTCATACGCCGTGTAGCCTTTTAAATCACTCGTCGTTATCGGAGTTCCGCCGACAAGAAAAATCGCCTTTTCATTGTTCCGTTGAAGCGTAACAAGGGAAAATATTATCATTGCTTTTTCTCCTTTCTGATTAGAGCAAGACAGACCTCGGAATGTTTGTCGAGTAATTCGGATACAGAATCATTGGTATCGCAAGGTGCGACAAAAATGATTTTGCCCTCATACTGTACAAAGAAGTCCTTTTCACATTTTTCGCCTGTCAAAGCGATGTCTTCATACTTCTTTTGTACAACATTTCCTCTTGATAAATTATGGTGATGAGCAACACAATTACAAATCATATCAGCACCTCACTCGCAAACAAAATCAAAGATTTCATCAAAAGCGTAAAGTGCGTCATTGAGTTTTGTGCCCAGTTCTTCATCCAGAGCCTTGTTCGTGCGAAAAATCTCGAACGAAAGGTTAATTATATAGAATTCGTTCAAGTAAAGTTCCTTGGCACAATTTTCAAACTCGTACGCATTGTTTACTTCCTGTGAAAGAATATTAAGTTTTCTTTCGAAGTTGATCGCAGCCTTTTTGGCATACAGTAAAACCGTTGATAACCACGCATTTTCCGGTGCCTTAATTGAATAAAGCAGCAGAGTGATATCCTTGGCCTTTTTTGCATATTCTTGGGCAATGTAACGCCAGAAGTCCGGATTGCCGCCGTTTTCTTCAGTTACTCTTTTCTTCAAAACGCAGACAGGTTGAGTTAAAACATAAATAGTTGTAAAACCCATAATTAAACATCCTTTCCGTAAAATAAATCTGTTTCCTTCTTAAAATCACTGTGCGGAAACGCAAGATTATCCGCCAGAGTTTTAATTTTCCGAATTGCCGTCTTGGTGAAAACTTCACCCTTTTTGTCAGCATCAATCATTTCGTCGAACAAAAGCAGAAAACGTTCAAGGTCAATAAGGCGAACCTTGTCATAATCAAGCGGTTCGATTGTTTCATTAACCTCACACACAGTTTCACCGTCGGCGAGTGCTTGAAGTATCTCTTTATTCACTTCATCCGAAAATATTTTCCCGCACTTGATTTTGTCGGCTTTGCAACCCTCACAATCGCAATGCTTGTAATAACATTTCGGCGAATTGTTGCACGGTATATTTCGGAATTCATCGGAAAAGACTTCCGGATAAAACAGCAGTGTCAGATTTTCATGAACAAATTCCTTTGGTTCGCCGCACAGATAAAAGGCTTCAAGCCAACTTTTAAGAAGAACGGTGGCTTCTCCATAATCCGAAATCTCGCCATACGGCACTTCCCAATCACACTCGTCACATACCACAACAAAAGAATCATCAAACCCTGTACATGTGCCGTAATTATGTACCGCAAGAGCCTTCATTCCGCATAATGGGCAGGCGATTTCTTCAAGTACCATATCTCCCAACTTTTTACCTATGGGAGAGAGTTCTCTGAAACGACCACCTGATTTTACAGGCGGTGAATAAAGATAATCACTTGGTATTTTTTTCATTATTTCATTCCTTTCAACAATTCTATCAGAGCCTTTGCGGAGATTGATTTCCCGTCGAGTTTGAAAGTATATCCCGCCCTGCTCATTGACATAAGCGTTTCAACGTTATATATAGCGGAGACATCATTCGTTGACATAAGGGTTTCTTTTCCCCGACAAACTTTGAATTCCACAAAAAACACTCCTTTTTTTCTTTCAATTAAGTTATTAGTCAAATAATCTGTTTTTGCGCAAAAATAAAAACCGTTGGGTACACAACATACCCAACGGTTCTAAATATATTCAAATTTACTTGCAAAACTGAAAAGTATCAAAAAGGCAGCTATTTTCCTTCACTCACCTTATTCACGAACGGAAACAGAACCACCGCTTCCATATCATCTTTGGGAACATAGGGATTTTCCCAATACCGTGAATCATAGGAATTGTCACTGTTGTCGCCGAGCATAAAGAAATGGTCTTTCGGAACTTCATATATATTTCCGTTACTTTCAATCATATCTCCGCCAACGCCGGCTATTCTCTTTACCAGAAAAACTCCGTTCATTCGGAACACTGCAACTTCGCCGACCTCATAATCCTTTGCCAGTCTGTTCGCAATGAAAAAAGAACCTGTTTTAAGAGTCGGCTCCATCGATTCTGTAGGAACATAACCGAATAGGAAAACAGTGTGCAGCAAAATATACACCGCAACAGATACAGCCAGAGGAACAACAACACCCTTCGGTATTGAATGTTTTACAACCTTCAAATGCTTGATGCTTTCATTTGATTTTTCAGAATCCTCTTTGTTTTTAAAATCACAAGATTGCATTTTTTCACCTCTTGCGCTTTGTTAGGCTGTTTTCTTTTTGTTTTTTGAATTCTTTTTCGCATATTCACGCTCCGAAGGTCTCTGACACTCGTTCCAGATTTCGCGCATACGAGCGTCTTCACGAAGTAATTTTTTACCGCGAAAAATATTAGTGCGTGCCGTACCGTAGCAAACATTATACCTGCGTGCTATCTCATACGCATCTATACCTTCAATCTCACTTTCGACGAACTGGCGTACATAGAGATAAATTTTAGGTGTCACCTCTTCACGAAGACGCTGAAGGAAGAAGTCAACCGAAACTGCAAGATCAACATCCTTTTCTTGTTCATAATCAACGATATCTATATTGTTTCTCGCGCTTCTTCTGCTTTCTTCGTCATCAGCACCGACCTTATCTTCCTCGGTGAAACTTGCACGATAATGAACGGGTTCATAGAACTCAACAATGTTAGCCGCCGAAAAAGTATCGGTGAAAGTATTGTAGATTGCTCTGTAAGCATAAGTGCGAAAACTTGCCGTAGAAGCATTTTCATCATACGCAATAGCGGCATTACACAGTGCGAGGTAACCAATCTGTTTCATATCTTCATAGGCACCTCTTTCTGTGCAGTAACGAACATAAGAACGCATTACTTCATCAACAACGCTCATATTATCCTCAACGAGTTTTCTGCGTTCCGGTGAAAGTTTTTTGTTTTCTGCCATAAAATCACTCCCCCTAATGGCTTTGATTGTTAATATTTTTTCTAACATGATGTGAAAAGTGGTCAGTTCCCTATATATAAGAAAACCGACCATGCATGTCTTAATCGAAATCAGTATAAGACTTTTTTCAGAGCATAGTAGGATCGCCCTTTGCAACCGCTATGTCCGAAGAAGGTGTGTCGCGCCTTCGATCATGAAAGGAAAGTTCCTTTCTGTTTTCATAATAGCACGACAACATCATCTTGTCAACCTTTTTTGAACAATATTTAACAATTTAATGTTTTTCTACACATTTTTGTTGCGTTTTAGTGCATTTACAACGCTATTTCCCTATATATCGTAACCAAAAACGGAAGTAATACCGGAATCGTAAGTAAACGGACCGCTATTCTGAACACCAACTCACGATTTGAATTAGTCGGAATACAAATAAACCTCGGAAACAACCTTATTCTCTTTTTGTACAATGGCCAAAAGAAAGGTACTCCCGCCGGAGTAAGCGAATCACAAAAAATATGAGACAAGTATCCGATAACCAAACCAAGAAAAACAAATTTAATTTGAGAGGAATATGTCAATCCGCTGATAACACCCAAGAGCACAGGTATGGCGAGTGTATGTAATATTCCACGGTGTTCAAAACCCTTTATCTTCAATGCACTGCATAACGCGCTGAAAACGCGATACGGAAAAAGCAGTATTTTGTGTTTCTTACTAATGGTACTGTTGGGATGATCTATATCAGGCAATAACGAGCCAATGACGGAGCAACATATAAGTGCTCCGCCAAAACCTATATCCTTCCAACTGTCAAAGCCACGGGGAAATGCACTGCAACAAACTGCTGCACCTACTGCAAACCCGACTGCTGAATGTGTTTTACCGTTAATAACAATCCACTCCCATCATTAAAGGGCAAGAAGTTCTGCCGCTTCCTGTGCGAGAGGACTTCTGACGCATTCATCAATGCCGAAACCTATTTGGGCACAACATTTTGAATCAATCATTTTTTCCGCTGCATACACAAGTCCGTTGTTTTTCTTATCCACCTTCGGGTTATCTATCTGCTCGGGATCCCCTGTAATCACCATTTTGCTTCCGAGCGAAGCACGGGTGAGAATGCCGAGCATCTGTCTGGGAGTTGAATTCTGTGCCTCGTCAACAACGACAAACGTATTTGCTATTGAACGACCTCTGGCGTACGCAAGTGCTTCTGCTTCTATCGTTCCCTCGGCAAAGAGTTTTTCAACTTTACTTCTTGAATACTGGCTCGCCTCAATCGTCGGTGTAATCAATGCTTCGAGATTATCGAGGCACGGTCTGATAAGAGGAGTTATCTTATCCATCTCGTCGCCCTTGAGATAACCTATATCCTCGTCGAACTTAATATTCGGACGCAGGATAAGCATTCTCATAAACTTCTTATCCTTTACAAGTTGCAACCCCGCTGCCATCGACAGGAATGTTTTAGCGGTTCCCGCAGGACCGTTAAGAATAACAAGCGGTATTTCTTCAACAGGTGCAAGGAGTGCATCAAGAGCACACACCTGACTTACATTTCGCGGTTTCACACCGTAAACATTGTTCAGAAGATTTCTGTCAACAAGTTTCAGTTTGCCGTCATAGTAACGAGCAAGAGCCGACTGCGAAGTTGATTCACTGCTTTTTATAATGACATACTCATTATTATGAATATTGGCGAGCAAACCGTCGTCTTCGAAATATTCTTCCGGTGGCACACACTCCTTATCCTTGTACAAAGCGTTTATCAAAGACGGCAGAGCATATATTTCTCTTTTACCTGTATACGCAAGTGTACTTTCCGAAGCCGCTTCGTGTGTGTACATTTCGACAGGACATTTTGCCGATTTTGCCTTAAGGTACATTGCGACATCACTCGTAACGAGCGTGGCATTTATCTCGAAAGCCTTATTGATAATTCTGTCGTCAGCAAGTATTGAATAATCATCACTGTCTTCAACGACCGAAAAACAACCGCCGTTTGCAAGAGAAATGCCCTCAATTTCAGCCTTACCTTCCTGTAACTGATATATTCTCCTTATTGCTTCACGGGCATTAAATCCCGTCTCGCCCGGCTTCGTCTTCAAATTATCGAGTTCTCTTAATGTGGTATCACATATATAGACCTCGTTATCGCCGAAATTATTCATTGCATTCGGCGAACGCATAAGAATGTTAGTATCTAACAGAAATTTTTTCATAAATACACCTCAATTTTTTTATTTCATAGCACCTCGTATGTGCATGCAGTTCCAACATCTCGCACGTGTGCGCGTATTGCAACACGCTTCTATATGTTTACCGAACAGGGATTAAGGACCAACATCTCGCGCGTGTGCGCGTATTGCAACGTGTGACAGTCAACATCCTCAATATCGGGACTATTCCAACATCTCGCACGTGTGTGCGTATTGCAACAGCGTAACACGCTTGCAAGTTCCTGCTTCACAGACCGTTGCCCACTAATTCGCAGGTCTTACATAATCTCCACAGGCTTATAGGTTCGGGTGTGTTTCACCCTACCGAGTATATTTTTTCAATTAACTCCACATGTCATATCGAACAGCGACGGACAATCGTTTGCCTCTTCTTCCGGCATCTCTGCTTCTTCCGCCAGTTCAAAGAAACTTTTGTCGTATTTGGCTTCGTCGATACGCTCCTCGGCAATCTTGTAGTATTTTTCGAGAAGTTCAAAGCCGATATATCTGCGTTTCTTTTTGATTGCAGCAACACAGGTTGTTCCACTTCCCATGAACGGATCGAACACTATGTCGCCCTTGTGTGAACTGTTTGCAACAAGAGTTTCAATTATATTCAACGGTTTTATCGTCGGATGACCGTACTTTTCTTTATCTTCAATATTTATAGGTTGAGTGAAAACCGTCTTTGCAGATTCGTATGTCGGCGGAGCACAATACCCGCCTTTTCTGAAATACAGGCAATATTCCTTATCTGTGAGATATTTATTGGAATACAAAGGCATTGCATTTGTCTTTTGCCAAACAATGATATCGAATGTGCAATTTTTTTCTCTGACAAAGTAATCTATGTACATTGGTATCTGTTTTGCATTGCACCAGATATATATATTCAGTTTTTTCATTACCCGACATATATCCTCGAAAATCGAAGTATCGAACCCTTTTGTCAGGTTATTTTCTTCAATTTCGTCGTTCATTCCCTGTATGGACCGTGATAATGCACTTTTACCGCCTGCTTTCGTATTCTCAATTTCATAAGGCGGATCCATGATTATAAGGTCTATGCTGTTATCGGGTATCTTTTTTATCAATTCAACCGAATTTCCGCATTCGATATAATCTGCGTTGATAGTTCTTCACTCCTTTCTTTTTTTAGTCTCTACACCAACATCTCGTGCGTGTGCGCGTATTGCAACCGAAGTTCACAATAAAACAAAAACAGCACGCTCTTCCAACATCTCGCATTGCCCAACATCTCGCGCGTGTACGCGTATTGCAACAGCGCAACACGCTTGCAAGTTCCTGCTTCACAGACCGTTGCCCGCTAATTCGCAGGTCTTACATAATCTCCACAGGCTTATAAGTTCGGGCGTGTTTCGCCCTACCGTATTTTTTTATCAGTTAAGCGGACTTTTTCTCCGCCTTGGCTTTTCTTGCAAGTCCTTCTTTTAAGACATTGATTGCCGCGTTTATATCTCTGTCGTGATGAACACCGCAAACAGGACAAACCCAACCGCGAACATTCAGGTTTTTAACATCCGGGTTCTGAAAACCACAGCAGGAACACAACTGACTTGAAGGATAGAATTTATCAACCACCGATATACTTTTGCCGTACCATTCGGCTTTATATTCCAGTTGTCTGCGGAACTCACTGAACGAAGCATCGGCAATAGATTTTGCAAGTCGGTGATTTTTAACCATACCCTTGACATTCAAATCTTCAATACAGATAACATCGTAATTTCGTACAAGTTCAGTCGTGACTTTGTGCATATTTTCTATGCGTTGATTTGCAATTTTTTCTTGCAGTCGGGCGACTTTAATCCTTGCTTTTTCCCAGTTTGCACTTCCGCTTTTCTTTCTGGAAAGTGATTTCTGGAGCCGTCTTAACTGTTTTTCGTATTTGCTTATGTATTTGTTATTCTCATACTTCACACCGTCGCTTGTAATACACAACTCTTTTATGCCGAGATCAACACCGACCGCTTTATTTGTTTTTGGTAATTGTTCAATTTCGACTTCTCTGCAACAAAGCGAAACAAAATATTTACCAGACGGAGCCTGTGATATCGTAGCCGATACAGGACGTCCTTCAAAATTTTCAGGTCTAACGCATTTCACAGCACCGATTTTCTGTAAGAAAACATGTGTATCATCGCTGAAAAGAACTTTTCCGGGTGTTTGGAAACGACAACTTTGACCGTGTTGCTTACTTTTGAACTTCGGAAAACCGGGCTTCTGGTTTGTTTTTACTCTGCGAAAGAAATTCTGATATGCGGCATCAAGGTCTCTCAAAGAATATTCAAGTACCGACCGGCTCACTTCCGAAAGCCACGGGTTATCCTTTTTCAGTTCGGTCAACTCTTTAGATTGCTCCACCCAAGAGACCGTTTTGCCTGTTTCTTTGTAAACATTGATCCGTTCTTCAAGGAAGTGGTTGAATACCCAACGGCTACAACCGAACGCCTTTTGTATCGCCTTTTCCTGCTCTTTGTTTGGGTAAATACGAAACTTGTATGCTTTGTCAAATACTTTTTTCGTTAGGTCTATGCTGTTATCGGGTATTTTTTTTATCAATTCAACCGAATTTCCGCATTCGATATAATCTGCGTCGATAGTTCTTCACTCCTTCTTTTTTCTTTCATTATCTTTATTAGGCAAATTTCATGTTTTTGCGCAAAAAAACAAGCAACGCTGTAATAATTACAACGTTGCTGACAACTCCTTCAGCACAAGGCTGATGAGATTCTGATATAGCGGATATCAACCCACGGGTTTAGCAGTAGTTTCGGTTGTTTTGTTTTCTTCGGTAACAACCTCAAGGTCAAGTGTATTTACAGTTTGCGAAAAATCCTCAAATGAGTCAATTTTCCATTCGGTGTCTTCAAGAGCAAACACGATATACTCAACTGCGTCTTTTTCTTCGCTACCGTAGTTGCCGGTAGGTACAGTTGCCACGATTCGCTCGTTATCAGCAAAAATAACGGTCAAATCCTGTTTCTTATGATCAACGGTCGAGAAAAGTGTGTTTGAAAAGGAACTGGCACGCGATTTACCGTTAGCAAAAATATAATATGTACCCGTGTTACCGTAAATGTCCTGTGCTTTTTCGGGTTCCGGTGTGTCCGTGAAATGCGTTCCTATAAAATCAAGTGCTTTTTGAGTGAAATACGGTTTGAGCATGCCTATGTTTACCGAATAGGCTTTCACACCATATCCCTTATAAGTGATTTCACCTGCAAAATCCCAGTTAGCAAACGAATTGCCACCATCAATAACGGTATAAGCGTTACTAAACACCTTCGTTGCTATCCTTTGCGCTTCGTCAATACCGAGCACATATTCAGTTGTTGCTTCTGTAGGTGCTTCAGTAACCACCGCTTCTGTTGTAATTTCAGTGGGCTCTGTCGGTTCTTGCGGTTCAACGATCCCTTTTTTCAATGAACCGACAATCGCCGAAATAACTATAATCAAAACCAAAAGCGTCACAAAAACCGCACCAACGGTGTACAAAGGTCTTTCTGTTATTTTTTCTTTTAATTTGTCGAGCAAAATACTCAACGAAGTAGGTTCTATATCAACACTATCTTCGTCAAAACCATATTCCGACATTCGCTCATTCTCCTTTCTTTTTATGCGTAAATGAACAGTTTTTTTCGCCAAACCTACTCAACTTCCTTTTGATATAAGGAAAATACAAACCATTATCGCAATTATGCACCACGACACAAGGAAAACATACTTTGTTTCTGTTTCCATCTTGCCGAAATCCTTGTACAACTTTGCGTGTTTCGGCGATTTGCGAAAGTAAAATTCCATAGTTTCGGGCGGAGTCTCTCTCTTTTTAGAAGGAAGATATTCGATTTTTTTGTGATATTTTTTGTCGTTATATACGAATTCATATTTGCAATAACTCGAATACGGTGCATCGTTATCCGAAACCGTTCTCTTTACTAAATGTGCCGTTACTGCACGACCTTCTTCTCTTGCTTTTTCTACTGCCGCATCCTTTTTGGGCGAACCCCAATACTTGTCGTAAACCGTATATATGAAAAACGTCAGCAGATAAGTCGGGATAAGTGCCAATACAAAACTAACCAATAAGAAAGCGGAAAGTTGTATGAAATCCATTTCATTCCCCCATACTAAAATATTCAAACCAATACCTCGTGTGCGCGTATTGTGTAGTAAATGGTACAGGCAGAGGGATTTGAACCCTCACGCTGTTGTCAGCAGCAGATTTTGAGTCTGCTTCGTCTTCCAATTCCGTCATGCCTGCATATTCAGTGGACTATTGAACTAAACTCGCGCAAACTTGTTTCGACCTTTTCTTCGTGTCGGCTCCTCATTGCGTATTCAAGGAGATTTTTTTGTAACGAACAAATTCCACAACAAAGAACCGACACTTAAAGAAGGATGATTATGCTACATTTTCGAAAAACCAAAAACAAGCATACTGTGCATTTCTGCACTGGAGCAGATGACAGGAATCGAACCCGCAACCAAGTGATTACAAAACACTTGCACTACCAATTGTGCTACATCTGCATATAGAAATGTCATCCGGCTGTAACGGTGAGTTGTGCTCGCTTGATTTTCACATATTCCGTACCGAAGGGGGTGTGCCGGTTACGGAAATAAATGCCGAAAATTAAAAAAAGTTCGGCTCTGGGTGCAGGGGCGGGAGTCGAACCCGCTTGTTACGGTTTATGAAACCGTTGTGTCACCGTTACACTACCCTGCGATAGTGAACTACCCGGAAACAAGTTACCGGGCTTCCTGTTTCAACCACTATTGCTTGACTAATACAAAAGTGTATTGACAAGTCTTACACAATGTCCACAGGCATTGAGTTAGGGCTATTCCATCCCCACTGTATTAAATCTGCAGAGACAGGAGTTGAACCCGTAAGTTTGGGTATGACATTCCCAAACGCTGCCGTCGCATACTCTGCAATGTACACAAAATCACAGGAACGGACGCTACTCCGATACTTCGTCAATGTCTTTATCACATTGTCGGGTTGCACTTTGCAACTTCCTGTGATTGTTTTTCGTCTTTCCGAACGCCAAGCGTCTTTCCGCTTTGCCATTAAAAAAGGGTTTACACCCTGCCGGTCGTCGAATCCGACAGAATGCTTTTCGCTCGGGTGTTGCGAAATGAATTGCGTTTATAAAAGCCGAGCGATAAAGTTTTGCAAGCCGATCTTCTTGCAAATGGTTGCAGGAGCAGGATTCGCACCCGCATCTTTCCGAAATGCCGGAAAAGGAGAAATCCGATAACGGAAAAAACCGACCTTCAGAACAAGTTTCTTACTTACTCCATCCCGCAATATTTCGGCAGTGTTCAGAGCAAGTGACGGCATGCCATAAGATATATTTCAATACAAATAGTTTGAAATAATGCCGTCACTCACTGCAGGCTGTTTACCGTGTCCGTATCGTCCATGAAACGATTCCTCGCACATACAAATCATGGATTTGCAGCAAAAATCTGATACGATGTGCACACCGTATTTTTAAAAAAGCCGGTAAAAGCAATCATTTTTTGATATACAGTGACCGCAAAGGTCAGCGAGAACAGATCAAGCGAACAGAGTGTGTTGAACCACGCACGCAGAATTTCTTCCGAGGCCTACTCTGTTCAAGACCTTACTTACAGGTTCAGAAAGGGGCAATTATGCCTAACAGTTCGTGAACAACAAACACGAACATGGCGGGGATAGTTGGGTTCGAACCAACGCATAGCGGAATCAAAGTCCGCTGCCTTACCGCTTGGCTATATCCCTATGTATGTAAGCGGTGTACCATGATTTCACAGTATGTCAGCACACCGCTTATAATCAGAAAATCATTCGTCTTCGAAATAGTCGTTATTTTCAGAACTCGGTTCGGAAACATTATCTTTTTCCGTTTTCTTTTTAGCCATTACCTTGCTCACTACGAGGTAGGTAGCACAAATGGCACAACCAACGAAAAAGAGTATCATCGTAGTTTTCGACATATCCTTTTTTTCTCCTTTCTTTTCGGTAACAACCTTTGTTGTATCTTCAACGATTTCCACAACGGTAACAGAACCGTTTTCAGTGGTAGCCTCGTTAAGATCTTTGTTGATGCTGTCGATTGCGGTAATAACAAACTTGTCACTACTCACATCGGTAGTTTCAATTCTCACAATACCGTTTTCGTCGCAAACATAAGTATTCGGATCCGTTCCGCAATCAGAAGAAAATGAAATTTTCGTTCCTGCGAAACTCTTGCCGAGATTGATTTCAACAATCGCCGTTCTCCCGTTGTTGTAAACGGTCTCGGGGAGCGTTACAACTCTTATATTGTCTACTTCTTCCGGATCGCCGGTGTATTCAACCTCGTGTTCCGGCAGTGGCGCAGTAGCAGCGGTTTCCGCACTGTCGGCAATTTTCTGCCGAATATTCGCAAGTTCTTCTTCGGGGGTTAATGCGAATGACGGTACACACAGTATGAAAAGAAATATAAACGCCATAATCAAGGAAAGTCTTTTCATATTCAAAAGTCTCCTTTCGCTTTCATCTTTGTTATTAGTCAAATAATTATCAAATGCGCAATAATTTTGAAAAAATATCTCAATTTTTTCTTTTGCAGGCGGAACAACAAGAAAAAGCAAGTGTACAATGTGCATACTTTAGGCGAAATCGCCCCAAATCGCCGTTTTTATGTTCACAACGACAAACTTCTCGCCTTTTGTTGTAAATTGGTTATTTGCCTCAAATTCGGTCGTTTGTGATTGTTATTCTGTCGTCTGCGAAGAACCGTCTCCGTTCATTACATCGAAAACTTCCTCACTTGAACCTATTACTACTTTACTGCCATCTTGATTTTCTATTACCCTGTAGCCTTCACCGTCCTCAACCTCATTCATAAGAATTGAATTTAATGCTTCTTCCAATGTGTTTGAAATAAGAACGGTTTTCGAGGCATTGACATCATAAGCAAACAGTTTGCCGTGCGAAGCATAAATAATTGAACCGTTATCCGAAACAGCAAAAGGTAATGCAGATTCGTCGAACGAACAAACCTTTTTATACATTTTGAGCAAAACGCCCGCATTGGCATTCAAATCGTAAGTATATATCTTTGTTTGTGTGCCGTTGATATCAAGATAAAAACATTTAAGAGTGTTTCGTTCAATAAATGATTTCAGCACGGGCGGATACGGCTCGCCGGCTCTCACCTCAACAGAAGCACACTGGTCATTAAATCCAACCGGCATTTCCGAGGCTTCCGCCGAGACTCCTTCCATATCAATGATTGCCTTTTTCAAATCACCGAAAAATCCGTAAGAAAGATACACATATTCGCCGGTCTCAATGTTCTGGTAGGCATTTGCGTCTTGAACAACACATTCCTTGCCGGTACTGTCTTTGTACTTCAACTCTGTTACCTTAACATACTTTTCCGTCAGTTTGCCGTTCGAAGACCGATACGCTCCGAAGTCTGTTTCACAAAAAGCGAATGCTATCAACAGTAATAAAGCAACCACCTTAAATTTGGGCTTCTTTTTCAGAAGACTCCACACAAAGATCACCACAGCAGCGAAAACCGCCACTGCTGACACACAACTGAAAATTGTAAAATAACTCATAAAGATTTCCTTCCTTTTTTTATGTTTTTGGGGCTTACACTCTATTTATTAGTCAAAAAATAAATTTTTGCGCAAAAAAACAAGAGAGCAGGTTTCCCTGCCCTCTCTTTTTTAGATTTTAGCCATTGAATGTCAATGTTACGGGTATCGTATCATTGTAATCACTGGAATAGAACCTGCAACCCCAATAATACTTTGTACCTGCTTCGAGGTAAGCGCGGAGTTTGAAGTTATAGTTATTTCCGCCATCATCATTGTAGTCAATCTGTTCCATATCAGCATTCATAAGATAACCGTAAGTATCGTGCGTAGCAGTTGCTTCAAGTGTGTAGTAACCGCTCTGCGAGGGTATGAACATCAGGTATTGAGTATTTTTGCCCTCGACATACACATTCACGGTCTGACCGGGAACGATATCACTCAATGTTGAACTACAATTATCGCACACGCCGTTACCATCGGTGTCTGTATGCGGAATAGTCCATTCATCACCGCTATGGTGTGCCCAGTCATTGCAATCGCAACACCACACATCTCCCCAAACGCCGGGTGTTCCGCAATTTACAGGTGCAGTACCTTCGGTACGGACATCAACATTGTTATGCGGACAGCCGGGGAAAGTGTAAAGGAACTGGTATTCAACCTCTGCACCGCAATCAGCCTCGGGATATACACCAATGTAGTAAATTTGATTTGCCGTCAAATTCATTGTTGCTTCATTTTCGCCCTGGCCTACGAGTTTTTCAAGCATCGCTTCCTCGTCGCCTGATTCAAACATACTCCAAAGTTCATCGGGTGTTACCGATATAGCCATGATACTGCAATAATTACCGTTATCGTTTTCGGCCTGAATTTTATATGTACCCGAAACAGTGGGAATGATTCTGAACCATTCGTAAACATCAATTTCGCGTGCAATTTCGCTTTCTTCGGGGAATGTCCAAGACTTTGTACAAATCTCATTCATCGGGAAATCACTTAACGAAGCACCACAATCATCACAACTGCCGTCGCTGTTAGCGTCGGTGTGCGGGAGTGTCCACGCTTCATGATTGTGAATGGTGGCATTACAATCCTCGCAGAAAACTATACCGTACTGACCGGGGTTACCGCAATCAACAGGTGCGGTACCCTCTTCTCTTACGACTGTGTTTTCGTGAGCACAAGAAGTATATTTCCAAGTTACTTCGATTTCACCCTGTTTGTGAGAGCGGTCGTAACCGACAGCAACGAGGTATCTCTCTCCTGCTTCGAGTTGAAGATTTACTTTCAAAGGACCGTAATCGTCCTCTTGAGCCATCATAGCATTCATAAGTTCGGTCTCATCAGTAAGTAAATCATTTATCTCGTAATCGGTATGAAGAACGATACACTGAATATCTTCCTCGTTGTTGTAAGTAATGTCGTTAATAGACAGACTGTATGTACCTGACTTTGCGGGAATGAGTTTTATCCAGATATAAGCACCTTCAAGGTCGCCCATTTCAAGTGCCAACTCATTACCATCGTCAAAGAACACGGTAGGAGTATTAAGCGGAATATCACTCATTGTTGAACCGCATTCATCGCACATGCCGTCGCTATCGGTATCGGTATGCGGAACGGTTACAGTATCGTGACCTGAAAGCCACTTTTCGCAATCATTACAATAAACACCTGCTGTATAACCGGCTTCAGCACAAGTTGCTGCAACAGCGGCAACTTCTTCTTTATGAGTATGAGCACAAAGTTCAGCAAATTCATAACCATTGCTTTCTGCTATCCTTTCAGCAACAGAATTCGCCTCACCGTAAATTATCATACTCGGGTTGTTGCCCTCAACAGCCATATAATAAACTTCGCCTTCGTCTTCTTCACTGGCTACATTTACAACGCTTAAAGGAATTTCCATTCTTTCAACTTTCAACATACCGCTAAAAGCACCTTCGCCAATTGTTGTTACTGTATCGGGAATAATAACTGCTTTTGCTTTTGACATATATCCGCAATACATCGGGATTTCTGTCGTGCCAGGTTTAATGTTAATTATACCGCTGTAAGAAGAAAGTATATCCGAAAGAACACCATTGCTGTAAATAACGCCGTTTTCGTAGGAAATCGAAGTATTTTCTTCGCTTATGATGAACTCGTTAAGACCGGTCTGTAATGTGAATACAAACGGATCTATAACGCTTACATTCTTGCCAATTGTGATTTTCTTGAGACCTGACATCATTGAATAGTTAACAAACGAACCGCCACCGATTGCCGTTACGCCATCACCTATTTCAACTTCTGTAAGATTTACATTCATTGAAACCATAAGCCAAGGAGCACTTGCGAAGTCTTCTTCAAAGAGAACATTCGGATCACCCTTCATTGCACCCTCACCGGTTACAATAAGTTTGCATTTTGCAGTCGGAAGTCCAACTTCGGCACCCTGATTGCAACCATAGAAAGATTCTTCAAATACAGTTGTGAGATTTGCATCAATTATAAGTTCTTCAATACTCGGGCACATAGCCATCGCCATAGGCATAACATTTATCACACCGCCAAGGTCAACCGTCTTAAGTGCCACACAATATCCGAAAGCACCTTCGGGAAGTGTTTCAAGAGTGGAAGGCAACTTAATACCGGTAATGTTCTGGTTGTAGGCAAATGCAAATCCAGACATTGTTGTTACACCTTCGGGTACCTCAACTTCACCGCTTGCACCAAGACCGTAATAGAGCACTGTCTTGTCGGAATTGTAAATAATGCCATCTTCACAAACAAGGTGTGTATTATTGTTGCTTATCACAATATCCGTAAGTGTCATATTACCTGCAAGAGCCGCATCTCCGATATCTTCAACATCCTTGCCAATGGTGATTTTCTTGAGTGTATCGGTCATTTCTGCTGTTGCAAAGAAACCACCGATATTGGTCACACCATCTTCGATGATAATTTCCTCAATTGAGTCAATGTAATCATCCCAAGGTCTTTCGTAACCGTCTTCCATATTACCGAAACTCTTCATCCTGCCTGAACCCGAAATCGTGAGAACTGTGTTATCCTCATTAAGAGACCAGACAACATCTGTAACAACTTCTTCGCCAATATACGGAAGTTTAATATCACTGTTGCCACCCACTATTTCGTTGTCAATGACACTTAAATAGGAGTTATCTGCATCAAGTGTAGCATTATTAACGCCGTGGAAAGCATTTTCGCCTGCGTATTGTGTTGTCGCAGGAACACCAATCCACTGAATTTTACTGTCGTCCTCAAATGCGGACACGCCGATGTAAAGAAGGCTGTCGGGCAATTGAACATTCACAGTAAGTTCCGGACAATATGCAAACGCATAATCACAAATCTTGAGCAAACCTTCAACGAAGACCACATTTTTAAGGTCAGGCATCATATAGAAAGCGTAATCGTTTATAAACGACACACCGGGATTAAGGATAATCTCCTCTACAACAGGTACAAACGCAAATGCAAATGCATTGATTTGAGAAACACCCGTCGGTACAGTAAAGTTTTTCGGAGAACCTTTACAACCAAACACAATCTGTTTACCGTTTTTGGTGTAAAGAACATTATTTTCCGCCTTATATGTAGTGTTTCCGACATCGCAAGTGATCGAAGCCGCATTGCAAGAAGTACCGAGGAAACAATTTTCAGGCAAAACAGGTGTATTCATACCAATGTGTATTTCATCTACCGAGGAAGTATGGTTTTCATCCACAAACACCGAACTACCTATTGACCGTACTCCCGACAAATCAATTACACCTGTAAGCGAAGAACAATTCTGGAACGCACCCTCTCCAAGTGTGTAAACACTATCAAGATCGACGCTGTTTATACTTGTGTTACAGAAAGCATACATTCCGACGCTTGAAGAAGTGTAATATCCATTCAATTCATGGAATCTTTCGCCGTCGAATGAAATATCAGAAGTAAGATTTGCACAATCAGCAAAACCATAATTGTTGACTCTGGTGAATGATACATTGCCAATATCACTCAAAGAAGAACAATTTTGAAACGCCTCTGTTTGTACATGTGTTATTTTGCTTAAATCTATGTTTTCAAGACCTGTACAATTCGCAAAACAACCGTATGGAATTGTTGTTAGAGTTTCGCCAAGAGCAACATGCTTTAACGCTGAATCGTTGGTGAAACTATAAATTGGATTTTCCTCGAGCCAATAGTAATTGTTTGTACGATTTATAAATCCTGTAACCTTGGATAAGTCTGCACTTACAAGAGAAAGACAATTTGCGAAGCAATATGCCGACACAGGAGCACCCGAGCCCAACACTACACTCTCAAGCAAAGCGTTATTATAAAAAGCATAATCGCCAATGAATGTAATAGAATCGGGGAAAACTACTTCGCCTGCTAATTCAGCACAATCCGCAAAAGCGTACTGTCCAATGTTTTCAAGAGTATCGCAAAGTTCAAGACCTGTAATCCTTGTTCCACGGAACATATTATCGCCGATTGACACAATACCTTGGGGAACTATAACATATTCGTGTAATTTTGCAGGCACCCACAAAAATTCTGTTTGAGCCTCGTTATACATAATACCTGTACTGCTCATATAAGTCGGGTTGTCAGCAGCAACATCAATATGTTCAAGATTGGAGAAGTTGCTTTTTCTATCATAGTACCACTGCTCATTTTCGTATTCGTCCTTTATACCGTACAAATGCGTGCAATTCTCACCAATGGTAAGATTTTTTACATTGGACACATTATCGAGAATACTATCAATACTCAAATCCGAATTGACCGTTAACGAGGTAACGCAATCAGTAAGGCTGATTATGTTTGTGTACCTTTCGAGATATTTTTCGTATTGCTGTGTATTGTAGTTCCAACGCTCTCTGTAAACAGCACCGCAAGAATTCATATCCAAGGATGAACCAAGAACAACTTTTGTGAACGCCGGAACATAATCACCAAGGCTGTAGGAAAAGTATTTAGCCCAGAACGCTTCTGGTCCTACTTCGATAACCGTATCCGGAATTACGAGAGTGTCATTCTCAAATGTCAGCGGACACTCATAAAAACACCAATAACCAATTACCTCGAGATTATCACCCCAATTAAGTTTTGTAAGATTATCACACCGCTCAAACGCATAATCTCCCAACACTCTTGCAGAACCAACATTTAATTCCGAGAAATCGCAATCCGCAAAAGCGCATTCATCTACAATGAGGTTTTCATTAGTTCCCAAATTGACCTTGCCATCAATCGTTTTGTCTGCAAATGCATATTTACCTATATAATAGCAAGTCGAAGGTATTACCAGATCATTAGTTATGTGATTACCGGGAAAATTATAACTGCTTTTTTCGGGTATTTGAGTACAAATAGTTTCAACACCTTCGAGAAGTGTTAAAGAGAAAGTATTCAATGCATAACTGTAGGAAGTATCAGGCTGAAGATAATTTTCAAAGAAATTGTAATCAAGATTTTTAACTCCAAGCACAAGTTCCTGAACACTACTTAAATCAGCAAAAATACTGTCATTGCTATAATAATGGGCTTCTTCTGCGTATGTAGAGTTATTTACATCTCCGACCACCGTAAGTGATATAGGCGAAGGCAAACAACCACGATAAAGAACCAATTCATCATCGAGGTTTAATGTAAATTCTTTTACAACTCTATCTTCAAAAGCACTTCTGCCATAGTTCTTTATGCCATGAACTTCAAAATCTATCGCATCAACAGTTCGACCATAGTATTCTCTAAAAGCCGTTTCTCCAATAATTACATCCGAACAATTTTCGTCAAAGTAAATACCCTCTCTTATATTTACATAATCAAAAGCACCATTACCAATTGACTTTATACCACTGCCAAATGTTATACTATCAAAACTCCTACCATCAGGGAAATAACCGTTATATGTGCTATAGCTACGTGCGCAGAAAGCCCCTGCTCCTATTGAGACAACAGAATCCGGGAAAATAATGTCGCCAGAGAGCGAAGAATTGTTACAAAATGCATTATCACCGATAGTTTCAACACCATCCAAGAGAGTTAAATGTCTTACAGACAAGCACAGATTAGTGTCAATGAGGGCCTGTGTAATATCAGTTATTCCGAGAGTGCATTCTTCTATTGTACTGTGATAACGGAATATGTAATTACCAAGTTCCAAATTTTCGGGCTTTATTATTACAGTATCATACAACGGACGGTAATATTTTGTTTTAGAATACATATATCCGGCGAACGCTTCGTCACCGATTGATTCAACAGAAGAAGCAATATAAATTGTTCCCGCAAGTTTTTCACAGTAATAGAAAGCGTTTTTGCCTATGGTTTTAAGACCGTCGTTAAGTTCAACACCAGTTATCTTTGATTGCTGAAATGCATATTCGCCGATACTTTTGAGTGTGCTTGGCATAGTCACAACAACATTTGCGCCGTAATACTTAAAAGCATAATCACCAATCTCTTCGAGACCTTCACTGAAAATTATTTCAGCAGGATTGGTACCCGCCCAACCATAATTACCTATTCGCTCAAGTGTCGAAGGCATCGGTGAAACAGTTAAATTGCAACTATTATAGAATACACCGCCGAGATTGCAGTCATCAGCAATCTCTTTAACGCCCTCATTTATTGTAAGTGTCACATTTGAAGACATAACATCCGAAGATACACCTGGATACATACGAGCAGGCACTATCTGCGAATCAATAATCACTTCATTTACCTGCCGAGTACCGGTGCCATACCACCTAAAAGCATAATCGCCAATACTTTTGAAGTTTTCGCCAAAATGAAGTGTATTACCACCAAGTATATCATAATATGCTTGGTCACCGACAGTTTCAACTGTCGGACCGAACACGTCTTCTAAAACTATTTTTTTACAGCCGTAAAACGCTTTTGCTCCAACAGTTTTCAATATAGGCATTGAAATGTTCTCAAGATTCGTTGTAGACGCAAAAGCAGAAGCACCGACATTTACAACATTTTCCACACCGTTTACAGTTGTGAGGTACGGACAGCAAGCGAAAGCAGAATCACCTATTGAAACGATAGTGTCGGGTAGATTCACTTCGGTCAACCATGGATCCGCATTAAATGCATTACCGCTTATAACTTTTGTGCCTTCTTTCACAGTGTAACTTGTAAGTTGTTTTTTATTCGAGAAAGAAACAAGATAAATACCACTGTAGATTGCGCCGTCATCATCTTCTACAGTAGGACCGAATATATCTGTACCGACTGTATTGATATTCACGGGCATATCAGATATTTCTCCGTAATAAGTATAGAAAGCACGGTCGCCGAGATAAAGAACTCCGGAACCTATTGTAAGATAATCGAGAGAGTCACAACCCTCGAAGGCGGATCTTCCGATGGTTTGAACACTGTCGGGAATAATCAAAGTTCCGTCCAGTTTATTACAATTAAGGAACGCACTGTTTCCAATTTCAATTAAACCTTCAGAAAATGTAATCTTTTCAAGATTTTTACAGTTATAAAACGCACCTGTTCCTATTTGTTTTCCACCGAGAAATTCAATTTCGGTAATATAAAGTTCTTTATAATCAGAACCACTTGAAAACGCATAGTCGCCAATTGTTTCCACCGTTGAAGGAATGACAAGTTTACCCAATATTGCGTTACCTCTGAAAGCAGAGTTGCCTATTGTTATCAATCCTTCGGGGAAATTAACCTTTTCAAGATTGTAACAACCATAGAATGCATAATCACCAATTGAAGTAACAACGCCGTTTATAGTGATATTTTCAAGCAGGCTATTACGAGCAAATGCGTAAGCGCCAATAGTAAGTTCTTCACTGTTTATTACGAGATTTTTAATACTATGGCTTGTAGACAACTCATCTCCCGCTTGTTCAAAAGTCACCTTGTTGAAATTGAATGTATCAACTTCCGAAAATGCATAATCGCCAATCGAAACACAACTTGCGGGTATCACAAGAGTTTCCGTAGCAATGCAGCGGTTGTTTGCAAAAGCATGAGCACCTATCGACACAAGATTTTCCGAAAGAAGAATGTCCGTATAACGAGAAGCCTCGTCATCCAAATAATTGTGGAAGAACGACTTATCCCCGATAACAGTACAATTTCTCAAATCCAAAGTAATAGGATTACGCAACGCAGTTGCATGTGCAAACGCAGAATCCCCAGTAGAAGTCACATTTGACAAATCAAGATTATCTGATTTTGCACCATAAAATGCAGAGGCACCTACATTGCCGTAAACAATAATATTGGTTAATTCGCCATTTGTACCTACATTCTGAAAAGCATTATTTCCAATGTTGGTTACCGTTGAAGGTATTGTAAGCACTCCGGTAACATTTCTTGCATTACAGAATGCATAAGCACCAATAGTTTCAATACCTTCATGCAAAATTATATTCTTTGCGGGGCAAGGTCTGTCTGTGCCTTCAGCATAAGACGAATCACCGTAAAATGCTTTTGTACCTATCTTCTTCACAGAACCGGGAATTTCAAGTGTATCGCCGTAGGAAATCTGACCAGAAAAAGCATAATCACAAATTTCTTCAAGACCTTCGTTAAACACAATTGAAGTGAATTTCGGAGCATTGGTAAATATTTCTGCAAAGCCATAGCCGATTACATAGGTTGCAACATTTTCCCTCTCATAACCGGAGAAAGCAAATCTTCCGATTTTTTTGATATTTTCAGGCAGAACAAGAGCACCTGTGAGTTGAGAACAACCCGTGAAGCACTTTTCGGGAATTTCAGTTATCGGAGAACCTTCCTCAAACACCAACGAAGTGATTTTCGGACAATCTCTGCAAACGGCAATATCGCCTGCGTATGTGTACTGGGTAGTCCAACCGCTAAATGTCTCTCTACCAATCGAAGTAACACTTGCGGGTATGAACAACTCACCGGACAAATTTTTACAAAACTCGAAAGCATAATTGCCTATTGTTTTTACCGTATCAAGGAATGTTATATGCCAGTCATTAGCATACCCCCTACAATAAAGAGAATCTGTCACATAAGAAGTAATGTTTTCTATGCCAAGTGTCAACTCTTTAATGCCGGAGCACCCGTAAAAAGCGTTACTGTACAAATCCATTTGCGGGTAATCAATTCTTAATTCTTCAAGATACGGCCAACAAGCGAAGGCTCTTGTAGGAATAGATGTTATGCCGTCACCCAGAACCAGGCCCGAATAACTCATGCCTGTTGAAGTTCCGTAAAAGCCATCGAAACACATTGGACCAAGTTGTGTTACACTGTCAGGAATTACAAGAGTACCTGTAAGCGAGCAACAACCTTGGAACGCACTCGCACCTATACCTTCAAGACCTTCGTGTAAAATTACTTTCTCAAGTCCGTAACAACCGCGAAATAAGTTGTATGGCACTATCTTGTATTCAGCCGGGAAATCAACCGTGCCAACAATATTCTTGCAATCGGCAAACTGACCGCCGCCAAACCTACTATTTATATAAGAACTATATTTGGGTTCACTGTAACTACTTGACTGCGTTGGCGGCAAACCCCAGTCTTCAATACCCGTTCCGAATGATACACCGGTAATACCGGAATTTGCAAATGCCATTGCACCAAAATACTTCAACGATTGCGGTAAGTTTATATCAACTTCCAAAGAAGTGCATTCATAAAACGCCGATGACCAAATCTCTTCAAGAACATCGTTAAAAATTAAAGTCTGAAGGTTTGAACAATAGGAAAAAGCCGAACCTTCTATAATCTTGACAGAATTACCGAGTTTCAACCCTGAAATCCCAGTATTTTTAAAAGAACTATTGCGAATTGTTTCAACCGAATCCGGAATAATTATATTGCTTGTAAGATTTTTGTCATTTTCAAAGCAACTCGTAGTAATTTCCGTTAAATTTTCCGGGAGTTTATTGATGGAAACCAAATCTTCACAATACGAAAAAGCAGAAGCACCTATATATGAAATATTATCGCTGAACTCAATTTCCTCTATACCCGTTTCTCTAAAAGCCCTTCCACCTATAATCTCGCAAGTATCAGGGAAGGTTATTTTTCCGGTTATCCCAGAGCCGCTGAAAGCATATTCATCAACTTTTACAAGGGAATTGCCAAAAGTAACGGTACCGGACAAAGGATACAAATATGCATGGTATTTTGTTTTCCCGTCAAAATAGCGTTCATATCCCGCAAAAGCGCTTTCGCCTATGTACTGCAAACTATCCGGGAAAACAATATTTTCGGTTCCGCCGTACTTTATATCATCCGAATAATAATCCGCATTACTTGAATAATATGTCGGTCTTCCACCGCAACAACCCGAGAATGCAAGTTCTTCTATACGTTCAAGCGAATTGCCGAACTTGAGGTTTCCTAAAAAATAACAATGTGCAAAAGCAGATCTTCCGATAACCTTTAAAGCATCGTTGAATACAACTTCTTCAAATCCAAGGTTATAAAAAGCACTTGCACCGATTGTTTCTACCGAATCGCCCAAAATCAACCGCTTCCATTTCGGACAAATCACTCCATCATAGTCGTACATCCACTCGTTTTCTCTATCTAACGCATAGACACCGCTATATAATAGAATTCGCCTGTCGTCTTCGTCAAGCCACATGCTATACTTTTCACGAATTTCAGAATCGGTCATTTCGGAAGTAGCCCCGAATTCTTCAAAAGGAACTTTCAACATAACATCTTCAGAATTTATCCCACTACTACTACCATATACAATAAACGCCTCTTGACCGATCGTTTTTACGGTGTCGGGAATAATAAGTTCTTCGTCTTCTATACTGTAAAGTTGAGACAGAGCCAAAGACTCTATCGTTTCGAGACCTTCATTAAGAACAAGGTGTTTCACACGCTCACCAAGAACAGGAACGATAGCATTCCATGTATGATTTTTTAGAAACATGGCGTACCCAAGAGTTTTAGTTGTTCCGAGAATTTCGAGAGTACAATCGTACGGCAAACTATATAATTCAGTTATATTTGTGCCGCCGATTCTTAATGTATCAACTGCTTCATCGCCGTCAAACACATTTGTACCGACTTTTTCCGCACCGGGGAATTCAACAACATTTCCGACAGAAATACAATTTTCAAACGCACGGTCTTTTATGACCTTGGTATTTACACCCGTTTTTATGGAAGTAAGTGCTGTACAGCCTTTGAAAGCACTGTTTCCTATTTCCACGATTGTATTTCCGAAGTAAATATTCTCAACTCCGGTACAATTCTCGAACGCAGAAGCACCGATAACACAACCGCTATTTGTCGGAAGGTCTTCCGAAACAAGATTATCTTCATCTTCAATTTCGGGTTCAATTTCTTCTGAACCGCTATTCAGAACCTTACCTTTAACAGTTTGAGTTTCAGCCGTTTTAACTTCCGCTTTATTTTCACCGGTAGTTTCCGTCTCCGCTGTTGCGGGAGCAGAAAGTACAGGAAGTTCCGCTTCATCAATAACGAAAGTGCCGTCTGCAAAACGAATGCCGGTAAGCCCCGTGCAACCCTTAAAAGCATTTTCGCCGATACTTTCTACCGTGTTAGACACAACAAGAGTACCCTCAAGGTTTGTACAACCGTTAAAAGCATTATTACCGATTGAACGCAAAGGTGTATATACACCGGTAAAATTCACGGATTTAAGAGTGTCTTTGTGAACATAGAACGGGTTTGTTTCATCTGCTTCTGTCCAGTCCATCATAAGACCGTCTGTTTCTTCGCCGTTAGCGAACACAGACACCTCGGTATAATCTTCATTGAACAATGCCAGAACATTTTCGGGAACAGTTTTACCGATTTTTATAAAGAGTTCAGCATCTTCCGAAGATTCTATTTCTTCATCTGTATATGTGTGGTCGGTAACCTTTAAGGAGAATGTTACAACCTGTTCCTCGTATAAGCCTGCATAACGAATGTCATCGTCTGTAACGGCATAAATTGTCGCTGTAACTTCATCCTGATTCCCTGCGGGCACTTTGAATACTCTCTGTTTATTACTTGATATGAGAGTATCATTACCGCCAGTCTTCTCTTTAAAGAGGCTGTATTCAAGTTCGATATCGCTGTTATCATGATGCACCATTTTTTCGTTTCGATCAATGGATACACCAAGTTCAGTGTGAACGGGAATAACAACATCATTTGCCGATACTATGTATTTGTTATACTCTGCACCGGGCTTTGTTGCGAGGATATATCTCGGGAAAGTCACGGTGTAAGTTGAACTGACACCATAAGTCACGAGAGATTCCGCAGAATCACTTTCCTCTGTTATTTCAATAGGTTCAGCCGCAAGGTTTATAGAATTCAACCTTGAAGTCAAGCCATTGAACAAGCCGCCCAAGTCGGAGAGTGCGTTCAATTTTTTCGTTGCGGTTTTTAAAGCGGTAGATATATTCTTACCGATTTCCGCAAAATTGAACGTCTCAACTTTTGCAGCATTCAAGTCACCGAGACTTGACGCAACACTGCTTAATTCATCATTAAGCCAATTGCTGTGTGCGTGTTCCGTTGCCTTTACTTTGCTTGTGGGTTCAAACGAACTCATGTCAAGGACCGCTGCATCAACTGATACAACGGAAGACATAACAATAATCAAAGCAAGAAACACACTTAAAACTCTGCTCATTTTTTTCATCTTTTGTTCTCCTTTCGGTGTACATTTCCTGTACTACTCAATACAGTTATTAGGCAAACAACATAATTTTGCGCAGAAAAAACACAAAAAGCCTAAAAAATGCCTTGGGTAAGCAAGGCATTTTCTTTAGGCTGTAATTTTCAATTAGGCAGCATCGTTAACCGCACAAGTGAATGTTGCAGTGCCCTCATAAACACCTGCAAAGAGAGGAGCCATTGTAAGAATTGCTCTTACATTGGTAGAGGGAGCAGTAGCAGGAGTGGGATCGCCGGCAGCAACAGTAAGGATTACTGCGCCTGTAGCGAAATCGCTACCGCCGTTCTGCATTTTGTAAGTAAGTTTGGTTGTTTCGGAATCGCTGTGAATCATTTCACCGTCGTAAGCACAGGAAATATCGAGTTGCTTGCCGGGGTGAATAAGGCATACGGGAACAGAAACAGCATACTCATTAACAGCAGAAGTGTCTTTGGTCGCAAGAATCTTTTCGGGGATAATTACCTCGTAGTTGTCGCTGATGTCGGAAGGATCAGTGGGATCGCCATCGGGATCGGGAGTAACATTGCGGTCACTCTGATACCAAACGATAGTATCGCCACTTGTGGTGCTTTCGTCGAGTTGCTGCTGATTTGTACCGAGGTCAGCAGCGAAAGAAGTTACGCCGAGGCACGCAATCATTGCAATGCACATAACGCCGGCGAGAACTTTCTTAAAAGTTGAATTTTTCATAAGAAATCGTCTCCTTGGTTTTAAAGATTATATATTTAACTGTTTATCTCGCTTACCCGAATTTTATAAACAGACAAATATCAAACTTAAGCAACCGTGAGTTCGACATCAAGTTTCGCGGAGTTCATTTCCGCACCCGTTTCAAGTTCATTGGTGTAAATGAAAATAGTCACACCATATTCACCCGCTTCAAGTCCTCTCGAAATATTTATGTATTTCACGGCATTTCCGGGCGGAACCATTTTGGACTTATAGAGCGTTTCACCCGTCTCATTGAGTATAATCTCAAAAGTAAAATAACACGGGTTTGTACTCGGGTTGGAAAGAGGAATTGCAAGGTGATCTGTCGTATTAACAGGAATAACCCATTTGGAAAATCCCTGTACACGAATGCCTTCCGACGGAGCGTTGTCCTTATTCTTGTCAACCTGTTGATCGATATCATCGTCGATATCGGGAACAAACACTTCATTATGTTCCTTGGGTATCACAGGTAAACCGTATTTTGCAACGGCAAACCCGCCGCCGAGCAGAATGCAAAGGATAAGAATTATCGGCAGTATGCGAATTTTTTCAATCGCAATTGCTTTATTGGTTTCAGTGACGAATATATATCCGCCAACTCCGTGTAACGCAGACCTCTTTTTCTTAACGTCGAATGTTGCGTCTTTGATTTCGAGCAGTGCGTCTTTATCTTTTTTGCACTTCCCGATTTTCGTGTAGCCAACCGTATCAATGGATACGGGCTGTTCGTTTGGTTCGAGGTGCTTATTGCCCTCTTTCACAAGTTCAAGGAATTTCTTGTACTGCTTCGGGTTAAGGTAATCAAACTCGATTTCCTTATTCTCCGAGGTTTCATTATCCTTGAATTTGTATTTTCTTACGCTGTGTTCAATGGCTTCTTCGACAGGTTTATAAAAATACCTGTAAAGCCTTTTGATAGTATCTTTTGACATGATTACTCTCCTTTTTTAAGTTTTACTCGCCGAGTGTATATATATCAGCGGCAAGCACTTTTCTTACACCTTAATTCAAACGACAATCATAGGCATCATCCTTCCAAACACTGATAAATCTTGTGTTCTCTTTATTTATTAGTCAAACATTAAACAAATGCGCAAAAATTAAATAATTTTTTTTACAATATTCATTCGGAAACCTCGTATGTGTACAATCCGTACTTTTGAGACGCACTGTAAAGAAGTTGATTCAATACATTGAAAAACTCTTCTCCGTTTTCGTCCAAAAGTTCTGCACCTTCCTCACTGTCAAACCAGTCAAAGATCTCGTAGCACGCATCTTCAAGGCAAGCCCTATATGCCGAGCCACCCTTTCTAAATGAAGCCACAAACACTTCGCGTGCCTCATCGAATGTCCTATTACCGATTTCGGGGTGTGCAGCAAGGTATTCAAGTCTTTCCGGTGTATCCATCCAACGGGATAAATAATCCAGATAGGCACGTGTGTATTCGTCGCCGTTTACAGTGATTTTGTTGAGTGTGCCGCCGTTAATGCAGGTCTCATCACAACCTTCAACATAATCAAGTATGGTGTCCATTAAATACCATTCAGCGTCGGTATAATACAACTCCTCGCCACCGATAACGGTCACACCATCGTCTATTTCGATAGAAAATGTCGCCGTATCATTATATTGACCTGAATACACGGCATCTGCCGTCAAAACAGCATCAAAACCCGTTTTGAATTCCGAGTCTGCGTAACCGCTTTTGACCGTCAACACACAACTGCCGGACTCCACTTCTTTTTCACCCGATATTATTTTATAATCCAGAGTATTCAACGACGAGCGTTCGTCTGTGAGTTTGCCGGAATACTCGCATATAACGCGAAGTCTTTCACCGTTTCCGAGCAACACACCGCTTGCCGTTATCTCGTTTGTGTATTCTTCGGTAACATTTTCGGGCTTAACAGTGCGAATGTATTTTGGAATTGTTACTGAATAATGCGAAGAAGTTGTCAGTTCCGTTTCAACGCTGCTTGTGTTGCCCTGTTCGTTGAGTTCAGTGGCAAAACACTGAATTCCGCACGAAACCGCCAAAACAGCAGCGATACCGACTGATATTAACTTTTTCATTTTAACCAGAGCCTTTCTTTGAGAATTTCGGCAGATATTGCACCTTTGGCAATCCTGCCTCTTACCCGCTTGGGTTTACGATACGGGTGCAATCAAAATGCGCCCCGTTCCTCTGTAAACATTTACAAAGCCTTCACCGGTAGCGGCTGAACCGACAAGCGTTTTTGTGGTTTTTTCAACAGTAAATTCAAGCGAATTAGACCACGCAACAGCCATTGAGCCGTCTATGCGGATAATGTCGTCCTGAAGTTCAACCTCAATCAGTTCTTCTTTGGGAACCCTGCTTTCAAGCACAACGATTCCGTCGCCTGTTAACAGTGTATTGAAAAGACCTTCTTTCCCGGCAACAGCGGAAGAAATCGTATTACGCATCGCAACGCCGAGTTTCACGGTGTTGTCACACGCCAGAAACGAACCGTCTTCAATAACCATATTGCCGTTCCAGTCAGCAAGATTGCATAAAACGACATATTTGTATGTGGGTTCAAGAAGGACAATACCATCACCCGTGTATTCCGGTTTAACGGCACTTTCTCCCGTAACCTTGCCGCTTATCAGTTTTTTGGCGAAATCTCCGACACCTTTCAAGCCGGTTTTCGCGTTAACTCCGCCGAGCATCATCTGCATGGCTCCGACCTGTGTTATTATTCCGTTGCCCTCAAGTTTGGCAACCACCTGTTTCCTGCGGACATTCATTTTGCTTGAAAAGAATGCCTGTGCGGCAAACTCGGGATTAACAGAAAAGTCTTTTGCATATTCAATAACTGAAAAGCACCCCAGACTGTCAACCACCTTATGCACCTGTGTTTCCATAAAAAGATTGCTTTTAATCACAAAAATATCTCCCTTCAATAATTAAATATTTTCTATTCCGCGAAAACCAAAATGCGATTTTATTTTTTCGTGAACAGTTCTTCGTCAATGATCGCCTCTATGCGATCAACGCGCAATGTGAGAACCTTGTTATTTGCCGTAATTACCTCAAATTGACCGTTCTCTATGTTTTGAAGGTAAATTATATTACGCAGATATATTTCTTCTCCATTCGCGTTCTGGTAGTGAATAATCATATATCCTTACCCCCGCACGCATATTCTATCGCCGTAAGTTCGGCATCCAATATCGCAAGACGGGCTTTTAGTTCGTCACGCTCTTTGCGTATAGCCGTGATATATGCAATTGTCTTTGCACCCGTTTCACTTATAACAGGCGCCGTGCCGTTTACTGCACTTTCGGCTTTGGTTTTCAGTTTCGAAATATCAGATTTTTCTTTTGCAGGCGGATTCTCATCTTTACTCTTTCTCTTTCTGGGTAATTTTCTGAAATCAACGCCCTGTGCCTTCAAGATATTGCAAATTTCATCTTGCGAACACGCATTAAGTTCGGAAAGAATTTTCACCTGTTTACTCGGATTTTCAGCATTAAGCCAATTGCGATATATTTCGCCGTCTGTCATTGGTAACATTATTTTTCCACCTTTCCCACACTTCTATTGAAGCGATGTCTTCAATCAATTCTTCAACACTGTCCATCTGCAACAAACAACTCTGTTTTATTTCATATAACGGAGCGAAAGTGTTGAATTTGGTTCCGTCTGACCGTTCTCGAACACTGCCCTTCGGAAAGAAAACTGCTTTTTCAAAAAACAAATCCTTCGGACAGTATCCGCAAATCGTCATTATGCGGTTTTCGGTATTAAATGAAGCAAATATGTAAAAATCAACTTCGTAATCTTTTTGATATCCCACAAAATTGTGTACATAATCGTTTCGTACGGGAACCTTCCGCGTCATTGTCTTTATGTCGGCGCGTATACCGTTAAATACAAAGTCTTTTCCGCCGTCGAATCCGTCACCGACAGGTCTCGGCTCGTTCGCCAAATCCGCAAACACTGTTTGACCGAGCACGCCGACAAACTGTTGCTTTTTTGTGCCGTCGCCTATCCCTCGATTACCGAAATTTTTCTCGGAAACTAATTTTTTCGCATATTCCCATTGTTCATTTGTAACAGCCACATCAAACAAGAAGAACTCTCCCTTTACAACTGTAAAAATCCCCCTTGTTTTTTGCTTTCACATCTGTTATTAGGCAAAAATTGTAATTTTGCGCAACAAAATGAAAAAAATATAAAAAAAAGAACCCTCTTGCGAAGGTTCTTTCAAAAAAATAACGGGTTTTAGCCGAAAAATCTGCGTTTTTTCATCTGCGGAAGCCCTTTGTCGAACAGTTTGTTTATCAAATCCTCGTAAAGTCTTTTGTAAACATCCCTCTCTGCAAGGGCACCCGCAAGACCTGTGGGAACAGCACTATCTTTCGGTTCATCTTCATGTGCATTTTCTGCGGTAATACAATCCGCATCCTTAACAACCATTTCGGCTGTATGCTCTGCACAATCATCCGTCTCAACTTCTGTGAAGCATCCGATACTCTTGAGAAGTGCTTTATTTATCTCCTCGACTTCCTCGGGCGAGCATTCTCCGATCTGACATACTCCCTATATCTAAAGATAGGGGGTTCTGAAACACAAGGATGTTAAGTCCAAAACAATACATTTCTGCTGTTTTGTGTTTCAATAAGAGCCGTGTCATCGGCTCGTCCTGCGGCAGAACATATAGTTCCGTAGGCAAATGTGCTGTTACCACACATTTCAGGTGCTCAACAAAATATTGGTTGCACCGACTAAATCTCTATGACAATGGTATCCGCATTTGCAACTGTATGTGCGGTCATCCGCTTTGTTGCGGGTTCCGCAAACAGGGCACATTTGACTTGTGTAAGCAGGGTTTACTTCCTGTACTTCAATTCCTGCAAGTTTTGCCTTGTATTTAATATATTGTTGCAAACGATAGAAAGACCAGTTATGCAAAGAGCGATTGTTTTTGCGACTTTGACTTGTCGAAGAACGGATATTTCCCAACGTTTTATCATTTGCATTCTCCTATCTGTAGTCAACTTCCGTGTTTTGAAAACACTTGTGAAATAATTGTTCGTACAGTCGCTTGAACATATCACGATCAACTCGCGTTTTTTCAAGTTCTACATTGAGTTCATCAATTTTTTGGTACGATTTGAATTCCGGGAATTCGTTTTTTACTTTCATTTGTTTTCCGAGAAACTTATCGGCATATTTTGTGCTTATACCGAGGCTCGTCGCAATGGCAATGTTAATCTGGCGTATTTCCTCATAAGTGCAGTTGCCGATACAATCGCCAACCCTTCGCTTATCAATACTGTCAATCTGCTCGCACAGTGCGTATGATTGTTTTGTCGAACTCGTTATGGGAATATGCGTAGGTGAAATCACCTTCGGCTTCGTTGTCAGATATATAACCTCTACAACATCACCTTTGTTCAGTGAATTATTGGAAATCACAATAGCAGGTCTTCCGCTTTTTATGTTAATCACAACGCCGAATTCCTCGTTTACTTGCGGATATATGAAATATATACCACCTCGTACTATTTCTCTGTCACACACAAGGAACACCTTCATTCGTTGTAAAGAACATTCCGAAGAAAAGCGTCTCTCGACTTGAAGACATCTTCAATACTCTTACGCAGTGTCTTCAGAACATCTTCATTGTCGAATGTCATATCAATACTGTTCATTACAGCGTCAACATCAGGTTTAGAGTTCTTCATTTCCTGCGAAAGCGCACTTAACAGACAGTTGACCGACGCACAAAACTCAACTTCCAGAGATTTGTTCTTCGAGTATTCAGTTTTGAGCGTCTGCAAAAACGACACACCGATTTTACGAAGAAATATCGCAGATTCTTCAACGCTCTCAAATGCGAAATCGCCGTCGAGCATTCTTTCGATAAATTCATTGCCCCATTGCTCACCGAACAATTCAATGAGTTCGGATTTGTGAAATATTGTTTGGCCGGAATCGGCAATCGCCGTTATGCGCTTCGATACTTCAGGGATATAATAAAAATCATTGGTAGGATAATTCGACATATCTTTTTCACTCCTTCTTTTCAAACAGATATGTGGCTTCAAGGTCAGCCTCACTCACGGCAAGTATAACAGGATACTTTTCAACAGCACTGCCTACGGTTTTACCGCCACCGCCGGAAAATGTGTAATCAGTGAACAACATGTGCCACCTGATTGCATACATTTCTGCGTCCGTGAGTTCAATAAACTTCATGGCGAGTATTACCGATTTTTCACCGTGACCGAGAGGCTCCTGATCATCATTGACAAAAGCAGGCACGCTCTGCCAATCGTAATTCCCTTGTTCGTCATACTTCTTACCTGTCGGCGAATACACTTTCTTGTTTCTGTATTCAACTTTGTATGTATTCGCTTTGCACAAATCGTGCAGTAAACCAATGATTATGAGACTTTCGTCGGGAATATCAGAAAGTTTCTTTTTCCACACAACTTCATCCTTCTTTGCTTTGAGACATTTATACACATACAGCGAATGTTCAAGCAAACCACCCTCATGGCAGGAATGAAACACCGTAGAAGCGGGATCGTTATAAAAATTAGTGCTTTGGATATATTTGAGTAAATCCTCTATACCCTTTCTGTTTGTTGAGCGAAGTAATGATTCAAACTCAACAATTTTTTCAAAATTTTCCATTTAATACCTTCTTTCGTTGATTTTGTCATTTGCAATATCTCTGTTGAACCACTTATTCACAGCGGTCTGTACATAAGATCCTTCATAAGCGTTTGTGCGTCCTTGGAATGTATACGGCTGTGAACCGATGCTTTCTTCCGACCACAAAAGTTTTTTTGAAATCACCTTGAAATAGTGATTACCGATTTTTACTCTGTCTCCGACATCCACGCCGGTTTCTTCGAGATTTTCACATACAACAACCGGTCTTACGGGAAGTTCTCGGTCAACCAGTTCATTGTAGAACAGTTTGGCTCTGCCGTCATAATTGGAAAGGCAAGGCGAACGAAGCATTCCGTACTCCATTACTTCTCCCTTCGGCGTTTGCAGCCACGTGCTTCGCCTTTCTCCTCTCGAAACCAGTGTTCTTGCTTCATTTACCGAAAGCAGTCTTGCTCCGGCAATTCGGAGTTGTACCGGAACTCGTCTTTCTATGACTTCGATACACTCACATGACACAGTATTCTGTGTCGGGTTTTTTTCTTTTTTCATTTGGTTTTTTCCTTTCAAAATATTTTTGCAGGCTTACAATCTCGCTCCATCTATACTTAAAACTGTATCTTGAGTATAACAAGATGTATAATCCTACAATACATATATCCAAATGAAAAAAGGATTTGTCATTGTCTTTCGACAAAAAAATACAATGTTAGGTCACTCCGCACCCCATTTTCGCAAGTGCGTCCGCCCTTTCGTTGCCCGCTTCACCGGTGTGAGCCGCAATTTTCACAAACTCAAACTTGATATGTTTGCTCATTTTCTTCATAAACGCACTGTACTCGACAGCACATTGCGCTTCCGCACTCCACTCACCCGTTACCCACTTTTCAACGCCCTCGTAATCATAGCGGATCTCGATTTTCTTCATATTTTTTATCACAGCCATTGTAACTGCAAGCATAACTGCGGTCGTCTCGCCGGTAATCTGTCTGCTCCCGAGGCTTTTTACACTTCCGCACAACCGCTCAACAGAACCGTCGCCAAGTTTCATTATTACACCATACCCTGCTCTATCGGTTTCCGGATTGTATGAACCGTCGGTATATGCAATTGCGGTTTTTCTTTCGGGTGCTTTTGCTGTTTTTTCGGCAGAGACAGCATTTTCGGTTTCATCTGTTTCCAGAAACCGCTTTGCTTCTTTATCGGTCGCAAACGATTTGAAACTTGCACCGGGAAAGCCGTTCACAAGTGTCTTCACTTTTTCCCAGTCTTCAAACACTCCGGTCTCCCTGCCTCGTTTTACAGCATAATATTTCACTTTGTTTCACTCTCGCTTTCATTTATTCGATTATTATTTCTCATTTTCTTTTGAACCAACTCCGTAAATGAATACTCAACAGCCCCGCAATGCGGACACCTGTTTTCATTCTCTTTTATTCCATACAGTCTTCCGCAGTATGAACACTCAACGCAAAGAGCCTCGACCGTTTCGGTCACAGCAGGTGTATTCGAGCCGACTATCTCACGGAAACCTTCCGCATTTCGCAAAACAAAAAACGATGTCAATGATTTCTTCGTAAAATATGCAAGCACAGATACAATCAGTAAAATCATAAGAATCGGCTGCACCGTATCGCTATTCAAATTTACTCTGAACGGCTTTACAGAGGCGGTCAGTTCATTGAGTGCATCCGCCAACGCCAAATCCACATTGTCACCGTTTGCAAGAAGGTTCTTCTGAAAATTCTCATTGAAATCATCTATATATATCTGCGGTACGGCATTAGCCGTATCATCACCGATAATGCCTTCCCAGTACCAATCAGTGAACTCTTTTTTCGGAGACTCCGGTTCGGAGTAAACAATTACCCAATGTACTTCATCTTGAAAATTCTGCATATATATATCCAATGCAAAATTTTCAAGGCTTGTATAGTTTTCGTTCCACTCCTCATTGTGAACTGTATATACCGCAGGTACCACTCCCGTTTTCTTTCTGAAACTCTGCACCGCCTCTTTCAGTTCACTTCCCTCACCAAGCACATTTACACCGTCTTGCACAACGAAAGGAAACTCCTCTGTATGCACAATCGCTTTACGCGGAATAACTACAGAATTTCCTATGTATGCAAACAGTAAAACCGTCAACAGTATCAACGGTACGGATAACATAATCGTTCTGAAGAAACTTGACGATACAAGTTCCGAGGCTGTTATCGCCTCATTGCTGTATATTCTGTGTCTTTTTCCACGAGATGTATATTCAAATGTGCGTGAACCCGTGAACTCCTTTTGTCTGACTATTCTGCCGTAACTGCCGGAGCCACCGCCACTCGAACCGCCCCTATGCGAACCGCCACCGGATGAACGACTTCTGCTCGAACTGCTGCGAGTTCCACCTCTATGCGAACCGCCACCAGAAGAATGAGGCATATTTTTCACCCCTTCATATTTTCACAAACTCTGCAAATATCGTCAAAACCGAAACGACGCAACTTAACGTCAACAGCGATATATATACCAGACAGCCTTTTGACATATTCAAAAGTCAAACACCACCCTGTAATCTTTACCGATTTTGAGTTTTGCTTCGAATGTTTTACCGCTTTTCCCCTTAAAGCCTTTAATCTTTGCTGTGTATCCGGTATCAAGCAGTTTTTTCACCTGCGTTTCGGTAAGTTTCTTTTCGCATATCGTGTTCGATATACCGAAATCACAACCGTTCCCTTCCTTCTTCCATCCCGTACACGCCCATCCCCAGTTTTTCACAACTACGGGTAAACCGCATTTCGGGCACTTTCCGATACTGTTTGTGGCATACAGGCTTTCTTTTAAACCCGTATTCTTATCTGCCGCATTTATATCGGCACACCACACGCGAACCGTGTTTTCTATATCTGATATGAAACTTTCAAAGGTTTCTTCGCCGTTTGCGACCTTATCCAGTCGCTTTTCCCACTCTGCCGTGAGAACAGGCGACTGTATATCTTCAATGGGAATTGCATCTATAAGGGCTATACCCGTATCTGTTGCCCTCAACTGTTTTTTATTGCGATATATATACCCGCGTTTGAGAAGCGTTTCTATAATCGCCGCTCGGGTGCTCTCACGACCAATACCCTGCATACCCGTTCTTGCCAGAATGTCACGAAGTTCATCGTTCTTGATTTCTTTACCGCAGGTTATCATAGCCCTGACAATAGAAGCATCGTCGTACGGTGTGGGCGGTTTTGTTTCACGCTCTGCCGTTGTAAATGTTGCTGTTACGGGTTCCTTCTCATTCACCTCGGGCACAATCTTTTCTTTCGGCACTCCCATTACCGTCAGCCACTCGGGTTTTACAATCGTTGTTCCGTGGGTTACGAAATCCGTATCACCAACCGTTGTGACAACCTTTGTTTTTTCAACTTCGGCAGGTCCGTATGTCATCGTTATAAGGCTCCTGCATACAAGGTCGTACACCTTTTTCTCGTTTTCTCCGAGATTTGTCGGTATATTTCCGGTAGGTATTATTGCGTAGTGTCCGGTGACCTTACTATCATCAAAATGATACTTCGTTGCTTTTACGGGCTTTCTGCCGGAAAGCAATGATTTGTATTCGGGATATGCGGTCGATAGTTTCCGAAGCGTATCGTTCACCTTATCCACCATATCTTCATTGAGATACTGGGAATCGGTTCTGGGATATGTTGTATAGCCTTCCTCGTAAAGTTTCTGGGCTATGTCCAATGTTTCCTGTATCGTCAGACCGAATCTGCTGTTCGCTGCCATTTGTAGTGCAGATAAACTGTACAAATGCGGTACACCGCGCTTCTGGGTTTCTTTCGTTACCTCGGTTATCGTTCCGCTCGCAGGGTACTTCGGTACCTCTGTTTCTTTTTTATACCTTACCTCTGCTTCTCCTGTATATTTATCGCCTCTGACGGTGATAAACTCACCTACAGGTACATAATATTTTTCTTTTCGGAAGTTTCGGATCGCCTTTTCTCTGTCAACAAACAGTTTTAATGTCGGTGTTTGAACTCTGCCGATAGAAAGCACCTGCTTACCTGTCGAAAAACCAAGCGTCATTGCTACCGTGAGATTGCTCCCAACTACCCAATCGGAGATACTCCTTGCTCTGCCCGCTTGCGTCAGCCAACTGTCTTTATCCGCAGAAAGCGGATGCTCAAACGCATCCCGAATGCCTTCGTCCGTTGCCGCTTGATTCCATACACGCACAAACGGTACTTTACAGCCGAGTTTCGTATATATGTAGTAAAAGATAAGATTTCCTTCACGGTCAGCGTCAGTGCCGTTCATTATAAGGTCAGCCTTTTTGAACAGGCTGTTTATTACCTTCATTTGCTCCTTTTTATCTTCTATGTAGGTTATTTCGTATTGCGGTATAAACGGCATAGGCAAATTTCGCCACTTCGCATAGTCAGCATTGTAATCCTTCGCTTGTTTTAATGTGCACATGTGACCGAAGCCCCAAGTAACATAAGCGTTTTCGCCTTTATATATTATCCGGATATACCCCTTCTCTTTGACCATTTCGCTTTTTGTTCCCTCGTGCAGTGCATTCGCTACTTTCTTGGCCATATCGGGCTTCTCTATAAACATTACCGTCATTTGATTCACTCCCTCAAATTTCCTTTATAATTGTATATCCTTCACTTATATTATACGGAAAATCACTCCGAAATGCGCAAAAAAACCAAAATGTATATTCATCCGGCTCGCTGTATATGCCAAGTACACACCATCGCGTTTGCTCTGTCGCAATATGTTTTTCAAAACATTGCAAGACCTATATATATATCTTTTAGATATTCAAAAACATTACTTTTTCACTTTGCAGTAACATCCCTCTCTGATTATCCCGCAAACCGACACAAATTAACATTCTGTTTGTGTTCTCTCGCTTTGTCCTGCCATCATGCACGTTTCATCTCCGGGCAGCCACGGCTGCCTGTAGATGAAATGACATATTTCCGAAAACCGTTTTTACTGAAATATTTGCATGATGTCAGGGCTTTGCTCGCTCGCACTTGTGTATATTTGCGTCGTTTCAGTAACTTTTCAAAACACATCGCTACTGTAAATTGCTGTACCAATCTATTACCGACAAAAACCGACAAACATTCTCTTTCAGTAAATTCTTCGTGCCTATGTTTGCGTTACCCGTTTCCCGATGTACCGGATGCTCCGTTCATATTCACTCGCTTCACATCCGGTACATCAGGAAAACACACCAAAACCGCTTTTTGCTGTTCGGATATCGCAAACAAAAAACATCAATTTCCGGATCAACCGATCCGGAAATGTTGTTTTACGCCACTTGAATTGTTTGTTTTGTTTTGATTGTTTGCACCTTTTGGTATGTATATATGTGCAAAATTTGCACCTTTTAGTTTCTTGTAAAGTGCAAAACATTCTTTTGTTCATTTTTCAAAACAGTCGTTTTCGAGCAGTTTGTGAGAATAAGTTGAACTTTTCAGAGATATATTATTGAATTCACTTTGAACCAACAGCAACATTTCAGAACAATATGTCTCTTTTATTTCCGCAAACCGACAAAACTTATCATTCTGGTTATATTCGTTCTCGAATTTCTCCTGCCTTATGCACATTTCATCTCCGGGCAGTCCAAAGGACAGCCTGTAGATGAAACGACATATTCCCGAAAACCGTTTTTTCGGAAAATACTTGCAGCATGTCAGGATTTCTTCTTCACTCATATTTTTGAAAACTTGCGAATGTTCACTGTATCTTGATAAAACAGCACTGTTGTATATTGCGGAAACACAACTCATTTTTTTCCTGCAACCGACAGTAACTATCGTTCCGATTGTTGCTTAATTGCTATGTTTTGCGAGACTTTGCAGCCTACATGGCTGCAATCCTTCCCGTTGACCGTTTTCAACGGTCGGAACGTCTACGCAAAACAAAGAAGTGCAACTTTACAGCATTCTCCTACGTGGAGAGTGTTGTGAAAGGCACTTCTACGCAATACGCAACTTTCTGTAAATTGCAGATTGGTTCAGTATTATATGTTCACAAAGAAGCATTGAACATTGCAGAAACACAACTCATATACAATTCGCAACCGACAAGGATAATCCGTTCCGTTCATTTCTCGACAGGTTAGGGCTTGCTCGTTTGCTTTCTAACTTGTCTACGCATTTTCTGAAAAGATTTTTCAGAAAAACACTCGCTACGCCCAAGAACCGCGAGCCAAAACTTAACACTACCAGTTTTGGGCGGTTCTACACCTGCCGAGAAATCCTCGGTAACTGCGGTTGCACTACGGCAAGGTATTTTTTCTGTTTACAGCAATACTTTCATTGTAGTGTTTCTATATTTTTCGACTAAAAAAAATGAATCGCTCTGCGCGATTCAAAATCATAACAATTGAAATTATACTTGAAATTATAATAATTCACGACATAATCATAAAATTCCTTTTACTCGGATTTCATCTTCTGCAACGCCGCTATCCCTTTTTCATACTGTTCTTTGGTGATTGCATTCCTTTTCAAAAACTCATTCAAGGTATTGATTTGTTCGTGATACAGCCTATCCCTTTTCTCTTCCAAAGACACTTCCGTTTCTCTCAATATCTCTTTGTCAACAGAACTGTTCTGTATTTCCACCAAAAACACGCCCCATACCTGTTTTTTGTTTATTCTACCACAGGCGTTCCGAATATACAACAAAAAACTTGTCGTTCCGACACAAATTTCATTTGACCGAGAAGCGTACGGAATTTTCGTACATCGGTTGCTTTTTCGTGCAAAAAACAATAAATGGAATTTGCTTTTTCGTGCGTTTAGCAGATAAAATGATTTTTCACTAATATTTCATTATTTTTCACTAATCCCACGCTATTTGATTTTTTGTATCAGTTGCTTGCAAAATGCAAACAACTTAACATTTGCAAACAATACAGCAAACCGACTGCAAAAGAAAAACAACAGCGCCCGACAGCGAACACCGAACCGCAAGTTTTCGGCACGCACACAGGAGTGTTTCGGGCTCACAGGGGGATTTACAATGCTGTGCCGGCAAAGGATGTATAGAGGTGTATATTCATCCGGATTTGCCGTGAAATCAAAAGCAAAATTCAATAATCCCGATGTATTCAGGTATACGAGATACAGATTTTCCCGCCAATCACTTCATAATCGCAGGTATTACAAACAATATTTACCTTTGCAGGCGAACCCAAAAGCAACTTGTCAAAAATTCCGACAAGTTGCCGTATTTAGCCCCGAATCGCAACTGTTGCTAAAAAAATTGCTCAAAAATTTGCGTGAAAATTGCTCAATTCACATTTCTGCATCATATTCAACCTCACACAAACAAAGCAACACTTCGCATTGAGCCAAAATCGAGCAAATATAGCCGTTTTCAGCGAAGTTCCCCAAAGGTATATCTTTTTCCGCGTGCGTAACAAAATACAGCCAAACGGGGCTCCCCACAAAGAAATACAACAGCAAAAAACGGAGAAGGTACAAAAAACTGCAAAAATATGTGTATCAAAGGTGCAAAAAACCAAAATTTCAATATTCGTTACGAATACCATAAAAAAATACAGCAACCTGTCGAAAGAGCCGACAAGTTGCCGTAAGTTCAGGTTATTGAAGGTTGTGAATCGCCAAGCATTGCAGTTATGCTTTTAACGCACCTATCGGTATCGTATTCAACCGCAATCGTGACATCTTCGCCTGCATAGTATGTTATTGCCTTTACGGGTGTTACATCCTCGTATCCGCTGTAATGTTTTGTCAAGCCCTCGCCTTTCAACGACACGACCTTGCTTTCGCTCATACCGACCGTTATCCCGCCGATACAGAAAATATCTTTTTCGTTTTTCATAATCCGACGGTTGAGGTGGACGCTTTTGATATTTCCGCTGTCGTCGGTATCAAAATACATATATATGTTTTCGCCGACGGCTTCCTTTTTATTTTCCTGCACAGGATAGTATTTTTTCATATCGCATTGAAACTCAACACCGTTTATGGTGTACTCCGAATTCTCGGAAGTATCCATTGTGAGCGGCAAATCATTTACGGAACACGGCAACCTGTACGCTTTGTTCCACATAACAAACTCATTTAAGTTCAGGGTTTCAAAATCAGGCGTTTTATTCACGCAAGCAACAACAGTCGCTAACACAAGGAACAGACCGATTACCGAAATTATTTGTATCATTCTTTTTTTCATTTATTTTCTCTCCATTCAACGGATGAATGCATTGTTCCACATTTCTATGAAAAACCCGCAGATTTCACTCAACAGCATTCCGACAACATAAGCACCCACAGCAGCAAGTGCAATTATGACGATAATTTTCAAAAAAAGTTTCAACATTTTGAACACACACTCACGCCCTTTCACTTATCTTTTGTACGAAGGTTGAGTTTCAGCAAAATCGCAAACATCAGTTTCACAACTATCACCCCAATTTAGCGTTCCAATCAGCCTTCTGCTTTTCGAGAATATCTTTGTACGACGTCACATCGACAAGGACTTCTTCGATATATACACAATTCTCTTGTCTGCGGTCTTTTTGGTGCTGTACAACCCTTTGAATGAGTGTTATGAGCAAAATCAACCCAAGGCAAAGAGCAGAGGCTAAAACGAGCATCAATAACGCAACAAAAATCTGAAACACTTCTTCATTCATTATCGGGTTTCTCCTTCTTATTGAGTCTTATCTTTTTTTCGAATTCAGGCTTTGACATCGGAACATCAAAATCCCAGTCAATCTTCTTACCGCACCGACTGCACCTTTCTTCGAAGCGATGGCGTATGCCTGTGTGGTTACAATACGGGTTAGGACAAACGCCGTACGCGACATTGTTAAACATATACATATTGGCGGGCGGTTCGGGAATTTCACGGGATACAATCGCCATCGCATTCTGCAGTGCTTCAATTTCTTTCTGGATTTCAGCCGCAACAGCAGGATTGAGACAGGTATCGCGTTTTTTCTTTAACTCTAATTTGATTTTTTCGAGGTTTTGGAGAACTTCATACCATCCCATTTGGGTTTCTCTGCTCGTAAGCACTGACTTCATATTTTTCACCTCATTATAGATTTTCAGTACCGGCACCCACTGTAAAGCAGGCGCCGGTCTCTTGTTCTTATTTTTTAACGATATGACCTGAACCGTCTGTTGTGTAAACAGGGTTGCCACTGTCAATGTTAATTGTCAAATCTGCACGAGAAGCGTCGATAACATCATTTATCATATTCATCGCTGCATTTTCGTAATCCTCAATTGTCCAGTCGGTTGTATCTTCTGACCAACCACCCGAAATAATCGAAGTAACAGAAGCGGGAATGTTTATGGTGTACGCTCCTGCGGGAGACTGGATAAACGCCTCTTCGTCTATAAACAGACCATCTACGTTTTCACAGCCCTCTCGGATAGTTGCGACTTTGTTTTCATCGAAATGATATAAATAACAAGTCTTGCCGTCTGCAGAGTAAATGTTACCGTTTTCTTCCATATACCTTGTGTTCGTCTCTTTAAGCCTTACATTTCTCCAAGGTGCAAGTCGGTAAATCGAACCAAACAATGTATTGGCACCGTTCATTGAACTGCCTCTGGCTTCGGTACAGGAGCGAATTACATAACTGTCTGCGAGCGTTAAATCATAAACAAGACACATCGACATTTCATCGGAATACAAGGTTCCTTCGGGCATTTCCCAAGCGTGATTTCCGTTATTGGGAACGCAGAGCAGACGCTTTCCGTCTTTGGAGTACAACGCAGTGTTTTTAGCAGTAAAATACTGGTTTTCTTCGTCAACGGTAAACTCTTTGAAATAGTTTCTTGCAAACGCCATAAAGGTGTGTGTGCCTATATCTTTGTAATCCTGGTCCATATAGTTATCAATGTTTATAGCATCGATAACTTCACTCGGATACAAACCGCCGCTACCGTCACCGCCGATATACTGAACATTTTTCGGGATATTCAATGTTTCGTTTGAAAAATGCTGACAACGGTTAAACGCAAAATCGCATATTGCTTTCAAAGATTCGGGGAACACCAGTTCGGTAGTAACATTTTCGCAGTGTTGGAACGCACCTGCACCTATATATTCGACCGAATTCCCGAGTGTAAGACTCGTTATCTTCATGTGTTTTCCGTTTCCGTTAAACGCAAAAGCACCGATAAATTTACACGAATCCGGTATTATCAACGCCTGTTCAATGTTACAACAACCTTGGAACGCACAGGAACCTATATGTTCTAATGAATTACCGAGCGTGAGTTTTGTTATACCGGTATCACTGTCAAATACATTCGGACCGATGAATTCGCAGGTATCGGGAATTACTAATTCCTGTGCAATGTTTTTGCACTTATAGAACGCACACTCCTGCAACACCTCAACATCGGATAAGTCAACTTTTGATATACTTAAATTATCGTAAAATGCCCACGAGCCGACTTCTTTGAGTCCGCCAAGGTCAACTTCTTCAAAGTTGGTTATCGTAAATGAGGATTCGCCGATTCTTTCGCAATTCTTCGGGAAGGTTAATTTGCCGGTAAGATTTTCGCATCCCCTGAACGCCTGATCACCGATATATGTAACAGTCGTCGGTATATATACATTTTCTTCCGCCCATTGAGCACACCGACAAAATGCAAGACTGCCTATACTCGCTACGCCTTCCTGTACATCAATGTCAGTTATGGTATCTCTATGCGTCCACATCGGGTTCGCAAACGGATCATCCGTAGGTGATATCCAATCAGCCATAAGACCGTCGTTATCTTCCTCGCCGTTTTTTGATATTACTACTTCCGTGTAATCTTCATTGAATACAGCCACTACATTCTCTCGTTTGGTCTTACCAATACCGATTATGTGGTCGTCTGCTTCAATTTCTTCGGCTGTATAGTTGGTTATGGGCTGCTTTACGCCGACCGTGAATGTTACGGTGTCTCCGTATTTGCCTGAATACATCGGTGCGGTTTTGGTTACACTGTAAAATGTTACACTCTGACTTTCAACCGTTCCTGCCTCTACTTCAATAAGGGCATCGCCGTTCGATATCTTTTCGTCCGTCTCACTGCCCTTACGGTACATTTCATACTCGAGTTCAATAGAAGAATTGGATTCGAGTTCAAGTTTCCCGCTGTACCCGATGTTTACCGCAAGTTTTGTTCCATACGGTATCAGAACATCACTTACAGTCACACTCGCATTCTGCGGTGTCGCTCCCAACGCTGTTGTCGTCAGCGTCGCGGGTATCGTCACACTGTATGATTCATCTACGCCGTATATATTCTCTACCGCTGTATTCTGCGGTTCTACGGCACCTACTGCCATCGGTATACACGACAGCACACAAGCAAGTACAAGCAACACGCTTATACATCTCCTCATAACGCATCACTCCTTCGCTTTTTAGTGTTGAGATTTTCTCGCTTGATGTTTGAATATTTTTATTCATTTTTATTATTAGGCAAACTACAATTATTTGCGCAAAAAAAGCATCACAAGTTTTTCACTCGTGATGCTCTTTGTCTGTTTGTTTCTTTTTTTCACCTTTTATGTCTGACATTGTGCTGTTGTAATCTGAAATAAAACCATCAAGCGAACCCAGTATCCCAAGAGGTGTCGAAAAGAAGCATAACGGTATCTTTTCTGTGTATTTCAGGTGATATATAGAACAGTTCTTTATCCTTCGGCACTTTATTTCGCCTGCGTGCGTCTTTACACTGCCGTCACACAATTTACGAAGACGCGGAAAATGTTCGTCTGACGCTAATTCACCGCTTTCAAGGTACACCATTTGTTCATCTTCGTTAATTTTCAGCGAAATATCTGCTTCTTTTATGCTGAAACTCATTGTTTCACCTTCAACAGTCGGTTTAAACATACAATTCAACAGCCTTTTTGCCATTTCTGCCGATTTTTGTTCAATCGTCATTTTACCTTTTCCTTCTTTCAGAAAATTTATTTTACAGCGTCTTAAACGGGTAGTCATAACTTTTAGCGAAAGTTTCTGCTTGGGAGCCCGCAAGACCATGAATCACTACTTTTTCACCCTTATCAAACACATTGCTGCCGATCTTGGTGTCCGCACCTGATATATATACATCTTTCAAGTCTGCACAATCCTCAAACACAGAGCCTTCCAACTGTTTCACAGAAGCCGGTATTGTTATGGATTGCAAACCGGAACGGGTAAATGCGTGATATCCGATTTCTTCCATACCTTCGGGCAGCGTAATGTGTTTCAGTGAAGAACAATCTTGGAATCCGTAGTGCTTTATGCTCTTCAGTGTCTCGGGAATCTGTATATATCCGAGCGAAGTACAACCCGAAAAAGCGTGCTCATTGATTACTTCCACGCCTTCCGGCAATGAAACGGCAATTAACTCCTCGTGACCGATAAGAAACTCATCGGGAATTTCTTTTATCTTGGCCTCTATTATGAGTCGTTTGACTTCCTCGAACTCAAACATATTTTCGCTTACATACTCAACTGTTCTGCCGTCAACCACCTCGGGAACGACGATATTCTCTGCGTCACCTGTGTAACATACGATATACCAGTGTCCATCTTCGTCTTCCTGTGCATAAAAGTCTTCGGGCGTGCTCACAAGTTCTCCCGTCATTGACAACAACCCCGTATTCTCGGTCACTTCCGTCTGGACATAATTATCGGTTCCGTTTTCCGTCACAGCAATGTTTTCCGTTCCTTCATCCTGTGTATATGTATATTCCTCTTGCTCTTCGAACGTGGGCTCAATCGGATCCGTATCGCCTGTATCGTTGCGTGTGCATGACACAAACGCCAATACGCTCAATGCAACCAAAACAACAGGTAAAAATTTTTTAAACATATATACCGTCCTTTCTCACTGCTTTTCAATGCTCTTCTTTCGGTGAGGGGCGAAGGTTTATGCCCCCGCCCCCCTGTTGTCACAGCCTTATCTGGCGTTGCTCATGTGTATGATTACGCCCCAGACCTTGTTCAACTCGGCATCTACGCCAAGAACACGTACCGTCGCTCTTGCACCGCGTACCGGTCTGCCTCTGTCCGGAAAACGGCACAGACAATCTACACCGCCGTCAAGCGACACGAAAACACCGTTGGTATCAACCATTGTCACTTTGCCGGTGTAAAGGTTGTTTACGCTGAACTTCTTTATCGCCTCGTCAAGAGGGTTGTTCTGCGCCTGTTTTATGGACGCGGAAACAAGTATCTTCTTATCCTCAATCTTTACATCAAGGATTTTTACGAGAACTCTCATACCGGTAGAAAACTCGTCTTCTGCACTCGCAATTCTCTTGTAAGTGATTTCAGGGAAACGTATGAATGTCTCTACGCCGAAAATCTCAACGAAAACACCCGTTCTCGCTACGCTGACAATTCTTGCTTCACAAAACGCACCGGGGTATATGATTTTGTTACCCTTCTTGTCAAACGAGAGATAGTACCTCTTTTGCTTGAGTGCCATTGCTTTCACGCGACTCGCCACCGCTACGCCTTCTTCTTCGTCAATCTTTTCGACGACATAATCTACCTCGGCACCAAGCCTTCTAATTGCGTTGTTGGCGTACTCCTCGTTTACTTCTTCAGCCGTTTTGCCGTCGTTGTCGCCCATTACAAGCAACTGCGCGGGAATTATGACCTTGATTAAACCGTGCTGAAGCACTGCACAGGTCATATCGCCGTGCTTTTCTACGCCTGTGATTGTGTCAGAAAGAATTTTGTTTATTTTCTTTGACTCAATCGTGTCGAGAAGGTCTGCACGGAATTTGTCATCGTCAGTCAGCACGCTTCTCTCACCGCTGATTGTTACGATTTCTACTTCCGTCTTCTTCTTTTTGGCAGCCGAACGCTTCTTCTTCGGTTTTTCTTCGGCAACCGCCTCTGTCTCTGCACCGATATCTTCTTCGGTGACTTCTTCCGCCACTTCTTCTGTACCTGCGTCAACTGCGGGTTCTGCAACCTCTGCCTTCGCTTTCTTCTTGGCGGGCTTCTTCGCGGGCTTTTTCGCTACCGCTTCTGCTTCCTCTGCTACAACAGCAGTCTCAACTGCAGTTTCTTCAACTGCTTCCTCTTTTTTGAGGATTTCTTTCTTTGACATACAAATCTTCCTTTCAATAAATGTTTTTTTCGTTTAATTTTCCCTCTTGCGAGGATTAAACCTATTTAGGTTCTCTTGCACAAATTTAGATAAATCCGTGCGTTGCGTCTTCGTTTTCGACCTTTACAGGGTTTTCTCTCGTTCCCCCCGGTCTGTTCTTTATGTTTTTTGTATTCCACTCGTTTCTCGGTCTGCCCTGTTTACTCTCTTTCTTTCTCTCGGGGGGGAATATTTCTTCTACTGTTGTATCGACGAAATCTATTCCTTCCGATAACGGTAACTCCTCAATATGTGTACCGTCTGGGTATAACACCTCTCCCGTTTCTGAATCAACTCGTAAACGCGGCCAATAATCCATTATGTTCTTCTGAACGATTTCTTTGCTCATCGGGTGTTCTGTGTAATCCATTTTCTTTAACCGCAGGATGTTATATCCTCTGATTATTACAAGCAAATCGTTTATATCAAGACGAAGTACCTCATCGGGTGTCAGCAGTTTTCGCCTGCCCTCACCTTCTGTCTTCTGGTACTCTGGCACAACCTGCGCAACCGTTAATGTCTTTCGTGAGTGCCTCGTACTCTCTACGGTTATACTCATATCACCACTGCGGTTGCTTATATACTCTGCCGTTAAGTCGTCTGCACAGCCAAGCATTAACTGGATATCACAGTTGCCGACTATTTCCGCCCACAAATTGTTTGCGTATCGGTTCTGTAACTGTCCTAACGACTGTACGATTATCGAAACTCGCACATCCCTCGAACGGATAACACTCAATGTTCTTGCAAAGTCACTTCCGTCCTCTGCTCCGCCTATTCGTCCGACATTGTTGAATTCATCAAGCAACAGGTTTACAGGCACTTTGCATTTATGATTATCTTGTGCGTCTGCAAATCTCGTAAGTTTTATAAACAACAACGAGAAAAACAAACTCGCAAGAAACTTCATTGTGCTGTCTTGGTCTGACAGTATTACAAAAAATGCCGTCTTTTCCCTGCCCAACGATGTCAAATCAATCTCATTGCCGGATACCATTTCCTGTACCGCAGGGTTCTGCAATATCTGCAATCGCGTTCCCAGTCCGAGCATCATTCCGCTTTTTACTTGGTCTGACGACTGTGCAAATAATCTATACGGACCTTTTGCCGGGTGCCCGTCAGGTAAACTCTCAAACTGCTTTTCAAGTTCATACTGCGTACAAGCCGTCAATTTCCTATATACTGCGGACAGGTTCTTCTCCTCTGGCGGTATGCTCTCGTCACTGTCTACAAGCATTATCAATGCTTTCAACAAATTCCTTTCACCGTTATCCCAGAACTGATCGCCTTTTCCGGTGCTCGTGTTTCCGATTATGACATTTGTCAGCGTGTCTGCCATTAGCGTGTCGCCGTTCAGGTCACTCATACAGTTCCAACTGTTGCCGTGCTCCGGATTTACAAGGTTATATACTTTCACATTGTATCCGTTCTTTAAAAGTATTTCGTACAAGTCGGTATATAACTCTCCCTTCGGATCCGTTATCGCTATACTTTCACCGCGCCGTATCGCCTGAAACGCAAACGGTCTCGCGTATGACCTCGTTTTCCTCGTTCCTGACGCACCGAATATCATTACGTGCCTGTTTAACCTCGTTTCCGTCGGCAACGACACCGCTTTCCCGTCTTTTAATCCGAGTATCGTTCCTGTTGCGTCTTCTATATATGTCGTTTCAAGAACTTCATTCATTTCTTCGTCGGTCATCCAGTCCGCTGTACCGTATGCTCCCGATTTACTTTTTTTGAACCCTCGCTCGTCATAATCTTTTCCGAAAAAATCTCCGTAGTATTTCAACAGAAAATATACTACGCCGATTACCACGCCAAGTCCGATAAACGCCTTTATGCCACTGCTCGTGCACAGATATTTGAATGCCGAAAATATTCCCCATTTCATTTCTGCCATTCGCACCGACGAATTCGTTAAGCCACCCGCTTCTTTGTACGCTACATATCGGTATATCAACTCGCCTATTATCCCCGATACATAACAGTACACGAACGCTCCGACTCCTATCGCTATCTGCGTCGCCTTCTTCTTCGATATGTGACTTCTTCCTTCATATCCGTCCTCGGCTTCCCCGCCTTTATCTCCCCCCGGTCTTATCGCTTTCAAGAGTTTTTCATTGAGATTGCCATCTCTCACTTACACCAACTCCTCTCAATTCTTATCCGTCTTTTTGTTTGCGTACTTTTGCCACCCCATTATGTACTGTTCGTCCGCTGCCGTCTCTGCTGTGCCAAGCCCAAGGCTGTCAAATATTTCCTGTATGTTCAGAATATGTATTTTCGCCAAGGTGCCCAGTTGACCAATCACAAAGTTTACTTGCTCGGGATAACAGTACACATGATATTTATGTGCAGTCGGATTATCTGTCGCATATATGACAAACTTGTTGAATCGTCCTATATCGCCGTCCGCGAGTGTGATGGCTCTGCCGCCATCAACTGTCTCTGCGTCGTAGGTGAACGATGTCGCCGCATTTATTCCTACCCACTTATCTCCGAACAGTCCTTTCAGTATTGTTGGTCTGTGCTTCGCTACTGTCAGTATCCGCAATATATCTCTGCCACCTTCGTCAAGCGTTACACAATGTACACTCCCGAACACTTTCCCGAACTCTATCGCGTACCTGTTCTTCTGCTTCAACTTCTTCATTACTTCTTCTTCGCTCTCACCCTGCTGTATTTCTAACCGCTTTAACAGCATTGTGTTAAGCCCGCTCTCGTAAGTGTTGCACAAAAGTATGCAGGAACTCTTCTCGTTCGCCCTTCGGTACTTCGTATGAAATGTCTCAAAGGTATTTGCCTCGTATTTCTCACACAACATCCTCATATCGAGTTCTCCGCTTGGGTTCCATTTGCGAATTCCGTTCTTTATGTTGTACACGGGATACACGCCCGCTTCGCTGACAAGCCAACCAACCATTCTCGATTTATCAAGCCCCCGCTTGTCTTCCGTACTCAACACAAAGTCACTCTTCAAATCAAGCGACGAATAAAACATTGGGCTCCCTATCGGCTTCGCCTCGGCTCCGCTTCTTCCAAAAGGCATTAACCGGTTTTTCCAATACGGTATCTCTAACTTCTCCATTACCGCAAGCGTCTCCGCTATCCGTTGCCGCCTTTCTATCTTCTGCTTGTCACTCGTCATTTCCCGTTCAAGAGTTATCGCGTACGGTTCTTCTTCATCCTTCCAAGCAAGCACACTTTTTGCCTTCTTGGATAAACGCACTCTCTTTAACTCTCCTGTACCCGACACAGTGAACAGTTTCGACTTCACCTCTTCACCCGTGTACACATTCCGAACACACACTATGTTCTTTCCATTCTTTACGGTTTGACGGTATATATCCCTGCCACCAAGCATATCAAGCGAACGATATCCTATCTCTCCTGTAACGGCTAACACCGACAACAATTTGTCAAGGTGATTTCCCCGCCGCCACTCGACTACTCTTACTTTCTTTTCTTCCTCGTTCATTTATCTCACCTCTTATTTGTTGTTTTTCTGCTTTCCCTTTTGACACCCTACCGCTTTTACTTTATCCTGTTTTCGTATTGCAATATTTTTTCTTACCGGTAATTCCCTTGTATTTGCCCTTCACTCCCGCCTAATATGCAAGCGTGGATAATGAAGCGTAACAACTTTTCGGTATTTCAGCCCCACGCAAATGTTGTTTCAGCGTGTTGAGCAATTTATTTTGCGGTATCGTTTCGCCCGATTTTCTTGTTCAAGCAATTTGACGAAAATAAGCACGCCTACCGCCGTCAAGAACTCTCTCCTCGCCTTTTTTTCTGAAAAATTGTGCCTCGAAACCCTTGAAAAACAACGATTTTTGCCGATTTTGGAAAATACATCTGCAGGGAAAGCAAAAATTGGCATTTTCGGAAGAGCAAAAAATGCCCTTTTGTTCTGTTTTGGAATTATTTACGAATACGAAATTGTATCAAGTTTGCCGGTGTTTTTCAGGTCAAGCCATTCAACAAAATCGCATCTCGGAACGACATAGAATGTAGTGACATTTTTGTTACCTTCTTCGGAAGTTACGAACAAATCCATTTCAAAAGGATTATCATCACCGGACACATTTCGGGAAAAAGAATTGATTACAACCGAAATGAGAAGGTTGTCGTTATCACGCTGAAAATCTTTTTTGATTTCACTTTTATATGTCGTAACAGCACAAAAAACATAATCATAAATTATATTTTTCTTTTCGTGAGACCTGAAATATTCTCGAAGCGAAGCGTCGATTATGCCTTTGATATAAACTTTTTCGTGCACATCTTTCCGTTTGGGGAGAAGCATTGGCAACTCGAAAACAAACCAATCTTTGCTTGTATAACCGAGTTTACACTCACACGCATTCGCTATTTCAGCGTCAACAAATTCTTCGTTATTGTCCGTAAAAAAATCTTGAACAGTAATTGAATCACGACAATCACAAGCAAATTTTTCCGCTTCATGAACACAATTACGAAACGATTTTTTCAGTAATTCCGGGGATATTTCCCTGTATTCATACTCGTCACAAGTGTACGAATTGGGGAAAGAATTCCACTCTGCAATGTCGTTTATATACTCTTGAAGTCTGCTCAAACGCTTTCGACTGCGGTTCGCAAAATCCCTCACAAAAGGATTTTCCACTTTCTTTTTGCTCATTTATGAAGCCTCGCTTTCCGCATTCGAAGGTTTCCACAAGCGTATCATCGGTGTAGTGTCTACGCCGTTGCTGACCACTCTTGCAAACAAACAAGGTGCTTTCGGCAGGCGGGTTCCTATCCTTTTTTCTGCCTCATTATCGGGTACAACAAGTATGTATCTTGTGTATTCGGTGGGCTGCAAAAGTTTAAGTCTGCTCTCCTCGCCTTCGTTTACTACCACGATTTCATACTCATTTTCGCCGGAAATAAAGTAGATTTGTGCGGGATAATCACCACGCTGATGGTTCTGCGGTTCAACTTTATTTATGAGTTCGGTAAGAACCCACACAGCCTTCACATTGTTATCATCAACTTGGTGGTGCTTATCAAGACCGTAATAACAACCTCTTACTTCGGTCATCATTTTGAAGTGCAAAAGGTTTTTGATTATCTTGTCTGACACGCTATCCTTTTCTTTGTTCAGCAATTTCTTAATCTGCATTTTGGTAAGAGGACCGTACTCACCGAGCCAATTAAGAACATTGCGTTCGTCTTCTCTTAAACTGACCATTATTCTTCACCCGCCTTTTTAAACTCGTTTTTGTGGTTCAGTTTGTGCTGTTTTTGTTTGAGCAACTCCTCAAGTTCTGCACGGTCTGTGGTTATCATCGCCTGTTCTTTTTTAGACGCTTTTACCACAATGGGAACTTTATTGTTATTGGAATGAACAAGTGCCTGACCACGCTCAAAGTGTGTAATTGCTCTCACTTCGTTCTGTGTGAGTTTCAAAACATCACGCACATATTCGGCTTCATCAGGTTCAAGGTTGAGGATTATTTTATTCTTCGAGTTGTTTATAATCGCTCTGCCATACTTACCATCTTCAAGTCCAAAGAAGTCGGAAAGGTCTTGTGTTGCAGATATTGCCGCACCGCCGAAACCACGAATGGTCTTGAAAATCGTCAAGCAGAATTCAGCAGCCTGCTTGTTGGAATCCGCACCGATAAGTTGCCATATCTCGTCAATCATTATCGCTTTTCTCTTTGTTCGGTCTGCTTTTATCTGATCCCAAACATAGTCAAGAGCAATAAACATACCGACGGGAAGCAGTTTGCCTTTGAGTTCTGAAAGGTCAAGAACTATGTATTTATTGGATAAATCAACATTGGTTTGCTGATTGAATGACTGTGCCGAACCAGTAACGAAACGGGATATAATCGTTGCGATACGGTCAGTCGACGGGTTCTCTCTCAACACTTCATACAAGTCGCCGAGTATCGGCATTTTCTTCAAAACCTTCTTACTTTTATTTGTATAAAGGCTGTCGTTATCGTGCGTAATACCGTAATTGTTGTAGGTTTTAACAAGTGCTTCATCAAGCATTTGTTCTTCTTCGTTGCTCATATCGGGTATCAGCAAAGCAAAGAAAGTCATTAACTGTTGTATTTTTCTCGCCAACAAAGAGTCGACTTCGTTATAGTCAATCTCATCAATCAATTCCATTTCAGGTGTCATTGTCTGACGGATTTCCATAACATTGATACAACTCGAACTGCCGGGTGCAATCTTTATGTATGAACCGCCGATAGAATTGCACGCTCTCTTGAATTCGTGCCCTTTTATCGGTGCCAGAATAAAGCACTGAATGCCTCTCATTCGCATTCTCAACGCAAGCAACTGCATTGAAAATGTCTTACCTGCACCACTTGTACCGAGTATATTCAAGTTGGCATTCTTGTTCTTTTGTGTATCAAAAAGGTCAACAATGCAAAGCGAATTGTTGTGTTGGTTAAGACCGAGAAGCACACCTGTATCGTCCGACATTTCAAATGAAGTGAACATATATGTGCTTGCCGCACCCGAAGTGAGAACATTTCTCTTTGACTTTTTTTCAAGCGTGGGTGCGAGAGAAAGGAACGGCATTACCGATTTGAACGCAACTTCCTGTTCGTATTTGCAGTCGCTCACAAGCACATCAATAGATTTCAGCATATTAACGAGTTGTTCTTTTCTCCACATCAACTCATCATAACTTTTCGCAGAAAGCGTTATGAATATCGACATATAAAAGAGATCCTCGTTGTTGTTTGCGATACCGTTTTTAATGTAGTAACCCGCTTGAATAGAGCCTGCGACTTCTTCAAAGTCGGTAGAAGTATCCTGCAAATCTTTTATCTTCGCTTTGTTAAGACGAATTCTTTGCGACACTTTATCAATCGCTTTCCCTCTTTCTTCTTTGTGAAGGAAAACATCAACATCGACACCTTCACCTGCATTGACGAAACGCGAAACCCAACCTGCGAGAACCTTGTCGGGATAACCGCCACTCTTGATATACATATACGAATAGTACAAACCATCCATAATAATGTAATCTTTGTGAGTGAGGTCAATACCTCTCGGAGCGACCAAATCGGTTACTCGAATGTGGTCGATATCCTTGTCAAGAAGATCCCTGTCTTTGGCGACCATGATATCGTCGAACAGTCGGTCACGCCTTGTAGAGAACGGTTGGTCAACGCAAGAATTGCGGTTGAAGAACATATACAAAATTTCAAGCGTGTATAAATCCACATTCTCGGGAGTAACAATACTGTTACCGCACTGGCTGAAATATGAACGGGCAGTTTGTTCGGCACCCATCATAATCGAATAGATTTCGGCAAAATCGTTTGTATCTACTCTTCTCAAAGGTTCATACTGAAACACAAGAAAGAAGCGTCTTGTGAGGGCTTCACGGCTGCCGACATCCTTGACGAGTGAAATATAATCTTCTGCAAGTTCTTTGCAGTTCTCATTGTCTTCGGTTTCCAAATCCTTACGCAATTGCTTGATATGGGTTTCCGAATCCGCTCTCCTCGTGATTGATTTAAACTGCAATTTCAAGGGGGCGATTTTAAGCCAAGAAGCAAACGAACATATAATGTTGTATTGTTCTTCCGCAGAACGCAGAGAAAAATTTATAGGTTCGATTTCAAGTATCTTGACATACCTGCCGTCCGTGGTTTCAATAATTCCGTATTGAAGACTTTTTACGGGAATGAAATCCTGTGCAAAAGTCTCTTTACTTTTTTGAGTTTTTCTTGCCACTGTTATTCTCTCCTTCCGTTAATCCGTAGTGATAGCAAATTCTTTTAAGATGAATTTTCTTTTTCTCGTTCTTATGTCTTATAAGACGCAGAATATACTGCGAAAGGCTGTCACCGTCTATGCCTATCAACGCAAACACAACAACAGGCAAAACCAAAAGAACGCACATTATGACCTTCACCATAAGAGAAAAACTTAAAAGTTTTACAATGGGAAAACCCAAAACCAATGCAACAATAACTGCCTCGACAACATTCCTTGTTTCAAACAAACCGTTCAAGACACGACCGGAATCGGTAAAGTTGGCAGGTATTATATAAACATTCTCATATTCATTCTCTGACATATTCTCAACTCCTCTCCATTACACAATGAACAACAAATCTGTTATAGTTTTTCAGATATGCACAAGTCGAAAGTGTAATAATTTTGCTATCGTTGTTAAATGGTATATAAGTTTCAATCTGCGAAAGACCTGAACTCATATCATAGAAAGACTCCAAATCTTCCGCCTGCGAACCGAAAACATACGAAGCGTCATTTTCATTCGCAAAATACGCACTGTAAACACGCAAAGTATACTGACCGTCTTCTGTGACAAAACACATTGTCGGGTGCTTCTCGTAGTATTCCTGTTTGGCGTAATAAACCAAACTTCCGAACATTGTATCGTTCTTCATACAATGACCGTATATGTACAAGTGATCGTCTTCCATTGAGTTTCTGCAATCAATAAAAAGCGTACCCGAAGAAGACCAAGTACCGTCAATTAAATGTTTTAAGTAGTATGAATTATCCTGGCCGAGACACACAGGGTAATTTATTTCAGTGCCTTCGCTATACAGCCAACCACACGCATTTCGGTCAACACTCTGTAATTTTTCCCAGTCAACCTCAATAACTCTTTCGTTATCTGAATCGCTTGTGGTTTGCTCTGTTGCTTTTGGTTGTTTCACAACCGCCTCGGCAATATCGTTGTAAGCGGAACGGCTCACACCCCACTCTTCAAGAGTTTCTGTAACCTTGAAAACGCCTACAACGATACCGAGCAAAGCAACTAAAAAAAACACTTTTACGAGAATTTTTTTAGCACTCAATTTCATTTCTTATCAATATCCTTGCTTTTATCACGAATGTAAACAATCGCAATTCCGGTTATACAGATAATTCCCAGAGCAATTACAAGCAACCAAAAACCAACATTGGAATTATCGCTTGTATCGGGAGAGCCTTCGCCGTAAACATTCTTGAATTCAATGCTGTCAACCTTTTTGCCGGTGTCGTAATCCGATATGGAATACAAACACTTCAAATCATCAACATCGGTGCCTTCCACAACCACCGTGATAAGATAGCGGGTTTTGTCGTAAGTGATGTTCTTGGCTGTGCCTTCCTTTTGAAGAATGACATACTTGAATGTATCGGGCAATTTGTAGGTGAACGGAGCAAACTCAATCTCTTTATTCATCTCAACCTTTTCCGAAGCAATAAGTGCCTGTGCCTCGGTAGCAGTAACGATATTGACTTCAAAAACTTCCTTCAAATCGGAAGGCAGTTCACCTTTAAGCACGCACTTTACTTTCGGTGTAAAAGCGACCTCGCCCTCTTCTATTTCAGGTGTTTCTTTTTCCTCATAAACAACCTTCACACTGTCTTGTGCCCCTTTGGGAACAACCGCAGCAGTGTTTTCAACAGCGAAACACTGTACGGCAAACAAAGAAACGAGCATAACAACGAACAGAAGACAGGCTGTTATTTTTTGTTTCCTCATAGAAACCATCTCCTTGTCTGTTTATTGAGCCACGCAGTAAATCTGCAGGCTTTCACATCCCGTCGGTTATAACACCAAACAGAACAATTCTTCCCATTGAAGAAGCCGTTTCGCAGGTTGACAAACCCACTACACGCGAATCTTCATTAAGTGAAACTTCTCTGTATTGACAGGATGCATCTCGTATATATTCAAAGAACGCTTCTGTTGAATCACGAGAAAATGTTAAATCGAACACTTTTGAATCACTGGCGTATGTATTCATACAGGCAAAGAATGTTATTTTCAAAGTACCGTTCGGTGTCTCAAGAGTTCCGGTAGTATGAGCATCAAAGTATTCCTTATCCGTAAACTCACCGACATCTCCGAACATTGCCGAGGCTTTCATTCTGTGACCGTAAAACAATGTATACGGATCGGAAAAATCATCGGCATTGTTGCAGTCGATATATATTGAGCCGGACGCACGGTACTCGCCTTTTACATCTTTGTTCAGGTACTCGGAATTGTCATTACCTTGCAAAACGGGATATTTTATGCCCGTATTATGTACCTTCAAAACAGCCACAACATCCGAGTTTATTTCTTGATACTCTGACACGGATATTTCTCTCTGTTGCGTTCCGAACGACAACATTGTGCTTCCCGCGTCTCTGTATATAACAAACACATCGTACAGTGACCAAAAAGAGAAAAGCAGTGCGCCTATTATCATTGCGGAAATAGCGGCATCGAGAAACTTATTCAAGCCCTCAATAAAAGCACGCACAAACCTCACTCCTTTCGAGAATACCCCCGCAAATGCATTTAAAGGGCTATTTGCAGGGTTTTAAATTAAACAGTGAAATTACTCCGTAACTTCTTTTTTCTTCTTATTCACGGCGAAAAGCACGGCTCCTGCGAGTGCTGTAACTGCAAGAACGACATACGGTGCAACTTCAACGATATATGCTGTGGGAACAACGCCGTTGCGAGCATTAAAGAACTCGAGATTGTTTTTAGTTCCGCCAACTTTAACAAAGTCATTCAACTTGCAATCCGCACCGTGAGAAACACTGGCGTTCTTAAGAGTCCACGAAGGCGTATAATCTTGGCAATCTTCTTCAACGAAGTACATTGTTTCGGCAGTAAGACCAAAAACCTCTATCGACTCCTTATTGCCACCCTTGTTGCTTAAATAGAAAGTGTATTCGCAAACACCGTTATCATCGGCAATGAGATAATACTTATCGCCATCGACTTTAATGCCGGAAGTCGTGTTTTTGTTCGCGGCATAAGAAGTGTTGGAAAGGTCGACATCATATCTTGTACCTGCGTCCGCATTTTTGATTTTAAGAACAAACTTAAAGTAATTGTTCTTCCAACCTTGGTTGCCGGATATGATTTTCTTGATAGAAAGATTGGTGGTTTCATAATCATTCTGGAAACCGTTATCTTTCAACTCGTCAATATCCTCGCTTGCTGCGAACTCATTCCAGTCATTGAAACTATTGTAAATAACTTCGTCGCCCTCGTGAATTGAGTAACCGACAATTTCAAGTTTATGTGCTTCGGTTTCAAGGTTCTGGTGTACATAAACATCACAATACCTGTTGGGATTAGCATCGTTGATAACGCCGTCGTTTATACCGCTTTCGGTAATTACATAACGGTAGATACCGGGCTGCTTAAAGGTCACTTCGGTAAAATCAAGAGTAATGGTCTTCTTTGCATATTTATGTCCGTTTTCGAGGATAACAGTATCACCGCTTTGTGTGGTGTCATAAGTCGTATCGCCGACAGCAAACGAAACCAATTCCGTAATTGTGGGTTCACCCTCAACCTTTTCACTGTCATTACCCGCATAAACCGCAGGCTGAATAACAATATTGCTTTCTTCGTCTCTTACAGCCTCTTTAGCAGTACCGCTTGTAATGGAATAATTGAAATCAACATTCGGTACATTAGCCTCTTTTTTCATTGTGAGGTATTTATCGAATGTGGTAGTAGTACCTTGACAATCACCGTCAACAGTACCCGCAAAAGCACTTACGGCAAATATTGATAAAACTATCAAAACTGCCGAAACAAGAGCCATTGCTCTTTTAAAAGTTTTTTTCATAAAAAACAACTCCCTTGAAATTAAAAATCTCTGCGTCTGACAGTCATAATCATTCTTCCTACAACGCTTTCAGTGTCTATCGCACCGATTACCCGACTGTCGTTGACTGCTTCGGTACGATAATCCGCAAGTACGAAAAGCGAACCCTGCGGAACTTCATAAGGGAAATTAACACTTGAGCCTTCGACTTCGGCAGTTGAATAAAACGAATCAACGGCTTGCACACAACCGTTTACAATAAGTCTTCCGTCACCGCTGAACTCAACGGTATCACCCTCAAAGGCGACAACTCTGCCAACAACGGTTTTGCCGTTGTTTTCATAAACAACAACTTCACCGCAATTGAATGTTTCGCTCAAACGATAATACAGAATAAAATCTCCTGCCGATATTCTCGGGTACATCTCATTGTTGCTTACAAATGCCGCACCGAACACGAAGACAAACATAGATGTAAGAATTGCAGCGGTTATCAATAATTTACCTATTACCGCAAGCAATGCTTTCTTATTCTTTTCGGCATTTGTCACTTTCGTCATTCCCTTCTGTTTGCTTTGGTTTTCAGCACATTGGTCTTGCAACCACCAATGTTTACCTAAACTTATTTCGCAAGTCCGCTATTCAATATTTTTTCATTAGGGCGGTCTTACTCGTTTCTTCATATCGGAAACACTCCTTTCTTTCTATCTCATCTTTGTTATTAGGTAAACCACAAATTTCTGCGCAACATTTTGAAAAGAAAAATAAAAAAATACTATATATAGTGTGTATTGAGTTAAAAACCAAGAATTTTTCCAAAAAACAACACAAAAAGAGCGAGGTTTTTACGCCTCGCTCAATTCTTTTCATTGTATTTTCAGTTATTTTCTATCAACTTACCGAACAGAATTATTCTTCCGGTTGAATCGGCACTCTCGCAGGTGGATAAACCGACAATCCGTGTGTCCGCATTTAATCCGATATTCCTGTATTGCTGTGAGTTAATTATTATTTCATTCAACAGCGAAACATATCTTCTGTTTCCAACTTCAACATCAAACACTAAATTGTTAGACGATTCAGTTCTCATGCAAGCAAAAAAGACAATAGTGTATTTTTTGTCTGCCGTTTCGATATAACCTTTAGTGTGTGCATTAAAGTAACTTTCGTTAAGAAATTCCCCTATATCGCTGAACATTACAGAAGATTTCATTCTGTGACCGTAAAACAATGTGTATTTGTCGCTGAAATCCTTTTTATTCAAACTGTCAATGAAAATTGAACCCGACAGCCGATTATCGCCGTAAATGTCTTTGTTGAGATATTCCGTATTTTCCTCACCTTGCACGAACGGGTAATTCACTCCGGTATCATACACAGTAAGTTTACCGACAATATCGGGATTTATGTTCTGCAGTTCAGCAAGTGTTGCAACCTTGCCATTTTCGTTCTGCAATAGTTTTTCACCGTCGGCATTTGAATAAACTTGCGAAATATCAGAAAAAGACCAAAGGGAGTATAAAAGCATAATCAAAGCCACAAGAAAAACAACAAGATTAACAAACTTATTGGCCCCTCGCAAAAACTTATACACCTTTATACCCCCTTTTTAATCAAAATTATTCGGAAACTTTTTCTTTTCTCTTAAGTACAACGAGCACACCGAATGCGGCTACGGCAACAATACCGATTACAGCATAGGGAGCAACCGAAAGAATGTAGCCGGTCGGAACAGTGCCGACTCTGGTATTCACAAATTTAACTGCATTATTCTGGGCACCCATAGCACGAGCAGTGCCGGTGTTATTGGTAGAGCCGGTTGCAAGGTCAGTGTTGATAGTCCACGAAGGTGTATAATCTTCATTTTCTTCACTGATTGTGTACTTGGTAGCAGCAGTCAGACCTTCAAGTTTAATTGATTCCTGAACGCCATTCTTGTTGCTCAAATAGAATGTGTAAGTGCAGTTACCGGATTCGTCTGCTTCGAGGTAGTAAGCACCGCTCGTACCTTTTATGCCGGAAGCAGTAGACTTATTGCGGGAATCAGTAGTGTTATCGGTAAGAGTGTATCTTGTGCCGGGAACAGCGTTGCTGATGTTAAGAGTGAATTTAAAGTATTTGTGTTTGAAGCCCTGATTACCTGTGATCTGTTTCTGAATACCGAGACAATATGAATCATAAGTATTCTGGAAACCGTTATCTTTGAGGTCTGCATAATCGCTTTCAGTTACAGCAAGAACATTGTCCTGTTCGTGAATAGCATAACCTGCGATTTCAAGGTCAAGAACAGAAGAAGTGGTTTTCTGCTGAACATAAACATCGCAATATCTGTTGACATTTGAATCATTGGTAACACCGTCGTTTGTACCGCTTTCAGTAATTACATAGCGATAGATACCGGGCTCTTTATAAGTAACGCCTGTGAAGTCAAGAGTGACGGTTTTCTTTGCGTATCTCTGAAAACTCTCGAGAACAACTGTGTCGTTGCCCTGTGCCGCACTGTAAACTGTATCCGTCGGTTTGAAAGAAACCGAAGAAGTGATTGTGGGTGCGCCTGTAACTCTTGTGCTGTCGTTACCTGCATAAACCGCGAACTTTTCAAGAACGCCTTCGTTACCAAGCACATACTCGTGAGCAGAGCCGGGAGCGATAGTGAAATTGAAAGTAACATTGGGAACATAGGTATTCTGATTAAGTACAAGGTACTTATCAAAAGTTGTTGTCGTGCCCGCAACAGTCGTATTAGCGGCACTGGCAAATACAGTGCAAAGCGAAAAAACTACGCACAAAACTGCCAAAACAGCAGAAAACTTTTTGAAAAATCTTTTCATAAGAAATGCATCTCCTTAAAATAATATAGTTTTTTGAAAAGAATTAAAAATCTCGTCTTCTGACGGAAGTGATAATCACACCCTCGATAGAGTCAATCGGTATTGAACCGAATATCCTGCTGTCAGAAGAATTATCAGAGCGAAAATCGGACAATATGAAGAACTCGTTTTCAGGCACTTGAAAGGGATAATCAAACGCTGCGGAATTGTTTTTGAATGTATCATAAAACGATTCAGTAGTCGCTATTTCGTTATCTAAAAGCAAGGTTCCGCTTTCTGTAAAATCAACCATTGACGAACCTTTTGCAACTATTCTTCCGATATGCTGAACGCCGTCAACTTCATATACCACTACATCGTTTGTCTTGTATTCCTTATTCGGTCGATAATAAAGGAGTAAATCCCCTTCATGAACTGCAGGGTACATATTATTCTCCTTTACTATCTCAACACCGAACACGAAACTAAACAAAAAGTATGTAACCGTGGAAATAACAATTAACTTTAACAAAAGCGTGATTGCTTCTTTCTTTGCCCTACCCTTGTTCTTCATATATTGTCCTTTCAAACTGAATTAGTCAAACCGTTCTTTTAGTTCTTTGCGTCTCTTTATTTCAAAATAAGCAAGGAACCCGAGAACCGTCATAAGAGATATGCCGAGTATTTCAGCAACTCCTCTCTCTTCTACTTCAACACCTGTGACAACCGTAGTCTTATTGATTACAAAATCATCATACTCTTTACCGGTGTTAAAGTCTGTACCGTACACACCATTACCATGCACAACGATTATTTTGTCTGACAATGTGGTATAGGCTTCGCCCGCACATTCGATTACATAATAATCTTGATTACCGAAAAGAGTAAACTCGGCAATACCGTTTTCATTTGTGGCAAATTCATACAAATAATTATTGCCTCGTGCCAAAGCGTCTTCTTCCGTTGCGTATGCCCTGAACAAAACGCCGTACATGGGATTTCTGTAGTTATCGGTTTTCAAAATTCTGAAAACCTTTGCTTCATTTGTGGTAATGAACTCATTGTATCCGTTCACAAGGTTTATACTTCTAACCCTCGGATCAAGGCAATATCCTTCGCGGGTAACAAGTTCTTTGAGATACACGGTTGTATCCGCTTCAAGCAGACCGTAACCGTCGTTCTCATCGTCAACAAAACCGAATGTGCCGATACCGTCAATACCTGTGTCGATATAACCTAAAAGATTCGTACAGTCATTATCACTGTAAACACCAAACCTTACACCCGAAAGCGGAACGAAATTGGTATCAGTCTTTTTCAAAAGGATATACGCATTCTCGCTGTTATTAAAAGTTACGGTTGCCGTTTTGCCGACTGTAACAGAAACAGTTTGAGGATTATCCGTTTTGCAGGTATATCCGTTAGGAACAACTTCCGTAACTATATATGTACCTGCCATAACATCAACTACGATTTCACCGTATTCGTTTGTGACAAAGGTTTTAATTGTACCAGAGGGGTATTTAACAGTGAAGGTTATTCCTTCAACATTAAAGTCACTTGCGGTTTTGACAACTTTGAGTGTTCCGTTGCGAAGTTCATTCACCACCGTTGCATTAACCGCATTGCCATTGGCAACACGCTTGCCCGCTATGACCGTAACAGTCTGATCTGCGGGAACAACATACTTTTCGGGAACATTGATTTCTTGGAGTTTGTAAGTTCCGGGAATAACATTCTTAAATGTGTATGTTGCAGTATTGGCAGTATGAACAGGATTGGTGTATTTCAAACCTGCGGTAACATCATCAGCACCAACAAGAACAAATTCGTAATCAATTGAGTAATCATTGTCTTTAGCGGTTTTTGTAACAACTAAATCACCGAGAAGCATATTCTCTATATCCACTGTTACAAAATCACCATAAACATCGATTTCGCACTGATGTATCGAAGTATCCATTTTATACTGCTCGGGAGCAGACAGTTCTTTAATGTAGTATGTGCTGCCGTAAGTAAGTGTGAACGGTTCAGTCGCAGTACCCTTTCCGCCGTAATAAGCAAAACCGTTTTCATCGGTAGTTACTTTCTTAACAAGATTGTTGCAGGCGGAATCACTGTAAATTCCGAACTGTACGCCCGAAATCGGATTGGCGGGTGTTTGGTCATCGGTTTTTGCGATTTTGATACCGCTGTAACGATAGTTCGTAACAACCGCACCATTATCGGAAGTAACCGTTTTATTTTTTGCAACTGTGAATTTATAAACCGTATTGGAAATCTCGTATCCGAGCGGAACGGACTTTTCTTTCATATAAAGAACAGTACCCGCATCGAGTTCATACGCTTTGGAGAAGTCGCCAAGTCCACCGTATATGACGTTAAGACCTATGTTTTCACCGTTAACCGTCACAATTTTATAAACACTATCAGAAGAAACTGCTGTACCGACTTGTGTGGTACACGCGGCATCGGAGTAAACTCCGAATGTTACTCCCGCAAGAAGATTGTTTTGGTCATCAACTTTACGCAAACCTATGCTTCCCTTCGGAACATTGATTACAGGATTTGCGGTATATGTCAACTCGCCCGAAACAACAGTAACTTCGTATGCGTTATTGTTCTTTGTGTAGCCTTCAAGTCCTACAAGTTCTTTGAAATAGTATTTAGTGCCGGGTATGAGCGTGAAATCATCAAGTTTCTTACCGCCGTAATATGCTATACCATTTTCATCGGTAACTACTTCCGCTACTTTTGTTGTGCAGTTCGAGTTCGAATACACACCGAAAACAACATTGGCAAGCGGAGTACCGCTGTCATCTGTCTTTTTAACGGCTATACCGCCCTTTGCGGTGTTTACAAATGAAACGGAAATCGAAGCATTGGCGGTTGTTGTGAAACTCTTGATTTCATTGTTCGTTACATAATAGGAAGGTGCCGAAATCTCTTTCACATAATAAGTTGTTCCTGCAACGAAGGGATAACCCGTCATTGTTGAATCGAGAACAATCGTGCCGTTTGCAGGTGTATTACCCGTTGTATAAACGGGAGTGGTATTACACTGTGCATCAGTATAAAAAGCAAATTTTACACCCGCGACATTGTTACCGAGATTATCTGTTTTCTTAATAATCACAGAAGCATTCTTACTGTTTTTAATGAAAGCAGTTAACTCTTTAACAGTACCGCCTTCGACCTTGATTGAAGTAACAGTGTCATCGATAATGTATCCGCTCGGAGCGGAAATTTCTCTGACATAATAAACCTTACCGTTTTCGAGGCTTAAATCTGCCTGCGAATAACCGCTTATTTTATTATTACAACCTCTTGTTGCCCAACCGTTTTTATCTGTGCCACTCGCCGTATTGTTTACGGCAGTAGTAAGTGTAGCGACAGCACCGGTCTCATTGGTTGCATCGGCAAGTGTTTCGTAAACATCGAACACAACGCCGTTAATGCCTAAACCGGTTTCGGAATCCACCTTTTGAAATGCAAATCCGCCGTATCTTTCATTCACGAGTTGTGTAGAACCCGAAGCAGAAGCAGATACAACTTCGTTTGTTTTTACGGTAGCACTGAACACGGTTGTATTCATTTCATAACCGTTTAAAGTTTGAGTTTCTTTGAAATACAGTTTGGTATCAGGCAACAAAGTTGAGTTCGAGAGTGATGTACCTGTTCCGTAGTAATAAGCGTAACCGTTGTTTGTAGTGATTGTAGTAAGCAACGTAGTGCAAGAAGCATTGGAATATACGCCTATTTTAACTCCGGTAAGCGGATTGCCAACCTCGTCGACCTTGTAAATCTTAACACCGCCATTGTGATAGTTCTTAATCGCGGACAAACTTGCACCGCTTGAAACATCGGTAACGGTCGAATTGCAAGTCTTCTGGGGAATTACAACAGAATAAACCTTTGTCGACGCAGTATAGCCTGCAGGCACACTTGCCTCTTTGAGATAATATGTAGTTCCGCTCAAAAGACTTGATGTTGCAAGACTGTTACCTGTGCCGTAGAAATAAGCATAGCCGTCGGCACCTGTTGCGGTGGTAGTACCTACAAGCGTAGTGGCATTGCTGTTGGAGTAAACATTAAAAGTAACTCCGGCAAGAGCGTTATCATTCTGATCGACTTTTTTGATTCGGATATATCCGACCTCTTTATTTACGATAGAAGTATCTGCACTAACCACCAAGCGAGTAGTACAGTTTTTCTTAACCGTCAACTTATAAGCGACATTGGGGTAGTCAATACCTGTAGCAGTTTTTGTGGCGCTTCTTGCTACACGAATGTAGTAAGTACCTGCGGGAAGTGTGGAAGTAGAGAAACTTGTTCCCGTTCCGTAATAATACTGACTACCGTTTGATGTGGTCGTAATAAGCGAAGTGGTGTAAGCATTTGTGCAAGCAGCATCAGTATAAATATTGAATTTTGCACCCGATACAGCGGTGTCACCCGACGAATTGTACGCGGTAATCATAATAGCACCGTAGTTTTCATTGGGTGTTGTACTTTTCAATTCATATCCGATGCTTGTGTGAGCAGTTGTCGGCGAAGCAAACACAGTCTGTTGTGCCCTTACGGTAACACTTCTCACGGTCGCGTCGAGTTTGTAACCCGAAGGAACACTTGTTTCCTTTAAGTAGTAAACTGCATTGTTTGCGAGAGAATAGTTATCAATATCGTTTCCACCGTAATATGCACACCCATCTGCACCTGTGGTCAATGTAGTAACCAAATTGGTGCAGCCTGAATTGCTGTAAACGCCAAATTGAACACCGGAAATAGGTTCGCCTGTCGAAGAAACTTTTGATACGGCAATACCACCTTTTGTAGTAGCACTGTTGTTGACTGTTGCAACAGTTGTTATGTTGTTCTCGCCAACCTTACCACTCCAAACGGTTGTTGTGTCAATCGCAATGCCGTGAATGGTATCATTCTGTGTCGCGGTCTCTTTGAAGTAGTAAGTCTTACCGTAATCGAGTGTGTACGGTGAAGATTTACCACCGTAATAAGCCCACCCGTCACCGTCAGTTGTAAGTGTCGTTACCTTTGTTGTGCAATTTGAATTACTGAAAACATCGAATTTGAAATTCTGGACAGGATTTCCGCCAAATGTTTTTCTTATCTTCAAAGCACCTTTTTTGTAGTTCACAAGAGGTGTATTGTCGACAATATAAACAGTGGTATCGGTGTTTGCGTAAATACGGAACGGGTAAACACAATTATTGTTTTTGGTAAATCCGCCCTTGCTCGTAATCTTCAAATAATACACATTGGGTGTCAGGTTTGAACTATCGAGATACGCCGTAGTTGAATTGGTAGGCGTACCACCAACCCATCTTACGAATGTACCTGTTGAAGCGGGTGTTGTAGCAACCAAATTGGTGCAAGCCGCATCGGAGTAAATCTTCGCAACGACATTGGAAACGAAATTACCGCTACTGTCCATAAATGCAAACAAAGCACGACCGTAATTGGCGTTTTTGGTTTGAAGGTATGTACTGTAATCAACCCTTGACGAAGTATTCGTATTCTTATCTGCGAAAACAAGTTCATTGGCAACGGTTGTAACGGTAAGAACATCAAGATTGCGTGTGTAGCCACTAACCGTTGAGCGTTCCTGCAGATAATAAGTAGTGCCGACAGGAAGACTAAATGACTCCGGTGAAGTACCGCCCATGTATGCCCTGCCCGTAAAATCGGTTGTAATACAACTGTACAAACTATCTTCACTGCAACTTGCATTAGTGTAAACTCCGAACTTTACGCCCGAAAGCGGATTGCCCGACGAATCGGTTTTCATAACAGCAATACCGCCTTTAACACGTTTGTTGGTAATTGAACTGTTACCGTTAAAAGTAACCGTTGCTCTTGTGCCGTTTGAAGGGGTGGTTTCAACACCGACAGCAGTGCTCGGATTAAAAGCCCTTGTACTGTCGTTTACTATACCTCTTACAACAGGACTTGCACCGACACCTGAACTATCAACAACAACGGGAACATTGGTTTTACCTGTTGCGGCATCGTTTCTCAACTTCGGACCCTTGTAAGTAGTGCCCGAATACTGGCTCGAAGGAAGTAAATCCTTCAGCAAATGAATTGTGGTGCCATCAAAATAACCGATTTCACGGAAATAGTAAGTATAGCCCGCAGTCCAGTCAGTTGACGAATTTATAACACCGGAAGCATTGGTGGTATATGTGTACCACTCCCCCGTATTACCATCCAACTTCTGCGACGATATGGAGTTGTTCGAAGTATAAAGACCGAATACGATATTTCTGATACCGTTGCCGTCTTCATCTTTCTTCGTAAGCGTCCAACCGCCTTTGAGTGAAGTCGCGTTGAAGGTGATAGGTTGCGTTGCGGGGTCCTTGATGGTGCCGTAAAGTAATTCCTGACCGCTGCCGGAGTTAATCATACAAGGAACATAACTGCTTGTGGTAGTGATGTTCTTCGTCAACTCAATTTGAGCGTTAACACCTTTTTTCACATTGACCGTTAAGGTGTTGCCGGAAATCGAGGCAGTGACAAAATCAGTGTTCAAACTTCTCACCGTACAACCCGACAGCGCCGCATCCGTAAATGTATGCGTACCAAGCGAATTGATAGTGTATGTTGTGTTCAAACCGCTGACAACTCGGTGATCCCTGCACGCAGCGACAAGCCCTTTATAGTAAGCCTTGGCTTTGGTGAAATCAACCGTCTTCATATAAGTGTATCCGGAACAGGCACCTGCAGAATAGGTAAACGCACTTGAAAACTTGCCTTGCGGTTCCAAGGAATTGTAATTCGTGCGCTGATTGGTACTGAACTCCCAGATAAGAACCTGCGTTGCGTAAATTTTCTCAACGGAAGTAACATCCGTAACGCCGTAGCCAGAACTGTAGTTAGGCCAACCGTAAATGGTTGCACGAATGATACCTTGTTGAGCGAAAGTTGTTAAGCAACGTAGCCAATACTGTGTTTGCATGAAATCGTTCTGGTTTTTCAATGATTTAACCGAACTTTCTGCACCCAGTTCTTTGTTTATGCAGTAGATAACTTCCGCAGGTTCGTATTCACCGTTACTGTTCATATCAACATAGTGAATTGATAAGTTTGCAGACTCGATTGAATGTGATTTACCAGTTGCGTCTGTATAACTCCAACCCGACGGAATTGCAACATCTTTTATCCAATACTCGCGTATTGAATTTCCTGTCGTTATAGCGGCAAGCGAAGAAACGGTAACCGCAGGTATACACGAAATCAAAGTCATCAATGCCAACAACAAAGCGAAGCCTTTTTTTCTTATAGAACCGACTTTCATAACTTCCTTCTCCTTTCCTCAAAAATTTGCATTTTTATCATGCAATGTATTTATTAGTCAAATAAAAAATATTTGCGCAATAAAAAATGAAAATTTTTAAAGATTTTGGAAAAATATCTATATGTAGTTCAACTTTCAATTGTCAACTGTCAATTTCAACTTTTTTGTGATAGCGTAAGTATAAAAAAACCTCAAAAGAAGCCTTTTATTACCAAAACAAATTTGAGTCCGGGTTGATAAGCAGGAAAGAACATGCCATAATGGGGTTGCAATAATAGGTAATTAAGTAGTTGTCAATTAATGTAAATTTATGTCACTTGCCAATAGTGCGGGATATAAATTATTTGGTTCGTCAGTTTTGCAACATTTTCGAATATGCTGCATACTATATGGGCAGCCGGGCACACTATTTTCGTAATCAAGTATGTTCAACAACCAATAATTTCAGTTATATTCATATTGACAGCGTTTGTTACCTGTGTTACAATTTAGTCGTAATCAGAAGGTTCTTGACCTTGATTTCAATGGAAGGTGTTTCGCAGCCTCAAATGCGAATTCTAATTGGGGGGGATATTTTGTATGGCAACTTCAAGTATTAAAAAAAATTTTATCATCACTGAAATCAGCCAAGCAGAAGCATTTGCCAATGCCGTAGAAACCTCATATCAAGAATCCCTTTCCGGCACTCCAACAACAAATATCACAATCAGGCACTTGCGTGGAGTTGACGATATAAAAGATTTTATGGCAAAAAGAGTGAAGGCAGATGCCTAATAATATTGTAGTTTTAAACATTTCTGAATATTTAACCGATAATTGCAGAGCCCTCGGAGAAGAACATCTTAAGCAAGTTCTCTCCGAATTTTTGTGTCCAATAAATACCGATGTGGAAAACTTTCTCAAAAACCAATCTATTGATTTTGCGAAAAAACATCAATCTGTTACATATTTAGTATTTTCCGACACCGATGCCGAATTGTTGGGCTACTTCACCCTGACAATTAAACCGATTGTCATAAAAAGAACAAACGAATTCAGTAACTCTTTAATGCGAAAAATAGCAAGAGTAAGTGAGTTGGATGAGAACACCGATACATATACATTGTCAGCCTATCTTATTGCGCAGCTCGGCAAAAATTATTTCAATAACGCAAACAAAAGGATATCCGGAAAACAATTATTACAAGCGGCTATTGATACAATAAAAAAGTTACAATATATGGCGGGCGGAACTGTGATGTTTCTTGAGGCTGAAAACAAAGAAAAACTTATACGGTTTTATACAGACAACGACTTCAAATCTTTTTCAATAAGAAAAACGCAACAAAAAACATCAGACAACCAAGAACATTCACTTATTCAGTTTCTTAAAGTTATATAAATTAGAAAGGCAACCGAGATAGACGGTTAGCCCAAAACAACCAACAAAATAAATCGCCTACTTGTCACGGGTAGCGGTTTATTTTTTTATATTGTTATGTAGTTCAACTTTCAATTGTCAACCGTCAATTTCAACTTTTTTGTGATAGCGCAGGCATAAAAAAAGACCTCACTCAAAAAGTGAAGTTTTTTATGATATGGATTTTCAATTTCCGATTGTCGACCGTCAATTTCTACTATCAAATTCGATTACCGAAATTGACCATCGATATTGACAATTGACATTGTTATTGTTCTATTAGAGACCGCCATAATATTCAGCCATACTTTCTTTTGATATAATGTTATTGCACCTTGCTTCTGCAGGAGCCTCATCTCTTGCTTTTTTCCAAGGTTCTTCCAAATGAGAAAGTTGACTTAACCACTGTGCATCGTGCGAAGCATAATGTTCCAACACAGAATCAATTGTCTCTTTTTGCCCGTCGGTTAATAAATGTGAATTTCCACCTTCGTCAGATGATACAACAGAAAACTGACCTCGCGTTTTGGAAAACAACTCTTGACAAACCGGACCATTCGCCCAAGCGCGAAATTCTTCTTCAAACAACGGTTTATCATCCCACACCAAAGACCAAGCCTGTGCGTAATAGCACAATTTTTGAAGTTTCATTGTTGACATTTCGCCACAACATTCCAAAATATATGTCGCTACATCGAAAACATTTGCCATCTAAATTCACTCCTTTCAAATATATTATACATCACATTTTTCGCAATTACAACCCATCAACACTTCAATTTTCAATTTCCGATTGTCGACCGTCAATTTCTACTATCAAATTCGATTACCGACATTGACCATCGATATTGACATTGACATCAACCAAGCAAAAAGCAGTCCTGCCGTAAAACAGAACTGCTTCGCTTTTTTGTTATCGACAGTTGTTCGTTGACCATTGATAATTGCCAATTGAATTATATTTACACTTTATCGTTAGGTGCATACTGTGACATAGCATAGAAATTAACATAACCGCTACCTGTGTACTCAACACCGACATATCTACGAGAACGCTGATTGTTAGAACCCATTGCATTTTCACCGGCATCGCCGATAACCATATTTTTGACACACAATTCTGCACCTTCATAATAAGAAGTATCACCTATATCCTTGAGAAACTCTATTTCATCCAAGTCCATCTCAACTTTATCCGACTTAAAACCTATATGAAGTTCCCACGAACTGTTGTCAGGTGTGAGCGAACTGTCAATTGTATAGCCGTGTTCCGCATATATAGAGTTACCGTACGCCTGCAACTGATTGACCTGCTCTCTGGTAAGCCCCGTCCATGCAGGATCGTTCTTCGGCTCGGGAGCCTTGGTCGTCGGTTCCGATTTTTTGGTTGTCGGCTCGGTAAGTACCTTTGTTGCATTCTCATCCTTGGTAACGGGTTCCTGCTTCTTTTGTGTCACAGGTTCCTGTTTCTTCTGTGTCACAGGTTCCTGCTTTTTCTGTGTCACGGGTTCCTGTTTCGGTGTTTCGGGTTCTTCACGCTCATCCGCAATTTCGGTTACAGGTTCTTCGTCATTGCCCGTTGTACCTTGAACCTCGGTAGTTGAGCCTTGAACCTCGACCGTTGTATCCTGCAGAGTGGTTCTCTCAACAGTGCCGGTCTTTGTGCTCGCGGTCTGTTCGCTTACATTGACATCGGTAATCTTTTTATCCTTCGAGCCGCCGTAAGTCACCGCCACTACTATAGAAGTTATAACGACCACAATTGCAAGAACAATCGGCAGTACCATTTTCTTGTTGAATTTTTTCTTCATTTCTTTCATTCCTTTCTTTTTTCAATTGCTTATTTTCGATTTTCAACTGTCAAATTCAACTATCAATTTCAATAATCAAATTCGATTATCGACATTGACCATTGACAATCGACATTGACATTAACAGTTGAATCACTCTTCCGAAAAGTCAATTTCGAAGCAATCTTTTAGTGTTGATTTTACTAACTTTTTCGAAAGCACATTGTAGGGCTTGTTTTTTTGTGCTTTCACTTATATTATACGGAAAAATAGTCAAAATTGCGCACAATATATTGTGGTTTCAATTTTTTTAACCACAATTCGTAAAAATTGCACGTTTGGAAATAATGAAAATTGTGCGCTTTATCGGTATTTTTCAGCAAGTTTTCCAATTCACTATTTTTCATATTATCACAAGCAATCTGCAAAATCAATTGCAAATTCCGCAAAAAAAGAAAAAAAGGGTGAGGGTCCCTCACCCAATTTTGTAAAATCAGCGTTTCAGCCAAATATATTGGCTCGGATCTATAGTTTCACCGCCCTTTGTTTCCAACTGCCAATGCAAATGCGGACCCGTTGAATCGCCGGTTGTACCCATATATCCAATTATAGTATTGTTGTCAACTTCGTCTCCGATTTCTACACATGTACTGTCCAAATGTGCGTAATATGAATAGAAGTCATTACCTTCAAGAAGAACAAATTTGCCGAAGCCGCCATAATCCGTCTTTTGGACATAAACCACCTTTGCTTTACCGCAGGCGTAAACAGGAACCGAGGCATTTAAACCCGAGATGACATTGTTATCATAATTATCTACGCAGACGACATCAATTCCTTCGTGCATCGCAAAGTTACCGGTTATGGGATGATTTCTGTAACCATACGAAGAAGTAATCTTTAAGTTGCCCTTTTGAGTTGTACCGTTTAATACATAATCACCGTGCAACGGGAAACGATAGCCCCCTTTATCTTTATCGGGGTTAATATACATACCGTCATACCTCGAATGAAATTCAAGAAGCATATTTCTCACATATTGTGCATTAGCCTGCGCACAGGTCAGCCCGTCATAACCGAGATAATACTCGTTCGGATCAAACCTATAATTAGCGTCGCAATCCGCAAATATACTTAAAGCAATTTCTTCAGAAGTGCTTTCCACCTTTGCATAACGGTATTTTACAGTTTCTCTCGATGTAGGTTCAATAGTCAGCGATTTGTTGTTATTCAAGAACAATCCATCGCCCTTGAAATGCGGGTACACCCACCAATCCCATACACTGCAGACTGACCGAAAGAGAGCGGGAGTTGTATCCTCAACAACATAATGCGGATTTATTGGTTCTCCATCGCCGTTAGAAGCACCACCCCAGTAATCGAAATCGTTGACATTTTGACCGGGTTGAGTAATGAGAATAAAGTTACTTTCCTCGGGAGTAAGACCTGTATCTTCGTGATTGGCAACATAATTACGAAGTGCAGAATTCTCGACCGTTTTATATACAGTTCTTGTTTTATACTGTATATCACCGTTGCGTTCTTTCAAAATTATTATCGGACCTTCACCGAATTCACCACTTGACAGTGATCGACTTTTGTTTACGGAAGGTTTGGTCTGATACTCAACGCTATCGGCAACCCTAAACTTTTCAAGAACATTTATATTATAATCAGGTTTAAAGTTATACCAAACATTCGGCACAACCTTCGTTCCGCTTGCTTCGTAAATCGTACGGGGATATATGTCGTGAGAATAATTTTCAACGATTTCTTTAAACTCCTTGAAAGTTCCATCTATCAAATCACTCATCGGTTCGGAAGAACCTGCGGCAACGGCATCGTCATAAATCTTTTGATTACGCATATTTACGAAAACTTCGTAAGCCGCAAGGAAATAACAAATGTCCTCATCCTTATAAATTACCTCATCGTAAACCGTATCAGGTTCATACAAATTATCGTCGTCAATATTCTGCAAAGTGTAAACCGAAACACCGCCGACATTATTTTTAATACCTGTGCTGTTGAATTCGAATGTCATACCGTACCACGGATCGCCGTAATAGCCGTGATAATAATTCGGAGATGCATTTTCGCGTACCAACCAAGTTTCAGCAAGAGCAACAGTTTCATCTATCGCATTTATAAAAATGTCTTCCATTTCGTCTGCAACATTCTCATAATCATCAAGATAAACTATCGGTTCTCCCCCACTTTTTATATACGATACAACATGTTCCCACAATGCTTGCGGAAAAGAAGAAATCGCCGTACACAGTACAACAATCAGTACGCATATCGCAACCAATGCTTTGTATATCACCTTACGAAATGAAACAACAGCACCTACACCTGCACCAACAGCAGTGCCAACGGGACCGCCGACACTACCTGCCGCGGCACCGCCACCTACTGAAGCCACCGCCGAAGTTCCTGCCGATGTAGCCGCTGTGCCTGCCGCACTACCCGCCACACTGCCTGCTGCTTCACCTGCTGTACTACCTGCCGCACTGCCAACCGCCTCACCTGTTGCACCGCTGCCGATACTTCCTGCTTGACTGCCCCCTGCCGAAGCAGTACCCGCACTTCCTGCATTAGAAGAACCGCCATTAAAAGAACCGTTGCCGGAACCATTGTTTCCCGCAGTCGATTTATTTCCGAAATTACTGCCGTCGCCTTGGGAACCTCTGTTATCGCCGGGTTGCGTATTGTTGAAATACGGATTATTATTCAAGCCGTCATTTTCGGGTACTCTTGCACCTTCGGGAGCATTTCTGTTTGGTGTATTCAAACCATTGGCGTTTGTTTCTTCGGGTGTTTCAGTATCTTTTTTTATTTCCGGCTTTTCTTGTTGTTCGGCAGATTGTTCATCGGGTTTTTCGTCTGGCTTTCCATTGCTGTCGTCAACTTTTTTGCCATCATTTTCATTTTCGGGTTTGTTTTTCCCGTCGTCTTGTGGTTTGCCCTCGGAATCGTTATCTGAACCTTTACCATTTTCACCTTTAACTGCATTCTTCATTTTTTTAACATTATTGTATGCACCAAGGTAATCATTTTGCCCGGACTGCGATTCGAGTTTTTCTTCTTCGGGTATTTCTACTGACACACTGTTTCACCTCACACCTTGAGAAATGCGTTGATGCCGAGTGTACCCCGACAACAACGCATATTCAGTTTCAATTATTTTTTGCGACCAAACCATTTCTTTTTAGGCGGATTCACTTTTTGTGAACTTGTCGCTTGACTATCGAGTCTTGAAGTGGAGTTGGTCATAGTGCCTCTTGATTGTGAACTTTGATTATTATGACCGAAGGCGGTACCTGTGTTTGAACCGAGGTTGGGAGAAGTCCTTCTTGTTCCGTTCTTTCTTTTGGTATCAATCGGTTTAACATCGCCATTATATCTTGTTTCAACGGTTTCTCTTGTTACAACCTTACCCTTTTCATCGTAAGAAACTTCACCGCTATCGTTCATAACAGGAACACGTTTGACGGATTGAACACCACTGATCTTAACATAATCGTGAGTTGAACCGTTTTTACCCTTGGCGGAAACTGTTTCTGTTCTGCCTGTACCGGAATATCTTGCGGCATCGGCATATTTTTCAACAGTACCGTCATTCTTATGAGCAACAATGATACCTTGGTCTTTCTGGCTGTAATCAACACGCGAATAATCGTCAAGTCTTCCGCCGAACTTATCAACGAAACTCTCAACACCGGTTTTATCGCCGTGACCTCTGACCTCGTTATTCTTAACAGTGGGCAGTTCGGTGACTTTGGATTTACCGGAATATCTTGCATATTCGTGACCGTAAGCATCTTTGATTGTACCCTTGTATTCGCCCATATTTTCATCACCACCGCCTTTGGTATTGAAACGAGAAGTATCAACCCAAGTTTCCTGTTCGCCGGATTTGGTAGTGACATGATATGCACCTTCATTGATACCTGTTGTTGCGTCGACCTTTTCAATACTGGCTATACCGTCATTGCCTCTGTAAAGCGAATCGCCGGAAGGAGCAAAGTGTGATTCAGCAAAGTTCTGTGCATTTTCGCCATCGGGCACGGGAGTATAACTCCAAGTATCGCCATTCTTGTCCTTAACGGATATGCTGTTCTGTGTACCGTCGGAAACATAGTTCGCGTCACGAGTAACAACAGCCTGTGAACCGTCGTCATTGGTAACAAGAACCACACTGCCTGCTTCTGCACCGTCAATGTTCATATTCGAGGCAACTGCACCGTATTCGAATGCAACGCCTGCGGAATCACCGCCATTGTGCGGGAAGAAATCAGCAATCTGTTTTGCATTTGTATCATCGTCATAACTGAAACCGGGTGTTGCTTCATAACCGCCGAGATTATCAGCACCTTCGAAATATCTTGAAGATACCTCACCTTCGGTAACCGCACCTTGGGTAAATCTACCCGCGATGTCAGAAGCACCGTCTTCACCGTATGTCGTGGAAACAACTGCGGCAGTAGGCATTTGATACCATCCTGTATCGCCGATTTGTTCTGCACCCTCGGGGATTGCACCGCCGAATGTATCACCATCAACGATTGCGTAGTTATTTCCGTTTTCATCAGTCATACGCATAGCACCCGCAACGGTATTACCGTCACTGTCAACGACAGGCGAATATGTAGCATTCGGATCAGCAAAACCGCTTTCGTTAAAGGCAGCAATTCGTGATTGAGCATAATCATCATCGTATGCAACCTCACCGACATTAAACATTGAACCGTCTTGCATATCGCGGATTTGGTCACCGATACTGCCATTTTCAACATCCGCAACAAAGTTGTCGCTTGAGAGACCTGAACCGTCTTGAATTGCATACCAACCGCTGTCGCCGATTTGTTCTGCACCCTCGGGAATTTCACCTGCGAATGTTTCACCGTCAACAAGAGCGTAGGAAGAAGAATCCGCATTGGTTGCAATAAATGCACCGGGTACAGCATTTCCTTCGCTATCAAGCACAGGTTCGTACATAGCATCCGCATTATATCCGTCAGCACCCTGCAAGTCTGCAATTCGGCTATCTGCATAAGCAGAATCGTATCCTGCATCGGCAAAACCGCCGGATTGAAGATCTTTAACTGTATCGCCGACATAACCGCTATCAAAGTCAGCACCGACTTGCTCATTAAGCATATTACCGACAAGTTCATCGGAAGTAGCCCCTTCGTTGGCAAGTTTATACCAACCTGTATCGCCGATTTCTTCGGCACCCTCGGGTATGTTACCGCCAAATGCGTTGCTGTCGAATACAGTAAATTCGTCATCACCTATTTCGGCACCTTCATATCCGCCGACAGCCAGAGCACCCGCAACAATATTGCCGTCATTATCATAGACAGGTGAAAGAACTGCACCGTCTCCGAATTCATCGCCGAATGCCAGTTCCGCAGGCAGAGCCTCACTGTCATAGATACCGTTTTCACCTGCACCGCCAAAATCGGGGCTTGCCGCATTCAATGCGTCGGCATCAGCAAATTCAGTCATACCACTCATATCATCGGGTGCATCCATCTGATACCAGTTGTTGCCATATTCGTCGGTAAGAACACCGTGAGCACCGGCAGGTTCTTCATACATATCACCGCTATACAGCATACTGTTGTTGCCGTTTGCATCAGTAGCGGAAATAACACCTTCTTCGTCTGTATTGGCAAATGTCATGCCCGCTGTATTCTCATTCGGGAAGAACTGCTGTGCTTGTGAAGCATTAACACCGGCATCGTCGCTGAATACAGGAGCACCGAACAAGCCCTTGGCTCCATCGCCTGTTGCTTCGATATAATATTGAGAACCGTCCGCACCCGTCGCAATGCGGTAATCACCCGTAGGTCTGTATCCGCTTCTGACATTGGTTGCCATGACCTGAAATTCTCTGCCTTGTGCATCAGTACCCGTGCCGAACATACGACCTGACGAGTTGATTTGCTGTGAAGAATTAAACTTAATGCCGTTCTGACCATCTTTACCGAAAACACCGGGAAGAATAGCACTTGCGTCACGCAAGGCACCGATACTTGCGTTGTTGGCGGCATTTCTCCCCATATTCAAAGGTTCGTTCATAAGACCTGCAACATCCTTGAAGTTTGCACCGCCTCGTTTTATATCGTTCATTGCCTGATGTTGCAATGTACGACCGAACAAACCTCTGTCGCCGTTTCTCGTACCGTTGTACGCATTGCCTCTTGCGGTATCCATAGGGCTTTCGCCTCTGAATATACCACCCGCCAAACCGTACTGACGAGCACCGACAACACCACCCGCTCTGCCGAACATAGCACCCGCACCACCGGGATTGAATGTTCTGCTTATTGCAGAGCCTGCACTACGGGCAATCATACCGAATGCCACTAAATCCTGTGCAATACCGCCACCTGTACGCGCGGAATGTAAGCCGAGCGTTGAAAGGTATTCATCGAAATGTTGAGCAACACGCATGAAAGCGAGAAGCATAAGATACCCCGCAACAATATCGGCGAAACTACCCACCATCAGCGAACCAATCCACGCACCGATTCCTGCGGAAATACCACGCAAAAACCATATATTCATAATAATAACAACAAACTGTGAAGCAACCATTCTGCACCAGTTCTTAAAAACATCGGAAGTGGATTTTGAGGCTCCGAGAGCGAAAGCCAATGGCGAAGTGTAATACAGAACACCGAGAACAACATATCGCTCAACAACTTCAAGCAACAGTTTAAAAAACATCCACGCTATAACGAGTGCTAAAATAAGCGCGATCAATGTTCCGACACCGGTTCCAAATCCCAACACACGAAGGGCACCACCGGTAATAGCACTTGCCATATTATCCGGCAACTTCGCAGTTATACCCGCAGGATTCGTGTCTTTCATGATATTGTATGGTGTCGTTGCGAGTTCGAGAAGCCAACTGAAAATATCGTATGAGTAAAAAATCGCAAAAGCGGAAAGACAGGCTTTCCCGACAAGCGGTATCGGTGCTTCCGAATCGGTATATTTCCCGCCGAACGCTTTGAAAATTTGCCAAACAACAAGCAAAAACAATAAAGCCAAACCGAAATAACGAATCACATCAGCCGCGGCACCGACAAAGGGAAATGTATTGGAGAAATAATTCAAATCAAATGAAAAATTATCAACCAAAGCGACACTGACTTTATCAAGAATATCCGAAACCGCTGTTGCAAACCAATCCACAACGCCCTCAAGCAACGGACCGACGATTACAGATTCTTTTAAAGTAATCGGTTCAAACAATTTAATCACCTCTATATGTATATTTAGTCTTCGGTCTTTAGCCTTCGGCATAATCGAAAGCCAAAGACCAAAAACCAATAAAAATGAAAACAAAAAACAACGGCCGACGACTATGAAAACATAATCAATCGGCCGCGTTTAGAAATCAGTCTTTGCAAAAACTCTTAATTGGAATAATTAAGGAGTCCACTTACCGCCGGCAACGAGGTCGCCGAGAGTTGTTACGATGAAGCCAAGACCGTTAATCAAGAGCCAACAAATTGCTATTCTCTTGAGCCAGTTTGTTGCTTCTTCGACAGCACGCTGATTTCTCGAAATCATACGGATAACCAGAGCAATTACCGCCATAAGCACGGCAACGAGGGTTGTAAGACCGAAGATTTTATCGTAAACCTCACCGAGCATCTGCTCCAACTTATCCCAGAAGGTTACAGTTGCAGCAAGAGTGGGAACGATAGAGGTAACGCCTGCGGTCAAAGCACCTGCGACAGCCCAGTAAGCAGTAGCCAACTTGTTATCCTTGTTTCTCAAATCTCTGCACATGACTCTATTCTCCTTTCATAAAATTAGGCACATAAATGTCGCCTTCATCACCTTTGCTTTTCACACAACCAAAAGCAAAGAAGACGACACTTGCATAAATGTACGAAATTTCTTTCGTGTTCCGAGTGCCGCTTGGAACCAAAAACACTTATGTTCAAGAATGTAATCAACCGACTGTTTTTTTGTTTTCATCTTCCTTATTAGGCATACGCACTGAAAATGCGCAATAAAAAACAAAAAAAATTGCAATTTTCAAAAATAAATCTATATGTAGTGTTTGAAATGCTTCAAAAAATGAAAAAGTCGCCCAAAATGGCAACTCTTTCATAAAAATCAAAGGAAAAAAGAATATGAAATGTGGTATGTATTGGAAATCGCATTGAGCGTTTCTTTCGACGGAACTTTCTTGCCGAGTTCATAATTTGACATCTCATCTTCTGAACACCCTACAACAGCAGAAATTTCTGATATACTCATACCGCGTTTTTTGCGAACAAACTTTAACTTTGAACCTAAAATTGACATATTAACATTCCTTTCTTGCAGAAATCATTTTACAAACAAAATAGTTTCATCCGCCTGCGAAAAACTGTTTACGAGTTTCATCTTGGTAAACCGTTCTCTGAAAGACACAAGCCTCTCATCGTCGCTGTTGCGGAACGCTTCTTCACTGCCGTAATACAAAACCTTGTCATTTTGTATCACTATAAAGCGTTTTTCATTTTCGTTACCGCACTTAACCGATTTCACGGTTTTATCTTCAACAATAACCTCGGTATAAGGATTCTTTGATACAGCACCGGCGAGAATACGCAACTCAATAACATTGAAATTGTCGTCTTGTATGATTCCCGCATGTGTTAAGCCGTCGAGAATAAACTTACCGCTGTAATTATCGGGATCCCGCCGTATTTTATCCGGAAAATGATAAATCAGAGAAACCCTTGCCCTTGCAATCGGTGACTGTGGCACCGGTCTGCAATATACTGCAACAATTTCCGCCCACTCTCGTTTTGCCTTGTTGTAATCAAACGCTTTGTTTTGACCGATATACTCATTGTTGGAAGGCGGAACAGCGTCAATCACATATCTAAACTCGCTCAAAACTATCCACTCCATAATGTTTTTCTTCATCACTTGGCAACTGAATGGGATACGGCTCGGTAGGTTCGTTCAATCTCCAATCAAAGTAATCACCAAGATCGAAGAAACAATTACCCATCTTCAACACCTTCTTTTAAATTTTTAAGCATATCTTTCAACTCCTCTGGTGACATTCCCCCGCCTTCGTCGGCCGCAATCGTTCTTGCCATTCTGTCGGTGGAAACAAAGTTTTTCAGGAACAATTCGAGCGGCATACTCAATTCTCGCGGAATTTCGCCGTTCTTGTTAAAGTCCAGGACCGTTACAATGTCACCTTTTTTGCCGAAATATGTGAGACAAATACCTTTTCTGTACTGATAGGCTTCTTCCTCGTCATCGGCAAAAAAACCTTCGTTTTTCTTTGAGTTTTCCTTTTCAAAGTCAGAATCAACGGTAAAATTCTCTTTGCATTGATAGGTTTTGCCGTAATATTTGAAGAAATCTTCATAATCATACAGATTACCGACTATTCTGCCTTTGAACTTGTTGCAGAAGTCGAAAAGAAATCTCGTTTTCTTTTCAAAGAGCCCACGGGCTACGAAACAACCGTCAGCGAAATCAATAAACCGATACGGCGAATTGATTTCATTTGTAAGTACAATATCGCCTTCGCCGTAATATGTACCTTCAACATCCTTGAAGGTTGAAAGCAGTTGCGTACTGTTGTCTCTGATGTCGTTATAAATGCCCGCCTTGAGTTTTGAGCCCGACAGTATCAGCGGCATTACATTTCCGTTCTCTATTTTGTAAGTGCGAAAACCTCTATGCCAATCTTCGCTCTTTACATCTTTTCCACGAAACATAAATTTATTTTTGGTGTAAATCACTCGAATCGCTCCTTTCGTAAGAGTTCATTATCTTTATTAGTCAAAAAATCATTTTTTGCGCAAAATATTTTGATTTTTGTAAAAAAGATACAAAAGCCGTAGTCCGGTAGATATAAATACAAATAAATAATTTCATATATTTCCAATGCTAATCACTATCTCTGTTGCACTTTGCAGAATAATCGCTATGCGTACACAGACAGAAAAAGAAACGAAATGCCCAACAAAAGGAAATATATGCAATAAGGCACGCAAACCGAAATTCAACTTCGCAGGCGAATAAAAAAAACAAGAAATTATATAATACCGGATGCAGCAATGATACATAGAAGTAATTCGGTTCGCTTAATCCGCAAAAGCGTGTACGCATATATATAAAAAATTAAACCAATGAGAATATATACACGTATAGCCCCCAAAAAACGAAACGCCGTTATCGAGCACAAAAAAATCAACCATCAGGTGCATATTCATAAATAGAAAGCAAGTCATCCTTCAGACATCGTGAAAACTGAAATGCTTCAAAGTAATATTCCAACAAGTCCTTTGCACTTATACCCTGCTCGTGTGCAAGACAGAGTGTATTCATATAAAAGCCGTATAAAGCAGAAGGTTTTCCGGCTACGGGAATGTAAATACAAAAATGCCTTTTTATGAAATCTTTGCTGTCAAAATAAACTGCGATTTCTATTTCATCGAAAGTCTCTTTCATATCGTATGTATTTAATGAAACGCTGCCGATTATTTCACGGAAACATTTTGTTGTTTCCTTTGAGGACAAAATGTAGCGATTGCCGTTTACAGGATAAGCCATATTGAAAACAACTGAACCGTAGCATCCTTCAATCGTTGCAATGGCAAACATATATGAATACTTTTGAAAGAAACGATAAACCTTGGATTTTGTCCAACTCCATCTGTTTGCAAGTTTTTGATAATTGCATAAAAAGTGCTGATTAAGCGAAATACATGGACAATACCACGAAAATGCATTGTGATAATCACGGTAAATCGTCATACAAAACATATCCAGTATTGCCTCGTTTTCGTCTAACGGTTCTCCGCCCGAAGCAACAGCAGCAATTCGTTGTTCAATCAAATCAGAAGGAAAACAAAAAAAGCCCTTCCCTTGAGTTGCGTAAACCCAATTGAACGAGGTTGACTTAATCCCGTACCGATTCACACCTTTTACGGATACGACAACCAATTTTGTTTTTCTGTCGTAATTAAATTCGATATACCCTTTTTCTTTCAAATCATTAAGAATCGGTAAAACATCGTCTGTATGTTTCACTCCGAATATTTTTTTCAAGCCGACAAATCCGCCTGCCCATTGACCTGCGGATACATAATTCTGAAACTTGTAATACGAAGTTACGCCGGAGCGAACTGCCACGGCACAACATAACCGGTAAAGATAATAGCCCGTTCCTTTTTTCTTTTTCAATTCAAGACATCTGGGTATTTTTGACCACTGACAAGACATGCCTTTTGAATCGTGACGCACAAATAATCACCTCTATTTCTATTTTTAGGTAAAAATTCAATTTTTGCGCAAAAAAAGCAATCACACCCGAAGATGTGATTGCTAAAGAATTGTCAGTTTTGAAAAGTTTTAGTCACTTGTCAAGGAAGAACGACATAGACACCTCATAAGCGATACAAATGTCATTTAACATTTTTTTGCTTGGAACTCGAGCACCGGATTCATACCTGCTCAATGCGGCAGAAGAACAGCCAATGAGTTCAGCAGCCTCTATTTGTTGCAGTCCTTTTTTGACACGAAGAAATTTTAACTTTTTACCGATAAGTATATTTGCGGGTATATAACGCTCCATTGCTCCACTCCTTTTTTTGTCAAACAACAATCTTTGCATTTAGCCCAACATGCAAATTTGCCCTTTTCAACCCGATTTTCAAACTTTTTTCACGAGAACATTTGACAACATACGCTACATCTTATTGCCTTTAGTTTTCGTCTGTATTTTACTATATATAGTGTTTCAAGTCAATACAGTTTTACACTTTCTATAGCAAAACGCACATTTTTGTCAATAATGCATATTGTCTACTACATCAAATTGTGCGCTATTTTGCGGAAAGTGTATTGATTTTTATGGATTTGTCGGTTATAATGTTCACAACAACAAAAATAACGATACAAAAACAAACAGGGGGATAAATTATGAAAGACGAAAGGTATTACACCGTTGAATTTAGGGGTAAAAATTATTCCAGTTTTGTCAAACTGAAAGAAGAACACCCAGACATACTTGAAAACGCGGCGAAAGACATTGTTTACTCTTTTGACCAATCGCTTTTTGCAAGAAAAAGCGGTGCTTTGTTAAAAACCAAAAGAATGTTCACGACGACCTACACCCAAGAAACATTCGCTGCAAAAGTCGGATCGAGCCGTGCAAAAATCGGAAATCAGGAGCAAGGTGCTTCTTTTATCGCCTTCTCGGAGTTGGCATATTACGCCTCAATACTAAATACTTCCGTTTACGAACTCTTACCGTTGGAAATTTGTCAACCGGTCTTTGATTACGATAAAAACAAATACGGTCTTGCGTTCTTCAAGGACATAAAAAAAGACGAATACAAAGAGATTGCCATTGAAGCCATCAGAGGAATCGCAGGTATGACAAATCCCGAGATTGCTTCAAAACTGAAAAACAACATTAACGAATATTTGCAGCGTATCAATGTACTCGATGATATTAAACTCGTTGACAAAGACAGATATACCGCCAAATATCTCGGTGTGCTCGGTGCAAGGCTCCAATTGTTGCGTGAAATAAACGAACTCACATCTTCACAAATCGCTGATTTGTGTCATGTTCATCCAAGCACTATACGCTCAATAGAAATCGGCAGACGTGCACCGAGTTACGATTTGCTCTATCGCCTGATGTTTATATACGGCATTGACGCGAGCGTTGTTATTCCAACGAACGCTACAATAGAAGACATTTACGCATTCTCGCTTGAAATGTCAGCAATTTACATTCTTTCCAATGTAAAAGACGAAACCCTCATTGAGTGCTGCAACGAGTGCATTCGAACTATTTACAATGTCGAAAGAACCGCAGAACTCAAGAGCGAGTTCAACGCACAAATCTGATTTCTTGAAATCAACTTCGCCGCAACTTCGGTTGTGGCGTTTTTTGTACCCTGATTATAGAACATTTGTTCGCCTATGTCAAGGCAAAAATATCAAAATAACAAAAAATCCACCTTGAAGTCCGTAAAGTGGTACTGTTCAGCACAAAATTCTCTCAATTTGTCAACTTTTCCTTGACAGGTTCAGTTTTGCTTAACGGTCAAGTATTCTTTCACGGTTAAGTATTTCTTGACAGTCAAGTATTTCTTGAAAGTTAAGTTTTCTTTAACTTGTCAAGTATTCCTTGACTTATGAATTTTTGATTAACAAAATTGCGCTTTTCTTGACTTTTACCAAAATCAATGCTATTTTGAGAAAAAAAGGGGGCTTTAAAAAATGCAAAATTTTGAGAACAATCTTCGTAAAGCAAGGAAAGAGAAAGGCTTCAAGTCTTCCGATGTCGTTGACAAACTCGGGATCTCAAAATCGGTTTTGAGTTATTGGGAAACGGGTAAGTATGAACCGGATTGTAAATCGCTTATGATTCTTGCCGATTTATACGATACCACTATTGACTATTTAGTTGGCAGAAGCATATCAATGAACCCATTTTCGATACATGAGCGAAAGACAGGCAAAATCGAATACAGTTCATATAAACTGCTTAACGGCGATTCCGCCTACTCCGAAGAATACGGTTGGTTCCTTATAAACTCCATATCGGATTATGCTATTTTTTCCGATGGCACGACCAGACCGCTTAAGACAATAAAGGACGCTTTCACCTACAACAGAGGTTCATATTTAAGCAGTATTCGCTGTTCTATACCGCTTCTCAAGAAAGAAGAAATGCTTGCGAGCGAGTGCGTGTGGGTTGAACCCATTTGTCCGAAGGACAGCCCTTTCAAACAACTTGCGGGTTCGTATGCTGTTCGCAAAGAACTCGGATTTGTTGAGAACAATCAGGGCAACAGGTTCTCTTTTGACGGCTACAAAGGACAATGGATCGCCTTCCACACAAAAAACATTGACGCACTTGAGTGCGAAGAATTCCTCGACCTGTATCAAACCGCTTATGACGAAGGTTATGACGACGGTATGCGTGCGGGTGAAAATGCCGTAAGAGCTGAATACGAGGATTATGAAGAGATGTGGTGATTTTGAGTAAAAAACACTAAAGCCACACTTCTATGATTGTGCAAAGTGATGATTTTGAATTTTTTTTGTGAAATTCTTCTTCTTTTGACTAAAAAAGTAAATGAGAGCATTCTCGAATATTTTTATCAAGAAAGGAAGAACAAGAATGAAAGTTAAAGGCGACAGAATAACAGTCAAAGAGGCGGCGGAAAGAATGGGGATATGTGCTCCCCTGCTTCGCAAAAGTTTAAGAATAGGTGTATTCCCGTTCGGTTGGGCTATACAGGATAACCACGAACGCTGTTCATACTACATAAGCAGATCACTGTTCGAGGAATACATAAAGGGGGAAAAAGAACAAAATGAGGAACGCTAACGGGTATGGCTCTATTACAAAACTATCAGGCAGACGACGAAAACCATATATGGTTCGTGTGTATGTTGATAAAGGCCCCGAAGGTGGTAAGAGCAAGAAAAACGAGCGAGAGCGTACTGTGCTCGGCTATTTCGAAACAAAAGCCGAAGCAACAGAAGCACTCGTTTTGTATCACAAAAACCCAATCAACTTCGCACCCGTAGTTACACTTTATGAAGTTTACGAACTGTGGTCGGAAAGCAAATTTGCAAAAGTGTCAGATAGTGCCGTAGCGAACTACAAAGCCGCAATTAAAAAACTTCAATCGCTTTGGAACATTCCATTCAAAAACATTCGTTATTTTGAATATCAGGAAATAATAGATAATATGAGTGAATTATCTTATTCCAGTCGTAAGAATGTCGCTTCATTATTATCACAGTTATACATTTTTGCCATAAAAAACGAGTTTTTGACCGCTGATAAAAATGTTTCAACCTATATCGAATTGGGTGAGAATATAAAAAGCGAAAAGCACTACCCTTTCCGACGCTATGAACTCGAGGTAATGTGGCGTTGGGCACCAAAAAACGACTATGTACAAATGATACTTATTTTCATTTATACCGGTGCCCGTCCGAAAGAACTTTTTGACATTGAAAAACCGGATGTTCATCTTGACGAGGATTACCTTTATATAAGAAAAGGTAAAACCAACAACGCAACAAGAAGAATTCCAATTCACAAAGATATTCGACCGTTCATTGAAAATTGGATGAACAATCCCTCGAATTATCTATTCTGCGACAATCACAACAAAAAATTTTCAAGTTCGGATTATCACACATTTTACGACTGCTACTTTATTCCCGTTCTTTCGGAAATGGGTATACTTAACTACACGAGCGAATCAGGTGAACCGAAACAGCATCTACCTTACGATTGCAGGCACACCTTCACAACTCTGTGGAAAGAAAACAAACTCGACGAAAGTATGCGCCGTAAAATCCAAGGTCACAGCGGTAAAGGTATCGGCGAAATCGTTTATACTCATTTCGAATTTGAAGTTTTACGCAGAGAAATGAACGATCTCCCGACCGAATGGAAAAAAACAGCAATAGAGCCAATACGAAAGGAAGGATAACATGGCACCCGTAGACAAAGTACAATTCAACCGCGAACACTACTACAGAACTTCTATATCTCTGCCACTGGAAGATAAAGAAAAATTGGAAGAGATATTAAAGGCGTTGAACATGTCAATAAACGAATACATAATCGCCTTGTTTAAATTTGATATTTCAAATGGTACAAGCAGATTGGGAAGCCGTATCACCGGCTTTTCGGATGCCGAGAAACGACTGCTCGAAAAATGGCAGATACCCGAGAAATACCACAAAATGATCGAAAACCTTTCGTACTCGGCAGAAAGTGGTTATTTCATAAGACTTCGCCCGGGGTACACGAACGATGCCGTTGGTGGTAGAGAAATTTATTGTCGGAGAACCGTCGATGTGCGAAGAATAATATCCAAATCGCACAGAGACGGAACAACGCTCGTAAATAACAAGAACGGTCGAACGGCATATTTCAGCGATACGAAGTCTTTGATATGCTTCTACTTGAGTGAGAATCTGACCAAGGACGCAAAACACGCTGCATACACTGATAATGTCTGTTTCACAGAGTACCTCGAAAGTCTCGTTGAAAAAGATATTTGCAGACGACAAGCGGAAGGCACATTCTAAAAACAACAGCACCGTGGTTCATTAAGAACTGTGGTGCTGTTTTTATGTGTAAATATCGAAAAAACGAAGGTTTACACAAAAAATATGCAATCTTCACCAAATATGATAAAATCTTCACCAAATAAGATGAAATCTTCACCAAGAGTTTTTCAACACATCACCGCAAATGTGTTGTATATGTATTAAAATTCGCAGTTTTAAGCAAAATTAGAGAGGTTTCGAGCACAAAAAGCAGCCAGTTAAACCCCCGAAAACAGTGTATCTGGTGAAGATGAGAATCACTAAAAAAACGATTTGTTGCCAATATGTTACCATTACGCTACCAATAAGAATTTTTTCCGAATATTTTAAAGATACCCAGACATAAAGAAAACCCTTGAAAACACTGGGTTTTCAAGGGTTTTAAGCAATTTTGAGAAATATAAGAAAATCGCCTTTTCTCATCTCTTTGAGAACTGGGGAGCACGGCGTGCGCCTTTGAGACCGTATTTCTTTCTTTCTTTCATTCTGGGGTCTCTGGTAAGAAGGCCGGCTTTCTTGAGAACGGGACGAACATCGTCTTCGCTCTGAAGGAGAGCACGGGCAATACCGTGACGGATAGCGCCTGCCTGACCGGAAACGCCGCCGCCGCATACACGGCAGACGATGTCGTACTTTTCGAGAGACTCGGTAAGTGCGAGAGGCTGACGAACTATGAGTTTAAGAGTTTCGAGGCCGAAATAATCGTCGATATCTCTTTCATTGATGGTGATTTTACCGGTGCCGGGATAAACGCGAACACGGGCAACAGATTTTTTTCTTCTACCTGTACCGTAGAAATAAGGTTTGCTTTCGTACATAATTATTTGCCTCCTTCCTTAAAACTCTCTGACGATGGGGTTCTGAGCAGCCTGCTCGTGCTCAGCACCTGCGTAAACGCGAAGACGTGTAATGGCAGCTCTGCCGAGAACGTTGTCGGGAAGCATACCCTTAACAGCCTTTGTTACGGCAAATTCGGGCTTCTCGCTCATGAGAGTACCGTATTTAACAGCTTTGAGGTGGCCGATATAGCCGGTGTGATGATAATAAACCTTGTCCTGAAGCTTATTACCGGTGAGAACTATTTTGGAAGCGTTGATAACAATAACGCTGTCGCCGCAATCGGCGTGGGGAGCAAAGGTGGGTTTGTGCTTACCGCGAAGAAGTGTAGCAGCCTCAACGGCAACGTCGCCGAGAGTTCTGCCTGCGGCATCGAGAACGTACCACTGACGCTCGGGTTTGCCCTTAGGCATATAAGTAGACATAGCAGTTACCTCCGTAATAATGTCGGGAGATGGAACCTCCCGTAAATGCTTTGATATAATATCACAGCATTACGGGAGTGTCAATAGATTTTTTGCGAAAATTACTACAAATTTGGTATATACTCTCAAATTCTCGCATTTTCTCGCTCATTCTCTCGTTTTCATTAAAACAATCGCAAATTATTTACCTAATTTACTGTAATCGGTTACTACTTCCACGGTGTGTTTTCTGCGTTTTTTCTTTTTTCGCTGATTTTTCGTTGAAAAGAGCAAGGCGATGATCACTATGATTATTACTGCGGCAACTATCACAAAGTATTTCGACCTCATTATGGTTTCAAGCCAGCTGAACGCCGCCCAGAGATAGTTCTTTTTAACAGACTGCTGCGCAACAAGCGTTACCTCGGCGACCTCAACATTGCCGTAAACGAGCTTTGCGGTGCCTATAACTTCCCCTGCTTCAACCGGTGCTTTGACCTCGTCCGGAAAATCGGCGCTGTATTTTATTTCAAGGTCTTCCATATTGACATCATCAAGCACGATGGCGGAAACAGCCTGCTGCGGAACGAGCGCAACATAATCGGAGCCTCTGCCGAATTTCACGCCGACCTCGCCCATATTGCGGGAAGTATCGGCAAGCATCTTCATGCTGATATTATCAAACGCCCATTCGAGCATATAGCGGCACATAAGGAATGCGGTATTCATTGCGGAGCCGTTGACTATATAATCCCCCCTGCCGCGCATAGAAATGGCGATATAGGTGTAACCGTCCTTGGTGGCGCTTGTTATAAGGCAGGAGCCTGCTTTATCGGTGGTGCCGGTTTTCAAGCCCTGAGCATATTCGTAATAATAATCAGAATAACTGTTGAGAAGCGCATTGGTGTTGTAAAGGTAGCGTTCCTCGCTCAGATTTGTTGCGGGCATGGTTTTGCCGTATTTGGATGACATAAACTTAATAGTGTCATTCTGCAGCGCCTTTTTCGCAATTATATACATATCATATGCTGTGGTGTGGCTTTGTGTATCGCCGTCAAAGCCCGGAAATGATTCATCGTCAAGACCGTGCGGATTGGCAAAGTGGGTGTTTTTGCAGCCGAGCGCCGCAACATACTCGTTCATTTTTGCCACGAAGTCGGCTTCCGTTCCGCCGAAATGCTCGGCAAGCACTGCTGCTGCATCGTTGGCACTCGGTAAGAACAGGCAGAAAAGAAGCATTTCAACCGTTGTTACCTCGTCTTCCATCAAACCGGCAACCGAACTTCCGGTGCCGTCAAGGCTGTGTATAGCCGCAGACGAGCAGGTCACTTTTTCGGAAAGGTCATCGCACATACTGAGGACAACGAGCGCCGTTGTGATTTTGGTGAGCGATGCGGGTGCAGTTATCTGTTCCGGATTTTTCGAATAAATTACTGTATCGGTATCGGCATTTACAAGCAAGGCAATTTCCGGCTCATACTCGGGTGCGGAAATATCGTAGCCGCCCTTGAATACGGGAGCCGATACCGCAGGTGCTTCACCGATATACTCGCCTGTTGTGGTTTCAGGCGCCGCAAAAGCCGGAGTAATGCTTAAAAAGCACATCAAAATCGAAATAAATAAAATCATTAATTTTTTCATAGACAATCACCGCTATTATGTAGTATAATAAAACAAATAAACAATTTAATCCAAAGGAATGTGAAATATATGGTTTATATTACGGGAGATACCCACGGAGACCCCGAACGACTTTCCAAAAACGCCCTCAAATGCCTGAATGACGGCGACACACTTATTATTTGCGGCGATTTCGGCTTTATATGGGATAAATCCAAGGCTGAAGAAAAGGCTTTGAAAGCCCTTTCAAAGCGCAAATACAACATCTGCTTTATTGACGGCACACACGAGAATTTTGATATCCTGAACAGCTACCCCGTTTCTATGTGGAAAAGCGGAAAAGTGCATAAGATTTCGGATAACATTTACCACCTTATGCGCGGGCAGATATTTGAAATAGACGGGCTTAAGATATTCACAATGGGCGGCGGCGAAAGCCCCGACCTTGATTCGAGAATAGATGAAAACCCTTGGCTTAAATATGAAATTCCGTCCAAAGATGAGCTTATTGAAGGTGCGAACAATCTTGACAGATATGACTGCAACATTGACATTATTCTCACTCACGAGCCGTCAACAACAATCAAGGACTTCTTAAAGCTCGGCGACGCGAATGGCGCACGAGTTACTGCACTTAACGCCTACTTTGACGAGCTTTCGCGCTGCAGCACTTTCGAGCGTTGGTTTTTCGGCAGTCTGCACACGGACAAATACATTTCCAATAAGTACATAGGCGTTCACAAGGCAATAATAAATGCACATACCGGCGAACGCGTTAAGCTGTAACAATTTCGGCTCCGTTTCATATTATGTTGTGAAAGGGAGTTGATTTTATGAAAGTAGTTGTTTGCAAAAGCCCCAGGATGTTCAGAGGTATACTTAAATTTATATTCAAAATAAAGGAATAAGATTCTCCGCCGATGCAGAAATACATTTTCGCATCGGTGTTTTTTTATAATTCCCAGTCTTTAATATCCTTTACCTCGTTATACATCGAAACGTAGCTTTTGTGCCTGGCGGGATCTATCCTGCCGTCTGCAACGGCTTCGAGTATGCGGCAGCCCTTTTCCACAGTATGTGAGCAGGTGGAAAATTTGCAGCAACCGAGATAATCGGTAAATTCGGGAAAACAGAACGGAAGATTTTCCTTGACTATCACCTCATTCGCCTGTTCAATATCGAGCGATGAAAAACCCGGAGTGTCAACAACAAGCCCGCCGCCGAGGTGGTAAAGCGAGCATTCACGCGTGGTATGCTTACCCCTGCCGAGCTTTGTGCTTATTTCGCCGGTTGCAAGCTCCTGCCCGACATTGAGACAATTAAGCAGCGAGGATTTGCCCACACCGCTGTTGCCTGTAAACACGGAAATGCCGCTGCCGAGCATAGCACGCACCTTTTCAACGCCCTCACCCGTGGTGCAGCACACCGAACAAACCGGAATACCTGCGGTGATGTACGGTTTTTCAAGTGCGGATGTATCACCGAGATCGCTTTTCGAAAACACAACACACGGCTCTATGCCCCGGTCGACCGCCATTGCGGTAAGCTTGTCAATAACAAGCAGGCTCGGAAGCGGATCTTTTACCGACGACACTATCACAAGTGTATCGATATTTGCAACGGGCGGGCGCAAAAGAAAGTTTTTGCGTTCGGCAATTTCATCGATGGAGTTTTCACTGCCCTCGCGAAGCGTTACGGTCACCCTGTCGCCTACGAGCGGAGTAATGTGCTTTTTTCGGAAAACGCCGCGCGCCTTACATTCATATATTTCACCTGCGGCTTCAACATAATAAAAGCCGCAGATGCCTTTAACAATAATTCCGTTGACTGTTTTTTCCATTACGGCAGATTATTTACATCCTCGCCCGCAGGCTCCGAAACATTTGAGGTGGGTGTGCTGTCGGTAGTGGCGGGGGCATCGTATTTGCCGACGGTAAGCACGATGGGGGCGCTCTTGTCGAGATGATGCGCGGAATCGTATGACGGCGACTGGTTTATAACAATGCCGTTCATAAGCTCGGAGGCTGCAAGCTGATAATTGATCTGAATGTTGGTTGTTACATAACCGTGCTCTTTGAGCTTTGCAACCGCATCAAATTCGCGCATACCCGTAACATCGACATAAAAATCAATATTATGGGTAACCTCGCCGGTAAAGCGTACGGGCTCGCGGGTGAAATCGGCGTGAGCCTCAAAGTACGGCGCATCATCAAGAGTAACCTGAATAATCGTATCCTTTTTGCTGCCGGAAACGACCACATCAAATGTGGATACGGTATTGGTGTCAACTATCGCATTGCCTGCAAGCTCGCCGTCAACATAGGTATTGAGCGTGATGCTGCCGACATTTTTCGGGAGATTTATTGTCTTTTTGCCGGAGATGGCACCGCTGCTGACGGTAAGGATTACACTGTCACCTCTTCTGACGGGTGAGCCCTCTGCAGGAGACTGACCGAGAATATAATCTTTTTCGACCGAACTGTCGGAATACTCGGTCTTTGTGAGCGTAAGCTCGTACTTTTTAAGAATATCCTGTGCTTCGGAAAGTGATTTACCCGCGAGACCGGGCATTTTGAAGAGCGAGCCCTTGTCGGCATCGGCAGAATAATAAACGGTAACCGTCGAGCCTTTGAGGACTCCCGTACCGACGGAGGGGTTTGTTCTTATTACCTGACCGACCGGTATATCGGAATTGGTTTCGGGTGTTACGATTACATAGAATCCGAGTGATTCAAGTTCACTCTGCACCTGCTTATAGTTCTGACCTGCATAATTTTCAAGCACGAAGCCTTCGCCGGATTTGGCAACGGAAAGAAGCACCGTGGTGTTTTTGGTAACCTTCTCGCCCGCCTTCGGCGACTGCTCGCATACAGTTCCCTCGGGAACATCGGAAGACACTACCTCGGATATCTGGAAATTATATTTGCCTTTATATTCCTCGTTATTCTTAATTTCAAGCTCATAGTTCTTACCGATGAAATTGTCGACCTCAACATTTTTGAAGCCGCCGACGGTAAGTGAGCCGTTTTTAAGCATTGAAGAAACAATAACTATTACGCCTATTACGACCGCAAGAGCAATGCCCGCTACAATAGCAATAAGCTTTGTGTTGACCGTTTTGCGCTTCTGCACGTCCTGCACCTCGGCAGCTTTTTCGGAAACTGCGGAGGTTTTTTGCTCTATATCTGCAGCAGGCTTAACGACGGGGGGCTTTTCGGCGGTCTTGGCAGCCATAACAGTTCTTTCCGCTTCGGAAGATGCGCTTTCTTTAGACTGTATTCTGCCCACATAACGTGTTGGCTGACTGTCAACATAATACGTGGGATAGTCAAATTTTATGTTCGGGTTACGCTTAAATTCCTCCAGATCAAGCAGCATTTCAGCCGCAGTCTGGTAACGTTCCTTTGTGCTTTTCTGCATGGCTTTCATGGTTATCTGCTCAAATCCCATGGGAATTGAGGGATTTAATGTGCGCGGCAGAGCGGCATCGGTCTGCACCTGCATAAGAGCAACGGAAACGGCATTTTCCGCTTCAAAGGGCAGTTTACCCGTAAGCATTTCATAAAGCATTACGCCGACAGAATAAATATCCGCCTTTTCATCGGTCATTTCGCCCTTCGCCTGCTCGGGACTCATATAATGAACGGAGCCGATGGCTTTTTCGGAAATCGTTTTTGTTTCACCGTGGCTGAAACGCGCAATTCCGAAATCGGCAACTTTAATCGTGCCGTTTTCAAGCAGCATAATATTCTGCGGCTTGATATCGCGGTGCACAATACCTTTATCGTGAGCGTGCTGCAAAGCGCGAAGAACCTGAATAATGAAATACAGAGCTTCGTTCCAATCGAGCACACCGCGCTGACCGATATACTCTTTAAGGGTGATGCCCTCAATATACTCCATTACAATGTACTGAAGCCTGTCACCGAAGCTGACATCGTAAACCTTAACGATATTCTGATGCGAAAGCACGGCTATCGCCTTTGACTCATTTTTGAAGCGACGGCGAAATTCTTCGTTTGCGAGGTATTCATCCTTTAATATTTTTACGGCAACGGTTCTGTCGTCAATACTGTCATATGCTTTATACACAACAGCCATTCCGCCTACACCGATAACTTCTTCTATTTCATAACGCCCGTCAAGGCGCTTACCAACATAATTATCCATACTTGCCCTCCTCAATCGTTATTTGTCATAAGCACTGCCGTAACATTATCGGCGGTGCCGTTATCTATGGCAAGACCAATGAGATTCTCTGCCGAAATCGAAAAATCGCAATTATTCACAACTTTTAATATATCCTTATCGCTTACGCATCCGGTCAGGCCGTCTGTGCAAAGCAGCAGCGTATCACCGTCCCAGATATCTGCAATATCGACATCAATATCAATAGTATCGGAAACGCCGACCGCACGGGTAATGACATTCCTGTCGGGATGCGAAAGAGCAAGCTCCGGAGCAAGATCACCGTTGTCAATAAGCATCTGCACAACGGAATGATCCTTGGTAAGCTGAACGATTCCCTCCTCGGACAGCTTGTAAATACGGCTGTCGCCCGCATGAGCAAGCACCGCAACGCCGGAATTTATGACTGCCGCAACAACTGTGGTACCCATACCGCGCAGTGAAGAATCACTTCCGCCTTTTGCGAGTATTGCAGCATTCGCCGCTTGTATGGAGCTTTCAAGTAAATTGCGCACGGACACATAGTTCATATTTTTGCGCAGATTCGTTTTAAGCCTTTCGCTGACGACCTCGACACAGAGCCTGCTTGCGACCTGACCGCCGTTAACGCCGCCCATACCGTCGCAAACTACTGCCCAGCTCAATCCGTTCGTTTCGCCGCAGTCAAAATAATCCTGGTTATTTTCTCTTACGGGACCTTTATCGGATTTTACGGAAAATTGCATTTTCGCTTCACCTCACAAAAGTTCGTTCTGTCTCAATTTTTCACGCCTCAACTGACCGCATGAGGCATTTATATCGGAGCCGAGAGTGCGGCGTACCGTAACCGCAATCCCCTGCTTTTCAAGTATATTCTTAAATTCCGCTATGCTTTTATCCGTACTGCGCTCATGGTCTTTTTCGCGCACTTCATTCGCCGGAATAAGATTGACATGGCACAGTATCCCTTTCAGCCTTGCGGCAAGCTCACGCGCACACTCGGGCGAATCGTTTACGTTTTTCATCATAGCGTATTCAAAGGATATGCGGCGCGAGGTTTTGTCGCCGTATATTCTGCACGCTTTCAGCAGTTCATCAATATCCCATTTTGAATTTACGGGCATAATGCGCGAGCGTATTTCATTATTGGGCGCATGCAGCGAAACCGAAAGCGTAAGCTGCAAATCGCGTTCAAGCATATCGTAAATTCCCGGCACTATGCCGCTTGTGGAAAGCGAAATGTGGCGCATTCCTATATTCAGACCGTTCTCATCGGAAACGAGAGTGAGAAATTTCATAACATTATCGTAATTATCGAGCGGCTCGCCCATACCCATAAGCACTATGCGCGCTATACGCAAGCCGAGATTGCGCTGTGCGGCGTATATCTGCCCGAGCATTTCAGACGGGGCAAGGTGCCGCTTGAAGCCGCCTATGCCCGAAGCGCAGAATGCGCACCCCATTTTGCAGCCGACCTGTGTTGAAATGCAGATAGTATGGCCGTATTTGTAGCTCATTACAACACATTCGAGATACTCGCCGTCATCAAGGCAAAAAAGGTATTTCACCGTGCCGTCAATGGCGGAAACGAGCTTACGCTCAATGCTGCAGTTCTTTATTACAAAAGCATCTGCAAGCTGTTGTTTGAGCTGCTTGGAAATATTGGACATTTCATCAAATGACGAAACGCATTTTTTATGTAGCCAGTCGTATATCTGCGCCGTGCGGAATTTCGGCATTCCCATAGCCGCAAGCTCCGCGCCGAGCTCATTTATATCGAGCGACAGAATATCCTTTTTTTCCATACCGACTTAAAATTCAATCCTTTATAAATAATGAAATAAAAAAACCGTCGCAATTATTTATATGCGGCATCAGGGTCAGATAATCGCCCTCATCACAGACGCGTTCAACCTCGGGCAAAACGCGAACACTGTGAAATTCGGGATGCTCGCTTAAAAAACGGTCGCAAACCTTGCGATTTTCATTCGGATTGACCGAACAGGTTGAGTAAACGAGCCTGCCGCCGCTTTTTACATACCGGCTTGAAACATCAAGAATGCTTTTCTGCACCGGTATGAGTTCTTTGATATCATCAAGTTTTTTATATTTGATTTCGGGCTTTTTGCCGATTATGCCGAGTCCGGAGCAAGGCACATCGCAAAGCACGGCATCAGCCTCGGGAAAATCACCGTTGAAAACCGTAGCATCGTTAACCTCGGCTTTAAGAATATTTATGCCGAGTCTGCGCGCCCCCTCACCAACAAGCGCGGCGCGATGGCCGTGCAGGTCGCACGAAATGAGCGTACCGCAGTCATTCATATACTGTGCGGCGGTAAAGCTTTTGCCGCCCGGTGCAGAGCAAACATCAAGCACCGTTTCGCCGGACTTCGGTGCAAGTGCTTTTACACAGAGCTGCGACGAAATATCCTCAACGTGAAAAAGTCCGTCAAGATAAGAATCAAGCTCGTAAACGGCGCCTCGCGGGTAAATCACAAGCGCATTTTCGGCTGCACAATCCTCATAAGCAACTTTTTCTTTGTCAAATATCTTTTTTATTTTTTCAGCAGTTGTTTTAAGCGTATTTACGCGAACGGTGATTTTTTTCGGTTCAAGAGAAGCTTTGAAAAATGCTTCGGCATTTTCCTCGCCGTAATGGTAGGAAATAAGGTCAACAAGCTCTGACGGGACGGAATAGCAGGCACTTATGCTTTCCCTGACGGGAAGTGATGAAAAATCGGGCATACCATCAGAGGCGACCTTGCGCAAAACCGCATTAACAAGCCCCGCGGCATAAGCGCAGCCATTATTCCTCACAAGTGCAACGCTTTCATTGACCGCCGCCGGCACAGGAACCTTATCCATAAAAAGAAGCTGATATGTGCCGAGCCGCAAAGCCGTAAGAACTTCGGCGCGAAGCTTTGAAACCGCTTGCTTCAGGTAATGCGAAAATGCAAAATCAAGTGTGATTTTCCGTTCGGTAACACCGTAAACGAGGCGAGAAATAAAAGCACAATCAGTGCTGTCGGCTTGTGTTGCTCTGACAGCACTGTCTATAGCGATGTTTGAATACGCCTTGTCCTTTTCGATTTTCAAAAGCACCTCGAATGCAGTCTGCCTTGCGGAATTCACCATCAGCGTTTTCTCCTGCCGCCGAAACGGATAATAAGCCTGAGAAGCTGCGCAACACTCGTTGCAAGCGAAGCAACATAAGTGAGTGCCGCAACCTTGAGCACCTTTTCTGCACCCGACTTTTCCTCATAGCTGAGGAGACCGTTTGACTCTATAACGTGAATGGCTCTGTTGCTTGCGTTAAATTCAACGGGAAGCGTAACGAGCTGAAAAACAACAACGAACGAGAAAAGCAGTATACCCGCCCAGATAAGTGAATCAAAGCTGAGAAAGATGCCGAGAATGATAAGCGGCACTGAAATCGAAGAGCCGACATTACACACGGGAAGAATCAGATTGCGAATCTTTATGGGCGCATAGCCCTCGGCATGCTGGGCGGCGTGCCCCGCCTCATGGCAGGCAATACCTACTGCGGCAATACTCGAAAAATTGTAGACCTCGGGTGAAAGCACAATAACATTTGTGCGGGGGTCGTAATGGTCGGTAAGCTTGCCGGTGCCGCACCTTACGGCAACATTGGTCACGCCGTAATAATTAAGCACGAACTGCGCCGCCTGCGCACCCGTAATACCGCGAAGATTGCTGATTTTTGAGTATTTGGCATAAGTGGACTTAAGCCTCGCCTGAATGATAAGCGAAGCAATAAGAACGGGAACAACAAGCAGAATGTAACTGAAATCCATATAATAACCGAGTGGTATCGAATACGGCATAACAACAACTCCTTACACCGTTATTTTAATTCAAAAAAATTAAATAATATATGGTAATTTATGAACTGATATTAAAGAACAGTACCGTTTTGCAGAGGATGACCACGAAAGAAATCGGCTGCGGACATTCTTTTTTTGCCCTCGAACTGCACCTCTTTGATTAAAACACCTGCACCGTCGCCGCAGGCAACAAGCAGACCGTCTTTACCGGCAGATGCGCTGCCGGCAGTACCTTTGCAGTTTTCAATGACCGAAGACGAAAACAACTTTAATGTTTTACCGTCAAGCACGGTGTTGGCAACGGGCCACGGGTCAAGCCCGCGAATAAGATTATGTACCTCTGCCGCACTTTTTGTAAAATCGACAAGCGACATTGATTTATCAAGCATAGCGGCATAAGAGCTTTCGGCATCATTTTGCTTAACGGGTTTAAGCTCGCCGTTTTCAAGTGCTTTAAGCGTTTTCAAAAGAAGCCCGGCACCGAGCACGGCAAGTCTGTCGAAAAGCTCGCCCGAGGTTTCGTTTTCACCCACCTCGGTTTTTTCGGCAAGCAGAATATCGCCGGTATCTACGCCCTCATCAAGCTGCATAGTGGTTACGCCGGAATATTCCTCGCCGTCTAAAACGCAGCGCTGTATAGGTGCCGCACCGCGATATTTCGGCAGAAGCGAGCCGTGAACGTTTATGCAGCCGTATTTCGGAAAATCGAGAAAATCCTTGGGAAGTATCTTTCCGTATGCAACAACTACCGCCAAATCGGGCTTAAGCTCTTTAAGCAGCTCAACTCCTGCGCCGTTTTTGAGCGTTTGCGGCTGAAAAACCGGAATATTATTTTCAAGCGCAAGCACCTTTACAGGCGGCGGAGTCAATATTGCTTTTCTGCCGACGGGCTTGTCGGGCTGTGTAACGGCACCTACGACCTCGTAACCGTTATCAATAAGCGCCTGCAAGGGCTTAACGGCAAAATCGGGTGTGCCCATATATAAGATTCTCATATAATCATTCTTCCGCTTCGGAGCTGCGCAATGTTTCGCCCTCGTCAAGCTTATCCTTATAAAGTATTCCGTCAAGGTGGTCTATTTCATGGCAGAAGCATCTGGCCTTTAACTCTTCACCTTTATAAAGGCACCATTTACCCTCGCGGTTCTGCGCCTTTACCTTAACTATATTGGGGCGCGTTACCTGCCCGCATTTGCCCGGAAGCGAAAGGCAGCCCTCAATGCCCGTCTGTGAGCCGTCGCTGAAAGTGATTTCGGGATTTATGAGCTCAATAAGCTCATCACGCGATTCGCTCACATCCATAACAACAACGCGGCGCAGAACGCCCACCTGCGGACCTGCAAGCCCCACACCGTTGGCGTGGTACATCGTTTCTTTCATATCGTCAAGCAAATCGAAAAGTCTGTCGTTGAATTCCGTAACGGGCCTTGCCGTTTTTCTCAATATGGGGTCGTCATCCGTTCTTATATTTCTTAAAGCCATTTTAATACCTCTTATGATAATGGGTTTATATCTGCAGTTACCGTTACGGAAGAATTTTGCGAGCTGCGCATAAAGCTTATGAGCGCTGCCGACATCATCTCCCTGAAACGCTTGGAATTACGGCATTTAACGGTAATGATATGCCTGTATTTATTGCTGATCTTGTTCACTCGCGGTTGAAGCGGACCTAAAATATTCAGCTTCACATCACTGTATTCGCCGCTTACCGCCTCTTTGAGCATTTCAAAAAAGCTGACCGCACCGGAATAAGATTTTGCATAATTTTCACTTGTAAAAGTCAATGTGCACAAATCACAAAACGGAGGGTAAACCATAGTTTTGCGTATGACCTTTTCGGTCTTATAAAACGCCTCGTAATCCTGACTTGCGGAAAGCTCGATGATATCATTATCCGGCAGCATTGTCTGAATATATGCCTTACCCGCATTTTCGCCCCTGCCGGATCTGCCTATGACCTGCGTGAGCAGATCAAAAGCCTTTTCACCTGCGCGGAAATCATCGTTATAAAGCTGTTGGTCAATGGATATGATGCCGACAAGCGTTACACGCGGAAAATCAAGACCTTTTGCGACCATCTGTGTGCCGAGCATAATATCGTATTCGCCGTCGGCAAAGGCGGTAAGCTTATCCTGATAAGAATAGCGCGCCATAGTGGTATCGGCATCCATTCGCAGAATACGCGCACTCGGGAACATAAGCGCGAGCTCATCCTCAATGCGCTGCGTACCGTAACCCGCGTAATTCACCGCTTTTTCGCCGCAAACGGGGCAAACATCGGTGTATTGCTCGGAATGGCCGCAATAATGGCACATAAGGCGTTTATTGGCACTGTGGTATGTAAGCGATATACTGCAGTTCGGGCAGGTAAGCACCGTTTTGCACGCCGAACAAACGGCGAATGTGTTGAAACCGCGGCGATTCATAAGAAGAATTGCCTGCTTTTTTTCGGCAAGGCAGTTTTCTATGGCACGGTAAAGCTCGGCGCTTATAACGCTTTTCATATCGGTAGTATCTACCGTAACGACCTCCGGCAGAATCGCTTTGCCGTAGCGCTCGGTGAGTTTTACGAAGCCGTATCTGCCATCCTCGGCACATTTGAACGTTTCTACCGACGGAGTTGCAGAGGAAAGCACAAGCATCGCTTTATTCTGCACACAACGGAATTTTGCAACCTCGCGCGCATGGTAACGCGGCGACATTTCCGATTTGTATGTATGCTCCTGCTCCTCATCCATAACGATCAAGCCGAGATTTTCAAACGGTGCAAAGACTGCGGAGCGCGTGCCGATGGCGATTTTCGCTTCGCCGTTTCTTACACGCTTCCACTCATCTATGCGTTCACCCGCAGACAGAGCGCTGTGAAACACCGCAACACCGTCGCCGAAATGAGAATAAAAAATGTTAAGTGTCTGCGGCGTAAGAGCGATTTCGGGCACCATTACTATTACGCCCCTGCCCTGCGCCACAACATCATCAATGAGTTTCAGAAAGACCTGAGTTTTGCCGCTGCCCGTAACACCGAAAAGAAGGTTTACAGACGGCTCGCCGGAACTGTATTTATCAAGCAGATATTCGTACGCCTTTGTCTGTGAATCGGTCAGTACGGGTGAAGGTGACTTTTCGCCGCGGGTAAAAACCCCGGGGCGCCTGTAAACTTCACTGTCATACAATTCGGCAACGCCCTTTTTAACAAGAGCACTTACAACCGCCGGCGTAACACCGCAAAAATAGCATACCTCTTTGACTGATGCCGAGCCGATATCCAGCAAAAGCTTCGCGACGTTTTTCTGCTTTGCCGTAAGTGAATTGATTACGGATTCGGCATCCTCCTCGGCGCAGGCAAGGCGAACGTTTTTCACTGTTAAATCGCCCGTTTTGCGCTTTGTATCAACATTTGTGAAAAGCACGCCCTTTTTTACGAGCTTCTGCAATGTTTCCTCGGAGCAGCCGGTATCTGCAATTATTTTTTCGCGTTTAACGAAGCTGCAGCACTCTTTCAGATAATCTAATACGCTTTTTTCTTCGCCGCCGAGATTTTCCGTAACATTCTCGCCGCAATCCGACGAGGCTATATATGAAACAACATATTCAAGCCCTATACCTGCAGGCAGCATGGCTTTTGCCGCCTCAAAATAGGTGCAGAATGTGTTATCTCTGAGCCAGCGAACAAGCAGAAGCATCTCTTGCGTGAAAAGCGGTTTTTCATCAAGAACACGCGATATGCTTTTTAACTTAACCGTATTTTCAGCCTCACATATAGGACTGACCGAAAGTATCAAGCCCTGCTTTTTGCGGTTGCCGTTACCGAACGGCACCATAACGCGGCAGCCTGCCAAAGCGGATTTTTCAAGCTCCGGCGGTATGCCGTATGAATACGGTGCATCAAAGTGGTAAACGAGCCCTTCCACCGCAACAACGGCGAAAAAAGCGAATTCAGACATTTCAGATTCCGGAAATCTCGATGGGCTCTACGATTCTGTATTTATCTTCGATTATCTCGTCAAGAGCGACACTTACGGGTTTTTCGGTAGTGATTATCTTTTCTTCGAGATTCTTTTCCGCGATGGCGCGTGCGCGCTTTGCGGTAGCCGTAACAAGCGAATAACGGCTTGTGTTGTTTGCAAGTACCTTGCTGAGATCCTGATTAAGCATATTAAATACCTTCCTTTTGGTTTAATTATTTATTATATCGGCAACAGTGTCCGCCATTTTGCCGTAACGGGATTGCTCCGCTTTGAGTATGGAACAAACATCGCAGACACACTGTTTAAGATCATCGTTAATTACTATGTAATCGTATTCACCGGCGCGTTTGAGTTCCTCACGCGCAGTATCAATACGCTTACGGAAGCTTTCTTCGGTTTCGGTTCCCCTGCCGAGCAGACGCTCTTTTAGCACCTGCATTGAGGGCGGAACGATAAATACCGAAACGATATCGGGATATAGCTTTCTGACATTGCCCGCTCCTTCGACTTCGATTTTAAGTAATACCGAAACACCGGAATCAAGCATTTCATCGACTGCTTTTTTCGGCGTGCCGTAGTAATTATCACCGTATTTTACATATTCAAGGAAATAGCCTTTTTCTATGTTTTCCTCAAAGGAAGCAACATCGGTGAAATAATAATCAACACCGTCAACCTCGCCGTCGCGCATTGCGCGCGTGGTAGCGGAAATCGATTGCCTGATATTATTATTGCTTTTCTTTAATTCGGCGATTATTGTATCCTTACCGCAACCGGACGGACCGGAGAGGATGAGGAGCACACCTTTTCTGTCTGCCATTATTTTTCGCCGCCTTTCGCCGAACTGAAGCGTTCGAGTAATTCTTCGGCAGTTAAAAACGAAAGAACGACGCTTTCACTGTCGGTTATTATTACGGACTGTGTTCTTCTGCCGTGTGTGGCGTCAATAAGCATTGCACGCTTGCGGCAATCCTGCACCATTCTTTTTGCGGGTGCGGACTCGGGGCTGACAACCGCCACGACTCTGTCGGCATTGATAAGGTTGCCGAAATCGAGATCAACAAGTTTCATACGCTGCCTCTGTTACTCTATATTCTGTATCTGTTCCCTGATTTTTTCGACCTCGGCTTTTATGTTGATAACGCTGCGTGCGATTTCAACATCCTGCGCCTTGGAGCCAATGGTATTGGCTTCGCGGTTGATTTCCTGAACAAGAAAATCAAGCTTTCTGCCAATCGGCTCGGAGGAATCAAGCATGGTGTGAAGCTGCTCGATATGGCTTCTGAGCCTTACGGTTTCCTCTGCAACAGCTACCTTATCGGCATAAATTGCGGCTTCGGTAAGTATTCTCGACTCATCGACCTGCTTGTCGGCAAGCACCTCTCTGATTTTTTCAAGAAGTCTGTCGTTATAAGCTTTGACGGTTTCGGGTGAGCGTTCCTCAATAAAAGCAACATTGTCGATTATCATATCGGCGCGTGAGAGCACATCTGCACGCAGCTTTGCGCCCTCGGTTTCGCGCATTTCAACAAAATGCCTGCACGCCTCGGAAATAACGGGCGCGATTTTTGCCCAGAGTTCATCCTCATCGACGGGTGCTTTTACGATTTTGAGCGCATCGGGGAAACGAGCCAGTGAAAGCGCGGTCAAATCGTTTTTAAGCGCAAATTTCGCGGCAATTTCCTCAACGGCTTTATAATAACCGTTAACAAGCGGCTCATCCACTGTAACGACAACGCTGTCATCGTTTGTGGCTTCGATTATCATTGAGCACTCGACCTTGCCGCGCGAAATCGTTTCGTTAAGAAGATTTTTGGTTTTATCTTCAAGGAACGAAAACGCACGCGGAATACGCGCAGAAAATTCAAAATATCTGTGATTTACGCTTCTTATCTCAACGGTTACGTCATAACCGTCAACAGATGCCTGCGCTCTGCCGAAGCCGGTCATACTTCTTATCATATATAAAGTCCTCCTTATTGAGAAACGAGTTTTCGCACTTCATCATCGGTAAGCTCGCGCCATTTACCGGGCTGCAGCATACCGAGCTTTACCGCGCCAACGGAATTTCTTTTAAGCCTGATAACTTCGAGGCTCACATCCTCGCACATTTTTCTTATCTGTCTGTTTCTGCCCTCGTAAATGGTTATTTCGAACACGCTGCGCTCGGCGCTTTTTTCAATAATATGCACCTCCGACGGCAAGGTTATTTTGCCGTCAAGCATAATGCCGTTTTCGAGCTTTTCGACTTGCACATCGTTAATATTTGAACGCACCGTAACCCGGTAAGTTTTTGCAACATGCTTGCGCGGGTGCATTACGGCGTTTGCAAATTCACCGTCATTGGTCATAAGCAGCAAACCTTCGGAGTCGCGGTCAAGCCTGCCGACGGGGTAAACCGCCGCGCCTGCATCACTCACAAGCTCCGCAACACACTTTCTGCCGAGCTCATCACTCATGGTGGTAACATACCCTCTGGGCTTATTGAGCATAATGTAGTATTTATCCTTAACAGCCGAAACTTTTTTGCCGTTGACGGTAACTGTATCCTTACCGGGATTGACCTTGTCGCCTATCTCGGCAATTCTGCCGTTGATTTTAACCTTGCCGTCGCGAATAAGCTCCTCGGACTTACGCCGGGAAGCCACCGCGCACTCGGAAAGGTATTTCTGCAATCTTTCTTCTGCCATAAAATCCGCCTGTCAGCACGACAGTCCTTTCAAAAATGCCCTTAATATTTTGCAAAACCAACCACCTGCTGATATTTTATGCAGGTGGTTGTATTAAAATATCGGAATTATTCGGCGTCTGCTGCGGGAGCTTCCTCTTCGCCGTCTTTCTTCTTTTTGTCTACAAGGTTAACTACCTTATCAAACATATCGGGTACCATGGTAACTGCTCTTTCAATAGCGTTATCATTGGAGATAATGTGCTTGATGGAAACCTCGCCGTCTTTTACAACAAGGAATGCTACGGGGTTAATTGTAACGCCTGCACCGCCTGCACCGCCGAAAAGTTGAGTATCGTTCTTTGAGGGGAAATCGGAGCCGCCGGAAGCGAAGCCGTATGTAACCTTGGAAACGGGAATGATGGTCATACCGTCGGGAAGATTGATGGGCTCGCCGATAATTGTGCTGACGTCAACGAGATCTCTTACTTTTTCGATTGTTGTCTGAAGAATACCGTTTGCTGATTTTTCCATTAGGAAACACCATCCTTATCGTTATTGTTTTTATCTGTTTCTTTCAAATCCTCATCAGCTTTGGCGGCAGATGAAGTATTTTTGACTTTTTCGGGCGCCGGAGCTTTCGGCACATTCTTCTTGTTCTTGAATACCGAAACAAGAAGCTTGAGAACGACCTTGAAGAGAAGCCTGAACACGAGCACTACCGCGGCGTTTGTGATTTTAATGGGAATAATATGGAGCCGCACATAAGCCTCTGCGGTTGACTTCACTGCAAGAAAATCGGGGCTGAAGTCAAAGTCGTACTTTTTGACCTTGCAGGTGGAGATAAGCTTGCCGAGTATGGGGTAAGCATAGGAACAGAGCTTGCCGTGCTTTATAGCCGTCTGTGCGGCATCGCCTGTGGCGGTAACCATATCTATGTAAAGCTCATCGATTGTGAACGATTTCCACAGACTGCCGAAGAAGCCGGAAAGCGAATTACCGACCGCGCCGAGCATTTTTACAAGTCCGTCATAACCGTGGTCGTTATATATCTGTTTTAAGAGGCTGTTGCCTTTTTTATCGGACTTTTTCTTTTCCTCGGGCTTGTCTTCCTTTTTTTCTTCGGGCTTATCTTCCTTTTTCTTTCTTTCTTTCTTTTTCTTTTCTTTTTTCGGTTTTGAGGTATCAACGACTGTTATTTTAACAAACAACCATTTCAATGCCACAACTGTTTTTTCGCCGTAATCGATGATAACACCGACCGGTACCGAAAAAATTATTACAAAAAACAGGATGATACCGAGAACTGTATATAAAAACGGCATCCTATCCCCCCTATTGGCAGATCAAAAATCAATCTGCATTATTTTCAACATCGGGCGTTCCTTCCTGCGCCGCGTCGGATGAATCCTCCTCAACGCCGTCAAAAAGCGACATCTGACCGTTATCGACATCAGACATAAGCACTTCGCGGTCATTTTCGGGCAGCGGCGGCAAATCGTGCAGGCTTTCAAGCGAAAAGCAGCGTAAAAATGCGGGTGTGGTACCGTATAAAACGGGTTTACCGGGCACCTCAAGCCTGCCCTTTTCTTCAATAAGACCTTTAACGCAGAGCGTGTTGACAACGCCGGAGCAGTCAACGCCGCGAATCTGCTCAATGTAAGGCTTGGTAATGGGCTGATTGTAGGCGATTATTGCAAGCACCTCAAACGCCGCCTGCGACAGCGGAGCGTTCTTTCGTAAATCAAGGAGCGTTCTTATGGGTTCTATGTAATCTTTTTTGCTGCAAAGCTGATATTTTGTATCAAGCTTTACAAGGCAGATACCGCTGCTGTCATCGCTTAATTTTTTATCGATTTCATCGAGAATTATCAAAACCTGCTCGTCATCATAACCGAGTACCGATGCAAGCCTTGTATATTCCACAGGCTCGGCAGCCGCAAAAAGCACTGCTTCAACTGCGGCGATTTGTTTAGCGTCTGTCAAGTGTTTTCATTTCCTTCCAAAAGTTCTATACCGGCATCGTCGCCGTCGCCGGTTATGTAAATCGTTTTGTTCTTTGCAAGCTCAAGCACCGCAAGAAATGCGGCAATAAGATCGGAACGCGTCTTTGCCTCTTTATAAATATCCATAAGCTTGCGTTTGCGCTTTGTTTTGAGTGATGAAACTATGGAATCTATTTTTGAGCCTACCGAAACGATTTTTCTTGCAACGATTGCTTTGAATGATTCAAACGGCGGCGGCATTCTTCTCAGCTTTTTGCCTGCCGCGACCGAATAAGCTCTTAAAAGCTCGTCCGGCTCGTGAAGTCTTTTATAAGACATATCGGGGTCAACCTCTTCGGGAAACGCCCTTACACCGTAATCAAAGCCGTCGGTCATCTGCGAAAGCTTGCCGGCAAGAATTTTGCAGTCGCGGTATTCGAGAAGCTCCGCCTGCAATTCTTTTTTAAGATCCTCCGCCTCCTCATAAACGGGAAGCAGCGAAACCGTTTTTATATATACGAGCCGAGCCGCCATTTCAAGAAATTCGCTGGCGACCTCCATATCCTCATCCTGCATACGGCGAACATAATCGGTAAACTGATCAACAAGCTGAAGAATCGGAATATCGTAAATATCAAGTTTATGCTTTGTTATGAGGTGCAGGAGCAAGTCCATCGGTCCCTCAAACACCTCAAGCTTATATGAAATCTGTTCCATATTTACCTCAATTAAAATCCGAACGGGAGTGAAGTTATAAACATAAGCCCTTTTACCACTAAAGATGACAGGAATGAAAGCGGTGTGGACAGAATACCCGTGAACAGCAGCAGGAACAGAGCTATCATAATGTAACGCTCGTACTGCATCAGTTTATAGTAGTATTTGGTGGGCAGTAATGCCGTAAGAAGACGGGAACCGTCAAGCGGCGGAATGGGTATAAGGTTAAATACCGCGAGATTTACATTTATGGTTGCCGCAAACATAAAAAAGAAGCCGATATAGAATATCATGATATTGCTCGATGAAATTGCGGCAAAACGACAAAGATTGTAAAGGAACAAATAGATCAAGCTTTGCAGAAGGTTGCATAACGGACCCGCAAGTGCAACTATTGCCATATCCCTTTTCGGCTTTTTGAAATTGCGCATACGCACATCCACGGGTTTTGCGTAACCGAATCCGAAAAGGAAAATCATAAGGAATCCGATCCAGTCGATATGCGCCATGGGGTTGATTGTGAGCCTGCCGCGAATACGCGGAGTATCGTCGCCGAGCTTAACCGCTACGAGCGCATGAGCGAACTCGTGCAGAGGTGTGGCGCAGAATGCCACATAAAGAAATGCACCTATACATATAACAAATTCGACACCGCTCAACTGACCGGAAATCATTTGCCTGATATAATTTATCATAAAATTCCACCTATTTTAATCAGTTTACAATATATTATCAAAAAGGTCAATACTCAAAAAGCATTTTCAGCGTTTAATAACCACAACGCGGTCAATACCCGCGCCGTCCTTGATAAGCTTGGCTCCCTCGGCTTTTTCAAGGAAAAGCTCAAGCACGCCATGCGCCTGATCATCGCCGCATTCAACGGCAAGATAACCGCCCTTGGAAATAAACATAAACCAGTTATCTGCAATGGCGCGGTAAAAATCGAGACCGTCTGTACCGCCGTCAAGAGCCATAGACGGCTCAAACTGTACTTCGGCCTGCAAGCCGGCGATTTCGGCACTCGGAATATACGGCGGATTGGAAAGAATCAAATCGGGGCGCGGAAGCGACGGGCACGCGAGCGCATCAAAAATATCGGCTTTTACAACGGTAACATTATCAGCCATAAGAAGCTCGCGGTTTTTTTCGGTATACTCGATCGCTTTATCGGAGTAATCTATACAGAAAACGCGCACCGTGGGAAAAAGCTTTGCAACCGTTATTCCGATGCAGCCGGAGCCGCAGCACAAATCATAAACGACGGCGCACGGCTTTTTGCGCATTAAATCAACGGCAAATTCGGGAAGCAGCTCGGTTTCCGGGCGCGGAATAAGCACGCCCTCGCCCACCTTGAAATTAAAGCGGTTAAAGCTCCATGAGCCAAGAATATACTGAAGAGGCTCGCGCTTGCAGCGGCGCTCAACACAATCGTCAAAAAGAATCGTGCGGGCGTCGTCAATAAGCTCACCGGATTTAAGCAAAAGTTGGGTTTTATTGTAGCCGAGAGCATATTCCACAAGCTGCCTTGCATCAAACTCGGCATCCTCACACCCTGCCGCCGCAAGTTTTTTAACAGCGGCGCGGTAGATATTATAGAGCTTATCCAATGGCGTCGTCCTCCGGATTATCGGTGATAACGGCTTTCATAGAATCTATTGCAACCTCAATAATATCATCGGTCGGCTCTGCGGTGGAAATACGCTGCATCCAGAGACCGGGTGCCGAAAGAATTTTTACAAACAGATTTTCGTGTCTTCCGGCGTATTTGATAAATTCGTAACCGACACCGACGGTAAACGGAACGATTAAAAGCTTGACTGCCATCCAAACAATACGGACATCGTCGATTTTCGGGAAAGCAACAACAAGAACGGAAGAAATAAAGATGCTGATAATAAGAATTACGAATATGAAGCTCGTGCCACAGCGCGGGTGAAATCTTTTCTGCCTGCGGATATTTTCCACGGTAAGCTCAAGTCCGTGCTCATAACAGAATATCGTCTTATGCTCTGCGCCGTGGTACATAAATACGCGCTTAATATCGGGCATTTTGGAAACTCCCCACATATATGCAACGAATATGCCCATTCTCATTATACCCTCAAAAATGGGGTGAATATCGGCAAGAGCGTTTTTGCAGATATATTTGTCAAAGACATCTACAAGGAAGCTCGGCAGATAAAAGAAAAGCACAAATGCAAGCCCGAAGCCGAGAATAGCGGATATAACGGTTATTACAGTCATCATCTTCGGACCGAAATGCTCGGAGAGCCACTTGTCGAGCTTTGACATATTTTCGGGGTCGGTATCATCATCGTCGAGTCCCGCCTTTTCGGCAGATTTTTCGATGCACTTAAAACCGAAAATAAGTGTTTCGATAAAATTGACAACACCGCGAATTATCGGAAAGCCCGCCGGCTTGAAACGGTCGCGCAGATGCTTCACGGTCATCATTTCCGTTTCTATTGTACCATTGGGCAAACGCACCGACATTGCCGCGCCCCTGGGGCCCTGCATCATTATACCCTCAATAAGCGCCTGACCGCCAATTGATGTTTTGTGAACTATTTTTTCGGATTCATTACTCATTATTTAATACCGTCGCTTCCTCTATAATCGGTGAAGGCTGCTCAACAACCGTTTTTTCAACGGGCAGCACTATTGAAACCGTAGTACCCACACCGAGTTCACTTGTTATTTCAAATACGCCGTTGTGGAGTTTGACTATTTCATTAACAACCGCAAGGCCTATTCCCGAGCCCCTGACCTGCAAATTCGCTTTATAAAATTTCTTTTTAACATTCGGCAAATCCTCCGCCGATATTCCGCAGCCCGTATCGGACACGGTAATGGTCAGAGTTCTTTCGCCAATGGCGGCTTCAACATTTACCGTGCCGCCCTGATTTGTGTACTTGAAGGCATTGTCAAGTATATTGACGAATACCTGCTTTATTCTGTTCGGGTCCGCCTGCATGGGTACGGGAACATCCGGCACGGAATATGTTAGCTCTATTCCGTCGCGCTTGGAGCGCTCCTTAAAAACGAAAATCGTTTCGTCAAGTTCTGCAAGCACATCTATTTTTTCAAGCCTTAATGTCATTGTGCCGTTCTGCATTCGCGAGAAATCGAGCAGCTCTTCAACAAGGCGGGAAAGTCTTTCCGATTCGTTTATTATTACCTCCGTACCGCGGCGGCTGAGTTCTCTGTCCTCGCCGTCAAGCTCCTTTAACATTTCGCCCCAGCCCTTTATGGCGGTAAGCGGTGTTCTCAGCTCGTGCGATACCGTGGAAATAAAGTCGTTTTTCAGTTTATCGGTGGCGGCAACCTCGGTTATCATTCCGTTTACGGATTCAGCAAGATCGTTAATTTCATCATCCGCTTTGCCGTCGGTCTCTATTCGCACATTAAAATCGCCGTCGGCGAATTTTTTTGCAACATCGTTGATTTTACGCACGGGCGTAACAATGGTGTTGATAAAAAACATACCGGAAATAGTCACGAAAACAAGAGCGATTATATACACAAGAAAAACTATCAGAATGAAGAACAGTATCTGCCGGTTGATATTTTTCAGCGATGTGATAAAGCGCACAGCCCCCGAAAACTCGCCGTCATTTTTCGGCAAGGTCATGGCAACTACCATTATCTGCTCACGGTTTTCATTACGAAGCGTTCGCCGCGCAACGCCGGTGGAAGACGATGCGGCATTTTTGACATCCTCCATAGTTTCAATCGTTTCATCAACGCTGAAGCCCGATGACGATACTATGACCCTGCCGTGCCGGTCAACCACCTGAACCTCCATAAGACCTTTGTCCGAAAAGCTGTCAACAAACTCTTTCGATTTTTGTGTGAAAGAATCATCGCTGCCGCTTACATACGGCGCAAAGTAATTCGATACGCTTTCATTGGCATAGCCGGAAAGCAGGGTTGAAACATAGTTTCTATAATACCCGACAACGAGAACGATACTGACCGAAACGAGTGCGAGCAAAATGAGTGCGGTAACAAGCAAGGTATTGGCTGCCCAGCGCCTTGTTATGCCCCTTATCTTCATTTTCTCACATCCTTAAATCAGTTTTTGTTCCACTTATACCCCATTCCCCACACGGTAACAAGGTGTTTCGGTATTGACGGCTCATCCTCGATTTTCATTCGCAAACGTCTTATATTGACATCCACGACCTTTTCATCGCCGAAATACGACTCGCCCCATACATGCTTGAGAATATCCGTTCTGCCGAGCGGCTTGCCGGCATTGGTAAAGAAAAATTCAATGATCTGAAATTCAACCTGGGTAAGCTCAATAAGCCGATCGTTTTTTGAAAGTGTTCTGTTGCGCAGATTGAGTTCAAACGGAGCAAGCGTAATTTTATCGCTTTTCTTTACGGAATCACCGGATTGCGTGTTAAGTGCAACACGGCGGTAGACACTGTCGACACGCGCCATAAGCTCCGACGGCGAAAACGGCTTTGTTATGTAATCGTCCGCCCCCATAAGCAGACCGGAGACTTTATCCATTTCCTGCGTTTTTGCAGTGAGCATTATTATGCCGACGGTGCCGCTCTGGCTTCTCAATCTTTTGCATACCTCAAGCCCGTCAACATTCGGCATCATTATATCAAGAAGCACAACATCAAATGCGCCGTCTCTGTCAAAATAAATATCGAGCGCCTGCTGACCGTCGCAAGCCTCCGTAACCTCATAGCCTGCGCGTTTGAGAGTTATAAGTATAATTTCGCGTATTGCGGCTTCATCTTCGGCAATAAGTACCTTTTTCACAATGCACACCTCATTTCAAATTTATAAAGGAAGAAATGACCGAATCTTCGGTTATCCCGTGATTTTTACCGTAATCTGTAATTGCATAGTAATAAGTAACGTCATTTTCGGAAAGAATCACGCCGTCTGTATTTTCGGGCTTTTCCGCATCGCCGTAACGGGCGCTGATACTGAAAAGCTCATCCTTAACGGCAGTTTCCTCATCGCTCCACTCGCAGAAAGCAAGCGCTTCACGGAATTTATCGTACCTGACGGTCACGCCGGAGCTCCAATTGCAGCGGAACAGATAAACATCGAGCGGATTGAACAGAGTGGTTATATTCCCCTCGCTCTTATCGCCCACAAAATTCATCCATTTCAGAAGCGAGAACGAATATGCCTCATCACCGACGGTAAAGTTCAGATTCGCTTCACTTCCCGAAAGTGATACGGGCTCGGGCACTTCGATAAGTCCGTCGCCGTCAATATCGGTCGAAAGCACTTTCGAATTACGAAGCGTGGCTGTATCCGCATCCTCAAACGCGCGTACTGCCGAAAGCTTGCTGTTGTTCCAGTATATGACTTCGGTGAAAACGAGCGTGTCCGATTTAAGACAATCGATAAATAACCTTGTTATGCCGGTATCGGCGGGTGTATCATACTGTATCTGCGCAACGGAGGTGATTGCGGAATTTATAAGAATTTCGCTGTATTTTACAAGCTCACCGCTTTCGCTGAGTGAAAAATTGCGCATATACGATTTCTGTATTCCCGTAGAGTCATCAAGGAATATAAGCACAAGATCGCTTCTGCCGTCGTTATTGAAATCAACAAAGCTCTTGGTGTTATAATACTCACTTGCGAGCATTTCGAGAGAAATCACGCCGTTTTCGCCGCGCTGCACGGAATAGACGGTAACAACTCGCGAGGTTTTGGCTTCGAACAATGACCAGCCGACGAAAATCTCACGGATGCCGTCGTTATTCATATCAATAAATTCGACATCATACACGCCGTTTCCCGCGCCGGTAAGAGTTGCCGAAATCAGCCATGTTTCGTTCACACATTCAAGAACGGCAAATCTGACCGAAGCATCAACGGTGTTATCGACATAAAATACAAGCACTTCATCCTGCCCGTCGCCGTCAAGGTCGAAAAATATGAACGGTGTCTGGTAAGAGCCCCTTGCGGGCGTTTTAAGCAGAACGTTTTTGTCATTCATATACTTTTTGAAAGCCGCCTGAACCTCTCCGTTTCTGCCGGATTGCATGGGCGGCGCCATAAGGCTTTCAACAGAAAAGAAATTCAGAGAACACCCCGAAAAAGTTATTAACAACAGCGATGCGCTGAGTATTAACGCAAGCACCTTTTTAATCACGGTGTTCCCCTCCTTTCTTCAATAATCAATAAGATACATCAACGGAATAAGTTCCGTAAACCCAGCAGCCCGTATCACTTTTTACGGTTACGACCGCAGGAATGGAAACGGTCTGCCCTGCATTGAGGTCAAGCTCGGAAAGATCCACGGCAACGGAAATCATATCCTCGGTAATCGCCGCAAGATCCTTAGGCGCGCCGACTATAACTACCGATTTATTCAGTTCGGAAACCGTATATTTCGCTTTGCCCTCGGTAATTTTATATTTTGCTGTGTCAATGCTGAAATACTCCTGGTCGATACCGGACACATTCACATCGACGGTATAACTCGCGGTTTTGCCGGCTGATGCGGCTCCGAGATTTTCTGCCTCAAAAGTAAACACATGGTTGGACGGTGAAAGTGATTTGAAATCGACCGTTCCGACCGGGAACGAATCGGTTTTTTCATATTCATCAACGGAAATATTAAACATATCCGCTGCGGGCGAAACGGTGAAAGGCAGCGGCTCCACAACATAACTGTCGGGTGCGTTTTTATATGTTACGGAGGTTTTTACTTCCTTGACCTTTAAGACGGGTATTGTAAGCACAACATCTTCAACACTCAAAACGGTATATTTGAAATTGCTTTTGCCGTTTTCGTCGAGCAGCTTGACATTTGCCTTTGCTGATTTATTTGCCGACAAAGGCGCATCGAGTTTGAGACTTGCAGTTACTTTTATAATTCGGTTGATTTCAGTCGAGGGACCCGTAACGCTTACCGAAGACTCGGAAAGGTTGATTAAGCCGCAGGTGTATCCGTCATCAACGACGTCAAATCCGTCGGCAATAAGCTCCGGCTCAATGACGAGCTGAACTGTTTTGGCGGTATCGAAATAGACATCGATGGTTTTCAGTGATGTTGCGGATATCTTATAAGAAGTTCTGCCGCGAAGGTCCTCGGCTTTTAACTGCAAGGTACGTGTGCCGGCAGAATCGACACTGTCAGTCTGGGCGGTAACGAGAATATCATCCGCCGAAAGCGCCGCGTTGGAAATCTGGTATTTTTTACCAGTTACGGTTACATCGACCGTGTAATCGGCATTACCGAAAACCTCAAGACCGAACTGTGAAGGAACTGCCGTGTCGATATTCACCTTGACATCCTTGATTACGCGGCTTGTTTCTTCGCTGACATTTATAACGACCGCAAGCCATATTCCGACGGCGATAAAAAAGGAAAACACAAGAACAAATTTGTCGTTGTAAAACAAATCATTGATTTTGCTTTTATTTTTCATCCTTGCCGCCTCCGTTCATTTTGTTCTTACCGGAAAACAGTTTTTTGCGCTTTTTGGTATTTTCATCCACTTTGGATGTGGCGAGCGATTCAAGCAAAATTTCGCGAAGTCTGCCCGTCTGAATATCGTGCTCGAGTTTGCCCTCGCACGCTACGGAAATTGCCCCGGTTTCCTCCGAAATGATGACGGAAACGGCATCGCTCTGCTCACTGATGCCAATGGCGGCTCTGTGGCGGGTGCCCAGATTACTGTCAAGCGCATTGTCGTGCGTAAGCGGCAAAATGCAGCCGGCGGCATAAATCCTGCCGTCGCGGACTACAACGGCTCCGTCATGGAGTGCGGAATTTTTGAAAAACAGACCGTTGAAAAGCTGCGGTGATGAACAGGCATCAAGAACTGTACCGGATTTAATAACATCCTGCAGAGGCGCTTCACGCTCGAACACAACGAGCGCTCCCGTATTTGTTTCGCTCAATTCGGAAGCGGCTTTGCAAAAATCGTTTACGGTGGCAGTTATTATTCTTTCGCGTTCCTCCGAATTGCCGAAATTGAAAAGTGAAATATCTTTTATTGAACGCCTGCCCACTCTTTCGAGCATACTGCGAAGCTCGGGGGAAAAGAGTATGACAAGAATAATAAGTGCGTTTTCAAACAAAACGGAAAGCAGGTACTCACTTGCTTCCATACGCAGGAGCTTAACGATGAGAAAGGCCGCAATCAGAAATGCTATTCCCTTAATGACCTGAAACGTACGCGACCCGCGAACTATTTTGATACCCTCGTAAATAATGAACGTTACGAGAAGTATGTCGAGAATATCGGAAACAAAGTTTGTTGAAACGAAATCGAGACTGCGCAGTGCGAGCCAAATTTTATCAAGATAAGCAATTATTTCTTCCATAGCCATCCCCCGACAAGCGTTTTTCTTTCCTGATTGTATTATTATTTATATAAATAATACTTATTTAGAGAAATTATATCATAAGTTTTCACGAATTGCAATTTTTCTCACCAAATTTAACAGATTATTTATATCTTTTTCCGAATTGTTTATTGACGGCGATACCCGCACCGTACCCGTGCGCATTGTGTTGAGTGTTTTATGTGCAAGCGGCGAGCAATGAAAACCGCCTCTGACGGCAAATCCGCCGTCATTAAGCAGATAAGCAACACGCTCACTGTGCAGGTGCCCTACATTAAAGCTGAGAAGCGGTGCATGAAAAGTGCTGTTATAGCTCTCGTCGCAGACTTTTACGCCGTCAGTATTTTTCAAGCCGTCAAAAAGCATACGGCAAAGGTGTGTTTCATCATCAAAAATATATTTTATTCCGATTTGATTTATATAGTCAATACCGCAGCCGAGAGCAATAATACCCGGCACATTCACCGTGCCGCTTTCAAGCCTTTCCGGATATTCGGGCGGTTGTGAATACAACGCGGATGATGTCCCCGTGCCGCCCTCCATAACAGTAGAAAATTCAAGGCCGCGGTGAAGAAGCGCGCCCGTTCCCATAGGACCGTACAAGCCCTTGTGCCCCGGCACGCAAAGGCAGTCGATACCGTCGCGCAGCATATCGATATTTACTACACCCGCCCCCTGCGCGCCGTCAACAAGGAACAGCGCACCCGCATTATGTGCAGCAGCAGAAAGTCTTTTAAGCGGCATAATCCTGCCGGTAACATTTGAAACCGCCGTAACCGCAACAAGCTTTGTGTTTGCTTTCAGCAAGCCGCGCATTGAAGAAAGTGTCATATTGTCGTCGTCATAGACATTGAAAACATCGTAAGTTATTATTCCGCGCTCCGCAAGAGCGTGTACGGGGCGTAAAACGGAATTATGCTCAAGCGACGAAATAAGAACATGGTCGCCCTCGCTGACAAGCCCTTTTATTGCCAGATTAAGCGAATGTGTGCAGTTTTGCGTAAACGATACATTTTCTGGTGCATTGCAGTTGAAAAATGATGCAAGCTTTTCGCGCACGGCATAAACCTGTGCAGATGTTGCCACGGACATATCGTGTCCGCTTCTGCCGGGATTTGCACCGTACAGCGACATTGCTTCGGTAAGCGCATTTATGACGCAGAACGGCTTCGGATAAGATGTTGCGGCATTATCGAGGTAAATCATAATGCATCCCCCATATCCGCAAATCCGCGCACGGCTATCCCGTTGCTTTTCAGAATTTTCATGCATCTTTCATCGGGATTGTTTACATAAATAACATAACCGCAGCCCTCATCCGATGACGGGTGAGGGTTGCGTGCAAGATAAGCTTTATATCCGTTTTTCAGTAACAGATCGCGCCCCTTCATGGCATAGGTCACAGAGGCGACTTTTATACCTTTTTTGTTCATAAAAAACCCTTCCATATTGTGTTTTATACATAATATGCAAGGGTTTGTGCATTGTTTACTTTTCTATAAGGCAAACGGCATGCGCCGCTATGCCCTCTTTTTTTCCGGTAAAGCCGAGCTTTTCCTCGGTGGTGGCTTTCACGCTGACGCAATCCGCATCAACGCCGATTGCCGCTGCAATATTGGCGCGCATTTCATCAATATACGGCGCAAGCTTCGGCATCTGCGCTATAACGGTTGAATCGACATTTACCGTCTTATAGCCTTTTTCGGCTATAAGGCGCACGACCTCGCGCAAAAGCATTAAACTGTCTGCGCCGCGGTAATGTTCGTCGGTATCGGGAAAGTGCTTGCCTATATCGCCGAGCGCCGCCGCACCGAGCAAAGCATCCGAAACGGCGTGCAGAAGCACATCGGCATCGGAGTGCCCGAGCAAACCTTTTTCACATGGAATATCCACGCCGCCGATAATGCACTTTCGCCCGTCTTCAAAAGCGTGAACATCGTAACCGTGCCCTATTCGTAACATAATATGCTCCTTACTTAACAAGTTCTTCAAGGCAGGCAAGCTTAACCGAAACGGTAAGCACCTCCACAGCCTTTGCGAGAACTTCTGCCGACGGGAATGTGGGAGCAATGCGTATGTTGCTGTCATTCGGGTCTTTGCCGTAAGGGAATGTTGCGCCCACATTGGTGAGCTTAACGCCCGCCTCCTTGCAGAGAACACCAACTCTTGAAGCGCTGCCGGCGGTAACATCAAGGCTTATAAAATAGCCGCCCTTAGGCTCAAGCCATTCGGCGATGCCGAGACCGCTGAGCTCGGTGCTGAGGTTATCGAGCACCGCATCGAACTTGGGTTTAAGTATGGCGGCGTGAAGCTTCATGTGCGCTTTTATGCCGTCAACATCCTTAAAGAATTTAACATGGCGAAGCATATTGACTTTATCGCAGCTGATAGACTGAATGGTAAGTCTTTTAAGGATTTCCTCAATATTTTCAACAGACGAAGCGAGGCACGAAACGCCTGCGCCCGGGTAAGATATTTTAGAGGTGGAAGCTACCTCAATGACCATATTTTTGTTGCGTTCGGGCAGAACATCAAAAATATTCACAAGCTCATCGGTAGTGTCGGTAAGGTCGTGGATGATATAGGCATTATCCCACACAATGCGGAAATCGTCAGCCGCAGTATTGAGGTTGGCTATACGCTTTACGGTTTCGGCAGAATATGTAATGCCCTGCGGATTTGAGTATTTCGGTACGCAGAACATACCCTTAACAGATGAATCCTTAACGGCTTCTTCAATTTGAGCCATATCGGGACCGTCGGGTGTCATATCGATATTTATCATTTCAATGCCGAAAAACTCGAGTATGGCAAAGTGTCTGTCATAACCCGGGCAGGGGCATAAAAACTTGATTTCCCCCTGCTGCGCCCACGGAGTGAAGCCGCAGCCCCGGTACATACACTGCGAAATAAAATCAAACATCAAAGTAAGGCTCGAATTGCCGCCGATAATGACATTTTCGGGCTTGACTTCAAGTAAATCGGCAAACAGCTTTTTGCACTCCGGAATACCGTCGAGAAGACCGTAGTTGCGCACATCCACGCCCGCCTCGCACTTAAAATCGCCGTCTTTGAAAACGTCGTTCATACCGTCGGAAATGCAAAGCTGGTCAGCACCCGGCTTGCCGCGGGACATATCTATCTGCAAGCCCTTTGCTTTAAGTGCATCGTAAGCGGCTTTTACCTTTGAATACTCCTCATTGAGTTCGGCTTTGGTCATTTCAAGATAAGATTTCATACAATTCAACTCCGATAAAAAAGTAACTGAAAAACAATGAATTGATTTTAACATAACTCCCGGGCTTTTGTAAACCGTTTTTATAATGTTTTTTATTTATAACTTTTATATAAATTTGCTTATGTGTATTGTGCGGCGCGTAAAAATATTGTATAATGCCGTAAAAGGAGGTCGAAGCAGGTGAAAAAGAGTATTGTAATAATCGGTGCGGGTGCTTCGGGGCTTTGTGCCGCCATTGAAGCCGCGCAGACCGATAAAAACTGCACTGTTACCGTATTTGAAAAGCTGCCGAAAGCCGCTAAAAAAATAACCGTAACCGGCAACGGCAGATGTAATTTCACCAACACCGACCTATCGGCGAAGAATTTTCACGGAGAACATTCATTCCTTAAAAGCATTCTGACTTCGCCTTATGCCGACAGTGACAGGTTTTTCCGTTCGCTCGGTGTTTTGCCTTATTTTGAAGACGGCAGAATTTACCCGCGTTCGCAGCAGGCAGGCACAATACGCGATGCGCTTCTGAGAAAAGCGGAAGAACTCGGCGTTAAAATAATCACCGAGTCGGCTGTAACAAAAATTGAAGAAAACGGCACGGCCTTCACTGTAAACGGTGTAAATGCCGATGCTGTAATAATCGCAGGCGGCGGCAAAGCCGCACCAGTTCACGGCACTGACGGCTCGGCTTATGCACTGCTTATGCAGTTCGGGCACGACTGCTCCGCACTTTTCCCCGCTCTTTCGGCTCTTTCCTCGAGGGAAAAGCTGCTGCGCGGCTTAAAAGGTGTTCGGGCACAGTGCGATGTATCGCTTTTCGACGGGCGCGAGTTTCTCGGCACCGAGAGCGGCGAAGTGCAGTTCAATGAAAACTCCGTTTCCGGCATCCCCGTACTTGACCTTTCATACCTTTGCCGCGGCAGAAAAAATCTGCACGTGCAGCTTGACCTTTGCCCCGAATACTGCTCCGAGGAGCTTTCTTACCACATAACCGATTTCATAAATAATTCTCACAAAGCCGAAACGGAAGCGATGCTCAGCGGAATCGTAAATATCAAGCTCGGCTATGCAATTATGGAAAAAGCCGGCATAGCGCCGCACACCACTGTCGGCAAACTGAAAAGCACTGAAATATCCTCACTTTTGTCCGTATTGAAATGCTTTGATTTAAGCATGGAAAAAGCAAAAGATTTTGAATTTGCCCAGATAACCGAGGGCGGTATTGATGTAAATGAATTTGACCCGCAGACGATGATGTCAAAGCTGAAAAGCGGCATTTTCGCCTGCGGTGAGATACTTGATATTCACGGCAAGTGCGGCGGCTATAACCTGCACCTTGCATGGACTATGGGCAGAATAGCAGGTACCGCTGCTGCGGAATACATAAATAAAACGGAAGTTTAAGTTATGATAAGACTGAATGAAATTAAAATGAAGCTCGGCTCGACCGATGCCGAGCTGAAAACCGCGGCGGCAAAAGCCCTGCGCATAAATGAAGCGGAAATCACCGATTTTGCGGTGGCAAAACGGTCAATAGATTCACGCGACCGCGACAATATTATTCTTGTTTACTCGGTTGAAATCGAAACCACGCTCGATGAAGAAAAAATCGTTTCGCGTTTTGCACCGAACAAGGCATTTGTTACAAAGCGTTACCACTACGATATGCCGGAGCTGAAAAGAAATTCGCAGTTCCGTCCGGTAGTTGTCGGCTTCGGTCCTGCCGGTATGTTTGCGGCGCTTACGCTCGCAAAAGCCGGATTAAAGCCGATTGTTTTTGAACGCGGTGCAAAGGTCGAGGAACGCACGAACCATGTAAATACATTCTGGAGCACACATACGCTCGATACCGAATCGAATGTTCAGTTCGGCGAGGGCGGTGCAGGCACATTTTCCGACGGCAAGCTAACCACCGGAATTAAAGACCCGCGGTGCAGAGAGGTCTTTCTGCGCTTTGTTGACTTCGGCGCACCGGCTGAAATATTATATTCGGCAACGCCGCATATAGGCACCGATAAGCTGAAAACCGTTGTAAAAAATCTGCGCGATGAGGTTATCAGGCTCGGCGGCGAAGTGCATTTTGACACAAGGCTTACGGGGATTTACACAGCCAACGGTTTTGTTGCGGGTATAGGCGTAAAGGAAAAGAACGGCAGAGAGTACGACATTGAAACAGACGCGGTGATACTCGCAATAGGCCATTCATCTCGCGATACATTCGAGATGCTTTACAAAATGGGGCTTGAAATAAATCAGAAGCCGTTTTCGGTCGGCACAAGAATTGAACACAGGCAGGAATATATAAACAAATCGCGCTACGGCAAAATGTGGAACTCTCCCCTTTTGCCGCCGGCTGATTACAAGCTTTCGGCACATCCGGACCACGGCAGAGGGCTTTATACTTTCTGTATGTGCCCCGGCGGAACGGTTGTTGCCGCCTCATCAGAGGACGGCGGAATGGTTGTAAACGGTATGAGCGAATATGCGCGCGATAAAGAAAATGCAAACTGTGCTCTGCTTGTGGGAATCGAGCCGCCGTTCGACAACCCGCATCCGCTTGCGGGAATGTACCTGCAGCGCGAAATAGAGCAAAAAGCCTTTAAGCTCGGCGGCGGTGACTATACCGCGCCTGCGCAGCTTCTCGGCGATTTTCTCAACGGTGTCAGATCAACAAAACTCGGCTCAGTCAATCCCTCCTGCCCCACCGGCGTTACGCCGTCAAATATAAGAGATATTCTGCCGAAGCATGTATGCGACACTATTGCGGATGCCATAGACAGTTTTGACAGACAGCTGCCCGGCTTTAAGCTGAACGATGCGGTGCTTACGGCACCCGAATCGCGCAGTTCATCACCAATAAGGATAGTGCGCGATGAATTTTACCAAACAACAGAGCTGCGCGGTCTTTACCCCGCGGGCGAAGGTGCGGGCTATGCGGGCGGCATAGTTTCCGCGGCGGTTGACGGCATAAAATGCGCAGAAGCTATAATAACCGATGCAAATTATTAAAATAAGGACTTTACAGCAACTTAAAACCGCTGTATAGTCCTTATTTATATTATTATTATGTTTCCGCTCCGCACTAAATCAGTCAAGGAAATCCTTAAGCTTCTTGCTGCGGCTCGGGTGGCGCAGTTTTCTGAGTGCTTTTGCCTCTATCTGACGGATACGCTCCCTTGTAACATCGAACTCCTTGCCGACTTCTTCAAGGGTTTTGGGGTTACCGTCTTCAAGACCGTAACGAAGGCTCAATACGCGTGCTTCTCTTGGTGTAAGTGTTTTAAGTACTTCGGCAAGCTGCTCGCGCATAAGTGCCATGGATGCGGCATCGACGGGCGCCTGAGCTTCATCATCGGGAATGAAATCACCAAGGTGGCTGTCTTCCTCTTCGCCGATGGGTGTTTCAAGTGAAACGGGCTCCTGTGCAACGCGGAGAATTTCGCGGACCTTTTCAACGGGCATATCAAGTGATTCGGCAATTTCTTCAGCCGAGGGATCTCTGCCGTTTTCGTGAAGAAGCTGGCTGTTCGCCTTTTTGACCTTGTTGATGGTTTCGACCATGTGAACGGGAATACGGATGGTTCTTGCCTGGTCGGCAATGGCGCGGGTAATGGCTTGTCTTATCCACCATGTAGCGTAGGTGGAGAACTTGAAGCCCTTTGTGTAATCGAATTTATCGACCGCTTTGATAAGTCCGAGGTTGCCCTCCTGAATGAGGTCGAGGAACTGCATACCTCTGCCGACATAGCGCTTTGCAATACTTACGACAAGGCGCAGGTTTGCTTCGGAAAGGCGGCGCTTGGCTTCGGGGTCATCCTGCGAAATACGCATGGCGAGCTCGATTTCCTCCTCGGAGGTGAGAAGCGGCACTCTGCCGATTTCTTTAAGATAGACTTTGACGGGGTCATCAACGCCGATCGCTTTGACATCGGTGCCGCTTTCGTCATCGCCGACCTTGACAACTTCAAGGTCAAGCGAAATGGCATCAAGCATTTCTTCACCGAGGTCATCGATGATTTCAATGCTGTTGCTTTCGATTGTTTCATAGAGTTTATCAAGGTCCTCAACATCGAATTCTATTTCAAGAATTGCGTTGTCGATTTCGTGGGTAGCAAGCTTACCCGTGGTTTTACCTTTCTCGATCAAAGCCTTGATTTTCGGATTTTTGTCCCATGTTTCCATAGAAAACACACCTTTCCACAATGTATTTTAACTTTCTTTTTTAAGCGAATTTATATATGCAAGCATTTCTTCCGATGTCATTTGCGAAATATCCGCAACGGAGCGCTTACGTTTTTCTTCTTCAAGAACGCGAATGCAATCTTCACACTCGGCAACGGTGTTTGAAACAAGCGCACTGTTCGCAAGCAGACGCGCCACATTACCCGTTTCATCGTTTGTAAGATTTGCAGACAGATGAGAAATATCCACACTGCCGCCGTTTTCGAGCCGTTCTTTCATCACGGCGAAAATCCGTTTATTGACGGGTGTAACAAATAAATCCTCATTCAGCTTGCCGCTTAATTCGCGGTAAAACGAGGCGTTATTGAGAAGCGTGATAAGGATTGAATCCTCGGCGCGTGATGCGCGCATATTCTTTGCGCGATTCGGGTCAGCCGCTTTTTCAAGTATGGTTGACTGTTTGCGCGCGGTATCGAGCCGTTCTTTTTCATCCCTGCGGGCATTGCTTTTTACGGCAGATTTAAGCTGATTTACAATAGCCTCCTTGGCAACACCGAGCTCGTCCGACAATCGCGAAGAGTAAACATCGCGAGTGAGCGAATCGCAGCCGGCAAGCAGCCTGACGGCATCTTTCAGGTACCCTATTTTACCGTCGGCGGTTTCAACGATATACTTCTCCCTGAGCTTTGAAAGCTTATATTCCACATCGTTATCAGCCGCTTTCAGCATTTTTTCAAAGCGGTCCTTGCCGAACTCGCGTATTATTTCATCAGGGTCTTTGCCGCCGTCAAGGCGTACCACTTTTACGTGAACGCCGGTTTTTGAAAACAGTGCCATAGCAGCCCGTACCGCCTTTTGACCTGCCTCGTCGCTGTCATAACAAAGGCAGACTTCATCGGCATAACGGGAAATTATATTGACCTGCTCGCTTGTAAGTGCCGTGCCGAGACCTGCCACGGCATTTGTAAAACCTGCCGAATGAAGAGCTATAACATCCATATACCCCTCGCAGAGTATAAGCTGCCTGCTGTTGCCGTTTTTGGCAAAATTCAAGGCAAACAGTTCATTGCTTTTTTTATAGACAAGTGTATCGGATGTATTTATGTATTTAGGTTTACTGTTATCAAGAACTCTGCCGCCGAAAGCAACAACATTACCGCGAACATCAATTACCGGGAACATCACTTTGCCGCGGAACGCGTCAAAATAATACTTTTTGCCGTTTTTTTCGGTGGTGCGCATAAGATTTGCCGCCACAAGCTCATCACGCCGAAAGCCTCTGCTTTGCAGATAGTCGCCGAGAGCGTGCCAGTCATCCGGCGCGGCGCCGAGCCCGAAATGCTTGATCATTGCGGGTGAAACACGCCGCCTTTGCAGGTATTCAAGCTGCTGCTTGCCCTGCTCGGTAAAAAGCGTGCGGTGGAAAAACCCCGCTGCCTCGCGATTTGCTTCATAAATCCTGCGGCGCAGGTTTGCGGTGCCGTCATCGTAAGTATCCTCGGGCATACGCATACCGGCTCTGTCGGCAAGGAACTTCACCGCTTCAATGTAATCGAGATTTTCAACATTACGGATAAATGTAATAACATCGCCGCCCGCACCGCAGCCGAAACAGTAATAGGACTGTGTATCGGGATAAACGGTGAATGACGGTGTTTTTTCGTTGTGGAACGGGCAAAGCCCCGTAAGAGTTTTACCGCGCCGCCTTAAATCAACATAAGACGAAATAACGGCTTCAACATCGTTGGCGTTTCTTACGCCGTCAATAAAAGCTTCGGGTAATCTCGGCACGGTATCACTCCTTTCATAACAATTCCGAACAAATCAATAATTCCAGAACTTCGGTACGAACAAATCGTTAAAGGTTTTAAGGCAAAAACTGTCGGACATACCCGAAATATAGTCGCACGCGGCTCTTTCGGCACCGTCGCGCCTGGCAATTTCATAATAAAACTCGGGAAGCTGCGAGGGATTATGTGAAAAGTAGCGAAAAAGCTCCTTAACCATATTCTCCGCCTTACCCTCCTCACCCTTGCAAAGCGGGTTGGTGTAAACATATTTATACATAAACGAATGAAGCTCCTCAAAAGCGGCGAAAATATCGTCTGCCATTTTGATTTCATCCTTTGTATTCTCAATGGTGGAAATAATAAGCGTGTTAATACGCTCACTCTTTTTGAAGCCGAGAGTAAGTCTTATATCAAGCGGTATATCATCCTCGGAAAGCACGCCGCCGCGCTCGGCATCATCGATATCGTGATTTATATATGCAATCTTATCCGAAAGCTTAACTATCCTGCCCTCTAAAGTATCAGCCTCCTTGCCGCGTGTGTGGCAAAGGATACCGTCGCGCACCTCATAGGTAAGGTTAAGCCCCGTTCCGTTATGTTCAAGCTTTTCAACAACGCGCAGGCTTTGCTCAAAATGTGTAAAGCCCTTTTCAAAAACCTGGTTGAGTGCACGCTCACCCGCATGACCGAACGGAGTGTGCCCCAAATCATGACCGAGGGCAATGGCTTCGGTCAAATCCTCGTTAAGAGAAAGCGAACGGGCAATGGTGCGGGCTATCTGCGCCACTTCCAATGTATGTGTAAGGCGTGTTCTGTAATGGACATTATCCGGCGCGAGAAAAACCTGAGTTTTATCTTTAAGCCGACGGAATGACGAAGAATGAAGGATTCTGTCTCGGTCGCGCTGGTACGCAGTTCTGACGGGGCATTCATCTTCGGGAGTAACTCTGCCGCGGGTATTAACGCAAAGCGAGGCATATTGCGAAAGTGTTTGCTTTTCGCGTTCAAGCGTTTTAAGTCTTATATCGTTATTCATAAGTCCCCTCCGTTCGACAGAAATTGTTGTTTACATACACTAATACGGAAAAAAACGAAAAAAGCCTTTATTTTTTATAAAAAAAGTAAAAAACATCCGATTCGCGCGCCGGAAGCAGCTTAAACCGGATATTATTTTATGAATATTTCGGACTCGCCGATGATATTTGCGGTAACGGTACCGTTTGTAATATCGGCAAGTTTTTTTTCAAAATCGGGTAAAGAGTTATTTACAAGCTTGAAATCGAGCAAGACGCTGTCGGCAAATTCGGTATTTAATATTTCACCGCCGCAGTCGCGCACAAGATTTTCGATTTTGGCATAGCTCCCGTAATCCGTTTTCACTTGCAGTAAAAGGCACGGCTCTACCGTTACGCTGCCGGCATTTTCTATACCGAGTTTTGCAGTATGCGAATAGGCGCGCACAAGCCCTCCGCCGCCGAGCAATATGCCGCCGAAATAGCGCGTTACCACAAGCACACAATCGGTAAGCTCATTCTGAATTATTACATTCAGAACGGGCATACCCGCGGTGCCCTGCGGCTCACCGTCATCAGAAAAGCGTTTTACGCCGCCCTCGCGCAGAACATAAGCGTAAACATTATGGCGAGCATCCCAATGCTTTTTTGATATTTCACCGATAAACGCCTGCGCCTCGGTTTCTGTTTCGATATGCTTCGCATAGCAGATAAATCTTGACTTTTTCTCGGTAAATTCATCCTGCCCGAAGCCGGCAAGAGTTTTGCAGCCCACTGTAACACTCACCCCTTATGAATAACGCAAAAAGCCGGTGATAACTCACCGGCTGATTCAGCAATATAATTACTTTGAAAGATTATATTTCTTATTGAATCTATCTACACGTCCGCCTGTATCAACAAGTTTCTGCTTGCCGGTAAAGAACGGGTGGCACTTTGAGCAGATATCAACACGCATACCCTCTTTGGTAGAAGCTGTGTCAAGCACTGCACCGCATGCACACTTAACCTGTGTTGCGCCGTATTTCGGATGAAGTCCTTCTTTCATTGATGTCACCTCTTTAAATGTAAATGCACATTAGCAGAAGCATATTATCACAAACCGAATAAAAATGCAACCTTTTTTTCAAATTTTTTTAATTATGGTACTTTTTGAGGAAAAAATATAAGAAATTGCTCATTTTTGATTGAAATGAGGTGAACTGCGAGTTAAAATATATTCGGGGTGAGAATATGAAATCGGCTTATAAATCATCAACGCGAAGAAACAAAACCGACTTTATTCTGTTGTGTGCCGCCTACCTTGCGGTAACGGTGCTTGACCTGTGGTTCACTTATATTGCCACGCCGAATTTACTGCTTGAGGGCAATCCCCTTTTCGACAAATTCAATTTCGGCTGGGCGGGGCTTATAATTATAAATGTTATAACATATATCGGTTTTGTTGTGATGGCGCGTTACGCTTTTCTTGTTTACAAACGCCCGCAGACAAACGAAACCGATATGAAGCGATATATGGCTCTGCTCAATTACGGCGATCCCGAAAAATATGTTCCGATGATGTGGAAGCTCCCGAAAAACTGGGGCCCGCAGACCGCCTGCCTTTGCTGGTCGGTAGTATGCGCGCTGCCGTTTTGCCGGCTGATAATAGTATTGGAATGGCTTTTGATGATACTCGGAGTAAGGAATCACGCAACAATGACTTTTTTCACAATAGTCGCCATGTTCCCCGGCGGCAGAATAGATATTTTCCTTGCGGTTATCGCCGCGTGGGTGCTTTCATTTGTGTGGATCCGGCGCGAATACAAAGCAAACTTAAAAGATTTAGCAGACAGAAAACAAAACCACCGTTAATCGGTGGCTTTTTTCTTAAAATGCTGTGTAAGATGTAATTTCTTCGCCTGTTGCGTCGCTTATAATGTGAATCGTCAAGCCGAACAGCTCGTCAACAAAAATCTGGTAACCGATTATGGCGCTCGATTCAACCTTGACGGTATCGTTCTGCTCAACCGTACCGGTGTATTTTTCAGCATCCACCACGACCTCGAGATTTCTCATATCATCATCGACTTTATACGATTTGCAAAACTCAACAGCTTCAAAGCTCGTGTCAAGTGCATCGATGACGGGAACTTTTCTGCTTTCAAGGAAAAGAACATAAGATTCTTTCGGCATTGATATTGTGATATCGCCGAATTCATCCACTTCAAGCTTGCCGCCCTTAAAAGATTCGACCTCGCTTTTAATCAATTCAACATCGCTGATAAAGTCGCCGTTTATTGCCACGCTCACAACATCGGCTGCTGCTTCGGAAGAAGCGGCGGAGCTGTCGCTCTGCGCCTCGGGCGTTTGTGAAGTCGTTTCGCCCTGTGCAGTCGGTTTCGCGCCGCACGAGCACAGAGAAACAAGCAAAACGGCACAAATAAATACTGATAATATTTTTCTGCTCATATTATTCACCATAGCTTTTCGGGGTAAATACCCGCGTCAACATATTCTTTTACGGATTTAACAACAAAGGGCTTATCCTCGGCATAGGTAACACCGAACCATTTTTCATCGGTTTTGAGCACATCAACGGTGCATTTTCCCTGCCCGAGCATTTCGCGCACTGCAAACGGAAGGTAAAATTCACCCTTTACAGGGTTAAGCGGGGCTTCTTCCTTGAGAAATTTTTCAAAATATGCACCGAGCTCGCCTATGAACGATGCGGGGAAGCACCAGCAGTTCATGGAAGCATAGCTTTCTTCGGGAAGCGTTTTCCATGTTTCGCCCTTATCTTCGGTATAGCTTATAACGCCGTCGCGCCTGATGATTCTTGTTCTTTCAACCACATCGACAAGCTTATTGTCAGCGGAGATTTCGCAAATACCGCGCGAAACAGTGCCGTTTTCTGTAAGCGTGTTTTTAAGCAGGAAGCCCGCCATTGCATATTTCGGCACATCTGCTTCATTTGCGTTATTATCGATCCACTCGGAAATCGCTTCAAAGCAGCCTCTGCCGTAAAAATCATCGGCATTTATAACCATAAACGGCTCATTAACAACACCGCGGCAGGTATATATCGCATGGCCCGTACCCCACGGCTTAACGCGTTCCTCGGGGCAGGTAAAGCCGTCGGGCAAATCGTCGTTGCACTGAAAAACATATTCAACCTTGACGAATTTTGAAACCTTATCGCCTACGACCTCGCGGAAAATCTGCTCATTTTCTTTTTTTATAATGAAAACAACCTTGTTGAAGCCGGCTTTAACGGCATCATAAATGGAATAATCAATAATAACCGAGCCATCGGGACCGACGGGGTCGACCTGCTTCAATCCGCCGTAGCGCGAGCCCATGCCCGCTGCCATAATAACGAGTGTTTTATTCAAAAAATCATAACCTTTCGTAATTCGGTTTTTTCATTTTACCACAAACATACCGTTTTGTCTACTCTAAAAACATTCATTGACATTTTTGCGGCTTTGCATATAATAGAATAACATCTCATTTTTCTGGATAAGAAAGGTTTCTGCTATGACTAAACTTATTATAAAAATGTTTCTTGCAAATAAAGATGTAAGCACACCGTCCGGCCGCGAGGCTTACGGCAGAACGGCGGGTATTGTCGGCATTGTCGCAAACCTGCTGTTAAGCGCATTAAAGCTCTTTGTCGGTACGGTTTCGAACAGTGTTTCCGTAACGGCGGATGCGCTTAATAACATTACCGATGCCGGTTCTTCGGTAATAACGCTTATAGGTTTCAGGCTTTCGGAAAAGCCCGCAGACGAAGACCACCCCTACGGACACGCGAGAACGGAATACATAACCGGACTTATTATTTCCTTTCTTATTCTGCTTATCGGCTTTGAAATTCTCAAAAGCTCCGTTATTAAAATATTCAATCCCGAACCCGGTGAATTTCAGATACCCGCGCTCATTATTCTTGCGGTTTCGATTGTTGCAAAGTTATGGCTTTCGCTCTTTAACAAAAAACTCGGCAAAACCATAAAATCTCAGGCGCTGGAGGCGACCGCCGCCGACAGCAGAAATGATGCGATTTCAACCTCTGCGGTGCTTACTGCCGCACTCATTTCCAAATTCGCGGGCATTGACCTCGATGCGTATATGGGCGTTATGGTTGCGATATTCATACTTGTTTCGGGCATAAAGCTTGTTAAGGAAACAGTCAGTCCCCTGCTCGGTCAGGCACCGTCAAAGGAGCTTTTTGAGCTTATTGAAAACCGTATTTTGACATACGACAATGTACTCGGCGTACACGACCTCATGGTGCACAGCTACGGTCCCGGCTGTTACTTTGCCTCCGCACACATAGAAATGGATGCGCGCATTGATGTGCTTTCGTGCCACGATGTGTTGGATGCCATTGAACGCGACCTGAAAGAAAACGACAATATTCACATTGTGGTGCACCTTGACCCTACCGTGATCGACTGCCCCGAAACGAATGAACTCAAAGAGATAGTTACGGGTATAATCGCGGGTATAGACACCGAACTTACTTTCCACGATTTCAGAGTAGTTGTGGGCGATAAAGCCAAAAACGTGCTTTTTGATGTTGTTGTGCCGCCGCGCTTCAAAATGAAAGATGCCGAGCTCACCGACCTTATTAAAAAACGCGTAAATGAAGCCGGCAACGGCAACCTTTACGCGGTAATAGATATTGACAGAGGTTACGGCGCGCTGAAAAGCGAAAACGATTGATTACAGTATAATACAAATAAGTCCGCTGCAGCCTTCATTGATGATTCTTTCAAGCGTTTCCTGAATTTTTGAACGCGCATCGGCGGGCATATGGCAGAGCTTATTGCGCAAGCCCTCGTTCACAAGTTCGTTAAGAGATTTACCGAAAATGTCGGATTCCCATATCTTATGCGGGTCCTCCTCAAAGCCGTCAAGAAGGTATTTTAGTAATTCTTCAGACTGACTTTCGGTGCCCACAACAGGTGCAACTTCTGTTTCTATGCATGTTTTGAGCATATGTATCGACGGTGCGGATGCCGCAAGGCGCACACCGTACCTGCCGCCCTGCTTCACGATTTCCGGCTCTTTGAGAGTCAGTTCATCAATATCCGGCATTACAATGCCGTAACCCGTTGCCTCCACCTCATCGAGTGCATTTTTAAGTTTGCCGTATTTCTTTTTTATTTCGGCAAGATCTTTCAGATTTTCAAAGAGCGAAGCTTCATCCGAAATATCAAGTGCGGTTTGCTCTTTGATTATTTTATAAACAAGCTCACCGGAAAGCTCGGTTTCGATTTCGGCGCAGCCTCTGCCCAAATCGAGTGAAGATACTCTGACCGCCGCAACATTTTCATTGGCGGTCATTTTTTCGACCATTTTACCCACATCGCCCACACAGCCTACACAAGCCGATGAATCCTTTATGCCGGCGCAGAGCGAAGCACGCAGCCAGTGGTCCGGACCGAGTCCCATAACCCATTGCGGAAACACAACGCCTATCTCTTTTACGGGGAAACGGCAAAGCACCGCACCTAAAATATCACGTATTTTTTCTTCGTTCATCTGCAGGCAGTTGACGGGTATGACCGGCACCCCGTATTTTTCGGAAAGCTCTGCCGAAAGCGTAAGCGCACGCGCAGATTCGGGTTCAACGCTGTTCACAAGCACAACATACGGCTTTTTTATTTTCTGTAATTCACCGACAACGCGTTCCTCGGCTTCCTCGTACTCTTCACGCGGAATATCGCTTATGCTGCCGTCGGTCGTAATTACAAGTCCTATTGTGGAATGTTCGGAAATGACCTTATCGGTACCGATTTCCGCCGCCATATTAAACGGTATTTCATGGTCATACCACGGGGTTTTTACCATTCTCGGCTTATCCTCTTCCACGTATCCGAGTGCGCTCGGCACTATGTAACCCACACAGTCCACAAGCCTGACATTGAGCGAGGCATTATCCGGCAGTTCCACCCTGACTGCCTGCTCGGGTATAAATTTCGGTTCGGTAGTCATAATGGTGCGCCCCGCAGCAGACTGCGGCATCTCGTCGAGCGCTCTGCCGCGCTTGTATTCGCCGTCGATATTCGGAATAATAAGCGTTTCCATAAAACGTTTGATAAAAGTGGATTTACCCGTGCGCACGGGACCGACAACACCGATATAAATATCGCCGCCTGTGCGCGTTTCAATATCCTTGTAAATGCTTGTATCAGTCATAGTTTCGACCTCCGTGATAACTTTCTGCTTAAATCTATGCCGTCGGCGGAGACAATATACCGATAACACGAAATTTATTTAATTTGACAAAACTCAGAATTTGTAATATATTATAGTTTATATTTCATAAATATTGATTCGTGGGGGTAGTTGTATGCTTGAAGAGTTAACTTCTGTTTCTCAAAGCCTTGTTTCAGATTTACCGTACCTTATAAGACTTGTGCTTGCAGCCTTCTGCGGCGCGGCAATCGGACTTGAAAGAACTTTGCGCCAAAAAGAAGCCGGCATAAGAACGCACATAATCGTGTGTTTCAGCTCGGCACTTATGATGATAATAAGCAAATACGCGTTTTCCGATATTGTAGGCATTATGCCGAATGTCAGCCTTGATGCTTCGCGTATCGCCGCAAATATCATCACGGGCGTGAGCTTCCTCGGCAGCGGTATTATTATTTTCAAAGGCTCGATCAAAGGTCTTACCACCGCGGCAGGCGTGTGGGCAACATCCGGCATAGGTCTTGCATTCGGCAGCGGTATGTACGGTATGGGCATTTACGGAACGCTTCTGCTGCTTGTTATACAAATTGCAATACATAAATTCCTGCCGATTGAAAATCAGGTAATGACGACCATTACAATGAAACTCAAACCCGATCCGGAATCCGTTACCTCGGTGCAGAAAACGCTCAACAAGCTCGGGCTTGACCTGCTTTCCTCAACAGTTGAAAAAGAGGCGGAGTTTTTTACCTGCATTTTCAATGTAAGAGCAAAAACACAAAAAGTTCTTGATAAGCTTGAAAGCATTCTCGACGAAAACGAAGATGTAATATCAATTTCAATGTAACATTAAAAGTCTGTAAAGAAACGCGTGTTTTTTACAGACCTTTTTGTTGCAATATTGCTTGAATTGGTGTAATATAAATCGGTAAAGGAAGGCGATAAATATGAAAAAAACCGTTGTATTCTGTAAAGAAAAAATACCGTTTCAGTTGATTATAGGCATACTCGGCATTCTGTGCGGTGCCGCCGCGCTTGTGGCGGGGCTGAACATTGTTGCGGTAGTTGCCGTAGCATATATGTGCATTGCCTCGGCGCTTATCATTATCGGTGTTATTTTCTGCAAAAAAGTTTACCTTTGGGGCGTTACGGGCTACGGCGCTGCCGCTGCGGGAATTGTGCTGAACTTTATTATTCGCGGTGCGGATGCGGGCTTCGGCGCGTTTTCAAGCGGCAAGGCAGGCTGGACGACCGAAGGCAATCCTCTTTTTGCAGGCGCAGGCAGTATTCTCACGAGAATAGGCGGCAACCTGCTGCTCATACTGCCGTGCGCACTTGTGCTTGCGCTTATTGTGCTGTGTGTTAAAAAACTCGGCGGCAAAAGAATTGTTTGCAGCGCGTTGAGCATTCTGCTTGCGGGCACCACGGTATTCTATGTACTTACAATGAATCTTCGCGCAAACCCGAAGGTTCAGAGGCTCTGGAAAGGTCACGACGATTTTCTCAATAAAGTCGAAGACCACGAAAAGAACAGCCCGAACGTACTGTTTATTCTTATGGATGACCTCGGCTGGGGCGATATTTCACTTAACGGCGCCATTTACGATACACCGAATATCGACAGAATCGGTGAAGAGGGTGTTTGCTTCGATAATTTCTATTCAAGCTACTCGGTATGCTCACCCGCAAGATTCGCTCTTATGACCGGCAGATACCCGTTCAGAGGTTACGCCGACAATGTTATGTACCCCACTATTGACACATTCAGTCCGTTTGCGGCAACAAGAATTTTCAATTCCATAGAGCTCGGTGCGAACTGCGACGGTATGCTCGGTGATGAAATCACGATTGCGGAGGTATTTCAGAATGCCGGTTACGATACCGCCTGCTTCGGCAAGTGGCACCTCGGTGATTACGGCGAATATCTGCCCACAAATCAGGGCTTTGACTACTTCTACGGCAGCCACCATGTTAACGATATGACTCCGTTCTACCACTGTGTTGAAGAAAACGGCGAATATGAAATAGTGCACGGCACCGATGAACTCAAAGACCAGAGCAAAGCTACCGAATGGATAAACGGCGAAATGTTTGCGTGGCTTGACGATGAAATCAAAAATTCCGAAGATCCGTTCTTTGTCTACTACTCCTGCCCGTGGCCGCACGCGCCCGTTTACGCCGGTGATGAGTTTGACGGCACAAGCGGTATGGGCACTTATGTCGACTGCGTTACCGAAGTCGACTACTACCTCGGTCTGCTGTTTGACAAGCTCGAAAAAGCAGGTGTGCTTGATGACACCATAATAGTTTTCACAAGCGACAACGGTCCCGCACTTGAAGGCTCGGTGGGTGAACTGCGCGGCGGCAAATACCTCGCATACGAGGGCGGTCAGAAAGTGCCGTGCATGATGCGCTGGGGCAACGGCAATGTATGGAAAGCCGGCGAAACCCGTTCACAAAGTGCAACGCTCGTGGATATGTTCCCCACCCTGCTTGAACTTTGCAGCATTACCGCCGACGGCGGCACAGCTCTGCCCGAGGACAGACAAATAGACGGTATTTCAATGCTTCCGCTGCTTAAAAATGATTCGGTCATACACACAAAAGACCATCCCATTCTTTATATGAAGCGCGAAAAGCTGAAAGCAATTCAGTACACAGTTCCCACAAGCGAAATTCTTGCACGCGAGGAATACGCCGATTACGATTATAAGGTACTCAAGGATAACGAATACCTTGACTTCAAGTATTTCCAACGCATACAGAATGATAACTCCGCTTTCTTTGACAAATACAGAAAGAACTGGCTGCACATTTTGAGTGACGACCTCGGCGAGAATTACAACAGAACACCCGTTTACCCCACCGTTTCGGCTGAAATGAGCGAAAAAATGGACGAAATAATGAAAGACTTCAAGAGCAACAGACGGGGCGTTACAGAGTCTTAAAAGGAGCAAAAATGCCACCGCTTTCAATAATGATAAAACCCGCGTCAAGCCTCTGCAATATGCGTTGTAAATACTGCTTTTACCATGATGTTACAGAGCTGCGCGAAATTAAAAACTACGGTATAATGAGCGAAAGCACTGCCGACGAGCTTATAAAAAAAGCATTTGAGTTCGCCGACGGTGAAAGTGTGGCGTTTGCCTTTCAGGGCGGTGAGCCGCTGTTTGCAGGGCTTGATTACTTTAAGCATTTTGTAAATGCGGTAAAGGTTTTCAACACAAAGAACAGTACTGTTTACTACGGCTTACAGACAAACGGCACACTTGTAACGGAAGAATGGGCTGAATTTTTCAAAGAAAACAACTTTCTTATCGGTCTGAGCCTTGACGGTGACTACAATAACAACCGTTTCAGATTAAAAGCAAACGGCGAAAACGCGTACTACGAAATACTTGATGCTACACGGCACCTGAAAAAATACGGCGTTGATTTTAACATTCTGACGGTGCTTACGGGTAACTGTGCCGACCACATCGATGAAATCTACCGCCACTTTACGCGAAAAGGCTTCAAATACCTGCAATTCATCCCCTGCCTGCGCCCGTTCGGCGATGGAACCGAAAGTGAGCTTTATATGACACCGCAGCAGTACGCCGATTTTCTAATACGCGGATTTAATCTGTATGTTAAGGACTATGTGCGCGGCGACTACACAAGCGTGCGGTATTTTGACAACCTTGTTCACCTGTTTCTCGGCAACCCGACAGAGCAGTGCGGTATATGCGGACACTGTATGCACCAATTCGTAGTCGAGGGCAACGGCAACGTTTACCCATGCGACTTTTACTGCACGGACGAATGGCTCTTGGGTAATATCAACGAGCAGTCGTTTGCGGCACTTGCAAAATGCGAAAAAGCCACCGAATTTATAAGAGAGAGTACAGAAGTGCCGGAAAGGTGCAAAAAATGCACCTACTACCCCGTTTGCCGGGGCGGCGGGTGCAAGCGTTCACGCGAGGACAGAGATTACTGCGAATCATATAAAGCTTTTTTCAAAGCGTGTCTGCCCCTGTTCCGTGTATTTATAAACGAAAAAAAGAAATAATCATTTTCTGATAGATGATACCATATCACAGATGCGTCGCGCAGCCTGCGCGGCGCGTTTATAATATTCGGCAGGTGTAACATCGGTATATCTTCCGCTTGTGGCGGCAAAGACTTCAAGCATTACCGTGCCTTTGAAATCACTGTTTGCGATATGCTTTGCGGCTTTGTTGAAATCGATCGAGGCATCAAACGGAAGCATGTGCAGATCCTCATCGTGCACACCGAAATTATCGTGAATATGGAGTGCCGCAAGCTTTTCGCCGAAAATGGGCATAAATTCGCGTTTATCGGCAAAGCAAGCCTCATGGCCTACATCCCAGCAAAACACGGCTTTGGGGCATTTTTCGAAGGCGTAGGCTATATTGCCGAGCTTGCGCTGATTTTCAAAAGCGATTTTCACGCCTTTTGAGTCGGCGTAATCAACAAGCGACATAAAACGGTTTATGCCGGTGTCGTTAATATTCGGTGCATTATCGCCTGATGAAAGGTGCACTATTGCGACGGGAACGCCGTAAAAAGCACATCTGTCAACGGCTTCGGCAAGTTCGGCGTACATTGCTTCGCCTGCTTCGCCCTCGCTCCAAATATTGTTTATGCCGCGAAACGGCGCGTGGAATGTATCGCAGATAAGCCCCGCTTCTTTTGTCGCCTGCATAATCCCGGCAAGATTCGGATTGTGCGAATCGGGGAAAAAGTGATTGAAACCGTTTTCTTTGAGAAGTGCGATTTCTTCATCCACGGCGAGATTCGGGTATGCACTCCAGCTTATGCCTATTTCCATATTACTCACAATAAATCACCGCTAACTTTTTAATACTTTGAGTTTAACACAGAGTGATTAAATTTACAATAAATATATTGTTGAAATATGTATCTCGTCAAGCATCAGAAATGCACGCTGATGCGTGATGAGATACTAAGGCTGGGGCTTGGATAAAAAAATACTACGAAATAGCATACATCCATTACTACAACAGCGAAAGACCGCATTCTATTCTTCGTTATCGAACACCGGACAGGTAGGAAGCCGATTATCTCAATAAACAACGCGGCTTTACAGAATAAGAATTATACAATCATATTTTCAAACTTTTTGCGAATACTATTGACATTAGGTCGGTCAACCGATATAATATATATGTAATTCAAGAAGAAAGGCGAGGACCGTTATGAATCTTCAAACAATGCTTTCAGAAAAGCAGATGACGATGTATCGTTTGTCCAAAATCAGCGGTGTTGCCAAAACAACCGTGATTGATATCTGCTCGGGTAAAAGTGCGATCGGCGGATGCAATGCAGACACAGTGTTGAGGCTATCCAGAGCACTCGGATGTACTATGGAAGAGCTTATGCAGATAGATAACGCGGATTACGATATAAATACCGGAAAACCGAAAGACGATTCCTATCTTGAAAAAGGACTGCCGAAGTTTTTGAAGGAATCACTTGCTGCCATGATTAAAGCGTGGAAAATTGAGGACAGCGGAAAACGGGATTTGCACTTTGACATTCATTGGTGCGAACTGAATGCCGATATCAATTCGGCAGAAACCGAACAGGAAATATCAAGCGAGCAGGCATGGTATTTACGCCGTAAATATTTGCGAATGGAGGAATAGTAAATGGATTTTACAAATCTACCGAGAAAGAATAAGACCTATTCCGGCGCAAACGGAAGTAAAATTTCCGTTGATTTGAACGGTGAAATATTTATGCTCAAATTCCCCGCTGCACCGTCGAGAAACAAGGAAATGAGCTATACGAACGGTTGAGCAAATGCGGTCAAATCCGAACAAAGACCTGATTCTTCAATTTCTGCAAAGGTTACGGTTTTTGAACCCTCTTTGTAATTGAAGTTAATTATCATTTTATCGTCATACACATAAATTGAATTTACAAAACTGTCAATGAGCCGGCAACGGTGGTCTAACCGTTTGACATTGTATTTGCGGAAACGGTGAAACCAAAAGAGGATTTGGTCTCTTGTAAGTGTCGGCTTTGCCATTTCCTCTTTGATAATCTGAAGCGACAGTTCATTTTTCTGCTTTTCCAATTCTTCAAGCCGTTCTTTTGTTGACGGTGTGATAATACCTTGTTGAATGGCGTTTACCAAATTATCAATGCCTTTTTGCGTTTCGGCATACTGCTTTTTCAAAAGCGGAAGTACTGTATTTTCGGCACCCTGTATTTCCATAACGGTGTCTGTCAATTTTTCAATCAAAGCATCATCAAATAATACTTTCTGTATCTGCTCGATTACAAGATTTTCAATCCAGTCCTTTTTGACAGTCTTTTTATCGCAACCCATACGCTTTTTGACACCGGCACATTTGTAATAGCGGTAAACGGTGGTCGTCCTGCTTGTGCCGCATTCACCAACCATAAAACGGTTACATTTTCCACAGTACAGTTTTGTGGTCAGCAAATATTCGTCTTCGGCTTTATGTTTTGCCGGAGCTTTTTTATTTGCCGCCATTCTCTCTTGAACACGGTCAAACAACACTATCGGTACTATGGCAGGGATTCCGTTTGGATTGATAATATCTCTATACTTAAACTCGCCGATATAACGGCGGTTATGTAGCATTCTTGTTACCATATCAATACCGATTTTTCCGCCAAATGCAGAACGGATGCCTTTGGCATTCAGTTCTTCCGCAACCTCGGTCATGGTAGCACCTTCGGCATAGGAATTAAATGCTTGCAAAACCGCAGGAGCAACAATTGGGTCAATCTGGAAATGATGTTCACTGTTAATGGTATAACCAAGAGGAATATTACCACCGTTAAATTTGCATTTGTAGGCATTTTCCGTAAGACCTCGAATGACCTCTTCCGAGAGTTCGGCAGAGTAGTATTCCGCCATACCCTCAAGCACCGCTTCCATTAAAATGCCTTCCGTGCCGTCAGATATTCTTTCAGTTGCCGAAACGACTTTTACACCGTTTTTCTTCAAAATTGCCTTGTAATGTGCCGGATCGTAACGGTCACGGGCAAATCTGTCAAGTTTCCAAACAATAACCAACTCAAACTTTTACCGGCACTTTCTTTTATCATTCTTTGAAAATCAGGACGGTTGTCAGTACGGGCAGAGTATGCTCGGTCAATATATGTGCCGACAATCTGAATACTGTTTTTCTCCGCAAATGCTTTGCATTCACGCAACTGCCCTTCAATCGACTCCTCACGCTGATTATCGCTTGAATATCGGGCATATATTACTGCGGTCATTTTATCACCACCATATATAATTTAATCATTATTTCTATTTTCAATTGCTCTATTTTTAAAAGTTATTACATTATCAAAATCGACAAAGAAATCTTTGGGTGAAAAGATACTTGCAATAATGACTTGGTTATCTGATAATTCGCTTTTCAAAAACTCCATAATTTGTTTAGTGTTTTTGTCATCAAGTTCTTTAGATTTTGGAGAGTCAATCACCAAAAAAAGTTTTGTATTTGTCGCTTGTTCAACAACTTTTATGGCAGCAACTTTATAGGCAATAATAAGTTTTTGAAATAGTGCACCAGTTTTACCACGAAGATTATCAGTAAATATGTAGTCAATTTTATCTGAAATAAAGCTTTCAACATTCAATCTTTTGGCATATTCAAAAAATAATTTGTAAATCTGTGAAATGTATTCATTATTCCATCTAATTTTTGTTCGTATTTGAGACTTAATGCATTCACGCTCTTTTTTTGCTCTGTTTAAAAGAGATTTTATAGCTTCAACATCTATATTGATAGAACTTAGGGCTGAATTGATTTTCTTTTCTGTATCAACTGTAATATTTTCACCAAATAAATTTGTGCCATTAACTACACTTTCATATTCGTGTAATAACTTGGCTTTTTCGCTTTCCAAACGAGATAATTGATTCAAAAGCAAAGATTTTTCAGCCTTTAAATACTCTATATTTCTTAATCAAATACTCTTTAGCAAGTTCTGAATAATCTGAGAACTCAACATATTCATTTAAATAATCTTTCCAATGCTCTCTAATAAAATCTTTTTTAGTTTTTCCTGTATGAGTTTTGTTATATTCTTTTAACTCATCCATTAACTTATTAAAAAAACTAAATCTTTCATGATAATATGACTTTTTAGAATAATAGGTTTCATATTCATCTACAAGATCTGGATCTATTTCATTATCAAACATATCACTAACATCAATATTTATATCTGATAAAACAGCTATAATTTGCCAAAGTAAATCATCTCTGCTCATTCTCTTATGTTTTTTATCGTTTGGCGTTGTAGCATTGACCAAAAAAGTTTCATGCCATTCTGTCAGTAGTTTTTGAACAAAACGTTGAAGATAAGGAGATTGTATATCAAATTTTACTGTTAATATCTCGTTAATTTTATTTTGAATCTCACTAAACATATCGCTTGGATTTTCAGTATTTATATACGGATATATAGATGATACCATAAACTCATCAATGTTTATATTTTTAATTCTATTAACAAGTTCTTGATATTTTTGCTTTTTTGAGTCAGATGTATTATCAATTATGTTTTCTAGTTTTTTAATAATTCGTTCTATTTGTAATTTAAACTCGGCTTTTTCGTCGGCTACATTTTTTAATTTTACCACTTTGTTTTTAAAAATGTCCGTTCTTTTTATTGGTGCTTCATAATTTGATATGTATAATAACTCATCACCGTTATTTAAATCAGCCGGAGTTTTAGCTAATGAAATAATTGCATCTTCAAGTTTTGCATTCTTATTATCTAAACTGCCGTTATGGATAGATTTGGCTTGTGCATAAATATGCTTGTTATTCTTACATAGCAACTCTATATCTTGATATTTGCCTTCAACAACAATTTCATCGATTTCATCTATGTAATACAAGAATAAAAATATTGCAGAATCAACCTGAAACTGCCATCCAAACGCAGAAGCTGATGCATTACCATCATAAAAGGGATTATCAATATTTAGACGATTAACCATAAAAACCTCCTACTCCATTAACAAGTCAATAAAATCTATTCAACAGCATCTCCGTTTTTTACCCAAGCATCAATTTCTGAAAGTTTGAACTTCCATTTTTTGCCGACCTTATGTGCTGGCATACCTTTATTCGCTATCCATTTTAAGGCTGAATCACGGCTAATACCGAGATACTTGCATATCTCAGGCATAGAATAATATCTATCTTCAAAATCAATCATATAGTATACACCTCTTTAGTTTTCAATATTATAACACATAATTGCATATTAGTAAAGATAATTGTTTGTTATTGTATGTTTATCTTTGCTATTGCCAAAGTAATTAAAGATTGGTATAATATTATCTAGTATAATAGTGAAAGGGAAGATATTGTGACGCACATTTTTGTCGTAAACGAAAAAACATTTAAGATCCATTTGGAATATATGTTTGCTGGAACTGGATATTCAGATCATATACCAGATTTCATATCCCAAAATAAGACTTGCGCATCGGCTGATTATGATGAAAAAACATTTGTTTCTATGATTGCAGATATTTCAAAAATCAGAGAAAACGATTTGATCGCATTTTATGTTACAGGTTGTAAAAGAATTTTTGGATTTTTCAAAGCCATTGGAACACCATTTTATAATGATATTTCTGACGATTATCTTGGAAAGGAATTAGGAAGATATCTTCCGTTTCGTATAAGGTTAAAACCATATTTAGTATTTAGCGAAGGAATAACTGAGCATCAAGCATTAGATGAAATACATAATATAGAACATCCATATCAAATGTGTTGGAGTTTGATTTATAGAAAATTAACTGGTATGAGAGGATGCTCTTTTATTACTGATTACGAATCAAAAAACATTGAATTTTTATTATCAATAAATAATGACAAACCATTATATGCCGAAAGTTACACATATAACGCAGAAAAAAAGCGAATAGAAAAATCTGATAAAAAAAGTGCGTACAAAGGCAAAACTGAACTTTCGCTAGACATAAAAAATAGATTATGCAATATTACAAATTCATTTGAAGCTCATTTGCAAGCTTATATTACTCAAAATCACGACAAAGGTGATTTAAAATCTTTACTCTATCCGAAATCATATATTAAGAGTTGGTTTGGCAATGAGGTGATATGTAGTGTTGGAGAGCAAAGAATCGATTTACTTTTAATTGTAGAAACTAAAGAAAAACAAATAATAAGAATAATTGAACTTAAATATTCAACCCCTTCATCAGAAATTGTTGAAGAACAAATTGGGTGGTATATTACTTGGGTTGCACAATATTTGGCTCCGCTTATGAATGATAAAAGAATTGATATAATACCAACTGTTATTGCAAAAAAATTCAATCGCAATACTTGCAAAAAAATCAGTTTCTTTGATTCTTGTGAGAAATTTAAACAGCCAGAACTTGGAAAATCATATAACATTTCAATATCCCCTGTTGAATACATTGGATTTCAAAAAAACGACAAAGATATTGTATTTGAAAAAGTTTTCTAAAACACTAGATATATAGATTAAACTATGCTATAATCAGATACAAAGTGTGGTGAGAACATGAATTATATTGGTTCAAAATATTCGCTTATGGATTTTCTTACAGAAACCATATCGACTGTTGCCGGAAATGATAATAAAAAAGTATTTGCTGATTTATTTGCAGGGACAGGGGTTGTAGGAAAAACCTTTAAGGAAAAGGGGTATCGTGTTTTATCAAATGATATTCAATATTACAGTTATGTGTTGAATAAACATTTAATAGAAAACATTCCACCGCTTGAAGTTAAAATTCTTGAACATCTTAATACATTAAAAGGTACAGAAGGGTTTATTTACAAAAACTATTGTGCCGGTTCGGGTAGTGGCAGAAATTATTTCACCGATGAAAACGGCAAAAAATGTGATTCAATCAGAATTGAATTAGAAAGGCTTAAAAATTGCGGAGAAATAGACGAAGCTCAGTATTACTATCTTCTTGCAAGTCTTATCAACTCGATTGATAAGTATGCCAATACTGCATCGGTTTATGGTGCATTTTTAAAACAAATAAAAAAATCTGCCGCAAAAGAATTTGAATTAGAATTGCTCCCTATTGTTGATGGAGACAAAGCGAGTAAAGCATATAATGAAAATATTTCAGATTTAATCAGAACAATTAACGGAGATATTCTTTATTTAGACCCACCGTATAACGCAAGGCAATACTGTTCCAATTATCATGTTCTTGAAACCATAGCAAGATATGATTCGCCTGAACTAAAAGGTAAAACCGGCTTGAGAGATTCCAGTAAGCAAAAGAGCGATTTCTGTTCGGCAAGAACTGTTGTAGATGCTTTTGATGATATAATTAAAAATGCTGATTTTGAATACATATTCTTGAGTTATAATAATGAAGGCTTAATGCCATTTGAAACAATCCGTGAAGTAATGGAGCGTTACGGTGAATACGAAATGTTTTCAACTGATTATCGTAGATTTAAAGCTGATACGGATGAAAATCGAAACCATAAAAGTGATAAAACAGTTGAATATCTACATTGTTTGACAAAAAGATGACTTCTTCTTGTGAAGTCATCTTTTTTATGCTATAATTAGATTATTAAAATGCAAGGTGGGATGATATATGAATCCTTTCAAAAAAGACAGCACTCAATATAAAGACTTCGAAACAATGTCAGATTGCAAGTGGCATTGCTCCAAATGCGAATTGCTTAGCGGACAAGCAAAAACTTGGCAGGTTTGGAGACAGGAAAAAGGAATCCAACTTGATCAAGATGAAAACGGTAATTACTATAAAAATGTTTACTGTAATAAATGCGGAATAAAAACAGTACATAGAAAACTTAAATCTACAGAAATAATTACTGAAAATTTAAAGGCAAGAACAGGAATTCCTCCAAAAATAGCGAAGAGGGCTAAAGAATTATACGGTTGCGTTGATGAATATTCAATGCGAACAGAAGCTGCCAATATTTTAGAAATTGACCACAGAGTTCCGCAAGTTCGTTGGACAAAGAATGAAGATGATAATACCAATTTGACTGATGAACAGATTAAAGAAAAGTTTATGCTTTTGTCAAGGCAAAACAATCTCCTTAAATCTCGTATTTGCGAAGAGTGTGCAAGAACAAACAAGCGTGGCAAAGGTTATAAAGAAATCGAGTTTTGGTATGTAGGTGACGAAGATTATACTGACGAAATTGGCTGTGTCGGTTGCTTTTGGCACAATCCGTCGAAGTGGCGTAAAGAACTAAATAAAACTATAAAGGAAAAATAATCTATGGCTCGTTACAACGATTTGGATATGAATCAATGGAAAGAATATGATGATATTCTTACGGATTCTCTTTGGATTTTTGATAAAAGAGATAAAACAGGTGTCCATAACGCTTCATATCACGGCAACTTTATTCCTCAAATACCTAATCAATTATTCAGACGATATACAAAAAAGGGCGATTGGATTCTTGACCCCTTTGCAGGTAGCGGTACATCTCTGATTGAAGCTCAAAGATTGGGTAGAAATGCGATAGGTATTGAACTTCAAGAAGAAGTTGCAAAATCTGCTCACGAATTAGTCGAACAAGAAAAAAGCAAAGATTTCAAAGGCACGATTATTGTAGGCGACAGCAGAATTGTAAATTTAGAAGAACGGTTAAAGCAGTTTGGTATTGATAAGGTTCAATTTATAATATACCATCCTCCTTATTGGGATATTATAAAATTCAGTGATAATAAAAAGGACTTATCGAATTGTGAAACTATTGAAGATTTCAATAAGTCGTTTGGTGAAGTAATAGATAATACAACAAAATATTTAGAGAAAAACAGATATTGTGCTTGTGTTATCGGCGATAAATATGCTAATAGCGAGATTGTTCCTTTGGGATTTTACTGTATGAATTTGTTTTTATCAAGAGGTTTTAAATTAAAAGCCATATTAGTTAAAAATTTTGATGAAACAAAAGGTAAATCAAATCAAAAAGCAATTTGGCGTTATCGTGCATTAGCAAGTGATTTTTATTTGTTTAAGCATGAATATATATTTTTATTTAAAAAAGTAAAGGAGTTGTAATTATGGATAATGAAAGAATAGAAGAGTTTGATATCATAATCGAAGAAGACGATAATATTGATGATTCGAAAATCGACAGATATCAAATTAATACATTTACACAAGACAGAGCAATCGAAACATTATTAAAATGGTATAAAAATAAGAAATTAATTTTACCTGAGTTTCAGAGAGATTTTGTTTGGACATATGCCAATTCTTGTAGATTAATAGAGTCGATATTATTAAATCTCCCTATTCCAAACATTTTTTTGTTTAAAATTAAAGACCCGAATGGCGAAAGATTTATGCTTATTGACGGTTTGCAAAGAATAACAACAATCAGTCAATATGTTGATGGCAAATGGAACCAAGGTGACAAAGAAAGAAAATTCAAATTGCAATCGCCAAATGAAAAATGGAATAAAAAATTATATAGAGAATTATCAGAAGAAGATCAACAGTTTTTACTTGATTATCCAATAGGTACGACAATTTTTGAAAGTTCAAGTGGTGCTGATATTGATCAGAACAACATTATATTTTCTGTATTTGAAAGAATAAACACTGGATCTGAAAAGTTGTCCGATCAAGAGATACGAAACGCTGTTTATGACGGAGAACTTTTAAAAATGCTAAAAGATGTTGTGATTAATAAAGAATATCTATCTCTAATTGATCAAGATCCAACTATTAAAAAACGCGGTAAGGATATTGAACTTTTCTTAAGATTTATAACCTATAAACATATATACTCTCGTACAAAATCCGGAAACACAAGCATGGTTGATGATGAAGAAAGTACTATAACTACATCTAAAAAAATCATGCTTAATAATTATATGTTCTTTTCAAATAAAGGAAACATAAATTACAAAGAAGATATAGACGCTGTTGTTGAAGCAATCTCTTGTATCGCCAATTTTGATGAAAGTGCATTTGGAGGAAAATCACGAACAAATAATGAAATAAGCACGAAGGTTCATGAATTGTTTGCTGAGGCTTTGGTCTTAGCTGTCATCGAAAATAATTATACTATTACAACAAGCAAAGAAGATTTTATTACAAATAAAATAAAATTATGGAACGATGATAATTTAATTGAACCTTTCAAATATAAAACAACTGATCCAGAAACAATAAATAAACGAGTGTCTTATGTGCTTGAAATGATAAGAGGGTAACTCTTATGGAAAGATTGAGTGTTGAGAATATAGAAAATCTTTTACATAATCGATTAAAAAACACGCTAAAATTATCTGAAGAACTCGATATGTCAGATACTGAAATTTATAATATTATTTATTTTAGATTATATTTTGATTTTTCAACAGCTATAGAATCAACGATAGCGAATATAATGTATGAAAAATACGAGAATGATAAATTTATATTATCAAAATCTAAAATTTCTTCCGATGCAGTTTCGCGATATATTCCCAAAGATGAAATAGCACTCCTTGTTGGAGATTTTGGACAAGATATCACCGTTAATAATATTAGAAATAGTTTTAGTGTGTTGAATGGATTCATTAAAGATTCGTTTTTTCAAAATTTAGGGAACGAGAAAAAGATTTATGATGTTGAAGCGTTTAATAGCTTTTACACGCAAAGTAGAGATGTGAGAAATAAATTAGCACATGGGTTGGTTATGGAAAATGTTAAGTTTGACAATCATATGTTGTTCAAATTTATGGCAAGTTACTATGTATTAATTAAATTCTATGAAAGTATTTGTAATGGTATAAACGGAGTCTAATAGTCGTTTAAAGCATTATAAATATAAAGGCTTTCATTTAACAGAGCAGTGTTTTGATGCATTGCTCTTTAATTTTGTAAACTTTATAATATCAAAGGCAGAGAGCTATTAAAACTCTCTGCTTTTGTGTTTATATATCCGATAAATAAACAATAAATCCGAACGCATCACCTATAACAGTGACAGTGTTCGGATTTATCGCATTTGGTTGCGTGTCCGAGTATCTCGGTTCTCATATTTTCAACCTTTTGGAAATTGAAGCGCAGAAAACGATGCTCGGAACCTTTAACAAGAACGGAAAAGAAAAAATAGTCGTTGCCTGCAAGGATTTCACAACACCCGAAACTGTGTTACAAGATTTTGCTTCCTTAAAGAATACTATCATTGACTCAGAACATAACGGATACGGAACCGAGCTTTCAGATATTCTTACCGCAATCGACGAGCAGCAGGCAGTTGAGCCGCACAAGTTAAAAGAACATTTTTGGAATATGTTTATCGTCGATGCTTTTATCGGCAATTGGGACAGGCACAACGGTAACTGGGGATTTCTTTACAATACCCGCACTGACGAAATGAAAATTGCACCGATTTATGATTGCGGAAGTTGTCTGTTTCCGCAAGCGGATACCGAAATTATGCAGATGACACTTAACGATCGAGCCGAAAGAGATCTCCGCACTTTTCAGATACCGACTTCGGGTATCAAGCAAAATGGTCAGAAAATTAACTATTTTGATTTTATATCCGGTCTTTCCGACTCAGGCTGTAATGCGGCACTCCGTCGAATTTTACCGAGAATTGATATGCAAGCGATTTGTGAACTGATTGACAGTACACCATATATCACAGAATTACAAAAGCAGTTTTACAAAACGATGCTTTCGGAACGGAAAGAAAGAATACTGGACAAATCATATCAGCTTCTGATGAAAAAGGAACGCAGTGAAAAGGTTAAATAAACTAAGCGACAAATTATGCCGATGGGACAAATTTCCATTGGCATTTTTGTTACAGAAAAGCGGCTCAAAGCCGCTCAAATACTGGATTTATGAAAGAAAAACAACCCTCAATCGAACACGAATGGTTCAAATATGAGGGTTGTTTTCGATGGAGGCGACACCCGGATTTGAACCGGGGCATCAGGGTTTTGCAGACCCACGCCTTACCACTTGGCTATGTCGCCATATAAAAGTAAAAAACAGCTATACAAAAAATGGAGCAGATGACGAGGCTCGCCCGCGGCGCTTCGCTTGCGGCACGCACGCGGTCACCGAAACATTCCGCCGGAATGTTTCTCTCGCTTCGCTCGTGCCCTGTTCGAGCCTTGGGGAAGCAACCATTGCATTAACTGATTTTCCTAAAAACAGCTATACAAAAAATGGAGCGGATGACGAGGCTCGAACTCGCTACCTCCACCTTGGCAAGGTGGCGCTCTACCAGATGAGCTACATCCGCAAAATAAATGGATGAGCCGAGGAGACTCATCCATGGTGCCTCCGGTCGGAATCGAACCAACGACACGAGGATTTTCAGTCCACTGCTCTACCAACTGAGCTACAGAGGCAAAAAAGATGGCGACCCGGATCGGGCTCGAACCGACGACCTCTAGCGTGACAGGCTAGCGTTCTAACCAACTGAACTACCGGGCCACCTGATGGTGGGAACAATAGGGCTCGAACCTATGACCCCCTGCTTGTAAGGCAGGTGCTCTCCCAGCTGAGCTATGCTCCCGTGTGTCGCACCAGCGACGTTTGATAATATACACTATTCGCAATGATTTGTCAACACTTTTTTTCGATTTTTTTGAGTTTTTTTCAAAAAAAATGAAAACGGTATTATCATTGCATTTAATTCGCAAATCGAATATGTCAAATCACATCAGAATTTGATAATTCATTGTTTTTTTGCTTTGAATATGGTATAATGATTGCATTACAATAATTGATTTTGCTGAAAAATGAACAATCGAGGATACGGACTATGAAAAACTGGAATGTCAGACGCGGTCAGACATTTTCCGTAAAAGAAGAAGAATGCATCGGCGGTGGCGCGACATCCCTGGTGTATGCTTTGGATAACGGGAATATAGTTAAAGTATTGAAACACGGCACTCCCGAGGAAGCAGAACGGGAAATATTGCTTTCCAAATGGGCGTTTTTGAAAGGGATTCCGACTGCCATTTCCTACGATGTGGCAGTTGTTGACGGGCATCAAGGCCTGGTATATGAGAATCTGGGGCGCGAAAATCTGCGGAATGCATTTCGCGACAATCCCGAGTGCTTTGACGAACTGATGTATAAGTATCTGACGCTGCTGCGCACAATCAATAACATTACTGATAATGAAGAGTATCTGCCGGCGGCAGCAGAACAATACCGTTCAACACTGGAAAGTCTTTCGGATTTACTTACTGCGCAGGAGATTGCAAAAGCAAAGGCTTTGCTGCAGACCATTCCCGACAGCGCCTCAATCATCCACGGCGACTGTCAGATCAAAAATGTAAGAATGGTGAACGGGAAGCTGTTCCTTATTGATTTGGACACATTATCCAGGGGCAATCCGATTTTTGAATTGGCGGCACTTTTCTGCTGCTACCGGTGCTATCCCTGTTTGACGGAGGAAAGCTACAATACATTTTTCGACTTGTCTTCTGAAATGATTACAAAAATACTTGACGGTATTCTTGACGGTTATTATCCGGGGCTTCCAAAAGATATTCGAGAAGAAAACACCCGTAAAATTTCATTGCTCGGCTGGCTTATTACCGTCGGTTACGTGCGGCACGACAGTCCGAATGACACTGAATCACTGAAACTGTTGCTGAATCGGTTTCGCGAAACATTGGCAGTTGTTGATGATCTTTGCCTGACACAGACTTGTTGACAAAATATTTTACACGGAGTTTTTACTTATGAAAAAAAGATTTACAAGAGCCGCCGCTCTTATATTGTCGGTTTGCGCGCTCGCTTCGTTCTGCGCCTGCGGCGAGGTTGCAAAGACAAAAGAAATTAAAACGGAGCTTACTCAATCGCAGGTCGTGCTTAAAAGCACTGCCGCCGAAGAAGAAGTGTTTTCGGATTTTTTCAAAAAATTCGTGCCCGGCTTTACGGTACCCGGCCTGCTTGAGGGTGCAATTCCGCAGGGGTTGTGCCACGATGATGAAAACGGCATATTCATTATAAGCGCCTACTATGAAAAAGCGGGGTTTGCTTCGGTGCTTATGACTGTTACCGACAGCGGCACATTCAAGGGCTACTACCCCCTGCTGAACACCGACGGCACCGTTTATGACGGGCACGCGGGCGGTCTTGCCTGCGACGGCGGCACAGTCTATATTACAAGCGACGGCGAATGCCGCACGATTGACGAAACCCGGCTTTTCGCAAAAAGCGGCACACAGGTAAAATTCGACTCGAATTTCAAAATAACCACAAAAGGCTCGTTTGCGAATGTGAGCAACGGCATACTGTGGACGGGTGATTTTATTGAATCATCGCAGGATGAGCGCGAAAAATCAACGAGCATAACAACTCTTGAAAGCGGCGAAACATTTTATGCTCTTTGCGAGGGATATGTTCTTAAAGACGGCTTGCCCGATGTTGACAAAATCAACTCCGAGGCAAACGGCTACATACCCGACTATTATATTGCCGTACCCGAGCAGGTGCAGGGAATGACGGTAACACTCACAGGTGATTTTATTTTCAGCACAAGCTACGGCAGAAAGAACAATTCGGTTATTTATGTTTTCGGGGATATTCTTGACACGGAAAAAGCCACCACCTTATCGGTTGACGGCAAGAATGTGGATGTTTACGCCTGCAGCACCAATGCGCTGAAAAAAACTTACACGGCACTGCCAATGGCAGAGGGAATTGTTACGGCAAACGAAAAAGTATACCTGCTGTTTGAGTCCGGCGCGTCAAAATACAGAAGTCATGGCGGCAAATTCCCGACAGACAGAGTGTATATTGCGAATTTCGGTTAAAAATCACCATTCCTGCTCATAAACCGCATCGCATTTTTCGGCTGCGGGGTCATTATAAAACTCGATTTTTATATAGTTTTCCGGGTCATTGAGTGCAAACGCCACGCTCGCGGTATATGTACCCTCCGCGCCGACTTCATCCGGCTCGAAAAGATTATTCTGCGGGAACACTTTAAGGCTGTTGCCGTGTTTATCGTAAGCCTTAAAATGCGTATCACCTATTGAAAGTCCGTGTGAAATATCATCATTGGTGTATTCATAAACAACAACCGCAACGCGCTCGGCTTCGGGCGCGTTTTTTGCATCGGTATCCGGCTCGGTATCGAAAACTGCGGTTATTTTAATGGAATAACTCCCCTCCTGCGATATTATGGTGGCAGTGGGCTCGGCGGTGGATATTTCTGCCGCGGGCGGCTCGGAGCCGCCGTTTTTTATTGCAAGTGCGGCAATGATCGCAGCGGCGAACAGAACTGCCGCCGCAATTAAAATATATTTAGGCTTTTTCACACACTCACTCCTGTTACGGCTATGAATTTTTTAAGCTTGAACGAATAAATGTATATCTCCGCGACCTGAACGCCGCGGCACTGCATAAGGGCATCGGCATAAATTTCAAGCTGACTGCGGTAAATGCGCACAAATTCGCTTTCATCGGTCATATTATCGGTTTTATAGTCAATAAGCACCGCTTTGCCGTTTTCTATGAATGCACAGTCGAGCTTGCCCTGAACGACGATCTGCTCGTTATGCAGTTTTTCATTGAGTTCCGGATATAAATCGCCGGCATTTCTCAAAACGTTGAACTCATATTCCTTAAGCAACTCATCGGCTTTGAGCAGGCGCACGCCGACGGGCAAGGTGAGAAATGCTTTGACCGCATCCGTATCGAGCACTGCAAGCTCTTTATCGGTCATTTTATGTTCGTCGAGCAGGCGTTTTGCCTCATTCCCGATGCTTTCTGCCGCTTTTCGGAAATCGCAAAGCTCAAGGAATTTATGTATAGCCGTACCGCGCTCTGCACCTGTGAATGAATCGCCTGCAAATGACGGTTTTGAAGCTGCAAAGTATTTACGGTCGGTACTTTTCGCTTCGGTCGATGAGGCGGTACGCTTTGCGAGCACGGTGCTTAAATCGTCATATTCATAAGAATATGCACATTTTTCGGCAATACGCGCAAGCATTGCCAAATCGGGCTCTGCTTCAAATTTCCGTTCGGGTATTTCAAGCTCCGCGCCGTCCTCGCCGCCGATATATGAAGCATTTACCGCAAAACCCGTCTTTTCACATTCAAGAGTTTTCAAATCCGCCATTTCGCGTATAGCTTCACAGTTTTCGTGTCGGGCAAAAACGCTTAAAACGATTTCACCGAGGTTTTCGGCTTTATATACGGCATACGGGTGTATTTTGCCGTTTTCAAAATCAAAAGAAGCGTATATGTTAACGTTTTCTTTCACGGATTTATTCACAGAACAAACAAACACAAGCTTTTCGCGTGCTCTTGTCATTGCAACGTAAAGCACACGCAGCTCCTCGGATGCGGTACCGAAAAGCATTGATTTTTCGGCAGCGTATGAGCCGAGTGAGTCATACCGCTGAAAGTTCTCATCGCTGCGCACCATAACACCAACGCCCGTTTCGCGCGAAACGGTAAATGATGCACGGGCATCCATTTTATTTATTTTTTTGCAGGAATCAGCCAAAATCACGTATGGATATTCAAGTCCCTTGCTCTTATGAATGGTCATAATTTTTACACAGTCGGCTGAAGATGCCGAAACCGTACAGCCCTCGACCTTTTTATTATCAAAGGCATTATCCATATAGCGTACAAATGAATTCAGCCCGTTCCTGCCGTTTTTGGAAAAGTCGGCAGCAAGCTTTTTGATGCCGTTTATATTACCGCGGCGTTCAACACCTTTTTCGGTGGCTGCGTAAATATCCTCAATAGCGGTATCATCGGCGATAAAATCGACAAATTCATTGACCGGATATGTTGCCGCAACATTTCTGTAAAGGCGCAGTTTTCTCAAAAATGCAGCTGTTTTTTCAGAGCTTTCGGCATCGCGGTTAAGTAAAGTAAAAATATCGGTTTTTGTATTGCCGATTTTCAGCCCGGCTATCTCATCGGCAGTAAAGCCGAAAAGCGGCGAAAGCATTACTGCACACAGCGCAACATCGTTTCTCGGGTTATTTACCGCACGAATAAGCGATGCAAACAACATAACTTCCTTGGCTTCACTCACATCGCCGTCGGAAACGGATTCAACGGGAATACCGCAAGCGGAAAGAGCGTCGGCGTATATTTTGCTTTTGTTTTTTGTGCTTCTTAAAAGAATCGCAAAATCGCCGTAACGAACCGAACGCGTTTCGGGCAGATTATTTGCCACGGTACTTTTTTCATTTTTGACCTGCGCGTTTGATTTAACCGTTTTTTTGATATATTCGGCAATATACTGTGCCTCATCGCAAATTATCTGATTGGATTTTTTGCCGTCCGCTTCAATGCAAAGGATATCCACATCGGGAGTTTCCTTTTCTTTATACCCGGCACCGCAATACAGATATTCGCGCTCATTATATTCAATATCACCGACTGTTTTGGACATAATGTGCGAAAAAACATAGTTTACACACTCGGTTACACCCCTGCGGCTTCTGAAATTTTTTTCAAGCGTTATCTGCGCGGCACGAACGGTATTTTCATCGTAATCCGGAAGACTGTCGCGCAGTTCCGAAAACAACTCGGGATTTGCAAGACGGAAGCTGTAAATGCTTTGCTTCATATCGCCGACAAAGAACAGATTCTCTTTATTTCGCGATATTTTTTCAAAAATCATATTCTGCGCTTCGTTCGTATCCTGATATTCATCAATCAGGATGTGTGAATACTTTTCGGAGAGTTCTTCGGCAAGAGCGGTTTTTATATAATTCTTGCCATCGTAAGTAACAAGCAGATCAATGCACTTGTGCATAATATCATCGAACGAATATGAATTTAATGCTTTTTTCTTTTCGGCAAGGAGCATATCAAGGCATTTTACCGCATCGCACATAAGTTTTACTGCGGGATAAAGTTTTATACAATCCGCTTTATGTTCATCGACAGACGGCAAACACGACGCGCAAAGCGACATGAAGAAATCGTATGCGCAATCGCGGACACGGGCAATGGATTCAAGCAATTTTTTCTGTCTGTCATCAAGCTTGGTGTTTTTACCGGCTTTTACTACAAGCGGCGTTTTGAGCAATGCGCACATACCGTCCCAATCTTTTTCGGCAATGCACCTGCCGAGTGAATCAATATTTTCAACGCTTTGTGCTATACCGTTCACAAAATTCGGGTCAAAACCGCTTTCGCCGGAAAGCAGCACAAAGCATTTTTTCAGGCGTTTTTCATGGTAATCCGCCGCCACGCCCATAAACTCAAAAATGATTTTCGCAAATCTGCTGTTGTCCATCTCCGTTTCGGGCGAATAACTTTCGCAGAGAGTATCGAGCCACCCGTGTGTTGACGGAAAAGAGCGCGAAAACTTGTAGAGCTTAATAAGCACTTCCGCAAGAGGTTTGTCGTTCTTTTCGCTCATATACATATCGGAAAGCGATGTAAACTCCTCTTTATTTTCGGAATAATATTTTTCAATAACCTCATCGGCTGTTTCATGTATAAGCCTTTCGTTATCAATCTCTTCAAGCACGGAAAAATCGGCGGCAACATCCGCAGAATGGAAATTTTCGCGTACAAGCTTTGCGCAGAAAGAGTCGATGGTGCAAATATCCGCAGTCGGCAAAAGGCAAAGCTGACCGTAAAGATAATCGTCATCGTTTTCAGCAGCGTATTTTTCAACCGCTTTATATATACGGTCGCGCATCTCGGCAGCCGCCGCCTTTGTGAATGTTACCACAAGCAGTTCATTAACGGGGCATCTGTCAACGGTTATCAAGTTTTTAACGCGCTCACTGAGTACGGCGGTTTTGCCTGAGCCGGCTGCTGCGGAAACGAGTATCTGTGAGCCGCGTGCATTTATTGCTTTTTTCTGATTTTCGGTCCACTCTCTTTTCATTCCTCGGCTTCCTCCAGTTCTTTCAGCGCTTCATAATGCTTCAGGCTCGTATATTCGTTTATTGAATCGCCGTCTTCATGGCCGCATACAGCTTTGTATTCACAATATTCGCAGCTTTCACCCTCGCCGTTCTTGCCGAACGGATATGCACGAATAATCCCGTTATGCAATGAATTTCCCATTTCGGTCAGCTTGCCGTCAACTATTTCGGAAATCTTTTTGAAATGTTCCAAGGTATAGCACTTGCTCCACAAGCTGTGTGCATTACCGTTCTTTGTAAGCTTTACGGGCAGGTATCCGTCAAGTGCTTCAACGCCCATTCCCTCAAAAACGACCGGACTGTTAAGGACCATACCGTTTAGCTTGCCTGCTTTTAAGCGACTCAGCTTTATTTCTTCCCCGTCCGCATTTCTGTTTTGAGAATAACCGTCAATGCAAAATCTTGCCGGCATATATAAAACGCCCGCAGGCTTCGTCTCGCCGTAATATTCCTTGCCGTTCTTTACAAGTGTCATAAGGTAAAGCACCATCTGTGTGTTTATACCGTAAAACAATTCGAAAAGCTTAAAATCTTTTTTGCCTGTTTTATAGTCGATAATGCGCAGATACTTTTCCCCGTCTTTTTCGTAAACATCAACTCTGTCAACAGAGCCGCGCACGCGCACCTCGCCCTCATCAAGCGGCAAAACATACGCGGGGATTTTATCGCCGGAAATTTCCAACTCAAAATCGCACGGCACAAAGGCGCTCGCTTCCAGCTCAATTTTCATGCGCGCGATTATTGCCATAACCGTATCGCAAACGCGTTCATAAATGTATAAAAAGCGTTCGGTTTTTCCCTCTGCACCGCCCATTTTTGTATTAAGATATTCATTTATGACGCTATTTATTTTTGTTTTAAGCGTTTCGTCATCAACATCAATCAGTTCTTTACCGGGATATTCGGCAATGAGCCTTTCAAGCGCAAGGTGAACGACGGTACCGTTCTGCATAGGGTCAAATGTCGCCTGTTTAAGTGCCTGCACGCCTATACCGTGCCGCATAAAGTATGCAAACGGGCATTTGAAATAATGCTCGATACGCGTAGCGGAAATGTAGATATCCTTGCCGAAAAGGCGCTGAGAAATGTCGTGATCCTTTATGCTGAAATCACCGGTTCCCGTAATGGCTTCAATCGCACCGAGCCTGCCGCGGTATTCCGGCTTGCCGTTAAAATATTCGATAAGCGATGCGCGCTCGGGGCAGTCATAAGCATAGCAGCCCGCAAGCTCGGAAAACGCGTTTTCATCGGTTTCGATACGGTCTTCTATACTCAAATCGGCAGTTCGCACAGTGTCGAATCTGTCAAAAATATCAATCACCTTTTCGCAAAGCTCGGATTTTGACACGGAAGTGCCATCCGGCTCAACGGTGCGGTATGAAAGACAGAGTTTTTCAGATGCCGCTGTTACGGCGCAATAGGCAATAAACCGCTCCTCGCTTACCGTATCGGCAAAGGACGGTCGAACATCAATATTCAGTTCTTTTGTAAGGATGCGGCGATCATTATCGGTAAGGATACCGTTTGTGATTTCCACAAGCGGAAATTCATTTTTATTGACACCTACAAGGAATGCCGCCTTTATGCTTTCCGTTCTGATTCGGTCCGCGCTGCCGACGGTAACCTCATCGAGCCCCTGCGGTATTTCGCCGATATCCTTTGAAGATACAAGCAAGGTGAAAACCTCAAACCAGCGTGTCAAGCTGACATACTTTTCACCGAGAAGCGAATTGCAGGTGTCAAGCAGTTTCATCAGTATATCCCACGAAACGCGCTGACGCTCGGCTTCAACGGGGAAGCCGTCATCACGAAGAAGTGTGTATACATCGTACAGCCTGTCCGCAACATTTTCGCTGACAAGGAAATCATAAACAGCCGCGCAGATTTCGCTGCCGGATTTATCGGCACAGGCATTTTTAAGTTTAACAAGCGGCACAACCGCACGGGTGCGCAAACGGTTAAGTTCATTTAGCTTTTCGCGCATTTCTTCGGTAAATTCGGAACCGAAGCCTTCGGGGTGCATTGTAAAATCATTAAGCCACGCTCTGCCGTTTATATTCCAGATATCCGAGTAATTTTCAAGCTCGGACACTTCTGAAACATCAAGCGGTGAAAGTCCGCTTTTGAGATATTTAAGGACGTTTTCGGATGTAAAGCCCTCGGTAACACATTGGAGCACCGCACTTACATACACAAAAAGCGTTTCAAACGCCAAAGGGCGTCTGCTGTCATCAAAAACAGGTATGCCGGAGCGCTTCAGCTCAGCGATAATTCCTGATTTATATGTGCCGTTCTTGCGCTCGATAACGGCAATATCGCGGCACCTGTAACCCGAACGCAAAAGCTTGCGGATCTCGCGGGCAACAAATTTACACTCATCGCGCATATCGGCGCACTCCGCGACCGTTACGCTTCCGTCGGAAACGGCTTTTGCATCCATATTTCTTCTGTAAAGAGATTTTTCAAGAACGGCTATATCGCCGGAAAAAGCGCCGTCTTTCTGTTCAAGATAAATCTCATCAACACTCACGCCGCACTCCGCTGCAACAGAGCGAAGCTGAATTTCAAAATCCTTGATAAACTCAAAAGCGCTGCCGATACGCGGTCTTTCGGCGGTGGTACACAGGGTTATGTAAACATCAGCGGCATCGCATAAAGCTATGCGCAGACATTCAAATTCCTGCTTTGAAAAAGCCCTGAAACCGTCTATATATACTTTTTTACCCACAAACGGATGTTCCTCTGCGGCGAGTTTGCAATAAAGCTCCAAAGCCTCACTGTCATCGAAACAGCTTTGCTCAAGCAGAGCATCGTATGCCTCATTTATAAGCAAAAGTTCGTTGATTTTCTGTTTGAAAAGTCCGCTTTCCGTCTTGCCGACCGCTGCCGAAAGCTCACCGTAACCGACACGGCAAAATTTGAGTTCTTTGTTGAAATCGACAAGCATCGACAAAAGCGTGTTGCCGGCTTTTTTGCTGTTGTAAATTTCAAGTTCGCCGCCGAGCTGAAGAAGCGCTTCGCTCATAAGCGCTTTTTTTATGCCGTCATCGGGTATACGTTTTTCATTGAAATTGTATAACTGCTTCATTCTTGAAAGGGCAAGCCGCGAAAAGCTCATAATAGTGAGCTTTTTTGCTTTTTGCGCGCCGAGCTTTTTCAGCAAAGCACGTTCGGTTTCAAACGAAAACTGTTCGGGCACAATCAGAAGTGCACCGCAATTTTCAATATCCCCGACTATTATCTCGCGCAGATATTCGGTTTTGCCGCTGCCGGCTCTGCCTTTAATAAAATGAAGCATAATTACCTCCGAGTAATGTTTGTATTGCAAGTATAACATAAAACGCCGAAAAATTAAAGACATATATTTGTTTGCTGAATAAACGCAATTCTTGCGGCAAAACTATAAACGCAACAAAAGGCGTTCAGCCGAAAGGAGAAAAAATTATGATTTTAGACAGAATAGCGCTTATTCTTGTTACAATCGGCGCTCTTAACTGGGGCTCGATAGGTCTTTTCAAATTTGACCTTGTAGCTTGGATATTCGGTGGTCAGACCGCAATTATTTCAAGAATAGTTTACATTCTTGTAGCACTTGCGGGCATCTGGTGTATTTCGCTTCTGTTCAGGGATACGGCGATGCTTCCCGCAAAGGACGGCAATTCAGGCGACGGTGTTTAAGCAAAAAAACAAGGCGGTAACGGAATAACCGTTGCCGCCTTTTGCTGCACAAATCAGTTGTTTTCAACTGTAATATCGGTAATCTTATAAGAAAGCTCACCCTTGGGAGCTTCAACAACAATCTTGTCGCCGACCTTGTGACCCATAAGAGCCTTACCCATGGGAGATTCATCGGAAATTTTGCCCTCACGCGGATTTGCCTGAGCGTAACCGGTGATGTGGAAAGTGCGGGTTGCGCCGCCTCTGCCTGCCTCTTTGACAGTAACGACGGAATTCATATGAACAACCTCGGTGCTGTTGTCGATGTCAACGACCTTGGCATGGGCTATCATAACTTCAAGCTCTTTGATTTCAGCTTCAAGCTTTGCCTGATCTGACTTAGCCTCGTCATATTCGCTGTTTTCGGAAAGGTCGCCGAAGGACCTTGCGACTTTGAGTTTTTCAGCTGCTTCTTTACGGCCGACGGATTTGAGATTATCGAGTTTGTCCTGCAGCTCCTGCAAGCCCTCGTGAGTTAATACGATTTCCTGTTCCATAATAAAAAGTCATCCTTTCAAATACATATTCGAGCCGTTTGAAATAACTTTATATATTATACATTTTTTTCAATTTTTGTCAAGAACGAGTTTTAGGCGGTGCTGATAGAGCGGCGCAAAGAGTATGGTTGTTTATACCCCACTCGCAGAATGTTTCATAAGAAGAACAATCCGCAAAATAAAACGGATCGGGATACAGCACCGCGGTTTTACCCTGCACTGTGATTATGCTTTTGCAGTTTTTGTCAAATGAGGTGAAATCGGCAAAAATATCAAAGTTACATTCGGGCAAATCGGAATATAAATGCGGCTTAACGCCGTAGTTCATATAGCATTTCCGTGCAAATTCAAGCGCCGCGTCCCCCTGCTCGCAGACAACGGCAAGACTTTTGATATGCGGCAGCAATTCAACAAGTATTTCAAAAACACCTTCACCGACAATACGAACACAGACACTCATTGTTTTACATGTTCCGTTTTTTACATAGCTTATAAGCGATGATACTGACGCCATACACTTATACGGGGTATCATCGAATAATATACCGTCAAAAACCGGATTGCCGGCGTGTTTTTCCGGCACTATTATTCTGCCGCGGTAAGCATTGAGTAACCTCGTTACCCCTTCAGCGTGCAGCATTGCTTCGCTGACTTCGACAACAGTGTGGACGTCCCCGTTCACCTTAACATTATATCTGACGGCTTCATCAAGATGTTTTTTCTTTGTGAATCTGCCGAAAAAACCTTGTTTTTCAATATTCAAAACCGGCTTGATTTTAATAAAAAGCATAAAAAAACTCCCCCCTCAAAAATATGAAGAGGGAGAAAAAATATGATTAATATTCGTGAACTTCAACGCCGCCCGACGGTTGTGTGAGATAATTGACGGGATTTACCCAGCTGCCGTTGATAAGTATGCCTATGTGAAGATGAGCGCCGAATGAATAACCTGTATTGCCGGCTGCACCGATAACAGTACCCTGAGTTACGTATTCTTGCGAGTTTACATAGGTTGCCGACAAATGGCAATAGTACGATTCAACACCGTTGCCGTGGTCAATGCAGACATAGTTGCCGAAGCCGCTTCCGTATGCTACCTCCGACACTTTGCCCTCCTTAATGGCGACGACCTCAGCACCGTAAGTACCGCCCCAACGGCAGATATCCATACCGTTGTGCATACTCAAACCGCCGTCAAGGAAACGCATACCGTAAGGTGAAGAAATGTAAGTATCGCTGTAAGGCAGGGGCCATATCATATCGCCGTTGATCTCGCCGGAGCCGTGATTGTTGCTTTCCTCGGCAAGCTTGCGCTCATAATCGTTTATGGCCTGCTCGCCGCGTTCGATAGCATCGCGGTATTCATCGCTTTCGCTGTTATAGCGGTCAATGACCGTCATGATCTTATCAAGATCGGCTTGAATTTTATCCTGCGCAGACTGCACCTTTTCGCGTGCGGCAACCTGCTCATCCTTTTTGGCTTCAAATTCCTTCTGTACCTTTTCAAGCTCTTTGACCTTATCGGCAAGTCTGACCTTGGCATCTTCAATTTCCGCCATTTTCAGCTTCAGATCTTCAATGCTTTTTTCAAGGTCGGCAATAAGCTCATCGTCGTGAGCAGCTACCCTGCTCATAAGCTCAACTCTTTCGAGGTACGCTTCAAACTCAAATTCATCGGATGTGAGTATATATTCAAGCTCCGAAGCGGGACCCGACATATAACTTGCACGGATTCTGTTGCCGAGAAGAACATAAGTATCGGCGATCTGCTGCTGAACACCGGCGATCTGTGCGTCGAGTTCGGCAATCTGATTGTTGAGTGAAATTATTTCGTTATCAATATCCTTTTTCTGAGCTTCTATGCGGTTGATGTCATCGTCGATAAGTGCGATTTCATCATTTATGAGGGATATCTGACTGTTGTAAACATCAATTTTATCCTGCAGGGAATTGATTTCACCGTCATATTCCGAAGCTTTCGCTTCAAGCTCCGCTATTTTCTTTTCGTTGGCCTCGATCTGCGCCTTGATATCATCGATTTTGTCGTTGATTTCGGCTTTTTCGTCATCGGTAACGGCAAAAGCAGACATAGACAGAACACCGCACATCATTACCGCCGCAAGAATAAAGCAGATAACACGAAGCGATTTTTTTGTGTTTCGTTTCATAAAATGCATACTCCTTAAAAATCAGTCGGCTTCAACAACATTGCCGTGTTCCTTGAGATATCTGTTAAGAGAAATCAAGCTGCCGAATGCACCGATAATTACGCCGATAAAGGCGAATATACCGAAGAGATACCATATAACATCTATAAAGGCGACAGCCTGACCGCCGAGCATGGCGAGTATATTGCCGAGCCAGATTGAAGCAAGCGAGTAAATGCCGTACTGTATGGCAAGAGCGATAACCGCCGAAAAAATACCGAGCAGAATACCCTCAACTATAAAGGGCCAGCGTATGAACGTGTTGGTGGCGCCGACGGATTTCATAATACTGATTTCAAGCCTGCGGTTGTAAATGGTAATGCGGATGGTATTTGCAACAATAAACAGCGAAACGAAGAAAAGTATAAGCACAATGCCTGCGCTGACGTATGTTACACCGTTGCGTATGCTTGCAAGCTTACCCGCAAGGTCACTGTTTTCGTGCACTTCGAGAACATTTTCAAGTGATTTGATACGGAAAACGGTCTCATCGAAAAACTCAAGGTCTTCAACGGTAACCTTATATGCATCGGGCAGAATATCCGCCGAAAGGCCGTCAAGGATATCGGCATTTTCGCCGTAAAGCTCTTTCTGGCGCTCAAAAGCCTCCTCTTTGGGGACAAATACGACGCCGTCTTTCTTGATATTTTCAAGAGTCTGCAGCTGAACGCCGAGCATCTGAGTCTGTGTTTCATCAGCCTCATCGTCAACATATACCATAACCACATTCTGCCCTTCAACAAGGTCGAGCAGAGAGCTGATATTAAGGAAAATAAGCGAACCGCTGCCCACTATGACAAGGCACGAAACAAGCACAACGACCGTAGCAAGCGAAAGAAGCCTGTTCACCCATATATTTCTGAATCCCTCTTTGGTGAGGTATGCAAGGCTTGCACCTTTCATTATGCATCCTCCCCCTTTCCGGAAACAGAGGAAATATCGGCAATCTCCTCGTCGGTAACACCGTAAGTGCTTACAAGGTAATCGAACTCGTCATCGCCTTCGCCGATAAAATAACTGCCGACTGCATTTTCATCGGTATCTATTTTATAAGGCTCAACATCGATATGCGAAGCATCCGGGTAATCGGATTCGATACTGCCGTTTTTAATGGTGATAACGCGGTGATTAAAGGTTTTAACAAGATGATAGTCGTGAGTTACCATAATGACGGTGGTGCCGTCTGCATTGATATGGTTAAGCAGGTCGACTATTTCGTATGACATTTTCTGGTCAATATTGCCGGTAGGCTCATCGGCAATTATCATACTTGCATTATTCGCAAGCGCACGGGCAAGCGCAACACGCTGCTGCTCGCCGCCGGAAAGCTGATTGGGATGTGAACGCGCCTTGGAATTGAGCCCGACAAGACCGAGAAGGTACGGCACCCTTTTCCTTATGGCAGACTCACGTGTGCCGATAACGCGCATTGCATACGCGATATTATCGTAAACATTCATTGACTGAATGAGCCTGAAATCCTGAAAAACTATACCGAGAGTTCTTCTGAAATAAGGAATTTTATTCTTTTTAAGTGTGTTGAGATTAAAATTGTTAACGGTTATGCTGCCGCTTGTGGGCACTTCCTCGCGCATCATAAGCTTTAAGAATGTACTTTTACCTGCACCGGATGCACCGACTATGAACACGAACTCACCGTTTTCGATTTTAAGGCTTAAATCATTGAGAGCTTTTGTATCGGTTGCCTCATAAACCTTTGAAACATTTTTGAATTCTATCATTTTAACACCTTTATCTGACAGTTGTCAGTTATATTTCCTGCCAATACTATAATAGCACATCTTGTTACAAAATGTAACCCTTTTGTAACAAAAATGTGCTGATTTACAAAAATTTAATATTCAATTAATATTTCATCGGATTTGCATCAAGGTATTTCTTAACCATAAGTGCAACCTTAAAGACGATAGCATCGTCAAACTCTCTTAAATCAAGACCGGTGAGCTTTTTGATCTTTTCAAGTCTGTATACGAGTGTGTTGCGGTGAACAAACAGTTTTCTCGATGTTTCCGACACATTGAGGTTGTTCTCGAAGAAACGCTGAATTGTGAAAAGTGTTTCCTGGTCAAGAGTGTCGATGGAGCCGACCTCGAAAATTTCTTTTAGGAACATTTCGCAAAGCGTGGTGGGAAGCTGATAAATAAGTCTTGCAATGCCGAGATGATCGTAGCAGACAATATTCTTTTCGGTATTGAAAACCTTACCGACTTCAAGAGCGACCTGAGCTTCCTTAAAGGAACGGGCAAGCTCCCTCACACCGATGACCGTGGTGCCGATGCCGACAAGGATATGGGTGTAGAATTCGGATGAAAGTGAATCGGAAATGGAGCGGGCAAGCTTTTCAAGGTCTTTGCCGTCGATATCGCTTTTAACCTCTTTAACAAGGGCGATATCGGTTTCGCTTATATTGATGACAAAATCCTTTGTTTTGTCGGGGAAAAGATTCTGAACAACATCGAAAACGGAAACATCGGTCTTGTCCAGCAGTCTGATAAGAAGAACGACTCTTGATGCTTCGTTATTGAAATGCAGTTCGCGTGCTTTAAGGTAGATATCACCGGGAAGAATATTGTCAAGGATAATGTTCTTGACAAAATTGCTTCTGTCATACTTTTCGTCGTAAAACTGTTTTACGCTTGAAAGCGAAACACAGAGAACACCTATGTAGCATTTTGCGATTTCATCCTCACCGTCAACAAACACGGCGTATTCGGGATGCATATGTGTGCCGAATGCCTGATAAAGGCAGCCGTCGCAGGCAACATAGCCGGCAGATGTGAATACAGATGAAACATTAACCGCGCACATCTCGCCTATTCTGCCGAGATCGCTGCAGGAAATGATTGCACCGGTTTCGTCGATAACGCCGATGGTTCTGTCGACCGCATCGCGCATCTGGTGGATAATACTCTGGAATAATCTGTTGGACATAAAAATGACCTCCGATATTTTGAAAAGAAAAAGCACTTATCAAAATTACTGAATTGACGGTATACATAATACACAACAATGCACAATTTTGCAAGTGTTTTTTTATAATTTATTTTATTTTTTTATGCAAATTGTTTATTTCTCGGTGGAAAATATAGGCTTATATGCAAAAATACACAATAAAAAGTCGTGTCATGTCATTGGTTATTTTCAACAATACGCAAAAGTTCAGCCGCGGTAATCAGCCTTGCCTCTCCCCTTTTCAGCGAGGTGTCGAGTTCAAGTCCGCCTATGGCAACGCGTTCAAGCGAGGTTACAGATGTACCGAGTGAAGCGAACATTCTTTTGACCTGATGGTACCTGCCCTCGCGTATTATTACTTTATAAATCCTGTCCTCCGCGCTGATTTCGCATAGCTCGGCGGAAAGCAACACGGTTCCGTCTGCAAGCACAACACCCTGCGCAAATGCGCGCTTTGCGCTTTCAAAATCTATCGGCTCTGACACCTGCGCGATATATGTTTTATCTACATGATGCGCCGGAGCGAGAATGCGGTGGGCAAAGTCGCCGTCATCCGTAATCAGGCAGAAGCCGACAGTATCCTTATCAAGCCTGCCCGCAGGAAAAAGATTTTTGCGTTTAAGGTCATCGGGCAGAATATCCACAACTGTGGTATCCTTACCGTCATCCGATGCGCTCACAACGCCCTGCGGCTTGTTGAGCATAATGTATATATGCTCGCTCGTATCAAGAGAAACGCCGTTAACGGCAATATCCGCACCGTATTCTGTTTTCAATGAAAAATCGGAAACGACCTTGCCGTCAACCGCAACTGCACCGCTTTTTACAAGCCGGCGCACATCGCTGCGCGAATACTTACCGGTTGACGCTATTATTTTATCAAGCCTTTCTGCTTTCATTAACTCACTCTTTCATAAACCCGTGCATAAAGCCGTCAAGCTTTATTGAACACACATCGCCGCCTATGACGGTGTTTTTGTAAACGAGCATATTTATGCGAACGGTACCGTCGTTTTCGGGCATATCGGGGTAGTCTGTTATAACATAAGTCCAGCGTTTAACGCGTTTGCCCGCATATTTGCTTAAATCAAGCCCCTGCGAAAGCTGAAGCGCGTTATACTTTTCATAAACATCGTCAAAATCTTCGGGAATAATTATCTCGCGCACCTCAAGCGGCTCCTGCGAAACCTCCCACCCGAACTGCGAAATAAAGGCAAGCCGTTCGTTATTATCGGCTGCTTTGTATTCGATGACCGCTGAGGTTTCGGAGGCGGAAACGGTTTCATCGGATATGCCGCCGTTATGGAGCAGCACCGCTGCCGCCGCAACTGCCGAAACGGCAAGAACCGCTGCGAGAACTTTTTTTATTGCGGACGATTTAAGTGAACACACAAACATAAAAACACTCCCTTTTTACATAAGAATATGCACGCAAAGGGAGTTTAATGTCAGATAAACAAATCAAAATACGCGTCGAATATCATTTCGCCGCAAAAGGCACATACTGCGGAGCCCATGGCGAGGAACGGACCGAAAGGCACGGCGCCTTTCATTTTCTGCTTGGCAATGATTTTTCTGCCGACTGCGAAGAACACACCGAAGACCGCAGCCATAAACAGAGCTATAAGCACGGCTTTCCAGCCGAGAACGAAACCGACTGCCGCCATAAGCTTTATATCGCCGCCGCCCATTGCTCTGCCGCCGGTAACAAGAGCAATAAGGAAAAACAGACCGGAAACAAGGAAAAGACCTATTACCCTGCTGATTATCCACTCTTTTGTTGATTTGCCGTCGATAAGCTTCTGGGCAAGTATAAACAGACCGCCGACAAAAATGGCTATCCACTGCGAATCGGGAATTATCTGATGCTCAAAATCGATCCACGAAACAACGATGAGTGCGGAAACGAGTACCATATAGCCCACAAGCGTGAGGTTAAGCCCCTCAATAGCATTGCCGCCGCTTAAAAACAGGTAGCAAAGCACATACATAGTTGCGTTGAGCGCTTCAACGATGGGATAGCGCGGTGAAATGGGTGCCTTGCAGTAACGGCATTTGCCGCGCAGAAACAGCCAGCTGAAAAGCGGAAAAAGATCTTTCCAGTTAAGCTTATGCTTGCAGTTCGGGCAGATGGAGTTGCCTTTTTTGAAATCCATACCTATCGGCAGACGGTAAATAAGCACATTCAGAAAGCTGCCGATTATGGTGCCGAACATAAAAACGATTACCGCTATATATGCGGTGAGAAACGCCATATAACTCACAGAATACCGCTCACTTTCTCAATTGGAATTACTGCGCTATATTATACAATCTTTTCAAGTTAAAGTCAACAAATTAAATATTCATATTTTGTTAAAAATATATGCTTAATACTATTGTAATTTTCGGCATTATATGGTATATTAAACGAGTATAAAACTACAAGGAGGAGCTTTTTCCATGAAAAAGACATCTAACCGCGTAATAGCGATGATCGTTGCAGTTGCAATCGTCCTTTCGGGCATTGCGGTTGCCGCCGTTGCTCTTACAAGCTTTGCACTCAACAACAATCTGCTTTCAAACGGCTCCGCCGTTCTCAATGCCAACAGCGTTGAGGAAGCTATTGAGCTTATGAAGCAGAACAGCGATACTTTCTTCGCCAAAGGCAAGAACAGCCTCGGTGCCGAGCAGGTATACCCCACCGTTATACTTCCCGGCATCAGCCAGTCCGTTTCTTACCTTGCCGATGAAAACGGCGATCCCTTCCTCAACGCCAACGGCGATGAGCTTTCGGGCGGCCTTCTCATCATCGACGAAGCAGCACTCCCCTCGGTTCTTGTTAACGACCTCCTCGTTCCCCTTACAAGGTCGCTCATCAACCAGAAGGATGCAGGTCTTTCCGAGGGCGTTTACAACACCGTAAAAGACCTCTTCAAACTCCAGTCCTCCAACAAACGCGGCGAGCCGATGTACAACCTGCAGACCATCTCCTACGAGACCAGCGTTGCGGGTATGTCTCAGGATGACAGAGATTATTTCTACAGAATGATCCCCATGCAGTCAATTACCGCGGAAGTCGGTGAAGACAACCTTTACCTCTATGCTTTCCCGCTTATAGGCGACCCGATGGAATCTGCTGCCGGTCTTAACGACTACATTCAGATGATCAAAGAGCAGAAGGGCGTTGACAAAGTCAACATCGTTACCATTTCGCTCGGCGGCACCATCCTCACAGCTTACCTCGACCTTTACAAAGATACCGGCTACCCCGATGTTAACATGGTAGTAAACGTTGTTTCCTGCCTGCACGGTACCGACATCATGGGTGACTTCTATCTCAGACAGTGGAACCTTGAAGATGAATTCTTCTTCCATGAGTACATTCCGCTCATCTTCGAAGAAAGCGAAGGTTACAGCACCTACGGTCACCTTATCAATGTTGCTATAAAGATTTTCCCGAAGCAGGTCGTTTACGCTATACTTACCGCGGCTGTTGACGGCATTCTTGACACACTTATGCTTAACTGCCCGCAGTTCTGGTCGATGATCCCCACCGACAGATTTGACGATGCCAAGGCAAAATACAGCTTCATCTGGGAAGATCCTTCTTATGCCGTTCTTGCCAAGAAAATCGACAGATTCCACACCGCGGCGGTCAACCTCGACGACAACCTCGTTACACTCAGAACAAACAGCGTAAACAATGCTCTTGTTCACAACCTTTGCGGCTACGGTCTTGATTACGGCAAGTACGATTACAACTTCTTTGCGGCTATGGCTTCCTGCAAGGTCACCAACAGTGACGCAATAATCGATATCGACTCCACCTCTCTCGGCGCAACTTACGCCAAGGCAGGCACAATACTTGATGACGAAATTCTCTTCAGAGACGGCGCAATCATTTCCCCCGACGGCAGCATCGATGCAAGCACCTGCCTGTTCCCGAACAATGTTTGGTTCTTCCAGGGTCAGCACCACGAGGTCGGCAGAAACGACGTAGTTATCAAGCTCGTCGGCAAGCTCATCTCCAACCAGATCAAGTCAACTGCCGATATGGCCGATGCTTATCCGCAGTTCAACGGCAACAGAAACACAAAGAACATCTTCCGTTGGTACCTTGAGGAAGCTGAAGGCGTTCTCAATGCCGAAGATAAGTCAATGTACAATGAGGATGATCTCATTGAGCTTCAGGAAGCTTATGACGAGGCAAAGGCTCTGCTTGAAACCACCATTTGCGAGGCTTCAGTTGCCGAAGCCACTTCCGACAGACTTCTCAACGCCCTCCGCAGAGTCGGCGTAAGAGGTGCTGCTGAAGATGAAACCCTCAACAAAGCTCTTGAAACCATCGCAGCATTCGTTGACGATACCGTTTACTCGGTATTCGGCGGCAACGGCTTCTCCGATATAGTTCTTAACGGTCCGTTCGGCAATTTCAAAAAATAAGTTGCAGCAAAGCTCCTTTTATGTTAAAATTAGTCACCCCGATATTTCGGGGTGGCTTTTTTGATTGAATACATATTATAATATAGTATAGAGGTTTTTATGAAAGTTTTTATTTACACGCTCGGCTGCAAGGTGAATCAATATGAATCGCAGGAAATGAGCGAAATTCTCGCAAAACAGGGTTTTGAAACCGTCGGCACTCCCGACGGCGCCGATGTTATAATCGTTAATTCCTGCACCGTTACCGCAGAAAGTGTGCGCAAAACACGGCAGGCTGTGCGGCATTTGAAAAAGACTTCACCCGCCTGTGTAATGGTGCTGACGGGCTGCGCATCGCAGGCAGAGCCGGACGAACTGCGCAAGCTTGAGGATGTGGATATTTTTATGGGAAACCGCACTGACTGCGACATAGGAAAAGCTCTTAATACATATTATAATACACACGCACGCGTAGATGCTTTTGTGCCGCACAAAACGGGCGATGAATTTATAGGCACGGGCATCTCCCGCTTCGACGGTCATACACGCGCATTTTTGAAAATACAGGATGGCTGCGACCGTTTCTGTTCTTACTGCCTTATACCGTACGCTCGCGGCAGATCGCGTTCGAAAAGACTTGAAGATATTGACCGTGAGCTGTATGCGCTGAACGAAAACGGGTATAATGAAGTTGTATTTGTGGGTATAAACCTTTCCGATTACGGCAAGGGTACCGAATACTCACTGCCCGATGCTTTAATGCTTGCCGAAAAATATGAAAATATAAAGCGTGTAAGGCTCGGCTCGCTTGAGCCCGACCACATTACAGACGAAATGATTGAGCGGCTCGGCACGCTGACAAAGCTTTGCCCGCAGTTTCATATTTCCGTGCAAAGCGGCTCGGACAGTGTACTGAAAGCTATGAACAGACATTACACCGCCGCCGATTACGAGCACCTTGCCGATAAGCTGCGCGCCACTTTCCCGCAAACGACAATTACGACCGATATGCTTGCCGGCTTCCCGACGGAAACCGAAAGCGACCTTGAAGAAAGCATAGCGTTCATCAAGCGCGTCGGCTTTGAAAAAATGCACATATTCCCCTATTCCGTCCGCCAAGGTACGCCCGCCGCAAAAATGGTGCAGCACACAAATGCAGTTAAGGAAGAACGCACCGCAAGGCTTTCGGAAACCGCTGCGGAAATGCGTGCCGCGTTTATGAGCAAGCAAATAGGCAAAACAGTAAATGTACTGTTTGAAGCAGAGCACGACGGTTACTCGGAGGGCTACACCGAAAACTATACGCCCGTAAGAATTTATGACGGCACAGAGCGTACCGGCAAAATTCTTGATGTAAAGATCACAGGCTCCGACACTGATTTTTGTATCGGGCGCGAAGTATAAATATGAGTTTATCGGCATTATCAGTATTATCTATACAAAATATGGTGTTTACCCTTGAAAACATTTGCAATATGGTGTAGAATACATACGATTACATAATAGGTAATTGTTTGATTTTCAACTGGAGGTACAATACAATGTCAGCTTTAACTACAAACAAAAGCGTCCTTTCGTGGATAGACGAAAAGGTTGAACTCGTTAAGCCCGACAAAATAGTCTGGATTGACGGCTCAAAGGAACAGATCGACGAGCTCAGAGCAACTGCCTGCTCAACAGGTGAAATGATCAAGCTCAATCAGGAGCTTCTGCCGGACTGCTATCTGCACAGGACAGCAGTAAACGATGTTGCCCGTGTTGAGGCAAGAACTTTCATCTGCGCACCCACTAAGGAAGAAGCAGGCCCCACCAACAACTGGATGGAGCCCGCAGAAGCTTATAAAATGCTTTACGATATCGCCCGCGACAGCTACAAGGGCAGAACAATGTATGTTATACCCTATTCAATGGGTCCCGTGGGCTCACCGTTCTCAAAGGTCGGCATCGAGCTTACAGACTCCATTTATGTTGTACTTAACATGGCTATCATGACAAGAGTCGGCACAAAGGTACTTGAAGCTCTCGGCGACAGCAACGACTGGGTACGCGGTCTGCACTGCAAATGCCAGATAGACGAAGAAAAGAGATATATCTGCCAGTTCCCGCAGGACAACACCATTATTTCCGTTAACTCCGGTTACGGCGGAAACGTTCTGCTCGGCAAAAAGTGCTTTGCTCTGCGCATAGCCTCCTACCAGGGTTGGAAAGAGGGCTGGCAGGCTGAACACATGCTTATCCTCGGCGTTGAAAAGCCCAACGGCGAAACAAAATACATCTGTGCGGCATTCCCCTCAGCTTGCGGCAAAACAAATCTCGCCATGCTTATCCCGCCCGAGATTTACAAGAAAAAAGGATACAAGGTATGGACTGTCGGCGATGATATTTCATGGATACGCAAAGGTCCCGACGGCAGACTTTACGCCATCAACCCCGAAAACGGCTTCTTCGGCGTTGCCCCCGGCACCAACGAAAAGTCCAACCCCAACGCACTTGCCACAACAAAGCGCGGCACCATTTTCACAAACGTTGCGCTTAATAACGACAACAACACCGTTTGGTGGGAAGGTCTTGACAAGAATCCTCCCGAGAACGGCACCGAATGGACCGGCAAACCCTGGAACGGCAAGGTCGATGAAATCAAGGGCGCACATCCCAATTCAAGATTCACCGCTCCCGCAGTTAACTGCCCCTGCCTCAGCTCCGAGTTCGAAAATCCCAACGGCGTTCCGATTTCCGCAATAGTATTCGGCGGCAGACGCGCAAAGCTCGCTCCCCTCGTTTACCAGTCACGCGATTGGAACCACGGCGTATTCGTCGGCTCGATCATGGCTTCCGAGACCACCGCAGCAGCCGCAGGTGCAGTCGGCGTTGTTCGCCGCGACCCGATGGCAATGCTCCCGTTCTGCGGCTACAATATGGCTGATTACTGGCAGCATTGGATAGATATCGGCGCTACTCTTGATGCCGATAAGGCTCCCAAGATATTCAATGTTAACTGGTTCCGCAAGGATGATGACGGCAACTTTATGTGGCCCGGCTTCGGCGACAACCTTCGTGTACTCGACTGGATTCTTGACCGCTGCGAAGGCAAGGTCGGCGCGCAGGATACCGCTATCGGCTACATTCCCAATGCAGAAGACATCAATATCGAAGGTCTTGAAGGCGAGGTTTCGCTCGACTCTCTCAAGAGCATTCTCGAGGTTGACAAGTCTCTGTGGCAGGAAGATGCCAAGGGTATTGAAGAATTCTACGCCAAATTCGGCGACAGAATCCCCGCAGAACTTGCAAAAGAGCTTGATACACTTAAAAAGAACGTTCAGTAATTGAAATTAAAGCAGGGTTTTTGTTCACTCAAAAGCCCTGCTTATAATATGATTTTTTAATAAGGTGATTACAATGGCAAAGTTAACAAGAGAAAACAAAGACGGCATTTATTCGCTTATGCTCACCCCTTTCAAAGAGGATAAAAGCGTTGATTACGATGTTTACGAGGAATATGCAGACTGGCAGGCAAGCCGGGGTGTTGCACACCTTTTCGCAGTATGCGGCAGCTCGGAAATGACCTCGCTGACACTTGAAGAAAGATTAAAGCTCGCTTCACTCACCGTTAAGCACAAGGGCGACACGACCGTTGTTGCGGCTGCCAACATAGAGGAAGATTTTGAAGCGCAGAAAGAAGAAGTCAAAAGAATGGAAGCCACCGGCGTTGACGGACTTGTATTTACCACCAAGGGCTACGGCGACGATGACGAAAAGTTTGTAAATTACATAAAAGAGCTTGCAAAGAACACCACCCTGCCGGTTTACCTTTACGAGTTCCCCGGTTTCAAGCCGCACCTTATAAGCGGCAAGGCTTACGGCGAGCTTACAAAAGACGGACTTATCTGGGGCATTAAGGACACCACCTGCACACTTGAAGGCATTGGCGATAAAATCAACCAAAAGCACGATTCGACCGTTATTCAAGCAAATATGCCTTTCCTTTTTGATGCCTATAAAGCAGGCGCACGCGGTGTTATGGCTACGCCCACATCCTGCGGCGGCGCATTCTTTGCACGCTTCCACGATGCCTTTGTAAGCGGCGATATGGCACTTGCAGAACAGCGCTACAATGAAATTATTCTGCTTGACAATGCCATTGACAGCGGCTTTAATGCAACCGCCAAGGAGCTTGTAAGACTGCAGGGCGTTAAAAACTTCAGCTGGAGAACAAGAGGCACGCACAACCTCTCCTCCGCAAGACTGCGCTCACTCAAATCGTTCTACGACTGGTGCGTTGCGAACGAGCTGATGAAATAATTGAATCATTATAAGAACAGAGGCTTTCATGCGTAATCAAAGCCTCTGAAATTTTGTTTATGCAATTGTTATCGAAGAAAGTATTTGCAATATCTCGGTTTTATTAAAGCCGAATGCAAAGAGAGTGTAAAAAGTTGAGCTGCCGGTCGGAACAACTTCTATTGTAAATCCCGGGCATACACTATCGAGATTTTCATCTGTTTTAACAAAATAACCGCCGTATGCTATATAATCTTCACATTCATAAGTTATAAATTTTCCTCCGGAGGGATAAATGGGAAGACAAGAATCCGCAAACATAAAATATGATGCTGCTTTAATTTTTGTTGTAGGTAACGAAAACAACCCTGCATGCGGTGCTTTGCGCGGATTTCGAATATCACTGTAAATATGCGGATCATTAAATCCGGTATAGCCGAGCTTTTGCAGATTTATGTCAACGATTCTACCTAAAACTTCAGTTATAATTCCATCGTTATAATATTCGTAATATTCCTCCGGCGTCGGTTCATATACATCGCAGCCTATAATATACTCACGACTCTTATCGCTGTTTAATTTATAACGCAGCACGCAGCCGTTTTCAAAACTGTCAAAATTGAAGTCCGACGAGCTGTAACCATCGGGCAAATTGATTTTCAACCCGCACATTGCGATTTTACCGTTTCCGTTGTTCTCCCATGGAAAATCAGGGTCATACTCGCATTCCTGAAAAATCTGGTAATACACTTTTTTTGAATTGTTTAGGACCAATTGCAGCACAGTAAGGCTGCCGAGCAGGAGTGCAACCGCACAGCAAATGGCAACGGCTTTTATCACGCTTTTCTTTTTTAGTTTTTTAATGCGTTTTCCCGCTTTTTTTATAGGCTCGTCAGCGGAGTTGTCTGCTTGCGAAACATTCGGCATTTCGCGTATTTTCTGCAATTCAGAGGCACATTCGGCGCAGTCCTTTATATGTTCATCAACAAGCGTCTTCGATTCTTCGCTGCAAACGCCGTCACAGTAAAGCGGCAGTAAATCTTTGATTATATTGCAATTCTTTTCATTCATCTGTATTCATCCTTTCTGCAATTTTTGCACGCGCACGGAAATATGTAACGCGCACCCAGCTTTCCGTTTTGCCGAAAATCTCGGCAATCAGCGAATACGACATATCACCCACGGCTTTCATATAAAAAACATCCTTATACGGCGGTTCAAGCTCTGTGAGTGCTTTCATTACGGCTCGCACCGCTTCGGCATCCTCGCTGTTTTCTTCAAAGCGGATATGGGAAGTGAGCTCGGCGTAGTCATCAATGTTTTCCGGCGGGTGCTTTCTGACCGTTTCAATGTAAATATTGTGGGCGATGCGGCATATCCAGGTTTCGGGCCTGCAGTCACCGCGAAAATCCTTATACTTCTGCAACGCCTTCACAAAAGCCTCCTGCGTGATTTCCTCGGCAAGAGAGGCATCGAAACAGAGCGACATAACATAGTGATTTACATAGTTATAGTATTTAATATAAACCTGTTCGAAATCATCCATGCTTTCACCCCGTTTCATATCTTTGACGAAGAAAGGTAAGGTTTGTTACAAAAAATAAAAAAGCCTCTTTTATGCAAAAGAGACTTATTGTGTAAAAGCTTCATTCTCCGCCCCTGCGATAATGAAATAAACATTTATTTATTGTTTTCTTTAGCTGTGTTTATTGAAGATATAAGCACACGGCGAATTGCTCCGCAATCATGCCGTATGGCATTCACATTCTCTTGTGGGAGCAACCTTGCTCTGACGAACAATTCAAGCCAATACTCTGTTTCGTAACATTCCTTTAACGCAATTTGAAGTTTTGCCACAAAATCTGCTTTCCCGTGGGCGTAGTTCGCTTCGCGAATATTGGCACCAATGCTTGTAGCAGAGCGTTCTAATTGATTAACAAGAGAGTAATGCCCCTTTATACCGTCACATAATGTGAGAATATTCACAGCGAAATCCATAGATAAATCTATAAGTTTATTTTCAGTCATATACTTTTCCTCTTTACCATTTTCAAAACATATATATAAACGAATGAAATCGTACCTTTGGTACGATGAAATCTTCGGCTCCGCCTCAGATGAAATCCTCCGGCTGGCGCCGCACGGTGAAATCAAATCCACCATCCGCCGTCGAGGCGGATTTCACCTGCGCAAGCAGATTTCACCGCCGAAGGCGATTTCACCCACCGCAGGGTGGATTTAATTGAAAGAACCGCCTGTTCGGCGGTTCTTTCTGGTGAGTTATCGGGGATTCGAACCCCGGACACCCTGCTTAAAAGGCAGGTGCTCTGCCTACTGAGCTAATAACTCATATTTACCCTGCAAGCAGGGTTTTTAATTAGTTGATGAATGCAAAAAGGACGACTGCGCCGAGTGCGATTACCATGAAGGCAATGCCGACGAACTTTGTGATTTTTGCGAGCTTAGCCTCGGTAGTTCTGCCTTTGTTTTTATCAAAGAAAGAATCAGAGCCGCCGGCAATGGCACCGGAGAGACCCTCCTGCTGGCTTTGCTGAAGCATAACAGCTATTATTATGATAATAGACGCGATAATAAGGAAAGCGCCTATTGCAAAATGATACCATGCAAATGTAGTCATATTAACATTCCTTTCATCGGACCGGTACTTTTCGAATGCCCGAATATATTACCACAGTATATTAAAAAAAGCAAGGGTTTTTTTCAATTTTTTAATATTTTTTTGAATTGCCGCATAAAAATATAAAACACGGGTAAAATACTTACAGCGGATGACAAAAGCGTTCTTTCGCAGCCGTTACGGAGGTCCTTTTTGCGCTATGCAGCGTGTTGCCGTTTGGCACCGTTATGACCTGATGCGGCAATGCCCGGAACGCCTGCGGCATTGCCGCGGTCTTTCGCAGGAACGGTAAAACGGTTTCGTGTTTTACCGTTCCGATTTTTTATTCAAGTGTAAGCTGTTCGGCGGTATCGTCGGCACTTAATGTTGCACCCGCGGCAGGCAGAGTTTTTGTGCGGTAGCGGTGGGGCTTTGCGAACTCCCCTTCATTATACAGCCTTACGGACTGCAGCTTGTGGTATTTTTTAAGCGTTAAAACATTTACGCCTGCGGTATCCTTTGCCGCCTTTGCGGAAATGGCGCCCGTATTCACAAGCAGCACTCTGCCGGAGGTTGAGGCAAGCACAACATCGGTATCCTCGGGAATATATAAAGCGGCAACAAGGGGTGATTTATCGCAATAGGCTTTTATGAGCTTTTTGCGGTTCGTTTTTGTTTCGTAGCCGTTCATTGTTACCTTGGCGACCTTGCCGTTTTCGAAGAAGAAAAGCATATAGCCCTTGTAATCAAGCGTAAGCGCCATATAGACGGGTTTTTCATCCTTTTCAAATTCAAGCTTCGAGGGTATGAAATCGCCGAGAGCACTCGCCTTGGTATCTTCAAAATCAGAAGCTTTTGCTTTATATACCTGACACTTATCCGTAAAGAACAGCAGCTCCGCAGCATTTCTCGACAATGCTTCAAAGACGATTTCGTCGCCCTCTTTGAGCTTTTGCTCGCCGCCCATACGCAGTGAAAGCGGTGTGATTTTCTTGAAATATCCGTCACGGGTGAAGAAAATATTCACCTCATAATCGGGGATTTCCTCAACTATTTCTTCTTCAACATCGTCATCATAAATGATTTCGCTGCGGCGCTCCTTGCCGTATTTATTCGCAACGGCGGTCAATTCTTCAACGATTATCTTCTTTATGCGCGATTTACTGTTCAGGATATCCTCCATATCCTCAATGCTTTTCGTCAATTCATCAATATCGGAAAGGCGTTTGAGAATATACTCGCGATTGAGGTGGCGCAGCTTGATTTCCGCAACATATTCCGCCTGGATTTCATCAATGCCGAAGCCTATCATCAAATTCGGAACGACCTCGGACTCCTCCTCGGTCTCGCGAACGATTTTGATAGCCTTATCAATATCAAGAAGTATCTTTTTAAGACCTTGCAGCAAATGTAATCTATCCTTTGCTTTGGTAAGGTCAAAATACACTCTGCGGCGAACGCACTCTGTACGGAACGCTATCCACTCGGTAAGCAGCTCCGCAACGCCCATAACGCGCGGCATACCGCCGACAAGCACATTAAAGTTTGCGCTGAACGCTTCCTCAAGCGGTGTGGTCTTATAAAGGCGTTTCATAAGCTTATCGGCATCGGTGCCGCGTTTGAGGTCAATGGTGATTTTAAGACCTGATTTATCGGTTTCATCACGGATATCGCTGACCTCTTTAAGTGAACCGCCCTTAACTTTTTCGATTATTTTATCTATAATCGCTTCGCAGGTGGTTGTGGGAGGAATTTCGGTAATATCAATACAATTATTGGTTTTATCGTAAGAGTACCTTGCCCTTACCTTTACCGAGCCCCTGCCGGTATTGTAAACATCTTCGAGTGCGGCTCTGTCATAAACGATAAGTCCGCCGCCGATAAAATCGGGTGCTTTGAGTGTTTCAAACACATCAAAATCGGGGTTTTTGATAAGACCTATCGTTGTTTCGCAAATCTCTCGCAGGTTGAAAGAGCAGATATTGCTTGCCATACCGACTGCAATACCGCTGTTCATATTAACGAGCACGCTCGGGAACGATACGGGCAGAAGCGTGGGCTCCTTCATTGTGGCATCGTAGTTATCCACAAAATCCACGGTATCTTTATCAATATCGCCGAAAAGCTCGGCACAGACACCCTCGAGCTTTGCTTCGGTATAACGCGAAGCGGCGTAAGCCATATTTTTGGAATAGGCTTTACCGAAGTTACCCTTACTGTCAACATACGGATGCAGGAGCGTTTCGTTACCCTTGGAAAGACGCACCATTGTATCGTATATGGCGGCATCGCCGTGTGGGTTGAGCTGCATGGTTCTGCCGACGATATTTGCGCTTTTTATTCTGCCGCCGGTAATAAGCCCCATTTTATACATAGTATAAAGAAGCTTGCGGTGCGACGGCTTGAAGCCGTCGATTTCGGGAATTGCACGGGAGATTATAACGCTCATTGCATAGGGCATAAAATTCGTTTCGAGCGTATCGGTTATATTCTGTTCAACGACATCGCCCGCCCCGATAATATGGGCGTTTACGCTTTCTTCCTTTTCGGGTGCGGGGGTCTGATTTTTCTTTCTGGCCATAATTTATGAAATATCGGCAAGCTCGAGATACATATACCCGTTCTCTGCGATATAATCCTTTCTACCCTGCAGGTTGTCGCCGAGCCAGAGGTCGAATTTCTCATCCATAAGCTCCTCAACATCATCGGGGTTGATTTTTATAAGACGGCGCGTTTTGGGATTCATAGTGGTGAGCCACATCATATCGGCATCGTTTTCACCGAGTCCCTTTGAACGCTGAATTGTGTATTTTGCGTTACCTATTTCGGCAAGTGCATCGTTCTTTTCCTTTTCGGTATAGGCAAACCAAGTTTCGCCCTTTGAGGTAATTTCATAAAGCGGCGATTCAGCAATATAGACCTTGCCCTCTTTAATAAGTGAGGGCATAAGGCGGAAAATCATAGTGAGAATAAGTGTTCTGATGTGGAAGCCGTCAACATCGGCATCGGTACAGATTATTATTTTATCCCATCTTAAATTATCCATACTGAAAAGCGACAGTTCTTTATTGGATTTTGAGGAAACCTCAACACCGCAGCCGAGCACCTTGATAAGGTCAACAATAATTTCGCTCTTGAAGATTTTATCGTACTCAACTTTAAGGCAGTTAAGTATTTTACCTCGTACGGGCATAACCGCCTGAAATGCAGAGTCTCTCGCCTGTTTGCAGGCACCGAGAGCGGAATCGCCCTCCACTATGAAAATCTCGCGTTCGTTCTTGTCGCGGCTGCGGCAGTCAACGAATTTTTCAACGCGGCTCGTCATATCGTTTGAGGATGCGAGCGTCTTTTTAAGGTTAAGGCGTGTGGTTTCCGCTTTTATGCGGCTGCGCATATTAACGAGCACCTGATCACAGATTTTGTCGGCATCGAGCTTGTTTTCTATGAAATAAATCTCCAGCTGATGCCTTATAAACTCGGTCATAGCCTCCTGAATGAATTTGTTGTTTATAGCCTTTTTTGTCTGATTCTCGTAGGAGGTTTGCGTGGAGAAAGAGGATATTACAAGCACAAGGCAGTCTTCAACATCCTGAAATCCGATTTTCTGGTCACTTTTGAGGTATTTGCTGTTAGCCTTAAGGTATGAGTCAATCTGCGCGACAAAGGCACTTTTTGCAGCTTTTTCGGGCGCGCCGCCGTATTCAAGAAAACTCGAGTTGTGGTAATACTCTTTTAACTGCTTTTTATTTGAAAAGCAGAGTGCCATATTGATTTTGAGTTTATAATCGGGCATATCCTCGCGGTCTCTGCCCTTGCGCTCCGCCTGCCAGAACTGAACGGCAGTAAGAGAATCGTTACCCGCAAATTCATTTACATAATCGACAATACCGTTTTCGTAAACGAACTCAAAGGTTTCAAACTTTGATTCGGTGAGCTGATTTCTGAGAATGAATTTAAGCCCCGCGTTTACAACGGACTGCCGCATAAGAATATCCTTAAAATAATCAAGCGGAATGTCGATATCGGTAAACACCTTTAAATCGGGGCGCCACTTTATGCGCGAGCCGGTATCGCGCTTTTCATAGGGCGTTTTTTTCATTTCACCGCTGATTTTTCCGCGCTTGAAGTTAAGCTCGTAGCAGAAGCCGCCGGTATGGATCTCAGCCTCCATATACTCTGCGGCATACTGTGTGGCACAAAGACCGAGACCGTTGGTGCCGAGCGAATACTCATAGCTGCCGCCGTTATTTGTATCGTACTTGCCGCCGGCATACAGATCGCAGAAAACAAGCTCCCAGTTATAGCACTTTTCTTTATTGTTGTAATCAACGGGGATTCCTCTGCCGTAGTCCTGCACCTCAACGGATTTATCAAGAAAGCGTGTAACGATGATTTTATTGCCGAAGCCCTCGCGCGCCTCATCTATGGAGTTTGAAATGATTTCGAAAACAGAATGCTCGCAGCCCTCAATACCGTCGGAGCCGAATATGACCGCAGGCTTTTTGCGCACACGGTCGGCACCCTCGAGTTTTTTGATACTGTCATTGCCGTATTCCTTTGGGGCCTGTGTTTTTTCTTTAGCCATTTAATTAACTGCCTTTCGTAGTTTATAAAACACCACTTTTGGGTATACCAATTATAATATTATACAATATATTGAGATTTAGTCAAGTTCTATTTAATTGAAACGCTGAAAAAAACAATGACTTTACGGTACAAATCATTACTCAATTCACCGTAAAGCCAAAGGTATTTATTTTAATTCAGTATAAGAATGTTTTGCAGTTCGGATCAAGGTACATTGAGAACACATCGCCCTCAGCACCGACTATGATATGGTCTGCAAGCGAGAATCCCATATTGCGCAGCATAACGGCTATGGAACGCGTTGTGTCTATATCCGCCGCAGACGGCGAACAGTCGGATGCGGGATGATTGTGAACAAGAATATTGTATTTACAGTCATTCTGCACTACAAGGCGCGCCACAAGCGATTTGTCGATTGAAGCGGCGGTTTCATCGCCGACGGTCAGCTCACGCGTACATTTAAGGCGTTTTGCGGCATCCAGGAAAAGCAAATACACTTTTTCTTTTGTTTCATTAACGTAAAGCGCTTTCGCATAATCCGCAATATCCTGAAATTTGCCGAATTTTTTCTTTTGCGAAAAGCGATCCCTTGCGGCACGCGAACAGATTTCCGAAACAGAGTTTAACATCACCGCAGTATTTCTGCCCACGCCATCAACGCGCATAAGCTCTTCACAGCTTGCGCCGAGCACGCCGGAAATGCCGCCGAACTCATTCAGAAGTCTGTGTGCAAGCTCGTTTGTATCGCCGCGCGGAATTGAATAAAAGAGCAGCAGCTCGAGGAGCTTATGATCCTCAAGCTGTTGAAAGCCATGCTCCGCAACGCCGTTTCTCACGCGTTCGCGGTGACCTGTATGTATACTGTTTTTTTCGTTCTTCTCACCCATAACTTAAAGAGCAGCGGCGTTTTTAAGAGTTTGCGCCATATCGGTCTTTTCCCATGCAACATCAAGGTCTTCTCTGCCCATGTGACCGTAAGCTGCCACGGCTCTGTACTGCGGTTTTCTCAAACCGAGCTTTTCGATGATGGCGGCGGGTCTTAAATCGAAATACTTTTTAACGAGTGCTTCAATATCGGCATCCGCGATTTTGCCGGTGCCGAATGTATCGATTCTTACCGAAAGCGGATGTGCAACGCCGATAGCATAAGCAAGCTGAAGCTCGCACTTTTCGGCAAGACCTGCGGCAACTACATTTTTGGCAACATACCTTGCGGCATACGCGGCGCTTCTGTCAACCTTGGTGGGATCTTTGCCCGAAAATGCACCGCCGCCGTGGCGGGAATAACCGCCGTATGTATCGACAATGATTTTTCTGCCGGTAAGACCGCTGTCTCCGACAGGACCGCCGATGACGAAATTACCGGTGGGATTTACATAGAACTTTGTATCATCATCAAGATACTTTTCGGGAATAACGGGTTTTATAACATTCTCGATAATATCCGAACGAAGCTTTTCAATATCTATGGGATCGTGCTGCGAAGAAACAACTACCGCCTCAACTCTGACGGGCTTGTCGTTATCGTCATACTCTATTGTAACCTGGCTCTTGCCGTCGGGGCGCAGATATGAAAGCGTGCCGTTCTTTCTGACCTCGGTAAGCTTTAATGCAAGCTTATGTGCAAGTGAAATGGGCAGCGGCATAAGCTCTGCAGTATCGCTGCAGGCAAAGCCGAACATCATACCCTGATCGCCTGCACCGTGAAGGTTGTAAGGATCCTCCTCACCGTCTTTAAGTTCGAGTGATTTGTCAACACCCATTGAAATATCGGCAGACTGCTTATCTATATTTGTAAGCACTGCGCAGGAGTTGCCGTCGAACCCGTAAGCAGCATTATTGAAGCCTATATCGTTTATAACTCCCCTTGCGATTGCGGGAATATCGACCTGTGCGGTAGTGGAAATTTCGCCCATAAGAACTACCATACCGGTTGTGCAGGTTGTCTCGCAGGCTACGCGGGCGAATTTATCCTGAGCAAGAATTGCATCAAGAACGGCATCGGAAATCTGGTCACAGATTTTGTCGGGATGACCCTCGGTAACAGATTCCGACGTAAAATATCTTTTAGCCATTATATATCCTCCGAACGGAAAATTAAATATTTAATATTACATATTGCCATAGGCGTGCTTATACAATATATACCAACAGTCGAAAAATGTCAAGTTAAGTTAACTGCAAATACAGTTGTTACCGTTTACCTGATTTTCAGTGTTTTCAGGTACGCTTTCTGTTCGGCTGTTATTCTGTAGCTTTCAATAGCTTTTTGTATAGTCTTGTTATGCACCCATTTGTCAAGGCGATTGTTTTCAATATAAGGAAGCGTGCTGTCCCACTGCTTTGCAAGCGCAGTAGCGAAAAACCACGCCGTCATCATATTTACATAGTATTCTTCGCTGCTGATACCTGCGGGTATTTCAAGGTATTCCGCCTTGAAATCTTCATCAAGGTAATGGCTCATCAGCATTTCAATGCCGAAACGCACGGTGTAGGTTTTACCGGAACCCGCCCATTTTTTTATGCAGCTCAGAAGCTCGGATTTATGCTTCTTAAAAACCTTCGGCGACATAATATCGCAAACAGCCCAGTTGTCGACAAACGGCAGAAAGCGGTCGGTCGCCTCAACGGCTTTACGGAAATCCCCGATTTCCGAAACAAGAAGACCGTGCAGCATATTTTCATCGTAGTATTTATGAGGGAGATCCTGCAAAAATGCTTCGGTATCCGGGTCGTTTTTTAGTTGCTTTGCGAGCTTTCTGACTTCGGGAACGCGGACACCTATAAACAGTTCGCGCTTTACCGACGGCGTAAGCTTTGCCTGAAATTCGGCATATTCTTCATCACGCAATTCAAATAATAATTGTGCAAAATTATTCATAATTATTTATCCTTACGGTTAGTAATTACGTGGCGGAAACGGCAATTTCACCGTCAACTGCCGAAACGGTAATTTCGGCAATCGGCGCATCGCCGTTTTCTATAAGGATATTTGCGACTTTATCCTCAACGCATTTTCTTATGGTGCGGCGAATATCACGCGCACCCCTGCCGCCGTCTTCGGACATATCGGCAATAAGCTCGCACACGCCGTCGCCGACAATCAATTCAATCCCCTTATCTTTAAGAGGCTGACGGAATTCCTCAATTAGAATTGCGGAAATTTTCACAAGATCGTCGCGCGTGAGTGAATTGAAAGTAACGATTTCATCAACTCTGCCGAGAAATTCCGGGCGCAGGAACTCTTTGAGCGCTTTAAGTGACTTATCCTTGGATGCGGTATTTTTATCGGTATTGAAGCCAAGAGAGTTTTCTGCAACCTGGCTGCCGGCGTTGGATGTCATAACGATAACGGTATTTTCAAAACTGACCGTTCTGCCCTGTGCATCGTTTGTTTTGCCCTCGTCAAGAATCTGCAAAAGGATGTTCATTACATCGGGGTGAGCCTTTTCGATTTCATCAAAAAGCACTACCGAATACGGTTTCCTTCTGACTTTTTCGGTCAGCTGCCCCGCTTCATCATAGCCGACATAACCGGGCGGCGAGCCTATAAGCCTTGAAACGCTGTGCTTTTCCATAAACTCGGACATATCAAGGCGTATAAGCGTTTCGGGTGTTTCGAAAAGCTCGTTTGCAAGCTGCTTGACAAGCTCGGTTTTGCCGACGCCCGTCGGTCCGACAAATATGAACGATGCCGGCTTTCTGACTGCGGAAATCTGCACTCTTGAACGGCGTATTGCGGCGCAAAGCACCTCAACCGCTTCGTCCTGCCCGATTATTCTTGATTTGAGCTTGCTCTCTAAATCGCTGAGCTTGCGCATATCGTTTTCGATTATCTTTGAGGTTGGAATCCCGGTCCAGAGATTGATTACTTTAGCAACATCCTCCTCGGTCACTCCGTTATCATCGGCTTTGACCTTAACATCGGCTGCCTCTTTCTGAAGCTGCATTTTTTCGGCTTTCAGATTGGAAATAGCCTCATAATCGGGTCCCGATTCCTCGGTGGTGGCAAGCAGTTCTTCCTCCTGCTCGTCAATTTCACGGATGCGCGTATTTATTTTTTCGTAATCGCTTATTGCAACATTGCGCAGATTTGCGCAGGTGCAGGCTTCATCAAGCAAATCTATTGCCTTGTCGGGCAAAAATCTGTCGTTGATATATCTTTCGGAAAGAATAACCGCCCGGTAAACGAGGTTGTCGGATATTGTAACCTTGTGGAAATCCTCGTAATACTGCTTGATGCCGAGAAGCATTTTATAGCAATCGGCAATAGAAGGCTCCTCCACCTTGACGGGCTGGAAACGGCGTTCAAGCGCGGCATCCTTTTCAATATGCTTACGGTACTCATTGAACGTTGTGGCGCCTATGACCTGAATCTGACCACGTGAAAGTGCGGGCTTTAAAATGTTGGCGGCATTCATAGAGCCTTCGGCATCGCCTGTACCGACAAGGTTGTGCACCTCATCAATAAAGAGGATGATATTACCCTCCTCTTTAACCTCATCAACAAGCCCTTTTATTCTGCTCTCGAACTGACCGCGGAATTGTGTGCCGGCAACAAGAGCAGTTAAATCGAGCAGGTGTATTTCCTTATCCGCAAGGCGAGCGGGCACCTCACCTGCCGCTATTTTCAATGCAAGTCCTTCGGCAATAGCGGTTTTACCGACGCCGGGCTCACCAATCAGGCAGGGGTTGTGTTTGGTTCTGCGGCAAAGAATCTGGGTAACTCTGTAAATCTCGGTTTCCCTGCCGATAATGCGGTCAATTTTGCCGTCACGCGCATTGGCTGTAAGGTCGGTACAGAACTGTGAGAGGAATTTGCGCTTGGTTTTTCTTTTTTTCTTCTTTTTTGCGGTTTTTCCGTCGGCTTGGTCGGTCTGCTCGTCATCTTCGGCATCGGCTGACTCTTTTTCGTCAACCTCCTCCTTATCCTCGCCGCCTTTATTGAAAAGGTTCTGAAGGAACGGCATCGTTCCGGCGCCGCCCGGCTGAAAGCCCTCGCCGTCGCCCATAAGGTCGCCGAACTGCTCGCTTACGGCTTCGAGGTCATCCTCGGTGATGCCCATATTTTGCATCATCTGTTTAATCGGACCGATATTCAGTTCGGTGGCACATTTTATGCAAAAGCCCTCCTGCGTGGTCTTTTCCCCGTCAACGCGTGAAACAAAAATTACGGCGGGGCGTTTTTTGCATCTGCAACAAATCATATTATTCATCTGAAACTCCCGGAATGGATTATTTTACTGTTTTTTCGGCATCGAAATGCTCTTTGAACTGACGCTTGGTTTCCGGCATATAGCTGAGAAATGCAACTAATGTAAGTATTGCCGAAATTACGACAAGTATCATCATAACTACAGGCGGAAGTGTAAATGCGGCTCTGAAAACGCCGATTTCGGGCCCGAAAGCAACAATAAGTATCATAACCGTGTAAAATGCGAATGTGGCTACCTTGCCGTAAATTTCAGCCGCGCCGGGACGGATGTTCATGGCGAGCATAACTGCACCGCCTATAACCATTACAGCCTCCTTGGCGATGAAGAACAGGAAAACCCAGCTGAATGCTTTTAGGGTTTTATCCTGCGCACCGCGGAATGTTATGAGCAGCAGTATGGCTATTGTAATCTGTGTGAGCTTGTCGGCAACGGGGTCAAGAATTTTACCGAGCGCGCTCACCTGATTGAAGCGGCGGGCAATCTTGCCGTCAAAGAAATCGGAAAGACCGGAAAGCACAAGAGTAAACACCGCCCAGCCGATTTCGCCTTTTAGGAAAAGCACGGCAAATATGGGAACAATTACTATGCGCATCGCGGTAAGGAGATTGGGTATTGTGAGACAGCCTTTGAATAAATCTTTCATATTTTACACCTTCAATTCAAAATCAGTTCTGCTATGGGGTTGCGTTCGGCGACAAAAGCATATATGCGCGAGCCGTTTATTGCACCGAGTATATTCGGGTCATCGCTGCTGTTGAGCAGGTAAAACATTACCGTGCAGAGCACAAGCACGATTGCGCCGGCTTTAACAAGACCGAATGCGCAGCCCGCAAGCTTATTGAAAAAGCCGATAAGCGGTATTTTATTGAGAAGCTTTGAGAATGATTTGCCGACGATTTTTATTACGACCGACAGTACTATGAACAGCAAAATGAACATTGCAACTTCAACAAGGAAAAATATGACCTCGTTTGCAACATTTGTGAGGAATGCATCAACGAGCTGCTTATTGTCGGTTTCGGCGGGAACTCTGCTTATAAGTGCATCAACATTTATTCCGAGCGATTTGGCGAATCTCACGCCGTTTTCAGGCAGACACTTTGTCATTCGTGAAATTTTCGCGCTGAAATCAAGGGTGTTGTATGAATCCTCTATGGAGCGAATAAGCTTTGTGCGGACCATACTGTAAACGATATTGTCATACACCCACTGCGACACAGGCTTGAAAATCTTATAAGTAACAAATGCGGAAATAACGACCGAAAATGTTTCGATTGCCGTCCCGACAAAGCCTTTTTTTGCAGCGGCTGCAACAACGAGAATGATCAACGCCACAAGAACAAGGTCAACAATGAAACTCATATATATCCCCCTCAATCTTTTGTTAAATCAACGGATTTTTCTGCAAATGAATAACAGCGCGAGATACTGTCAAGCGACGGGATGAAGATGAAATCATCGGTTGCGAGCATTGAATATGCCTCGCCGTCCACCTCAATGGAGCTGACTTCGCCTCCGCTTAAATTATAAACCAATATTTTATCGGAAGCAAGAGCGAACAGGTATTTATTGCTCAAATAAATATCGGAAACATCGGTTCTGACCTTAATAACGGTCCGAGCTTTTCCGTTTTCTTTGAAAACAGTTATTTCGGAAAGGTTTGCGCTGCCGTATTTGGCAAGTGCAACGGCATATTTACCTTTTGCATTTCGTGAGTAAGATGAAAATTCGGTGGGAAAATACTGCTTGGTGATTTCGAAAATATCGCTTTTCTTTTTCACCTTATACACGCCGTCATTACTTACGGCGGTAAGCTCGGTGCCGCCGGTAAACATTATATCGACGACCGCCGCACCGCTGATCTTTTGTGTATTGAGCGGCTCGTTGTACTCAAAGCCGAAAAGCTTGATATTGGTGTAAATATCGCCGTTTTCGGCGCCGAGTGCCGCAACGCCGGCATAATTGCCGTCATCGGAAAGCGCAATCGAGCCTATTCTGTCGTAATTTGACTGCCAACGGAAAACGACCTCGCTGCTTTTATTGTAAACGGTCAATTCTGTTGTTGCGCTGCCGGAATATGTAGCGAGTGCGTAATTATCGTTTTCACCGAAGCACGCGGTAAGTATGTTCTTTGAAGCTTCGCCGGAGTATACCTCTTTCTTATCGGTAATAAGAGTGAATCCCGTGCCGCTGCGGTCAAACACAACGCCGCGTTTGCCTGTTACGCTGACGGCAGGCTCCGCGTATGTATGCGGCTTTGAATATACCTCCTTGCCCGACGGGGAATAAACGGTGAAATTTTCAGTGGTAAGTACGAGGATATTGTCGCCGATGAGCTTTATTCCTTTTGTGGAAGCGGTATTGACGGCTATCGGGAAATTCTTTTCATCGCCGGCAACCTTTGACACAGCCTTTGCAGCAAGCGCACCGAGCGGCACAACACCAAATTCGGAAAGCAGAAAAACTGTTACGAACGACAGTATGAGTACCGCCGCGATAATGATTTTTGCCCTCGTCTTTTGAGAAAACCGTGCCACGCGCTTTTCGCCTTTGTAACCGCTGTTAAGCTCGGTAAGTTTAATTTTCATCGGGGACATCACCTCCGTAATAAACCTTATTGAGATACAGACCGTGCGGCGGCGCCGTTATGCCTGCCTGTGTACGGTCTTTACTTTTTATAATATCCGGTATGGAATCGGCACTTATTTTGCCGTTATTGACATATAGAAGCGTTCCCGCCATTATGCGCACCATATTGTAAAGGAAGCCGTTGCCGCAAACTCTGAACAGCACGGTATCGCCGCTGCGTTCAACGCTTGCGGAATATATTTCGCGCACCTTTGAAACGACCTCGGCGCCCGATGCACAGAATGCCGAAAAATCGTGCTCGCCGAGAAAATGCTGCGCCGCTGAGTTCATTAAATGCTCATCCACGGTATAAGGGCAACTATATGCGCGCTTATAAAGGAACGGCGAATGAACCGGTGTATTTTCAATCATATAGACATATTCTTTTTTTGTGCAGTTAAAGCGGGCGTTAAAATCGGCACCGACCTCGCAGCACGAATAAAGAGCAATTTCGCCCGGCACACCCGCCGAGGAAAGCGCAATAGGGAATTTCTCACACGGCACGGTGCTTTCGGTTTTCACACTGAAATAATACTCGTTCGCGTGAACGCCTGCATCAGTCCTGCTGCAGCCGACAATATTGGGATCTTCGCCCGTAAGCTCGCGCCACGCCCTGCGCAGCTCACCCTGAACGGTAACTGCATTTTCCTGCTGCTGCCAGCCGTGGAACACAGAGCCGTCAAACGCGGCTTTGAATAACAGATTTCTCATAACACTACCCATTAAATAAGATGCGGAAAAAGCATATTCAGCGCAACTGCACCGCCGCAAACGGCAACCACCGCAACTGCTGCAACCGCATCGCGCCAGCTGAATTTCATAATGCGCATTCTTGTGCGCTTATCGCCGGTATAGCACCTGCAAAGCATGGCATCGGCAAGCTCGTAGGCGTGCTTTAATGCCGAAACGAACAACGGTATGAATATGGGGAACAATGATTTTATTCTTTTTATGAGCCCGCCGTTTTCAAAATCGGCTCCGCGCGCCTTTTGCGCCGACATTATGCGGTCGATTTCATCAATAAGTGTGGGAATAAACCGCAAAGCAATCGTAGTCATTGTGCCGAAGGTCTGAACATCTATTTTGAACACCTTTAACGGCGAAAGCAGCTTTTCAATTCCGTCGGTCAGATCTGTCGGCGAAGTGGTATATGTAAGCAGCGAGCTGATAACGAGAAGAATTATCACCCTTACCGCTACGAAAAGGGCGGTAAAAACGGCGGTATCGGTTATTGATATTTTACCGAGCGAAAGGAGCACGCTGCCCTCTTTGATAAAATAAAGCTGAAGCACGCTTGTGAGCAGAATTATGGGTATAAGCGGCTTTATACTTTTAAGCACAAGCTTCCATTTAAGCTTTGAAAGCGAATAGCACACAACCGAAAACACGCTCAGGAGCAAAAGCGACCAGCCGTTTTTGCAGATGATTATGCTGAAAACGAGCAGCACGAGCGTAAGCACCAGCTTTGTGCGTGCATCGAGATTGTGAACAAATGATTTTACGGGGAAAAATCTTCCGATGGTGATATCGGTTATCATGAGTGCGCCCCCTTTCCGAGATATGAAAGGAGCGCAGCCGCGGCTTCTTCAAGTGTGAACACACCTGCCGGGACATCTACACCCTGCTTTTGGAGTTCAAGGAACACGCGGGTTATTTCGGGAATATCGAGCCCCATTTCGCAAAGCTCCTCGGCGTGCGAGAACACATAACCTACATCGCCGCTCAAAGAGATTTTGCCTTTATCCATTACAACTACCCGGTCGGCTATATACGCCACATCGTCCATATTATGCGAAACGAATATGACCGTACTGCCCGTTTCGGCGTTGTAGTGCCTTATAAGCTCAAGCAGTGCCTTTTTTCCCGAGGGGTCAAGCCCCGCCGTGGGCTCATCAAGAATGAGCACCTGCGGCTCCATTGCAAGCACGCCCGCTATTGCCGCCTTGCGCTTTTCGCCGCCCGAAAGGTCAAACGGTGAATTTTCAAGGTATTCGGCAGGCAAGCCGACAAATTCAAGTGCGCGCTTCACGCGGCGGTCGATTTCCTCGGCGGGAAGCTTCATATTTGACGGACCGAATGCAATATCACGGTAAAGTGTCGACTCAAAGAGCTGCTGTTCGGGATACTGAAAGCACAGACCGACCTTAAAGCGACAGTCATAAAGCGTTTTTTTGTTTTCGAAAATGCTGTTGCCGTCAAGAAGCACATCGCCGGATTCGGGCTTCAGCAAGCCGTTGAGATGCTTTAAGAGCGTACTTTTGCCGGAGCCGGTATGACCGATAAGGGCTATGATTTTGCCGCTTTCAAAATCGAAATTCACACCGTCAAGTGCGCGTTTTTCAAAAGGCGTACCCGTTGAATAGCTGTGTATTAAGTTTTGAACACTCAAAACAGACATAGTTAAACCAACTTCTTAAATTCTTTTGCAAAGTCCTCGGCGGTAAGCACCGTATTCGTGAACGGTACACCGCCTTTTCTGAGTTCATCTGCAAGTTCCATGGGTTTGGGCGTTTCAAGCCCCATTTTTTTCAATTCATCAACATTGCCGAAAACCTCGGCGGGTGTGCCGTCAAGGGCGACTCCGCCGTTATTGAGAACAATAACTCTGTCGGCATTGATTGCTTCTTCCATAAAATGCGTAACGAGCACAACGGTAAGTCCGAGTTCGTTTTTAAGCATTTCGAGCGCAGCGAGTATATCGCGCCTGCCGCGCGGGTCAAGCATGGCGGTGGGCTCGTCAAGCACCACACACTCGGTACGCATGGCAAGCACGCCCGCTATGGCAACACGCTGCTTCTGCCCGCCGGAAAGCCGCTGCGGCTCCTGCCTTCTGTAATCGTACATACCCACGGCTTTCAAGGCTGCATCAACGCGCTCGCGTATTTCCTGCGGCTTTAAGCCGAGATTTTCGGGTCCGAAAGCCACATCATCTTCAACAATAGTGGCGACTATCTGATTATCGGGGTTTTGGAACACCATACCGATATGGCGCCGTATTTCATTTTCAAGACCTTCGTCGGATGTGTCGAGCCCGCAAACCGTTACCTTGCCGGATACCGGTAAAAGCAGAGCGTTCATAAGCTTTGCCGTAGTGGACTTACCCGAGCCGTTGCGCCCGAGAATACAGGTAAACTCGCCTTTATGTAATTCAAATGAAAGATCTTTGAGTATCTGCCTGCCCTCCTGCGAGTAGGCAAAATCAACATTTTCAAATTTTACTATTGTTTCCATCATTTTTTCCAAACTGCTGTGGAGCCGCACGGCAGCATAAGCCCCGTTTCGGTAACTTTAAGACCGATTTCATCGGCATCGGCACTGCCGCCGAATTTTTTTGAAACAGTCGAATTCAATATGTAACTCATTACCGCCGGAGAAACACCGGCGGTGTATGAATTTATCAGCACGGCAACGGGGTCATCGCTCAAAAGTCCGGCACACTGCTCAACAAAGCCGTAAACCTCATTTTCGAGCTTCCAGACCTCGCCGCCCGGTCCCCTGCCGTATGAGGGCGGGTCCATTATGATTATATCGTACTTATTGCCGCGGCGAATTTCGCGGGCAACGAATTTCATACAATCGTCGACCATCCAGCGAACGCTTCTGTCAGCAACGCCGGAGGAGGCGGCATTTTCCTTTGCCCACTGCACCATACCCTTTGAGGCATCAACGTGCACGACGGATGCGCCTGATTCAAGTGCGCTGACGGTTGCCGCGCCCGTATAGGCAAAAAGGTTGAGCACTTTTATATTGTTTCTGCCGCTGTTTTTGATCAAGTCGGCAACAAGGTCCCAGTTACACGCCTGCTCGGGAAAAACGCCGGTATGCTTAAAGCCCATGGGCTTTAAGTTGAAGCGTATGTCACGGTAGCCTATCTGCCAGACCTCGGGTATATTTTTATAATACTGCCACGCGCCGCCGCCCGAATTTGAACGGTTATAGCGCGCGTGTGCCGCTTTCCACAACGGATTGCGGCGCGGCGTGTTCCATATAGCCTGCGGATCGGGGCGGATAAGTATAATATCGCCCCACCGTTCAAGGCGTTCGCCGTCAGAACAATCTATGAGCTCATAATCAAGCCAATTATCTGAAACTCGCATTAAAGAAGCCTCTCTTTTACAACCTGTGCAATTTCTTCGGCAAGAACGGTGATTTTCTGCTTATCCTTACCCTCAAGCATAACTCTCACAAGCGGTTCGGTGCCGGAAACACGAACAAGCACCCTGCCGTCGTTACCAAGTTCTTTTTCAACTGCGGAAATTGCATTTTTAATTTCGTTATCACGCGGAAAACGCGCCTTGCCGAAGTCGGAAACGCGAACATTTATAAGCGTCTGCGGAAAAACCTCCATAGCGCCGGCAAGCTCCGAAAGCTTTTTGCCCGTTTCTTTCATAACGGTGAGCAGCTTAAGAGCCGACAGCTCACCGTCACCGGTAGAGGCGTGGTCGAGGAAAATTATATGACCCGACTGCTCGCCGCCGAGGTTATAGCCGTTTTCAAGCATATTTTCGAGAACATACCTGTCGCCGACTTTTGCCTTTTCGCAGTGAATGCCGTTTTCATCGCAGAACTTGAAAAAGCCCATATTGCTCATTACGGTAACAACCGCGGCATCTTTTTTCAGCTTGCCCTTTGATTTCATATACGCAGCGAATATGGCGATAAGTCTGTCACCGTCAACAACATTGCCGTTTTCGTCAACCGCAAGGAATCTGTCGGCATCACCGTCGAATGCAAGCCCCGCATCGCATTTGTTGCGCACTACGAAATCCTGCAGAACTTCAAGGTGTGTAGAACCGCATTTATCGTTGATGTTGGTGCCGTTGGGATGTGAAGCCACGAAAAAGCAATCGGGGCAAAGCTTCATAAACAAATCGGGCGCGGTGCGCGAGGACGAGCCGTTTGCGCAGTCGACCGCTATGCGCAGTCCGCTGAAATCGCTTGCGCCGAACTCGCCGAGGTCGGTTTCCGCAACAGAGGAAAGATGCTCAACATAATCTATTACCGAAGTGCGCGACTCGGTTATTCTGCCCACATCGCCGCCGACCATAATGGGCGGTACCTGCGATTTATCAAGTATTATGGCTTCGATTTCTTCTTCAAGGGCATCGGGCAGCTTATAGCCCGTTCCCTGAAAGATTTTTATGCCGTTATATTCGCACGGGTTGTGCGAGGCGGAAATCATAACCGCGGCATCGTAGCCGTATTTTTTCACAAGGTATGCAACGGCGGGCGTGGGAATTTCGCCAAGCAGCATAACATCCGCACCGACAGAGCAAAGACCTGCCGAAATCGCCGACTCAAGCATCTGCGACGATGCACGCGTATCCATTCCGATGAGAACTTTGGGTTTTTTATTTGTTTTTTCCGTCAGCACCATAGCCGCGGCTCTGCCTATTTGCATGGCAAGCTCACATGTGAGCTCGGAGTTTGCAATTCCGCGAGCGCCGTCAGTACCGAATAATCTGCCCATAATGACCTCCGTTAATTATTAAAATGAATCGAATGACTCCTGCACACATTCTTCGCCGCCGAAAGGAATACCGAGATGCCTGTAACCTGCCGGCGTTACCTTTCTGCCGCGCGGCGTTCTTGCAAGGAAACCGAGCTGCATGAGGTACGGCTCGTAAACATCTTCAATTGTAACCGATTCCTCGCCTATAAGTGCGGCAATCGTTTCGAGCCCGACGGGGCCGCCGTCATAATTTTCTATCATGGCGCGCATAAGCTTGCGGTCGATAAGGTCAAGCCCGAGTTCATCTATTTCCATGCGTTTAAGCGCGGTTTGTGCGGTTTCAACGGTAATAACGCCGTTGCCCATAACCTCGGCAAAATCCCTTGCCCTTTTAAGCAGACGGTTTGCTATACGCGGTGTGCCGCGCGAGCGTGAGGCAATTTCGAGCGCGCCGTCATCCTCGGTTTCTATATTTAGAATGCCCGCGCTGCGTTTCACTATTCTCGCAAGTTCCTCGGGAGTGTAAAGCTCAAGGCGCAGTATCATACCGAATCTGTCGCGCAGCGGTGCCGAAAGCTGACCTGCACGCGTTGTGGCTCCCACAAGCGTAAAGCGTTTCAGGTCAAGCCTTATTGAACGCGCTGAGGGACCCTTGCCGATAATTATATCGAGCGCAAAATCCTCCATTGCCGGATAAAGCACCTCTTCAACACTGCGTGAAAGACGGTGAATTTCATCGATGAAAAGAATATCGCCGTCATTAAGGCTTGTAAGCAGTGCCGCAAGGTCGCCGGGCTTTTCAATGGCGGGGCCGGAGGTTACGCGTATCTGCACGCCCATTTCATTTGCGATGATACCCGCGAGCGTTGTTTTGCCGAGACCGGGAGGGCCGTAAAGCAGCACGTGGTCGAGTGATTCATTCCTGTTGCGGGCGGCATCTATGAACACGGAGAGATTTTCCTTCACCTTACTCTGACCGATGTATTCATCAAGTGCGTGCGGGCGCAGCGAGGTTTCTATATCACTGTCGGCTCCCGTATATTCGGGGGCTATTACCCTTTCTTCATCGGCTATGAAAAAATCATCCATAAGTCAATCTCCAAAATCAAAATCTTAATGTCATACTTTTAAGTGCGAGTTTTATAAGCTCCTCAACACCGAGCGTGGGGTCAAGCTTGCCGACTGCCATTGAAGCTTCGGAACGGCTGTAACCGAGTGCGGTGAGTGCCGCTATTGCTTCGGCGGTGTTGCTCATACTGCCGGCGGCAGCCGCGGCACCTGCGGCGATACTCGTATCCTCGGAAACATAACCGGCATTGACGAACTTATCTTTAAGCTCCATAATTATGCGCTGCGCGAGCTTTGTGCCTATTCCCTGCGCACGGGTAATTGATTTTACATCGCCGGATGCAATGGCAATAGCCAAATTCTGCGGGTCAAGCTCGGAAAGAATCGACAATGCCATTTTTGCGCCGACACCGTTGACATTTATAAGCATTTTAAAAGCATCAAGCTCCTGTTGAGTATAAAAGCCGTATAAATCAAGAGCATCCTCGCGCACATTAAGATGAGTAAAAAGTGTGGTTTCCCCGTTCTGACCGTGGATTGCGGCAAGTGTGGTGCGCGTGGTGAAGCATTTGAATGCAACGCCGCCGCACTGAATCGCAGCGCTTTGTTCATCGGCGTAAATTATATTGCCCGTAAGGCTGTAAAACATATCAGTTCGTTCCTTTCTCGTTCAAAAGAAGTGAGCCGCTTGCATGACCGTGGCATATCGCCATTGCAAGCGCATCGGCGGCATCGTCGGGCTTGGGTATTTTATCGAGATGAAGAAAAAGCTTTGTCATTTCCTGCACCTGATTCTTTTCGGCTCTGCCGTAACCGACAATACTCTGTTTGACCTGCAGGGGTGTGTATTCGTAAATGGGTATGCCCCTTTGATGCGCCGCAAGAACAATTACGCCCCTCGCCTGAGCAACGTCTATTGCCGTCTTTTGGTTTGTATTGAAATAGAGGCGTTCAATACTGACTGCATCGGGCTTGAAACGGTCAAGCAATTCGCATATGCCGTCATATATTTTGACAAGGCGGTCGTTAAAGTCCATATCTTTATCGGTGGTAACGGCGCCGTAGCCCAAAAGCGTGAAATTGCCGCGCTCGTAACGGACAACGCCGCAGCCGACTATTGCATAACCCGGGTCTATTCCGAAGATTACCACGCTCACGCCGCCTTTCAAATTCGCATAATAAAAGTCATACTATTATAGCAAAGAAAAAAGCAAATAGCAATATAATGTAATGATTTTTTTAATAATATTGATTTTTTTTCGAAACAATGTTAAAATAACCGCAAAGGAGTGATTACTACGGAAAAACTTAAAAATAAAAATACGATAATCCTCATAGTTTCCGCCGTTATGGTAATTGCGGCAATAATCATAGCAATAAGTGCTGCCGCAAGCAGTTCAAAATCGAAAAAAGAAAAAGCCGCTGCAAGCGAAAATAACATTTCGACAACCGCGGCACAGACAACCGAGCCCGTAAAATCATTTGTATATAACCCCGGCAAATACAGAGTTGCCACGGAAAACAACGATTCGCTCTGTTTAAGACTTGAGCCGAACACCTCATCTGACAGAATCATTTATATAGCAAGCGGCACCGAGGTGGATATTATCGCCATTTGGGAAGATTGGGGTTACACGGTTTACGGTAATTCCGGCGGCTGGCTTTCGCTCAACTACCTTGAGCTTGTTTCATCCGCCGCACAGACCACCGCGCCCGCAGCTGCGGAACAGACCGCCGCACAATGAGTATGACCTGCAACGATTGCCCTCACAAATGCAATGTTGAACGAAACGCCCTTGCCGAAAACGGCAGGGGCTTTTGCGGTATGGGCGAAAACGCCGTTGTTGCCCGTGCCGCGCTGCATTTTTGGGAAGAACCGCCCATAAGCGGCGAAAACGGCAGCGGCACGGTGTTTTTTACGGGCTGCAATATGAAATGCGTATATTGCCAGAACGAAAACATAAGCCGCGGAAAAATCGGTAAAGAGGTCAGCGTTGAACGCTTAAAGGAAATATACCGCGAGCTTATTGCGCAGGGTGCGCACAATATAAATCTTGTTACGGCAACGCATTTTCTGCGCCCCGTTCTCGCTTCTCTCGACGAGCCCCTGCCCGTACCCGTAGTATATAACTGCGGCGGCTATGAAAGTGTTGATTCGTTGAAATTACTTGAAGGCAAAATAAGCATATACCTCCCCGATTTAAAATATGCTGACAACACGCTTGCTGTCAGGTATTCCTCCGCGCCCGATTACTTTGAAACCGCGTCTGCGGCTATACTTGAAATGTTCCGTCAAGTCGGAAGATATGAAATCGACGATGACGGCATTATGAAAAAAGGAATGATAATACGCCACCTGATACTGCCCGGTGAAATCAAAAACACAAAGCGTGTCATAGATTGGGTAAAAAACAATTTCAAAAGCGGTGATATACTGTTCAGCCTTATGAGCCAGTACACGCCCAATTCAAAGTGCGGCAGCGGTGCGCTTTCACGCAGGCTGACACAGGAAGAATACGACGAAGCCGCAGATTACCTTTTTGATTCCGGAATAGAAGACGGCTTTATGCAGGAGCTTTCTTCGGCAAAGGAAGAATACACTCCCCCGTTTGATTTAACGGGAGTTTAGTAACAATTTTGCGTTTCCTCCATATAATGACAGTGAAGTTCGGTATTCCCGAGCCGTTACATTCTGAATTCAGGAGGAAATGATATGGCTGACAACAGAGCTTTTCCGTCAAATGACCTGCACCGCGTTAAAGAAGCGGTGTGCGTAGACACAAACAGAGTCTACGATTCCTGCGCCGACAAGGACTGCCTTGCCGATATGCGCGTTTACCTTACCGACAGAGGTCAGGCAATACTTGACCGCGCAATTTCCGTAAGGTGCAGAAGCGCCGAAGTACTTAACTGCGCAATAGAGGTTGAGCGCGTACCCTTTAACCGCGGCTATTATGCGGTAAGCCTCACATTCTTCATCAAGGTGGTGCTTGATGCAATCACCAACTCCTCCGGCACACCCACTATGTTTGAGGGCCTTGCGGTGTTCGATAAAAAGTGCATCCTTTACGGCAGCGAGGGTAATGTAAAAATATTCTCATCAAACTATGTACCCGACGGTTTTGACGATCCCAACTGCATAGGCAACACAAACCCCACCGCAAAAGTGCAGTGCGTTGACCCCGTTGCGCTCGATGCGCAGATTTGCCGCGTATGCGACTGCTGCAACACCGTCGGCGATGACTGCGGTGCAGTACCCGTAAATGTGAGAAGATGCTTTGAGGGCGAGTTCGGCTCAAACTGCTGCGAAAAAGCGGTTAAGGTTACACTCGGTATGTTCACGATAGTTCAGCTTGAACGCGATGTGCAGATGCTTATGCCTGCATACGATTTCTGCGTGCCCACCAAAGAATGCACCTGCGACACCGAAACGCCCTGCGACGCCTTTAAGCGCATCAGCTTCCCCGTTGACGAGTTTTTCCCGCCCAACAGGCAGCAGCTTGAATGCGGTTCAAACACGCCGCAGCCCGGTACATCCTGCGGCTGCAACTGAACACACAAACAACACCCCGCGCCGTTCGGTGCGGGGTGTTGTTTGTGTGTTCTTAACCTTCGTAAACTATCTTATCTTCAAGCATTTTATCAATATTCGAGGCATCATACCAATAGAGCGAAACATCGGGCATCGGCTCAACGGTTTTGCCTTCAACGGCATTAACGCACTGTGTCACAATTTCCCTGCCTATTTCAAACCCGTCGGTAACAAGCGAACCGAATATGCGTGAATTTTCCGCCTTATACCAATTCACCTGCTTTGATCCTGCGCCGATACCGAAAAACTTTATATTTTCAAAGCTTTCGGGTTTCGCGGCAACGGCATCTGCCATTTCACCTACGCCGATTTCATCGGTTATGAACACGGCATTGCATTTCTTTTCGGCAAGTTTTTCATAAGAATCCGTCCACGCGGCAACGGCATCCGGATTACCTTCAAATTCAATTTTAACCTTATCCTTTGCCTCGGCATCCTTTGCGGTGAGTTCATTGAATTTCTCCTCAAAAGCCTTGCACACTTCATCGTGCGCATCGGTTTTAACGCCGCTTAAAACGCCCAAAACATATTCACCCTCCGTTTTGTAAATATCATCCTTAACGGCTTTGAAAATATACTCCGCAGCGGTTTCGCCGAGCTGCTTATCGGCAACACGCACAATACTTTCAACAGGGTTTTTATCTTTGGAATCGACAGTCTTTTTTACAGAATCGCTTATATTACCGAAATAGACAACGGGCAGATTTTGACCGAAAGCTTTTTCAAAGACCTTGTTCATATCGTCGCGGTCACTCGAAACCGCAACCGCGGCATATTTACCGAGGTCCGCTTCAAGCGAATCCTTAACAGCATCACTTTCATAACTGCCGCTTAAAAATCTGAGTTCATAGCCGTTTTCGTCGGCGGCACTCTGCGCACCGAGCTTAACCTGTTGTGCGTAAACCTCAGTAAGATTATCGGCATAAACGGCTATGATCTTTGATGCGGCGGCGCCGTTATCGGTTGTGGAATTGGTTTCGCTTGATGTAAAAGACTCGGTTTTACCGCCGCACGCGGCGAACACCGAAACAACAAGCACAAGACATAAACTGATGGCTAAAATCTTTTTAATATTCATAAAAATTACCTCCGAAACTTTTTTGTTCCGGAGGTATTATTGACATAAATTTACGGATTAAACATTATTTTTCACCGATAAGTCGCTCTATAATATCGGAATACAACTGCGATGAGGAATTGAGAAAACCCTCTTTAAGCTGCTCCGCCTGCGGTGCATCCGGCACGCCGAGTGAAAGCGACATAAGCACATCGTCGCCGTTGCGGATGATAAATGTCACCTCGTAGCCGTTTTCGACTTTTTCGATATTGACGGTGTTTTCGCGCTCGGTGCGCTCGCGGGCAACAAGCTTTAATGCGCCCTTAACAACGCCCTCGCGCACACTTGAATATATTTCATTTTCAAGTGTATGCGCATTCAGTTCGCCCTCGGGAGTAACGGTAACGGAATCGACATTATGAAAATCAAGCGCTGCAACCATACCGTCACGAATCAGCTCATCAAGCGCTTCATTGGAAGCGAAGTAATTAACATAGCCCTCTTTTTGCAGAAATTCACAAAAATTCTGCCTGCCGACAGGAACTTTGACTGAGGCAAGCGTGTAACAGATAAGCACCTTAATACCCAGCATACTGCGCGGGCTGCCGTTATCTATACCGCCGGAAAAAGCATCAAAATCGACCATAACACACCTCGTAATATTTTATGTGGATATTATACACCAAAACGAAATTCAAATCAATAATTATTGCAGATTTTCAAAAGCTCGCCACGCACCTCGCCGGCAAGGTAAAGCGAGCCGACAACACAAAGCGTATCGTTCGCGCGCAAGCCTCTGAATGCTTCATATACGGCTTCGCACGGCGAATCAACACAATACACCTCATCGCAATATTTGCCCGCCATTTCGGCAAGCTCGGCGGCTTTCACGGCACGGGGATTATCGGGGGTAACGGCATAAAATTCATCACACCGTTTCATAAGCGGAGTAAGCGAGGTTTCAACAGCCTTATCAGCCATCATACCGGCAACTGCAATCAGCTTCCCCCTGCCGTCGAGTGCAGGCTCAAGTGCAGCGAAAAACGCCGCAGCGCCGTCGGCATTATGCCCGCCGTCAAGAATTACAAGCGGAGCAGTCAGCATAACCTCCACCCTTGCGGGAAGCACCGTTTTCGATATTCCGCGCTTGATGTTTTCATCGGTAATACCGAAATATTGTTTTAATATTTCGCAGGCTTCGATAACCGCGGTCATATTTTTCAGTTGATGCGCTCCCGCCATTTTCACGAAATATTCGTTCGTTTTATACTCAAACCGTGTACCGAAAATATCGGATGACAGTACGCGGATTTCAGCTTTATCGGGTACTGTGAGAGTGTTATTCCTTTCGGTGCAGATATTTTTTATGACATTCATTGCGCCGTCGGGCTGACCGTAAGAGCACACTGCCCTGCCGCCGTTTTTAAGCGTTCCGCATTTTTCAAACGCTATTTTTTCAACGGTATCCCCGAGAATTGCAACATGGTCAAGCGAAAGTGATGTAATCACATTCACAAGCGGCGTATCAATAACATTTGTGGCATCGAGCCTGCCGCCGAGACCGACTTCAAGCACCACGACATCACATTCATAAGCTGTAAAGCAAAGGAACGCCGCGGCGGTCAGCGCCTCGAACTCGGTGATTTCAATGCCGTCCTTATTAAGAGAGTCGACCGCGGTTTTTACGCGGCTCACATTTTCCGCAAAAACGGAACGCTCAACGGGCGCGCCGTTAAACTGTATGCGTTCAAGAAAGTCCGTAACATACGGCGAAGTGTAAAGCCCCACGCGCAAGCCGCTTTCGCAAAGCACATTTGAAATCGCCGTGGAAACGCTGCCCTTGCCATTTGTACCTGCAACGTGAACATATTTGCACTCTTTATGCGGATTGCCCAGAAAAGCAAGCAAGGCATCCATCCGGGTGAGCCCCGGACGGATACCGAATTTCAACAGAGAATGTATATAGTTTACCGATTCTGTGTAATTCATTTAAGCTTTGCAAGACTTTCTTCGAGCATTTCGATTTTTGCGAGGTGTTTCTTTTCGGCTTCGCGCTGCTGCTCAACAACTGCGGCGGGAGCCTTTGCGACAAAGCCCGCATTATTGAGTTTTTTGCGAACGAACTCAAGGTCGGAGCGTGCCGCATCAAGCTCTTTGTTGAGCCTTGCTCTTTCAGCCTCAAAATCAATAAGCTCGTTAAGAGGAATATAAATCTTCGCGGATTCGGTAACAACGCACACAGAGCCTTCGATATCGTACTTGTCGCCGATTTCGATTTCGGAAGCGTAGGCAAGTCTGTACATAAACACGCTGCCTGCGGTGAAATCATCCTTGAATTTTGTTTCGATATAAAGCTTTGCTTTCTTTGACGGCGGAACATTCATTTCACCGCGGCGGTTACGAATTGCCTTGATAGCTGCCATAACGCGTTCCATAGCCGCTTCTTCAACCGGGAAAGAAAGGGCTTCGTCATATTTACACCACTCGGAAATCATAATGCTTTCACCCTCGTGGGGAAGTGCCTGCCAGATTTCCTCGGTTATGAACGGCATAAACGGATGCAGAAGCTTAAGGGTATTGGACATAACATAAACAAGCACGGCTTTTGCAGTCTTTTTGCCCTCTTCGCTTTCGCCGTTAAGACGGATTTTGGCAATTTCAATGTACCAGTCGCAGAAAACATCCCAGATGAAATCATAAAGATTCTGAACGGCAATGCCGAGCTCGAAGTTTTCAAGCGCATTTGTAACGGATTTAACAAGGTCGTTGTACCTTGCAAGTATCCATTTATCCTCGATTTCGAGGTTTTCGGGTATATGGGGTGCGGGCTCATCTTCGTCAAGATTCATAAGAATGAAACGGTTGGCGTTCCAGAGCTTATTTGCAAAGTTACGGCTCGCTTCGATCTTTTCATCGGAAAATCTCATATCGTTTCCGGGGCTGTTGCCGGTAGCAAGAGCAAAACGCAGAGCGTCGGCACCGTAATTTTCGATGATTTCAAGCGGGTCGATACCGTTGCCGAGAGATTTGGACATCTTTCTGCCGAGGGCATCTCGCACAAGTCCGTGAATAAGAACAGTGTCGAACGGAGCCTTGCCGGTATGCTCGAGTGCGGAGAAGATCATACGGCTTACCCAGAAGCCTATTATGTCGTAGCCGGTAACGAGCGTATTTGTGGGATAGTAATGTTCAAGCTCCTCGGTATTGTCGGGCCAGCCCAAAGTTGAGAACGGCCAGAGCGCAGATGAGAACCAGGTATCGAGTGTATCGGGATCCTGCTCAAGATTTTTGCAGCCGCATTTCGGGCAGGTATCGGGGTCATTTTTGGCAACTATGACATTGCCGCAGTCAGCGCAGTACCACGCCGGAATTCTGTGACCCCACCAAAGCTGACGGGAAATGCACCAGTCGCGTGTGGCGCGCATCCAGTTCATATAGTTCTTTGTAAATCTTTCGGGTACGAATGTGACCTCGCCCTTTTCGACCGACTCGATAGCGGGCTTTGCAAGCGGCTCCATTCTGACGAACCACTGCTTGGAAACCATGGGCTCAATGCTTGTGTGGCAGCGGTAGCAGGTACCTACCTCGTGCTTTAAGGGCTCGATCTCCTTGATATATCCGCCTGCTTCAAGGTCTGCAAGTATTGCCTTGCGAGCCTCCATGGTGGTCATGCCGGCATACTTGCCGCAGTCAAGCACCTCAGGCTCGTTCTTTGTAGCCTTGCCGCTCTTGATAAGCTCATCGGCAGCGGCTTTATCGGCGGCACCGGTAAGGTGACCGTCATAGGTGAATGTGCGCACTATGGGTAAATCGTGGCGAAGACCGACCTCAAAGTCGTTGGGGTCATGTGCGGGTGTGATTTTAACAACACCCGTTCCCTTAGTCATATCGGCGTGCTCGTCGCAGACAATGGGGATTTCTTTATTGAGCAGCGGCAGTATAACATGGCAGCCGTGCAGATGCTTGTAGCGTTCATCGTCGCCGTTTATGGCAACGGCGGTATCGCCGAGCATTGTTTCGGGACGGGTCGTTGCAAGCTCAAGCTTTTCGCCCGTCTCTTTGACCGTATAAAGAAGATGCCAGAAGTTCGAGTCTTTTTCTTCATATTCAACCTCGGCATCGGAAATGGAGGTGTTGCAGCAGGGGCACCAGTTTACCATACGGTTGCCGCGGTAGATAAGGTCTTTTTCGCAGAGGTTTACAAAGACCTCGCGAACCGCCTTTGAGCAGCCCTCATCAAGAGTGAAACGCTCCCTCGCCCAGTCGCAGGATGAGCCGAGTTTTTTAAGCTGTTCGACGATTCTGCCGCCGTACTGTGCTTTCCAATCCCATGCTCTTTCAAGGAATTTTTCTCTGCCGAGATCTTCCTTGGAGATGCCCTCTTTGCGCATGGTTTCAACTATTTTTGCCTCGGTGGCTATGGATGCGTGGTCCGTACCCGGAAGCCAGAGAGTATCGCAGCCGGACATTCTTTTCCAGCGGATGAGAATATCCTGCAGAGTATTGTCAAGCGCGTGGCCCATGTGAAGCTGACCCGTAATGTTCGGGGGCGGAATTACTATTGTGTAAGTGGGCTTGTTCGGGTCGCACGGCGCATGAAAATAATTGCCGTCGATCCATGATTTATAGATACGGTCCTCAACATTCTTTGGATCGTACTGCTTTGCTAAATCTTTTTTCATAACTACACTCCTTGTATATTTGTTTACGGGACGAAAAAACCCGTCCCAAAGGCAAAGCTTTGAGACGAGTGAATTATTAACACCCGCGGTACCACTCAAATTGCGCATAGCGCCACTCAGGTCTGTGACCTTATGCTTTTACGCAGCATAACGGGGAGGCTCTACTCGCAACGCTTTCTTCCCCCCGGCTCCGAAACTACAACGGCTGCACCCTGCCGACAGCTTACACCGACCGCCGCCTCTCTGTGCGCAGGCTTGCAAACGCCCTTTTCATCAACGCCTTTACCTGTGGAATTATAGTACAACTAACGGATTTTGTCAATTCCTTTATGTAAATAAAATACAAATATATGTTAAATTACACAAACAAGCGAAGAATTTTTCTATCATCCGTCATTTTTTTCAAATTGAATTATGTGATTTTTCATTGTATAATTTCATCAAATGATTCTCGGGGGTGAAAATATGGCAAAAATCTCACTGAAATACTTTTTTCAAAAAGAGCCTGCCGGCGAGGGTATGGTCGCCAACCGCAACATAATTCACTATGCCACGGGTCTTGCCGGGCAGAACATCCATTACAGCTATATAAGCGGATGGCTGCGCTATTTCTGCATCAATGTTTTGCACATTGATGAAAAGAAGGTCGGCAACATTTTTACGCTGAGTTATTTCTGGGACGCGATAAATGACCCGGTCGCGGGCGCATATATTGACCGCAGAAAACACAAGCCGTACAACAAATTAAGACCGTTCCTTTTATATTTTCCGCCGCTTATAGGTGCGCTCGGAATGCTTATGTTCCTCAATGTGCCGTTTAATGAAAACGGCAAGCTCGCATACATACTCGTGCTGTATTTTGTGTGGGACTTTTTCTATTCGTTCCAGGATGTAGGTCTGTGGGGAATGATTGCGCTGTCCTCCACAAAATCGGAAGAACGCGCGCGAGTGGCGCAATGGGTTTCCATCGGCGCGGGCACGGGCAGCACGATAGCAGGTGCTTTTCAGTTTTTGAGAGGTATGCTCAAGCTTGAAGACACAACTGTTTTCATTCTGTTCGGCGTATTGTTCGCGCTCGGCGGTCAGCTGATTTCAATGTATGCTCACAAGATGCCCGAGATGACCGAAAGCCCCGAAGCCGAAAAAGGCAGCGTGTTAAAATCAATTACGATTCTGCGCCACAACCCCACTCTGCTGCTTATTTCGCTTGCAAGATTTTCGCAGGGACTCAGCCCCAAGGTGCAAAACGCATATTTCTTTGAAAATGCGCTTACATTCGTTAACAGAGATACGGGCAAAATGCTTGAAACCGTTTTCGGTATTCTCGCGGGTGTACCCGGCGCCGTGGCGATGCCGTTTGCAAATAAAATCGCAAAGAAAATCGGCGGTATGAAAAAGCTGCTTGTTATTTCGCAGGTCGCCGCAATAGTTCTGAGGGTTGCGGTTTACTTTGTGGGTTACGATTCGTGGCCGAGATTTATTACGATGAGCCTTTTAATTTCGCTTGTTAACCTGCCCGGCACGCTTATGGACATTGCACACCGTTCACTCACAAGCGACTCAATAGATGAAGTTGAGCTTAAAACGGGTGTTCGCACAGAGGGCATATCGTTCTCGATGCAGAATTTCACATCAAAGATGACGAGCGCCGCCACCACTTTTATTGAAAGCCGTATGCTCAGCCTGCTCGATTTTGACAGATTCGCTTCATCCGAGGGCAGAAAACAAGGCGCGAAATTCATTAAATGGCAATGGCCGATGTTTATGCTCGGTCCCGTTGTCGGCGCGGTACTTTACCTGATAATCATCAGTTTTATTAAAGATGACAAGGCGCATAAAGCCGAAGTCGAACGCCTGCTCAGAGAGCGAAAAGAGGCGTTAGCGCAAAAAACACCGGCGGAAAATGCCATAAGTTCCGAAAACACTTGATTTTTACGGAAAAGTATACTATACTTGATTTTGTAAAAAATCCGAATAAAGGAGTTTTTGATATGTCAGCAAAAATCAACGAAAGAAGCCCCTTCGCTTACTATGTATTCTCAATACTCACACTCGGCATCTACGCTCTTGTTTTCTGGAGCAAGCTCGCCAAAGACGTTAACACCCTTTGCGAGGGCGACGGCAAAAAAACAATGAAGTATTTCCCGAGCTGGCTTCTCAGCATCATTACAGTCGGCGTTTTCGGTTTCGTATGGAGATGCAAACTCGCCAACAGACTTAAAGAAAATGCAGAACGCTATGACCTCAAGTTCAGCGAGGGCGGCAAAATTGTTGTTGTTCTCGGCAGTCTCGGTCTTGTAATGGCTCTTATCGGTCCGGCAATCGGTCATTTCATTCTCATCAAAAATTTCAACAAGCTTGCTGCTGCTTATAATGAGTACAACGGTCTTGTTGACCCCGAGGAAAATGAAGACGAAGAAAAAGCCGAGGGCGAAGAAGTAGTTGCATAAGTAAACAATATTTTTTGAGGCTGTCGGTATGACAGCCTCTTTTTTGAAGGATTTGATACCGTGAAAATCGAATTCACTCACCATATACCCAAAGAAAAAGAAAAAACCTATTACACCGTTCCCTTCACCGTACCCGAGAACACCGTAAAATTCACGGTCAGCTACGAATATGAGCGCGGCACAAAGGGCATGCTTGCGGACTTACACCCCACAAACACCGTCGACCTCGGACTTGCGGATGAAAACGGCAATTTTCTCGGTTGGTCGGGAAGTGCTCACAAAAGCATTTACATAGGCGAATACGGTTCATCAAAAGGCTACCTTGCAAAGCCCGTAACGCCCGGTGAATGGCAGATAATAGTCGGCGCTTACCACATAGTCGAAAACGGCGTTGATGTCAAATACACAATAGAATTTGAAGAAAAGCACGAGCTTTTACTTTACGGCGACCTGCACATACACTCCGATGCCTCTGACGGCAAGTTCGATATACCCACGCTTGCCGGAATGGCAAAGGATGCGGGACTCGACTTTATCGGTATTGCAAACCACAACAATTATTCGGAAAATCTTTCGCTGCCGCATACAGACGGGCTTACTTTCATACCCGCGGTCGAGTGGACACATTACAACGGTCATATGAATTTTTTCGGCGTTGCGGCACCGTTTGAAAATTCGTTTATAGCCAACGATAAGGCGGAAATGGAACAGATCATCGCCCACGCCCGTTCGCTCGGTGCGGTAATATCGGTAAACCACCCGAAATGCCCGTTCTGCCCCTATACCTGGGAAAATGACGAAGCGTTTGATATGATGGAGATATGGAACGGCCCGATGACGCCGCGCAATCTGCGAGCAGTCGAATGGTGGACGGAGCTTTTGAAGCAAGGCAGAAAAATCGCCGTTGTTGGCGGAAGCGATTATCACAAGCCCGGTATTCTCGTAAAATTTGCCTCACCCGTTACGGCGGTAACAGCACCGTCGCGCAGTGCCGCCGATATATTAAACTCAATCAAACGCGGTCATTCATTCGTTGCAAAAAACAGAAACGGCGCAAAGCTTAATATGCGGTACGGCGAAGCCGGGCTCGGTGATACAGCGCGGTATTCCGGTGAAACAAAGCTTGAAATCAATGCCGAAAAGCTCGGCGGCGCAAGGCTTGTGCTTGTAACCGAAAGCGGCGAAAAGCCTGTGGGAAAAGGCGGGAATATAAAGACCGTGATTCCGCTTGAAAAAACGAAATTCGCATACATAAAAGCCGTGCGCGGCACCGGAAAGCTCACATTCATCACGGCTATAAGCAATCCCATATATTTTAGTGTTGAATAAGAAAAGCGTTATCCGTAAATTGCGGGTAACGCTTTTGCATTTATTTATTCTGCTTTTGCTGCCTCATGCCGTTCATTGAGCTCTGCGGAAATCTGCGCAACGAAATCGGGTTTGAGTTTGAACTTTGCTTTATGCACAAGTGCGGCGGCAACAAGGAAGATGACCGGCACGCCGAACAGAAGAATCTTGAACGCCGAAACTGCCTGTGCGGTGGGGGCAACGCCCGCCTCGGCATTGAAGCCGACTGCGGCGAACACGGCAAATGTGAGCCCGGAGCTTATGCCGTTTGCGATTTTACTGAGGAATGTAAGCATTGAGAAAATAATGCCCTCGTTCCTCTGCCCCGTGCGCCACTCGCCGTAATCAACGGCATCGGCAAGCATAACATTTTCCATAACGCCCATTGCGCCGTATGAAATATAAATGAGCGATGAAACGACTATGAAAAGAATCATATTGAAATGGCTGCTTGCGCCGACAAAAGCCATAAGCGCATAGCCGGCAAGCGGCATAAGATATGCGCCGATATAAACCCTGTTGCGATTCACCTTTTTTGTGATAAGCGGGAAACCGAGCAGGCCTATACCGGAAATAATGCCAGTGATAATACCGAACGTACCGAAAAAGCTTTCACTGTCGAGCACGTACATAAAGTAGTACATCATAACGGCGCCGGTTACGCACGATGCCGCATTGAAGAGAAGCATTACCACAACAACGGTAAGCGCCTGATCGTTGCCGAAAAGTATCTTTGCGGCGCGTATAAGCGAGAATTTTTCCTGCGAAACGGTAACGGACTGCACGCGTTCCTTTGACTTTGCGGCGCAAAGTGTTGATGTGCCTATATACACGACCGAGGCGATAAGCGCATATTTGATGAAGCCCGCATTTGAGCCTTTGCCGCCGAGAGCATCAACGATATTAAGTGTAAATGAGCTTACCGCACCGCCTATTGCACCCGTAAGGCGCGGTATTACGGATACCTGATCACGCTCCTTGCGGTCAAGCGTAAGTGCGGGAATAAGCGCCCAGTATGCGACGTCTATCATTGTGAATGTCAGGTCGCAAAGCAGGTAAAGTACGGTGGCGTAAATATATATGCCCACACCGCGGAAGCCCGGGTCCCAGTAAATGAGGATGGTGCAAAAGGCATTTGTAAGCGCACCGAAGAATATCCACGGCCTGAATTTGCCGAATTTCGAATGGGTGGCATCGATAATTGCGCCCATAAACAAATCGTTTACTCCGTCCCATATTCTGCACAGCAGGAACATTACCGAAAGATACGCTGCGCTTATATTGAGCGTCTGCATAAGGTAAAGCGAAAGGAACGAGCCGTAAACAAGGCTTGAACACATATTTTTGCCGATTGGACCGAAGCCGAAACCGACCTTTTCACCGAGCGTCATAGCATTGGGATCGTTTTTTCTGGACATAGCGCCACTTCCGTTCTTAATATTTTACCGATTTACGGTTTATTAAACGCTTAATTCGCCGAAAAGCAATTGTCTTTTATTATTCTGTTTTTCGTTCTGCGCTAAATGCGACAGCCCCATAATTACAGCATTTTTTCAAAATACGGCTTGCCGTCTTTGATAATGACTTTTTTATTCCAGCAGTGTTTGAAATAACTGCGAGGACGAAGAACTACTTTATCATCGTACACCTCAAGCTGCACGCCTATGCCGAAATTGTTATCATCGCCGTGGTGATTGCCGCAGGCAAAGCTCGGCAGATTGACAAGCTCAAGACCGTCTTCGGTGTCAAAGCTTGCATAGCCGTGCTCTTTTTTACGCTGCTCACCGCCAAGCCCCATATGCGAATGACCGGAAAAATACCAGACATTTTTATGGCTTTTGAGTATTTCGGCAACTTTGTCGGAGCTTTCGCCAATACCGCCCTCCATAGGGTCCGTGACACTTTCATCGGCATCCCAGGTAAGCGGCAGACCGTGGCGCTGATTCAGCGACTGGTGGCAGAACACGAAAATCGGCTTACCGCTTTCCCCTGCTTTATCCATTTCGTTTCCGAACCAGGCGAGCTGTTCATCGGTAATAAGCGCACCGCAGCCGCTTTCGCCCTCGCTGCCGAGGAAAATAAAGTGATAACCGTTGATTATTTCGGTAAAATAGGGCTTTTGGCGTTTAACGCCGCAGATACGCTCGGTATAGTCGTAGTAGCATTTAATTGCAGCGCCGTAACCGTCATCGTTCCATGTATCGTGATTACCGATTGTGAGTATTATTTTATCGGCGGGATTTCTGCCCTTAAAGCACTGCTCGGTAAGTCCCCAGTTTGTTTCATTGCCGCGCGAGGTCGTATCGCCTATGGTTATAAAGGCATCTACACGCGATTTGCTGTGTTGTGCCTGCGCAATACCCTGCTTTAAAAAGTGCTTTGGAAGCCACGGAAACGGATGCTTGATGTCGATATGTGTATCGCTGACTATTGTGCAGTTCAGGCGTACATTGTCATATAAAGGTTTAATGGTACTCATACAATCGCTCCGAAAATCTGATTTTTGAATATTTTAGCACAACGGAAAATAAAGTCAACCTAATCTTTTCTGTGATGCGAGCCACTCTATTACATCGGTCTGCTCATACGCTTTTACCCAGCTGCCGTGCCCCACGCCGTCGTATGCGGTGAGTGTTGCATCGGCGCCGAATGCACGGGCGCGGGTAACCATTTCAAGTGAATTGTTGAAGGGCACGGCATCATCGTCAAGACCGTGAAAAGCACGGATTTTGAAGCCTTTATTGAGCCGGTGGGTATTCCATGAAACACCTCCGCCGCAAATCGGCGCAGCACACGAAAAATAATCGGGGTAAGCGGTTATCATACTCCACGTGCCGTAGCCGCCCATCGAAATACCGGTGATGCTGACCATATTTTCATCGCAGTTGTAATCTTCAACGATTTCGTCAATGAATTTTTTAAGCGGAATAACAAGCTGATCCCAGATATTATCCTCGGGACATTCGGGGCTTACCGTAACGCAGCGCAAGCCGCGGAAATTGTAATCGGCACCGAAATACTTCGGAATACCGTGTACCATAAGGCGTTTTTCAAGCTCGCCGTCTATGGCACCACGCTCGCCCGCTCCGTGCAGAAACACTATTAGCGGCAGTTTTTCTTCAGCGGGGTCGAATACCATAGGCGTTGTAACAAGTGCCGCCATTTCACCTATAAGCTCGGATTTTTTAACAACGATTTTCTTTCCCATAACTGTACCTCTCAAAGCGCTTCATACTGCGCCATCCATTTTTTAACGGCTTCGGCATCGTAAACTGCCGGAATACCCTCTTTGACCGAGTTGAATTTCAGTATTTTGGCAAGCGCGCCGGAAAAAAGCCTGACAAGCGCGGGGCTCTTGATGAGCGAAAGCTTTTTGAAAATATCCTCGGGCTTATAATCGAGCCTGCCGCTGACTTCTTTGGCGGTCATAATCTCATTGTCACACAAAAAATCAATATCCCCGGCGCTGACGCCCGCAAGGCACTCCTTTATGACTGCATCGCGCAGCACGCTGAAGCCGACACTTCTGAAATAATCGTACTGATATTTCCAAAGCACATCAACGGTCAGCTTTTTGTCGCCTGCCGCAATAACCGTATCGGCAAGTATTTTGCCCGCCTGCATACTTTTGGTTATGCCGGAGCCGCTTAACGGCTCGGTCATGGAGGCACTGTCGCCCACGAGGGCATAGCCGCCGCACACAAGAAGCGGCAAAGCTTTTCTCAAAGGTATCTTCGCATACTGACCGCCGCGCAGTATTTTTTCGCCCATATCGGGGTAAATTTTTCTGAAATCGGCTACCGATTTTTCGACCGTATCTTCCTTAAAGCCGCCGAAAGCTCCCACAAGAACATCGTAGTGGTCGCCCTCCTCGATAACCCAGTCCATACCGGGAGTGCCGCAATGGAAAAAGTAAATTTTATATACGGGCGACTCGGTAAAAGCGGCGCCTTTTTCAAAATAGGCACGGTATACATCGAAAGTATCGGCTTCGGGAATATCGTTTATAAAGCCGTATTCAAGCGGCAGACTTTTTCTTAACGGTGAATCCGCTCCGCAGGCATCAATCACGAGGTCGGCGGTAATTTTAACGGGCTTGCCGTCTTTAATGATATGTATGCCCCTTACGGTATAGCCGACGGCAACAACATCCCTGACCTCGGTATTAAACTCGAATTTTACGCCTGCACCGCGCGCACAGTCGATAAGGTGCTTTACAAGCACCTTGCGGTCAATATACTTTGACGAGCTGTTGCTTGATTTAGGCGAAAACATTTCGATTTTCTGCGACGGCGAAATGTAGTGCATATCCATAAACGGAGTAAAATACTTTTCATCGGGAGCGCTGAAACCGACTTCATCGAAAACCTTATACCAAAGGCAATCGCACCAGTCGTAGCCTATTGCACTTTCATCCGATTTTTCATAGACGGTAACATCATATCCGTTTTCAGCAAGATTTTTTGCGGCAACTATACCGCCGTGGCCTGCGCCGGCAACAATTACTTTTTTCATAATTCCCTCCGTTAAATGTATTCTTTTACAAATTCTCCGCCGAGGAGCATATAGATATACTCGAAGCCGACATCGCGCAAAAATTCACGCGTTTCGGTAAATGCAAAATCAAGGTTTTCGGCAAGGTGGCAATCGGAAGAAAGCACTATTCCGCCGCCGTTTTCCTTAATGATATGAAGCAGCCTTTCACTCGGATACGGCGTTGTGCGCAATCCGCGTGCCATGGCGCCCGTATTGACTTCAAAAAAGCATTCGCTTTTCAGTGCGCGCTCAATATACTTTTCGGCAACGGCGTTATATGCTTCATCGCCCGAAAAAAACGGAGTGCCTTGCTCATCGTATTTGGTCATAAGGTCAAAATGACCTATAATATCGGGCTTGCGGCGTTCGATATATTCGCAGAATGCGGAATAGTACGCCTCGGCAAATGCGACAGTTCCGCCGCTTTTTTCAATACATTCGGTAAGGTATTTCACCCCGGAATCGACGGGGATATATTCATCCCCCGTGTGAAGATAATGCGACGAGCCGATAATATAATCAAAGCGGTTTCTGTCGCAGAGCGAGTATAAATCCTCCTCGACACCGAGATATATTTCTATTTTGCCGCGGTATTTTTCCTTTAACGCGGTGATTTCCGCTATATAGCCCTCAACATCTTTCATACAGTAGCGCAAATCGTAAGGCGTATAGCCGTGCCCCGAGAAGCCGAGCGACTTAAAGCCGGCATCAACGGCAAAGCGAACGGTTTCCTCTGCTGTGCTTTTGCCGTCGCAGTATGTTGTGTGTGTATGAAGATTCGAAAGCATGGCAATCACCTCAAAAGCGATGTGTAAAGCGCGTTTCTCAAACGCGGCATATAGTATTCCTCCTGCGGGTTGAGCATATGGTGGGCGTAGAACATTGAAACGCCCGCGTCGGCATCTATTACCGCACACGCCCCTGCCGCGCCGCACCAGCCGAACTCGCCCGTGGTGCCGTTAAAACCGCTTTTGGCTCTGTCAATAACGGTGCGCACACCGAGCCCGTAGCCATAACCGCGCAGATGCCCCCAGTCATAATATTTCAAAAGCGAATCGTTAAGCTGATTTGTTCTTAAAAGGTCCACAGTGCCGTCGGAAAGTATGCGCTCGCCGTTAATGCCCCTGCCCTTTAATGCAAGTGCCTGCGTAAGCTTGGCGTAATCGCCGACGGTTGCGGTTATGCCCGCACCGCCGCTGTCATACTCGCTGCCGAAAACAAGGGTATTTTCCTTGCCGACATTTTTGAGTATGCCGCCGCCGCGCGCAGAGCCGTTCTTCTGCATTTCGACCGCGGATCTTTGAGAGTTATCTTCAAAACGGTACTGCTGTGCCATTTTATCAAACACATTTTCATTGTGATAGCAAGAGTTATTCATACCGAGCGGCTCAAAGATGTTTTCTTTTATATAATCGCGGAATTTTTTGCCGGAAACGACCTCTACCACCGCCGCAAGCACATCGTGGCTCAAGCTGTAATTCCAGCGCGTGCCCGGCTCAAATGCAAGCGGGTCCGCTGCAAGACAACGGGCAACGGTAAGAGTATCCATTTTGCCGCCGGTAATTTCACGCGCCTTTTCAAACGCCTTTGTTGCGGTATTGTATGTAAGACCTGAGGTCATTGTGAAAAGATTCCTCAGCGTGATGGGGTTTTCGGCTTTTCTGACATCATCGCCCTTGCCGACAAGCATATCGCGGTATTCGGGAATATAGTAATAAAGCGGCTCGTCAAGCAGTATTCTGCCCCTTTCGTAAAGCTGCAAAGCCGCCGTAACGGTAGTGATTTTTGAGCAGGAATATAAATTGAGAAGCTCGCCGCCGTTCATCGGTATGCGGTTTTCAATATCGGAATAGCCGGATGAATATGAAAAAACAAGCTCCTTACCCTTGTAAACACAAACGGTATTGCCCGGCATACGCCACTCGGTCAAGCCGTCCATAACATTTTTAAGAAATGAAAAATCCATAATTTTCCCTCCGCTTTTTCAGTATAGCATACATTTACCGAGTAGTCGAGTTTTTTTATATAATAATTATATTTTTATAACACTGTTCTTCATTGACAAATAACGCGGTCGGTGATAACATTTATTTAATAAATCAAGCGGAGGTCTGTTTATGAAAATATCGGAAGCGGAAATTTGCGAACTTGAAGAAAATGAGCTTGAACAGCTCGTTTTCGGCTACACGCCCGCCGAAAGCATACCGCATTGCGAAGCGGCACTTGTGCTCGGTACCGATAAGGCAAACCTTGACCGCACTCCAGCCGCTGTGGAATGTTACAAAAGCGGTATGTGCGACAAGCTGATTTTCTCGGGCGGCGTTGAATGGGAAACCGAAGACGGTAAATTAAGCGAAGCAAAGGCAATGAAAAAATACGCAGTCGAAAACGGCGTAAGCGAAGACGATATTATTCTTGACGAGCTTGCACAGACGACAATAGAAAATATGATATGCGGCACGCTCGCGATTCAGCGTGAATTTGAGTATGTAAGCGAAGTGAAAAATCTGCTTCTCGTTACCTCGGAATACCATATGAGAAGAAGCATGCTGCTTGCGGATGCCCTGCTGCCCCGCTGCATAAATGTGTATCCCGTGGCGGCAAAGGGGTATATTGACCGCATGAATTGGCTTGAAGCACCCGACAAGCAGAGAAAAGTCGCTATGGAAGCTTTGTTTATGCAGGCGCAGATAGAAAACGGTCTGACTGCTGACGGAGAGTTTTGATATGAAGAAAAAAGAATTACGGTTTACAGACGGAAAGTTCAGAGCACTGTTCCTTTCGGACCTGCACGCGATAGTGAATTTTGACAGACGGCTCACGCGCGATATTGATGCGCTTATTACGAGGTACAAGCCCGATGTTGTTTTACTTAACGGCGATATTGTATGGCGCGATGCTTCGGAATCGAAAGAAGCTCTTAATTCAGTGCTTACAGAACTTGACAAGTGCATTACAAGCCACGGCATACCGTGGGCGCACACCTTCGGCAATCACGATATGGAGGGCGGCTGCCCCACCTGCGTTCAGCAGGAGGTTTACGAACGCTTTGAAAACTGCCTTTCAAAGCGCAGTGCAGACGGTGTTGAGGGCAATATGAATTATGTGCTGCCCGTTAAAAGCACCGACGGCAAAAAGGTTGCATTCAATCTCTGGGCATTCGACTCCGGCAGAGGCTACCACGAATTTCTCACATCCTACGGTGTGGACACCTCCGATAAATTCTTTCTGAATATGCCCGACCCGCTTCACCTTTCGCAAGGTTATGATGCTATAAGATTTACGCAGATGATGTGGTATTGGAACGAGTCGGTGCGTTTTGAGCAAGAAAACGGCGGCAAAGTGCCCGGCGTCATGTTCTTTCACATACCGTTCCCGGAATACACAATACCGTACAGAAATGTTATGCAGACCAAATACAGCGGCACACGGCGCGAGGGTGTGGGCTGTTCACCCGTTAACAGCGGTATGTTTGCCACACTCCTCCAGCGCGGCGATGTTAAGACGGTTATCTGCGGGCATGACCACATAAATGACTACGAGGGCACTTACCTCGGCATAAAGCTGACTTATGACGGCGGAATCTCTTATGACTGCTACTGCGACGAGGATATGCGCGGCGGCAGAATAATAGATGTTGACGAAAGCGACCCGTGGAACATTAAGACATATATGGTGCGCGCCGCCGACTGTGTTGAAAATTATCCCGGTGAGGAAATGAGGTGCGCGGCAAATGAATGAGTACACACTCCCCTTTGTTGAAAGCGACTTGGAATTTGACAGACTTCCGTTTGCCGAGTTGAAATCTTACCACTGGGAAGCCGAAAAGCCGTACCGCCCGCGCACATACTGCAAAATGGCGATAGTGAACGGCGTGCTTACCGCCCGCCTTTTGTGCTTTGAAGCCGAGCCGCGCGCAGTATATACCGAGCGCGATGACCCCGCCTATAAGGACAGCTGCCTTGAATTTTTCGCTGCACCCGTCAGGGGCAGGCAGGAATATATAAATATCGAGTCCACATCAAAGGGCGTGTTCCTGTGTGAATTCGGCAAGGGCAAAACCGACAGACGCTTTATTAAGGAGCTCACCGTTTATTCACCGCGCGTAAAAGCGTTTAAGGACTGCGTCGGCGAAATGTGCTGGGGCGTTACCGTAACCGTGCCGAACAGACTCATTGCAGACCTTTACGGCATCGACGAAAAAGACATTGATTTTTCTGAGGTACGCGCAAACTTTTACAAATGCGGCGATGATTGCGAAACGCCGCACTACCTCGCATTTAACCCCGTTACCACGCTGCCGCCCGGATTTCATAATCCCGAATGTTTTGCAATTTTCAAAGGAGAAGAAATAAAATGATTGAAGAAAAAATGCTTAAAATACTTGCCGAGTTCCCGAGTTTCGGCGAAATAGTTGAATGTAAACCGATTACCGACGGTCATATCAATGATACTTATATCGTGGAATATGCAGCCGAAAACGACAATGTCAGATACCTTTTACAGAGAATCAACACCAATGTTTTCAAAAACCCCGTGGAGCTTATGGAAAATGTTGTCGGCGTAACGGATTTCTTAAAGAAAAAAATTGCGGCAAACGGCGGCGATGCCGAGCGCGAAACGCTTACGGTATACAACACAGTTGACGGCAGAAAATTCCATATAGATGAAGATGGCTCAAGCTGGCGCCTTTATAATTTTGTCGGCAACACTTACAGTATAAACGAAATTACAAATCCCGACGATTTCAAAGCCGCGGCAGAAGCTTTCGGCAATTTTCAGACACTGCTTGCCGATTACCCCATCGAAACGCTTTACGACACCATTCCGAATTTCCACAACACTCCGGTACGCTTTGAAAATTTCAAGGCTTCGCTTGAAAAGAACGCCTCGGGCAGAAAAGACAATGCGATACCCGAAATTGAATTTGTGCTTGCACGCGAAAAAGATTGCTCGGTCGTAACAGACCTTATCGCCGACGGTAAAATACCCGTAAGAGTTACACATAACGACACCAAGCTCAACAATGTGCTTTTCGACAAAGACACAAAAAAAGGCATTTGCGTTGTTGACCTTGACACCGTTATGCCCGGCTCATCGCTTTACGATTTCGGTGACAGTATCCGCTTCGGCGCAAATACCGCCGCTGAGGATGAAACAGACCTCACCAAAGTATCGTTAAGTCTTGAATATTTCAAGGCTTATGTTGAGGGCTACCTCAAAACAGCGGGCAAGGCGCTCAATGACTATGAAATAGATTACCTGCCCTTCTCGGCAAAACTCCTGACGCTTGAATGCGGTATGAGATTTTTAAGCGACTACCTTGACGGCGACATCTATTTTAAGGTTGATTACCCCGAACACAACCTTGTGAGAGCGCGCACACAGTTCAAGCTTGTTGAGGATATTGAAAATAAGTTTGATGAAATGAAGAAAATCGTGGAAGAAGCGAAAAAAGCGTTATAATTTGAACTAAAAAGGGGCTGTATCTGCGCGATACAGCCCCTTTTTAATATTACACCAGTCCGAAACAATTTATTCTGTCAACCTCGACGGCGTGAACACAAGTCTCGCAATCAACCGCGAGTGTAATGCTCTCACCTTTTGCGAGATTCACCGTATAGAAACCGTTTTCACAACTGTAAGCCTTATCGGCAGTCGGCTCGGTTCCGGCGAAATTCGCTTTGAAGCGGCAGGAATTGCCGCTTAGGCTCGTTATTTTAAGCCATTTGAGTTTTCCGTTTTGAAGCTCGCCACCCGCTTCGAACGCTCCTTCGCAAAGAAGCTTATCGAAGCAGACATTCTGCCATTCACCCGGAACGGCGGGGAAGAAATCAATATACCCGTCGTGGCTTTGCAGGAACATTTCAAGTATTGCGGTTGCGGCAGACGGCGGCGTTTCAATAACGGGATTGCCGTCCTCGTGGTACATCGTATTAGGTCTGACAAAGCCGTTCATAAGGTTATTGAGGTGCATAAGCGCGGCATCACCGTTGCGCAGCATTGCGCGCATTGATGCGGCACCCGTCTGCGAATAGCCGAGCAGCGCTTCGGGCTTGCTTTGCCAGAAATCGATTGTATCATCAACAAGCTTTCTGTCGCGCGGATTGTCGCGGTCAAGTACGTGAAGCGGATAGAACGACAGAATATGCGAGTAATGGCGGTGAGATTCGGCATAGGGTGTTTCCCCCGCTATTTTCAGCCCCTCGCCTTCGGCTTGCGGAAAATCGGTAAGATTTTCAAGCACGGACTGCCACTCGTCTGCCTTTTCGTCATTAAAGCCAAACTCCTTATTTAGCTCGCAAAGTTTTATTAGTCCCCATTTCAAAAGCGATAAATCGTAGTTCACATCATCCGAATCGGACTTCATATACTCCGGCGAAAGCGTGGCTTTCAGGTGAAGCCTGCCGTCTGCACCCTTATAGAGAAAATACAGATAATACTGCACGGCACGCTTCAAAAGCGGATAAACGGTTTCGGTAACAAGCGCGCGGTCGCCCGTCATTTTGTACTCGGTATAGCAGTAAAACAGCGCCCACACAAGATTACCCGCTTCGCGCATCCAGTTTTCGTGCAGGAGGTCGCCCGGCTCACAAACAGGTGCATACATATCATGTTCGGTAGTTCTGCCGAGCGCCGCACAGTCGGCACGGTATTTTTCCGGCACATTTTCTATAAGCTTATCAAAGCCGTTTTTCAGCGCATTGGAAACACATTTTGCTATTTCAATATGATTTGATGTATAAAGCGGCGAAACGGTAAGCTCAACATTAAGATTCCACCACGTTCCGGGCCAACGTGTACTGTCGGAAAGCCACGGACCGCAGGTGTCAAACGGCGCACCGTTCTCGCGCGAGGCGCAGGCGAGCTTATACAGCTGAATGTAGTAAAAACACTCATAAAAGCCGTCATTCCAAGAAAGGAAGCTCTTTTCGTAAAATGAATTCCACCACTTTTTATGTTCTGCACAAAGCACTGATTTTTCGCAGTTGACTTTAAGTATTATACCGTTCGCTTTTTCGCGGGCGGTGTTTTCGTTTTCATCGTCATAAGCGAGCGCAACGGCGTACTCGCCCTCGGTTTCGCACTCCGCAACACAGAAGCCGCCGCCGTTAAAATACGGCTGAACGAACGATTTGCCGAATGTTTCGGTAAAAGTGTAAGGCTTGCGCGGCTCGGCGTAATCGGCAAAAGCATTTTCGCCCGTTTTGCGCAGTGCTTTAACGCGCGGGCTGACTGCACTTACGGGCTTATAGGCTATTTCGGGCTTTTCGGTGCCGCTTTCGGTATGTGTAAAGAGTATGCAATCGGCTCCGTTCAGGCTTTTAAGCGTAAATTTGCACTCACCCGCCTCGGTGAAAACCGTTCCGCGCAGCTCGGCATTGAAGATATCGAGCCGCATATCAACACCCGTAACCTTGCCGCAAAAAGTGATTTCAACATTGCCGACCGGCAGGCGCGGTGTTTTTATAAGAGTATCGTCGCCGCGGTAATCGATTTTGCGGTTGTCGTAAACACAGGTGTGCCCGAGAGCAAGCACAAGGGTTTTGTCATCATCCTTAAACCACGCGGTGCAGCCGAAAAAGCCGTTTGCAATGAACGGCGCTTCATACCACACGCGAGGCAGTCTGTGCCACACGAGGTCATGACGGCTTATAAATGTCTGTAAATCAACTGTATTTTTCATAAAGCCCTCCGAATTGATTGATAGTTACATTATAAAGAATTTTATATATTATTCAATAGTTACAAATAATTAAATTTGTATTACAACTTCCGCATTTTATTGACAGGTATTTTTTATTATTGTAAAATACACTTAACGGGAGGTAATTTAATGAAACGGTTACTTGCTTTAATATGCTGCTTTGCAATTTTTGCGTGCTGCTTTACGCTTTGCGCTTTCGCAGGGCAGAATGAATTTTTTAACGATTATTTCACCGACGGTGTTGTATTAACGCCCGAAAAAGGTTATGTAAGCGTTGACAACCGCATCGGCGAATCAACAAAAATCGACATAAGCTTCCCGATTTCGCAGCAGATTTACCATTTCGGCACCGCTTATGACAGATGCGGCTACACCGAATTTTGCGAAAGGTACGGCTTTGAAGATTCATCGCTTGCATTTTCCGTACAGGTGGATTACTCGCTTAATTCCGCAAGCGACTGGCACTACCGTCCGGTATGGGATACGGACACATCGTACGGCAGCGCATACATCGGTTACACCAACAAGGTCGAAACGCAGCGCGTAATAGATATTCACAACACCCGCAGTGATTACTATGTTCCGCTTAAGGATGCGGTTATTGCGGGCAATAACGATGACGGCTCGGAATATGCATACCTTGACCTTGAAAACAACACGCTTTATTTCCGCTACCGCTACTGCATAAGCTTTGTTGTAAGCGGCGAATATGAGCCGACTAACATTTTCAGCGATTGGTCAGAAGCGTTTTCATACACGGGTGAGGAGCCGGGCGCAGCCGTTGAAGCCCCGAAAGAGCTGCCCGTCCCCCTGCTTTCGGATTTAAGTATAAAAAAAGACGAAGACGGCGCATCATTTATGTTTGACCTGGAATTTCCGCAGAGCTTTTACGAAGCAGAGCTTTATTATGAGGAATACGGCGGCAGTACCGGCGTACTGCAGGCGCAGATAAACATAAACGGCGACGGCTGGGAGGATGCCGAATTTGCCGACGGGAAATGGAAAACCGGCGGAATGCGCACAATACGCGCGGCGGGCGAAACGGAAATAACCGAACGCGACACGATTCAGCTGCGCGTTCGTCTTACCGATGCGGACCCGCTCGGCAGCTCACTCTGGTCAAACACGATCTCACTTGACGGTAAAAGTGATGAGCCCGCCGAAACGACCGAAGCCTTTGAAGAGGAGAAACAGAGCACCGGCGGCGAAAAAACAGATGAAAAAGGCGGCAGCGACTGCTCGCTTTGCGGCATCTGCCCGTTCCAGCCGCTCGGAATATGTATGTTCGTGTGGCTTGCGGTGATGCTGATACTTATCATCCTTATAATCATTGCCGTGAAGAAATCAAAAGGCAGTAAAAAGAAGAAAAGAAAAACCCCGAAGAACAAGAAGAAAAGCAAAAAATAACAGACAGCCGAATTTAGTTGCAGAAAGCGTTTTCTTCGCCCCGACGGTGTTGTACCGATACTCCGAGCGGGCGAAAAAATGCTCAGAAAAACACATACAAATTAAATTCGGAAAATATAATGGCTTTACGGTTAAAGAATGCTTAAATCACCGTAAAGCCATTGTTTATGTATTCTCGTGTTTTTCGGTCTGCGCTAAATTCAATATAAACCGAGTGTCTTTTCAGCCGCTTCGCGCAAACAAAAGCCCGTAAGCACGACCGCATCAAAATTGTAGGTTTGCGTAAGCTCTGCAAGCTTTTTCATATTGCTTTGGGACGGGGTACGCCTTGCTTCAAGAATCGCATCAAGCAAATCGCAGCACATACCGAATTTGACAACCCATTTTTTGAGTTCCTTAAACAGTTCAACGCTTTCGTCGCAAAGCATCTCGTAACAACGGCGCATATTGCCGTTATATTCGGCAAATTCCGCAAATGCGGCATCCGTTTCGCCTTTTGAGGCAAGGAACGCTATATGCGAAAGCTTGTCGCTCATATATGCCGAGCTGTATTTTGAAAGGCACGAAACGCCGAGATGGTCGGCGAAGTAAGAGAAAAGCTCCGTCTTTTCGCCGAGAATGACTTTGTGCGCATTTTCAAGCGATTTTTCGGGATTATAGTCAACGGGATTCCACAGATAATCGGCAACGGTCATAAGCGGTATTTTAGAGCATTCGGCATACTCCATAACATTGGAAATAAGTCCGTCGCAGGCGGTGTAAAGCTCTTTATCCCTGCCGATAAGCGCGCCGAGGTGCATTTCATGGAACATTTCACAATCGTTCACAGGGTAATTATCCCAGAACAGAACGCTCCTGCCCGTTGATTTTTTCAGTTCAAGGCACTCGCGCACCGTGAGCACACGCGAGCAGATTTCCTCCCCCGTCCAGAACATAAAAACATCGGCGGGTATGCCGCTGCCGAAACGCGTTATGTATTCGCCGTGCTCATCGCCGCTGTACTGTGTGGGGCATACGGTAAGTGTTACGGTACTGTCGATGGCTTTAAGCGCGTTATATGTGTTATTGACAAGCTCAGTATGGGCATCGGCTATTGAGGCATAACGGGCGGCATCATCTTCATACTGAAATTCCCACGGAATATCGTCGAGCAGCAGACCGAAGCTTTTTACGCCGATTTCATAAAGGCTTCTGAATTTTTCGATAAGGCAGTTGAAATCACTCTGTGAGCAATAGTTATATGAAAGCCCGGGACCGACACACCAAGTGAACTCCATTTCGCACCCGGCGGCAAGCCGAACAAGCTCGGCGAGCTTTGAAAGCTCATTCGCCGGATACATCTCGCGCCATTTTTCACGGTGATAGGCATCGTCTTTTGGCGCGTAATAGTATGAATTCATACCGTATTCGCTCATAAGGCGCATAACGCTTTCGCGCTTTTCGTGCTGCCAGGTTTTGCCGTAAAAGCCCTCGATATAACCGCGCTTTTTGAATTTTGGACCGTCATTTATTACACCGTCGCGCAGCTCACCGTTAAGTATGAGCTTTGCAAGCATATATGCCGCATACCTTGCGGCACGTGCCGAATTGAGCGTAACCGCGGCTCTGCCGTCTTTTATTGTTACCGAATAATTTTCCGGTAAAGCATTGTTTTGCGCAATAATAAATTCTATTCTGAAGCCGTCGCCCAAGGTGATACCCTTGCTTCTGAAAATCGCGGCGGCGCGTGATGAACAATCGCCGCAAAGCATAAACGACTGCGGCTTATACGGCTCGCCGCAAAGCGACATTTCGGCAGGTACGGGGTAAATCACAGATGGCGCACCTCCCCGCGTTTTAACTCAATAACTGCGTGGTTTATTTCATCGCCGCCGTCAACATTACTGCTTGCGAAATGTACGGGCACAACGCCCTCTTTGGCGCAAAGGTCAACACATTCGGCAACAACGGCATTCAGAATGAGCGCACCCGCCACGGTGGACGTGGGGCAGATTTTGCCGTCGACACCGTCGACACTTACGCTTGCATCGCCGTTGCAGCCGCAGTTATCAAGCACAACATCGGCAATTTCGAAAAGACGTTTGCCGCTTCTATGACGCGAAGCACCCGCTTTGGCGTGCTCGGTATTGGTCAGCGCAATAACGGCAACACCGCGCTCCCTGCAAAGCAGCGCCATATCGACTATTACGCCGTTTCTGCCGGAATTGGAAATTATCACCATAACATCGCCGGATTTTATTCCGTAATGTGAAAAGATAATTTCGGCGTACCCCTCAAGGCGTTCTATTTCGGTGCTTTTTGATGCCGATTCGTGCAGCATAAGCGATGTTTCGAGTATGGGCTGAATATCGGCAAGACCGCCGGCGCGGTAAAAAAGCTCCTCGGCAAGCATATGTGAGTGCCCTGTGCCGAAAAGGAATACCGGTCTGCCGTTCACAACCGAGTTTTTGAACAGCTCTGCGGCGCGCTCGATATTCGGCGCTTCTTCATTTTTGATTCTGCTTATTATTCTTTCGCAGTTTTCTATATATTCGATATACTTTTTCATTGCATTTTCAGCGCGGCGTTTACCGCGCCATCCTCCGGTGTGATTTCAAGAAAACCTGTTTTTATATTCGGGTATTTACTGCGCACGAGTGCTTCAAACTTTTCTCTGAAAAGCGGAACATTTTTGAAAACGCCGCCATACAGCGATATTTTTTCGCATCCGCCCGTACGCCTGAATAATATTTCAACTGTTTCAAAAAGCTTACGGCTCTCGCCGCCAAGTATATTCAGGGCATCGGCATCGCCTGCGGCGGCAAGCTCACTCACGGCGGTGGCAAACGATGCAATAACATCCTTTGTAGTGTTTTCACCGTAAACGGCGCTTTCAATTCTGCCGAAGTTTTCGATACCGAAAAATGAATTTGCTTTTTTCAAAAGCGGAGCATCAATGCCGCTGTCCCACAAATTTACACAACGGCGCAAAGCAGAGGTGGCTATGCCGTATGCTGAGCCCTCATCGCCCATAATATGCCCCCAGCCACCTGCGGTATAATAATTGCCGCATCTGTCAAGCGCGGCGGCAACCGAGCCCGTGCCGCTTATGACAACGCATTTCGGCACCTCATCGCCAACGGCACACAGTGCCGCATACACATCGCTGTGCATAAATATTTTTTCGGCATTGAGTATACCGCCGCAAAAGCGCTCGGTAGTTTCGGCATCGGCGGCTTCGGTTAAAGCGGATGAGCCGATAAACGCGTTTTTATAGGCATTTACGCCGATTTCGCGTTCGACCTCGCCGAGTACGGCTTTGAAGTTTTCGCGTGCCTTTTCAAGCCCCACGGAGCAGTAATTGATTGTTTTGCCTTTGCACTTTGCAAGAATTTTGCCTGATTCATCGGCAACGGCAACCGTTGTGGTTGTGCCGCCGCCGTCAACTCCGAGATAATATTCCATATTATGACAGTTCCTTTTTTAATTCAATAAAACCTTTTATTACCGATGAACCCGTGAATTTTCCGAGTGAAACAGATTCGTGATAGTGGTCGGCAGGGTCGCCGAGGGTATAATCGTTATCGGGCACAATATAACCGACCGCATCGTTGGCAAGACCGAATGCAATCGTGTTTTCACCGAGAATTTCCCTGACACACGGCAAGCCGAAATCGGTATGGGTAACCGCACCGTCCGCAAAAAGCGATGCACCGCCGAGAAGCAGGTCGCCGCAAAATTCGCCGGGAACGAGCGCAACGCGAAGCTCTTTGCCGAATTCGATATAACCGATTTCGGTGAAAACCGCATATTTGTGTTTACCCTCGGTAAGCACCTCATAATTTGCAAGGCGCAGCTTACCCGCGGCACAGATGAGGTTATTGGTGATCGGCACTTTTACCTCTTTAAGTCTGATATTGAAAAGCGGCGCGACCTTACATTCACCGACAGGCTCCCAATTATTGCACCAGAGTGTATATTTGCCGCCGTTCTTTTCGGCTTTTTCGGTATCGCGGGCGATTTCGGCTTCATCGTAAAGTACCTTGTCGCGCTTTATCTCATCCAAAGTCTTTGTCATTGAAAGCACCATTCTGCCCATTTCAATGCCGAAACGCTGCGACTGCATATAGCGGTGTTCAAACGGCAGGTCATCGTTTGTCAGCCCGCGGTTTGTATATATAGCACAGATAGCGCCGTTAAAGAACATAAAGTTATAGCCCGCGCGGTTGACGGTTTCGCCGATATAGTGAATGTAGTCGCCGCAAAGACGCCTGCCGGAACCCGGCTCATCATTGACGGGCAAGCCCGCTACATCCGGATGTGCCGCAACATTAACGATAACGGTCGGCGTTTTTGCTCCGTCGAACGGCTTAAAGGTGAGCCTTGTTACCGTATAAAGCACACTCGGTGCGGAAGGTCTGTTTTTATTGCCGATGTAATCGGGAAAATCCTTTTGTGCGAGAAACATTTCGCCCTCGACCATATCGGCAACGGCGTTAACGAGTGCGGTGCTTACGCCGTCGGCAAGGAAGCGCATATACTGCTCATCGGCACCGCGTTCGAGTATCCCCCTGCCCGTATAATTGCGGCGAATATTGCGCAGCAATTTCCCGGGAAAATCGGTCCACAAGCCCTGCGTATCAACACAACTGTGAGTATGGGTGGAAAAAACATTGACCGAGGCAATTTTCTTTTCGGGGAAGCGCTCCGCCATTTTTTCAAGGAATTTTCTGCGTATGACCTTTATATCGGCATTGGTGGTGCCGATACAGTCGATGGTGCAGAAAACCGAAAGCCCCCTGCCGCTGTTATCGTCAAGCGCGATGCACCTGCCGCGCATATCGTCAACCACTTCTTCAATAAGATTGCGGAAGCGGTTTTCGGGTGCAATGTAGCCGCCCATATAATAAGCGCGTTCGGCGTAATCGGCAGGAGTGAGGTCGACCTCGGAAAAGCCGAGTCTCCACACGCCGTTTTTTGACGGATTTTTGAGAAATCTTTTTGTGCCCTCGAAGAAATACGAGCTGTCGTGTTTTTCGACGCTTTTGAACTCGTCGGAATCACGCAGGGAATTTGCGAGAGCCGCAAGAACGCAGCTGAAAGCCGCCTCGGTGATTTTGGTTTTAGTTTCTTTTTTCAAAGCAAAATACCAAAATAAAGGGAGTACAAGACTCCCTTTACTCTTTCCGTTTTATTTTTTTACGCGTTTCATAATGTCGGCAACGTTTTCAACGATCGTTTCGTTGGTAAGGTAGCCGAGCGAGTTTGTTTCGTGGTAATGCTTTCTGCCGAAAACATCCTTACCCTGCTCAATATAGGGCTGTGTTTCGTGAAGAATGAAATCGTTGGGTGCAACGCAGTAACCCGTCATATCGTTTGCAACGCAGTAAACAAGCAGGTTTTCGTCGCCTACAACATCTATAACGGGCGTGGGGTTGATCTCCTTACCCTTGCCGGTAGCGGACTTATCGGCATCGACCGCACCGCCGTATATAACCTCGGGGAACGGCTCGCCGGGCAGCATGAGAATCTGCTGTGTGCCGAGCTTGATGTAGACCATTTCGGTGAGCAGAGCAAGACCGAGGTCGCCCTTATCGTAAGCGTAGCGCTGACCGGAGCAAGCCTTGATAATAACCATGAGTGCGAGCAGACCGTTATCAACGGGTGAATAATATTTGTGCTGCAGAACGGAAATCTCGGGCTGCATTTCAACATCATTGTCGATAGAAAGGGCTATTCTGCCGAGATACTCGCCCTGCTTCTGTGTTCTTAAAGGCTTATTGTCCTCGCAGTCGAACATACCGGGGTCAACCGCACCGATGGCGCCGGGCCCGAAAAGGACATTCGTTTTAACGGAATCGTTAATGGTCTTTCTGAGCCAATAGGGATAGTCGGCGCTGCAATCGTGGTTGGAGCCGCCGAGTGTGTTGGGATGCGCGGCAAAATTCATAAACCATGTTTCGGTTGAACCGTCATCGGGAACAAAACGCGTTCTTGTGAGAACATCGTGCAGAACTACCGGCTCGCGCTTATCGTACTGTGCTTCGGGCGCGTGGGCGTTACCTATATAGAGCTTGCCGGGCTTGCGGTTTGCATACGCCTCGCGTGCGACCTCGGCAAGAGATTTGAGGAGCTTTGCCATATATTCATCGTCTTTACCGCTTTGCAGTCTGTAAAGCTGCCCCCAATAGCCGACGGTGTCGAAACCGGCGTGGGTATGTGATGAGCTGCAAAATACGCCCGCGCAGTTAGCCTCTTTGCAGAAATCCTTCAAATCATCGCGCACTATGTTAAGCTCAAAGTTCGTAAGACCGATAATATCGGCTGCAAGGTGGATGTAGCCGCCCTTATCGTCAACGCCTATCCACATGGCGCTTACGGTGATGGGGTCGTGAATACGGTCAATGGTGCTGCCCATGCCGTGACCGGCGATCCAATACTTTTTTGCCTTGATATCGTCAGGCATAACCTCTTTAACGGCGTAGCCGCAGACATATTTTTCGCCCTTGAATTCGGTGGGCATGGGTCTGGGCAGAGGCTCTGCCTTTATGCCTTTTCTGGCGAGTTTTTTTGCACTTGAACGAGAAAGTGACCTTACCGCTTTTGCGGCTATTTCGTTAAATCCCATAATAAACCTCCGAAGGAATAATTTTACACATACATTGTAACAACAAAAGCGGTTTGTGTCAACGAAATAAGTGAACAAAGACAAATCGCATATATTGTATAAAAAGGCAATTCAACAATAATTGACAAGTGCAGTTTTGTATGATAAAATTAAATCACTTTGAATACGAGGTGTTGTATTATGGGTAAATTAAGCAAAATCGACGGCGCCGCCAAAGAAAAAGGCAAAGGTATAGAAACTTTATGGCAGTTTGTAAAATTCATTGTAGTCAGTCTCGGCGCATTCGTAATCCAGACTTTCCTTCCGCTTCTGCTTAAAATTCCGATGTCGGACGAATTTCTGCACCGCGAATATCACCTGCTCGGCATATTCAATTCCGAAGCGGCTGATCCCGTTACCGGCGTAATCGCCGCAGGTCTCGGTGTTTTCATTGCAGCTAATGTAAGTAATGTTCTCGCACAGATTGTTTCATTCTTCATCAACCGCGAAAAGACCTTCAATTCAAGCGCAAATATCGCTGTTACCCTGCCGATATACATTGTTTTCACCATCGCGCTCATCTGCTTCTCGGCATGGCTTTCACCCTCACTCATCACTTTCTTTGCAAAGCATGTAGGCGAAAATGCCGCCATTTCGATCTCCGGTGCATGCTGCGGTGCAATTCAGTTCTTCCTGTACTTCCCGGTTGATAAAATACTTTTCCGCAAACCCAAAGAGGAAAAGAAAGAAGCATAATTTACATATAACAACAAATCCGCCGAAAAGGAATGTTCCTCATCGGCGGATATTTTTGTTTAATTGCTGAAATCAGCGTCTTTTTGCCGTTATAATAGCACCGATAACGGTGCCGAGCAGCGCAAACGGAGCCAGACGGAAAAAGCAAAATTCAAAAATATGGAATGCGGTGCCGACTACGGCGGTTTCGGGGTCTGCAAAATTCCAATTCAAATAAGGACTTTGCAGTTTCATCAGCAAAACCGCGGTAATTATTATTGCCGCACCGAAAATAACAAAAAGCCAAAACAGCAATTTTCTTCTGTTTTGTTTCCTTTTGGCGAATTGCAGATTGATTTCTTCAAGCTTTTCCGAAATCACTTTAATATCGTCGGTCTTTTGTTCCGCTATGGGTTCACCCAATAGTGCACTTACCGGCGTTTCGAGTATTTCCGATATTGCAATGAGCATATCGGAATCGGGAACGGACAAGCCCTGCTCCCATTTGGAAACGGTTTGCCTTACAACATGAAGCTTTAAGGCAAGCTCCTCCTGCGAAAGACCTTTTGATTTTCGCACTGCTTTGAGATTTGCATTAAGCATTCAGATAACCACCTTTCAAAAGTTGTTATCTTGATTTTAAGCGCGCACACCCGTTGCGGCAAGCAACGCAAATTAACATTGTCTGTTGCGTGTCAGAAATTGCCGCCGTTCCAGCCCCAATTATGAAAGCCGGTGTATTTAATATAAATTCTGTCCTTGGCGATGCCGAGCGTGGAATTAAGTATACTGCACACCTCTGCGGTCATTTTATCTGCCGCCGCGGCATTTACATCGCCGAAAATATCGACTGAAACTACTGCGATATCGGCAGAATTATCGCCGCGAAACCAGATTTTTGCGCCGTCTTCAATATCGACCATGAGCCTTGATTCGGATTTCCCGGGAAAACTTTCAATGGCTTTGCCGAATGCGGTTTTAAGCTCGGTGCATTTTTCGTCTGTGATTTTTGATGTGGTTTTCAAATTGATATATGGCATAATATAACCTCCGTTATTTATTTAATACATTTTCAATTACCGGTATGAGCTTTTCAGCCCACACAGCGCAGCCGTCGGTATTCGGGTGGCCGCCGTATATCGTCATCTGCGGATTATGCGGCGATGAAAGAAACGGCGGGGTGTCGAGAAAGGCGTCGGCTTCGGCAGCAAGTGACGAATACACATAACCGTTTATATCGCGCCACAGCGCCGCATCGGCATCGCAGTAATCAAACGGCGGAACGGCTTGCAGAACGACCTTAACGCCCGCCGCTTTGAGCGACCTTACGATTTTGGTTAAATCGGATTTTGTGCATTCGGCATCGTGAAGCTGAAAAATATCGTTTACGCCGTAACAGACTGTAACAATATCATTCTGCTTTGCCTTATAAAGCCACGCGCCGTCCGTGGCGGCATCGGCTCCCCTGCCGTAGCCTATGCCGAGATTCCAGCAGGCATATTCATTTTCAAAACGCTTCGCAACGAGTGCGGCGTAATTCATATAACCGTTTTTTGGCGTTCCGCAGCCCTGTGTAATGGAATCACCGAGGAAGGCTATGCGTTTTTTTACGGGTCTGTCGCACCCTATCATACACGGCAGCGGCATATCAACATCGTAAACCCATTCATCGCCGCGCTTTGCAAATACCGGTAAAAGCGTTTCCGGGTGGCAAGGTATCTGCCTGCCGCGGTAAGTGATTTCAACACACATATACTGCCCTGCCGAAAATGCAAGCTCAACGGCATCGGTGCTAAAAAATTCACCGGATTTAACGGTTTTATGTTTGCTGCCGTCAAATGTGAGAGTGATGAAATCTCCGGCAAAATCGCTGCTTTCGGGCATTTTTTCAACACCGCAAGTGTTACACGGTGCAACGCGCAACGAAGCGATATACCACTCCCAAAGCCCAAGATTACACCTGCTGTGTGAGCCGTCGGCAAAGGTACTGTCGGTGATATTGGAAAACAGTAATGAATAATTGAATTTGCCGCCGGCGGATATTCTGAAAAACGCGCGCGAAGTCAAAAGAGCATTTTCATCATCGGGGGTAAAAAAGCTCTGATTACCAGCCGCCGCAGCTGAATTTGATGTGAATTTCGTAAAATACTCCATAGATGCCTCGCATATATTATTATAAAACAAGTATAATACACCACAGCAAAAGAAGCAACAAAAAATTCTTGACAATGAGGAACAATAATATTATAATTCTTGTTGTTAATTACAAGTTAACAATTTGCCGGCGTGGCGGAATTGGCAGCTTGTTCGCCGAGCACCGCCGGTGGCGGATGCAGCGAGGCGAAAAAGGCGCAGCGGTCAAAATCTGCAGCGAAGAATGAGCGAGAGCAAATTTTGGGCACCGCAAGAGCCATTACACGCCTTACGTTATTTACAACTTAATAATTTGCCGGCGTGGCGGAATTGGCAGCTTGTTCGCCGAGCGCCGCCGGTGGCGGATGCAGCGAGGC
>JAZLJH010000024.1:0-96789 GCA_045617785.1 Acutalibacteraceae bacterium
TGGGCGCAAAGGTGAGGCTATGACACAGATTATAGAAACAACACTGTTTTATATAATAAGGCTTTTTGCATCAACACTCGAAATGCTTTTTGCCTACCTGCTTTTAAACGCCTTTTTCGATGATAAGTATAAGTCAAAGCTGCCGAAATACATCAGCTTTGCAGTCAGCGGCGGCATACTGCTCGCCTTGCAGGAAACGGGGCATACCGGCAATATAAAAACAGTAGTGGAAATGCTGATGATTTTCCTTATTGCACTATTTATATATGAGGGTAAAAAACGCATAAAGGTGATTTTCGGTTTTGTGTTTTCGCTTTGCCTTGCACTGTCAAAAATTCTGTCGGATTTCACATTTATGCTCTTTATTGATAAGGTGATAGAAAAAGTGCCGCTCATAGATACCGAGGGCTTTTTCTACCGTCTGCTTTCTATCGAAATGCCGAATCTTTTTATGCTTGCCATAATTTTGCTTATCGGCTTGTTTACCAAGAAAAAGAGCAGGAATATACCGCTTAAATACTGGCTCTTGCTGCTCATTGTTCCGGCAACCACGCTGTTTACACTCACGGTTTACCAGTATTATACCGACCTTATTCAGCCCGGCGAAAGCATAAATGCCTATATTATTATTTCATCTGTCGGGCTTGTGTTCATTAATATCCTTGTTTTTGCGCTTTTTGCAAGGCTGCAAAGTCAGTTTGAAATCAAGCGCGAGGCAGACCTCTTGAATACTCAGATGAGCCTTGAAAAAGAGTCTTTCAAAAAGCTTGAGGACAGTTATAATTACACGCGCGAAATCCGTCACGACCTGAAAAATCACATATTGACCCTGCGCGGTATAGTGGAAACCGGCACAAGGCAGGAACTGCTCGATTACCTCGATACACTTACCGATGCCGTAGAGGAAGCAACATATATCTCCATAAGCGGCAACAGTGCTGTCGATGCCGTTCTGAACGAAAAAATGCTGAAAGCGCGAAAAAACAACATTTCCACACAGTTTGATGTGGATAAGCTCGCAGACTGCAAAATTTCCGCTATGGATATCTGCACCGTAATCAGTAACGCCCTCGACAATTCCGTTGAAGCCTGCCTGAAAACCGACGATAATACCAAAAGGTACATTTCGCTTAAAATCAAAAATGAGCAGAGCCGGCTTATAATTGCGGTGAAAAACCCCGTGTTTGAAACGCCGCAAAAGAAATCGGGGATTTTTGAAACATTAAAGGATGATAAATCAAACCACGGACTCGGGCTTAAAAGCATAAAGCGTACTGCAGAGAAATACGGCGGCGATATGCTTACCAAAATATCAGGCGGTGAGTTTAATCTGATAATTTCACTCAAGTATGAGAACTGAATATGCCGAAAGAATGCCGTCGATGAAGCGGCATTTCTTAATTTCTTAATTTATTATAAGAAATGTGAATTTGTATTCAGCACTATTGACAATCAGGAAGCGATAATTGTATAATAAATTCGTATAAAAATAATTTGCGGTCAAACCGCAGGGGGTATCGGAATGCAGAAAAAGACAGTATTTCTCACCGGCTCATCAGGCAATATGGGCTGGGCAGGTTTCAAAGAGCTCTATGCAAAAAAGAATGAGTTCAATATCGTCCTCCTTAACAGAGGCAGCGAAAAGAACAAAGAAAAATTCAAGGACTATGTAAATGACCCCGCAGTTAAGCTCGTTTGGGGCGACCTTACCAATTACAATGATGTTCTTGAGTGCGTTACAGGCGCAGACTATGTTCTTCACGTAGGCGGCATGGTTTCACCCGCGGCGGACTATTACCCCAAAAAGACCATAAAAACAAACACCACCGCTATGAGAAATATCGTTAATGCAGTTAAGGCACAGCCCAACGCCAACGATATTAAAGTGGTTTACATAGGCACCGTTGCCGAAACAGGCGACCGTAACCCTCCCATTCACTGGGCAAGAACGGGCGACCCCATCAAGATAAGCGTTTACGACCACTACGCGGTAAGTAAAGCTTATGCCGAGTCCATTCTCGCTGAATCCGGACTTGAGCATTGGGTATCACTGCGTCAGTCGGGTATCCTTTATCCTGCCATCCTTAAAAATATGGACCCCATTATGTTCCATGTCTGCATCAACGGCGTTCTCGAGTGGGCTACCATTGAAGACAGCGGCAGACTTCTTGCCAATGTCTGCTCCGATGATGTTCCCGCCGATTTCTGGAGAAAGTTCTACAACATCGGCTCCGGTAAGGAGTACCGCATCACCAACTTTGAGTTTGAGGAGCTCCTTCTCGGCGCTCTCGGTCTTCCCTCACCGAAAAAACTCTTCGATGCCGATTGGTTCATTCTTCGCAACTTCCACGGTCAGTGGTATGCAGATTCCGACAAGCTCGATGATATTCTTCATTTCAGAGCCAACATTCCCGTTAAAAAGTATTTCGACAATATGTCCAAGCAGGTTCCCGCATATTACAGAGCTTGCAGGCTTATCCCCGGCCCGGCAAAGGGACTTGTCGGCGTAGTTGCAAAGCCCTTTATGAAAAAGATTGCCGAAACAGAAGTTTTCGGTACGCTTAACTGGAAAAAGAATAACCAGACCGACAGAATTACCGCTTACTACGGCAATATGGAAAACTGGAACTCCATCGGCAATTGGGATACCTTTAAGGTCGAGCGCCCCACCGAGGAAGTCACACTCCTTGATCACGGCTATGACGAGGCAAAGGGTGTTGAAAATCTCGATATAGAGGATATTCGCAAGGCAGCGGCATTCCGCGGCGGCAAGTTCCTTGAAGAAAGCTACGAGCCCGGCGATATCTACACTAAAAAGAAATGGGAGTGCGGTCTCGGTCACACATTCGAGATGTCCGTTAACCTTGCGCTTCGCGGCGGTCACTGGTGCCCCGAATGCTCACCGCTTCCCTATGACCCCGAGGATATCGACGGCGATCATGAAATCAAGTGGAATTACGACGAGGTTGCTAAGGTCAATCCCTTCTTCAATCAGGTCTGGGCTCCGCTTCATGATGCTGATGAGCACAATGTTTACGGCAGAAGCATTTTCGATGAATTCAACGAAAAGTAATAAGGAGATGTTAAAATGAAGGTATTTATGATAGGCGGCACAGGTCTTCTCGGCTGCGAGGCAGCACGCATTTTCCTTGAAAGAGGCCACAAGGTTACGAGCGTTGCTCTGCCTCCGCTTCCGCAAGGCGCTCCCATCCCCGAAGCTATGAAGCTTGAATTCTGCAATATAAACGACAAGACCGATGACGAGCTCCGCGAGATGCTCACCGGATTTGACTGCTTCGTTTACGCCGCAGGCGTTGACGAGCGCGCAGAGTTCCCCGCACCCGTTTACGATGCTTACTATAAATTCAATATAGCTCCCATCAAGAGAATTCTTCCCATCGCCAAAGAAGTCGGCGTTAAAAAGGCTGTTGTTCTCGGCTCTTATTTCTCATATCTTGCAAAAGAACGCCCCGAATTGAAGCTTTATGAAAAGCATCAGTACATCAGAAGCCGTATCGATCAGGAGAAAGTTGCTTTCTCATTTGCCGATGACAACTTCGATGTTGCGGTTCTTGAGCTTCCCTACATTTTCGGTACTCAGCCCGGCAGAAAGCCCGTTTGGGTCATTCTCATTGAGCAGATAAAGCGTATGGATAAGCTGCCCTGCACACTTTATCCCGGCGGCGGTACCGCAATGCTTACCGTTCGTCAGGTGGGTGAGACCATTGTCGGCGCGGCTGAAAAATCAACCGGCGCAAAGGCATGGCCCATCGGTATGTATAATATGACCTGGAAAGAATTCCTCAAAATCGTTTACGAGGCAAGGGGAATGGGCGCTGACAGAAAGATCATCAGCATCCCCCCGTGGATGATGAAAATGGGTCTCGGCAGCGTAATCAAGGATTACAAGGCTCGCAATGTTGACAGCGGCATTGATCCTCTCGGTCTGCCCGATATTATGGATATCAACCTCTTTATCCCCGACAAGTATTGCCGTGAGCTCGGCGTTACCGATGATGATATAAGAGCAGCTATCTTTGATTCCATCAAGGTCAGCGTGGATTCATACGAAGGAAAAGTGCAGTTATTGGGTATGAAGGGCGAGTAATTTTTGATTATTTCACACGATATTGTCGTTTTACGCCCGCAAACTCGCGTGCCCTTGCACGTGTCGGCGGTCATAAAAAATAATCATTTAACCCGAACTTTCCGGTTCGGGTTAAAAAATGAAAGTTATTATTCTCAAACACAAAAAAGGAGTCTTGAAAATGAGTGAAAAACTCAGTCTTGTAACCGGTGCAACAGGGCATATCGGCTATGCGCTTCTCAAAGAGCTTGTCGACAGCGGCGAAAAGGTCAGAATTCTTATCAGAAAAGACAGCAGGATGTTTGACGGTATCGAGTGCGAAAAGGCTTACGGTGATGTAACCGACCTTGATGCACTTATAAAAGCCTTTGAGGGCGTTGATGTTGTTTATCACCTTGCAGGTATCATCGATATAAATGCCGATCAGGAGGATAAAATCTGGGCGGTCAATGTAGGCGGCACCAAAAATGTTATCGAAGCGTGCGAAAAAACGGGCGTAAAGCGCCTTGTTTACGCTTCGTCGGTCGATGCTTTCAAGCCTCTGCCCGGCAACGAGCTGATGAAAGAGGTTGACCGGTTTGAACCCGATGAGCTTGACGGTACATACGCCAAAACAAAGGCGACCGCAACACAGTATTTGCTTGATGAGGTCAAAGCAGGCAAAATCGATGCCGTTGTAACTCACCCCGGCGCCTGCATAGGACCTTACGATTTCAAGGTTTCCAATGTCGGTGAAATGGTGCGTATGTTCGTGAACGGTATGTTCCCCGTAACGCTCAGCTTCGGTGCATACAACTTTGTTGATATACGCGATGTTGCCTACGGTATGCATATGGCTGCCGAAAAAGGCAAATCGGGCGACTGCTACATTCTTTGCGGCGAGCAGATAAGCGTCGGCGATTTCATAAAAGCCACCGCGGCGGCTTGCGGCAAAAAGGCTCCCAAAATTCCGCTTTCATACGGCTTTGCAAAGGCTGTTGCTCCTGCGGCTGAGGTTTACTATAAGCTCGCGAAGAAAACGCCTTTGTTTACCCGCTATTCCATCCGCAAGCTCGTTTCAAACTGCAATTTCTCAATAGAAAAAGCAAGAACCGAGCTCGGCTATAACCCTATGAGCGTTGCGCAGTCGGTCAGCGATATGGTCAAATGGATTCGTGAAAACGAGCCGACCGAGAAATAAAGTAATTTTTCAAATCTTCCCTTCATATATTTTCACAGAAATATATGAAGGGGAATTTTTATGCAGAATACCTACGAACAACGCGCAATAGAGCTTGGCGAATACATAACCGAAACACGTTCCACCGTTCGCGCGGCGGCTAAAAAATTCGGCGTATCAAAATCCACCGTGCACAGTGATGTTACCGTGCGCCTGAGAAAACTCGACCCCGACCTTTACGGTGAAGTGCGCAAGGTGCTTGATGTTAATAAGGAGGAGCGCCACCTGCGCGGCGGTATGGCAACGCGGGAAAAATATCTGCGCTGCGGCGCGGCTGTTAAAAAATAACAGCGGTTGACAAATATCTTCCGAAAGCGTAAAATATTATTGTAAATAATCTTCTCGGAGGATATTATGAAAAAAGTATTATTAAGCACACTTATACTTGCGCTTGTTATAGCGGCCGCAGGCTGCGGCAGGGGGGGCGACAATGCCCTCGCAACTGCCGATACAAAAATCGACATTACGGGTGATAACGGCTCCGTTTCGTTGGATGAAAATGTTGTAAGGCTCATTCTCAGCGAGTTTCCCGCAGAAGCGCTGGGGCTTGAAAAGGATATTTCCGATTACACTCTGAAACTGAGCAACACCATTGTAAACGGCGCAGACGGCTGCCTTGTTGAAGCATTCGACGGTGAAGCCGAGGGCAGCGCCGCAGGCACATTCGCAATAGTCGGTATGACTGTGTATATACACGATGCAGCCACCGGCGAGTTCGTGCCGCTTAATGCCGGTATTGCCGTGCCGACCACTCAGTCAGCCGACGGTACCGAGCCTGCTGAAAGCACCACTGCCGCCGAAAAGCCCGCAACCACCGAAAAGCCGTTTGATGAGGAAGAAAACAACAACAAAATACGCGCCCGCTTTGAAAAATACGCGCCCTCGCAGCTCGGACTTGAAAAGGAGATAACGGAATATACATTCACCCCCGTTGCCGCGTATACCGAGGCAGCCGACGGCGCAACCGTTTATGTTGTTAAGATTTTTGAAAAAGACGGTACCAATACCGGCATTGTAGCTGCATTCAATGAGGATTACGAATACCGTTTCAATACAGAGCTCTCTGTTTACGAGCGCCTTTGATTATGAAAAGATTATCAAAAAAAGTGAAAATCATACTGTCGTTTGCGGCGGCAGTATGTATTTTATCTGCGGTGGTGATTCCCATTCTTGCATCAAAAGGGTATTTGAGCGACGGCAATTCCGCGGAATATTCCGTTGAAGCAACGCCTGCCCTCACTGACAGTCCTCTTGCCGGTAAAACCGTAATATTCCTCGGCAGCTCCGTTACATACGGCTCTGCATCGCGCGGTGAGAGCTTTGTGGAGTTTCTCGAAAAGCGCGACGGCATCATACCCGTAAAAGAAGCCGTTTCCGGCACTACACTTGTTGACAACGGCTCAAATTCCTATATCGCACGCATGAAAACGATTGACAAATCCGTAAAAGCGGATGCTTTTGTGTGCCAGCTTTCCACAAACGACGCCACAAAAAAACTGCCGCTCGGCGAAATATCCGCTTCATTCGATATTGCCGATTTTGACACCTCCACGGTGGCGGGCTCGCTGGAATATGTAATCGCTTATGCACGTGAGACGTGGAATTGCCCCGTTTTATTTTACACGGGCACACGCTACGACAGTGAACGCTACGGCGAAATGGTATCATTACTGCTTGATATTTGCAGTAAATGGAATGTAACCGTAATCGACCTCTGGAATAACGGCGAATTGAACGATGTTTCCGCCGAACGGTACAAAACATATATGGCGAACGGCATTCATCCCACAAGGGCGGGCTACCGCGATTGGTGGCTGCCGGAATTTGAAAAGGTGCTTACCGAAACGCTTTCATAAAATAATGACCGACCGAAAGATTTTTCCTCTCGGTCGTTTTTATATTTGTTATTCGTAATTGTCAAGTGCCGCTTTTGCTTTTTCCTTTACGGCGTAAATCAGGTCTTTCGGCATTCTTACCGTAACTCTGCCGCCGAACTGCACCACCCATGCCGCAAGTCCGTCGCTTACCGCGGCATTCGTGCGCAGCAGAAAATGCTCATCGTCAAGCTTTTGCAGCCTTACATTTTCACCGAATCTGTCAAGCATCGGTTCAAGCAGGTCGTTGTCGCAGGCAAGCTCCACAGGCTTCGGCTCGCCGCTGTACATATTAAAGAGCTTTCCGGCATAATCAGCCGAATCGAATTTGTGTCTGTAATCCGAAACCTCCGAAAAATGGCGTGCTCTTTCGTCAAGCAGTACGGGGCGCTTTATCTTATCTATCCTGAGATGCATAAGATTGTCATATTTTTCGTTATTGCACACAAGATAATAGTGGTCATCAGACCATATCATCGCGTAAGGACTTACCGTGAAAATCTTTTCTTCTTTCGATTTTTTGAAGTTTTCGGTTATTTTCCTGCGAACATAAGTGAATTTTACTTTAACGCCCGCCGTTATTGCTTCATCCAATGTGCTTATGGTGTAAAAAAGCTCCTCGTTTGTGCATTTGGGACGGTTGTCAACATAAACCTGCGAGTGCAGTTTTTTTGCCTGCGCTTCACTTGCAAAGCTCTCTATTTTTTCAACAAGGCTTTTCGTTTTCTTTTGCGAAATAAAGTCGGCAGCCTGCACCGCATCCGAAAGCAGCCTTAATTCCGCAAGCTCAAAGCGGCGCTCGCCGAGAAAGTAGCCGCCGTTCATTTTGTTGCCGTTGTATATAATGTCATACCCGTATTCCCTGAGTACGTCAATATCCTTATATATTGATTTGCGTTCGGCTGAAATTCCCTCGTTCTTCAGAATATCGCAAAGGTCGTTTGCACCGAGCATGTGGGTTTCATCTGTACGTTTCTCAAAAATATCCGCAAGGTAAAGCAGCTTAAGCTTTGAATTTTTAACGCCTGCCGTAAAAATCACCCTTTCGCCTTTTTATATATTTTATATTAAAAAACAGAATTTGTAAATATGTCGCACCGATATTTACAAAATGCTTTTCAGGATGTATAATGATATGAATTATTGTAACGGAGGCACTGAAATGGTCGGTCTTAAAATCGGTCTTGATATAGGCACGGGCTATGTCAATGCCGCGGTAGAGGGTAAGGGTGTAGTCCTTTCCGAGCCTGCGGTGCTCGCTCTTGAAAACGGCACGGGCAAGGTGCTTGCCGTGGGGCACGAGGCTAACGAAATGACGGGGCGCTGTCCCGATGCCGTTAAGCTCGCAAGGCCCCTTATGTGCGGCAGCGTGAGCGAAATCGAAAACAGCGAAAAGCTTCTGCGTGTTCTGCTTGAGCGTATATGCAAAAATAAAATCTTCAAGCCCACGGTCGTTGCCACAATGCCTGCGGGCATCACAAACCTTGAAAAACGCAATATTCTCGGCTGCATCCTGCGTGCGGGGGCGGGCAGGGCAACGCTTATAGAGGAGCCGCTTGCGGCGGCACTCGGTATGGGTGTTATGCTCGATAAACCCTACGGTACCATGGTCGTCAATATCGGCGCGGGCACTACCGGCGTGGCGGTCGTTACCATGGGCGGCGTTGCAGTCGCCAAAACCGTTGCCGTCGGCGGCGACGATATGGATGCACTCATTAAAAAATATCTCAAAGCCAACCGCGGTATATCCGTCGGCAAGCTGACTGCCGAGGAATTAAAGCTTACTTTGGGCGGCTCAAAGCTGCGCAGTGAAGCGATAGCCGCAGTTGCCAAGGGCAAGGATATGGCGGACGGTATGCCGCTTTTCTTTGAAGTAACGGCGCAGGAGGTCAACTTCGCCATACGCGATTGTGTCGACTCGATTTGCGCGGCGGTAACATCCGTGCTTGAGGTCACGCCGCCGGAGCTTCTGCGCGATATTACCGATGACGGCATTTTCATTTGCGGCGGCGTTTCGCAGCTTTACGGCATAGACCGTTCCATAGCGGAAGCCACCGGCATAAAGGTGCGCCTGCCCGGCAACGGCACAAATGTTGCGGCGCTCGGCTGCCTGCGGGCGCTTACCGAGGAAAATTACCTTGAACAGAACGGTTATCCGTTCATAACGCTTGAAACCTTGAATGTGTAATATATAAGGAGAAAATCTATGGTACTTCTTGTAGTTGACGGCAATTCAATACTGAACCGCGCATATTACGGCGTGCGCCTGCTCACCACTAAGGACGGCAGGGCAACAAACGGCATCTTCGGCTTTATGAACATACTTCTGAGTATGCTTTCGGAGTACAAGCCCGACGGCGTCGCCGTGGCGTTCGATGTTCACGCGCCCACGTTCCGCCACAAGATGTTTGACGGCTATAAGGGCACAAGGAAGCCCGCGCCGCCGGAGCTGCTTGAACAGTTTGAGCCGCTCAAGGAGCTTTTGCGACTGCTCGGTTACACAGTCGTGGAAAAGGAAGGCTACGAGGCGGATGATATTCTCGGCACGCTTTCGCACGCCTGCTCAAAGGATGATTTCTGCTACATTTCCACGGGTGACCGCGACAGTCTTCAGCTTGTGCGCGAAAATGTGAATGTGGTGCTTGCAACAAACGGCGCAAATCAGCCCAACCCCGTTTATGATATTAAAAAAATCAAAGAGGTTTACGGCGTTGCTCCCGAACAGCTTATTGATATTAAAGCCATTCAGGGCGATACATCCGACAATATTCCCGGCGTGGCGGGCATAGGCGAAAAGGGCGCGAGCGAGCTCATACGCGAGTTCGGCTCCGTTGATTATATTTACGAAAATATTGATACCATTGATATTAAAGAGAATATGCGGGCAAAGCTGAAAGCCTCGGCAGAAAATGCCGCTTTAAGCAAAACACTCGGCACGATATGCCTTAGTGCGCCCATCGACACAAACCTTGAAAATTACCGTCTTAAAGAGCCGGATGTTGACGGCGCGGTCAGAATGCTTCATTCACTCGAAATGGTCAAAATCCTGAAAAAACTTGACCTCGACAGTACCGCAGTCAGTATTCCGGAGGAGCCCGCACAAACAATTGTGCTTTATGTTGAGCAGGACAGGAACGGTCTGCTTGAAGAAATCAAAAAATCCGGCAAAGCGTACTTTGTGTGTGAATATGATGACGGCGGCATAGTCAATATGCTTTTCAAAACGCTTAAGGGCGTTTCCCTTGTTCAGAACAGCGATTTTATGTTCATCTCGTTCATCACCGATTTAATGAGTGATGAACGCATTGAAAAATATACCGATGACAGTAAGCGCCTTTACGATTTTTGCGACCGAAGCGGCATAAAAGCAGGGAATATCTGCTTTGACACAACGCTTGCCGCGTATCTTCTCAACCCCGAAAAATCGGAATACTCGCTTTATGCACTGCGCAAGCAATATGGGCTCGGCAAAATAAAAATAGAAGCCGAAGATGATGAAGCGGAGTTTTATGCAGAACAAAACGCGCAATATGTTGCAGGTGCGGCGGTGCTTGAAACGGTCGTGCAAAAGCAGTACACACAGCTTTGCGAAAATTCGCAGCTGAAGCTGCTGCGCGAAATCGAATTGCCGCTTGCACGCGTGCTTGCATCAATGGAGCGCGAGGGCTTTTCAATAGATAAAGACTCGCTCGTGAAATTCGGTAATGAAACGAAAGAACTGCTCGCGCAGAAGCTTACAAAGATTTATGAGCTTGCGGGATGTGAGTTTAATGTCAATTCACCCAAGCAGCTCGGTGAAATCCTCTTTTCCGAAAACGGTCTCGGTCTCAAACACGGCAAAAAGACAAAAACGGGTTATTCCACCAATGCCGAAGTACTTGAAAAGCTGAAGGATGAGCATCCCGTAATATCGGAAATACTCGATTACCGCTTCCTCACAAAGCTCAATTCCACATATTGCGAGGGACTTTTGAAGGTTATAGACAGCGACGGCAGAATACACTCCACCCTTAACCAGACCGAAACGCGCACAGGCAGAATTTCGTCATCCGAGCCGAATTTGCAGAATATACCCGTAAGAACGCCGCGCGGCAGGGAGATGCGCAAATTCTTCAACGCGCGCAAGGACTGCATGCTTGTGGATGCCGACTATTCGCAGATAGAACTGCGCGTGCTTGCGGGGCTTGCAGGCGATGAAAATATGATTGCCGCTTTCAAAAACGGCGACGATATCCACGCCATTACCGCTTCGCAGGTTTTCGGCATACCGCTTGAAGATATTACGCCCGAGGACAGACGCCGCGCCAAAGCGGTGAATTTCGGCATAGTTTACGGCATAGGCGCATTTTCGCTTTCAAACGATGTGGGCTGCTCCAATGCCGAGGCGGACCGCTATATAAAAAGCTACCTTGCCAATTATTCCGGCGTTGCGGCGTACCTTGAAAATGCGAAAAAATCAGCCAAAGAAAAGGGCTATGCCGAAACATATTACGGCAGAAGACTGTATCTGCCCGAGCTAAATGATGCAAAGGCAAATATCCGTTCATTTGGCGAACGCGTGGCAATGAATATGCCCATTCAGGGCACGGCGGCGGATATAATAAAAATCGCCATGATACGCGTTTACGAGCGTCTTGCGGCGGAATACCCCGAAGCGCATCTCATAATGCAGATACACGATGAGCTTATAATCGAAACGCCCGAAAAGGATGCCGAGGCGGTTGCCGCTCTGCTCGTGGAGACTATGGAAACCGCTTGCGATATCAATGTTCCGCTTACGGTCGAAGCGAAATGCGGCAAAACGTGGTACGAAACAAAATGATAAATATAATAAAAATGACCGCTTCGCATTGCGGCGCGGCTGCGGAAATAGAGAAAGAGTGCTTCGCTGAGCCGTGGAGTGAAAATGCTCTGCGCGACGGCATCGCCCGTGCCGATGCACGCTACTTTGCCGCCGTTGCCGACAGCGGCGAAACAGTCGGCTATATAGGCTCGCACACCGTGCTCGGTGAGGTGAGCATCACGAATATTGCCGTAAAAAAAGAAATGCGCCGCAGGGGAGCGGCAAATGCTCTGCTCAATGCTCTGCTTGAAGCCTGCATAAAAGCAAACGATGAGTTTGTTACCCTCGAGGTGCGCGTTTCAAACGCGGCGGCAATAGCACTGTATGAAAAAAACGGCTTTCAAAAAGTCGGAACGCGAAAAAACTTTTACAGCTCGCCCCGCGAGGATGCGCTGTTATATACATATTTTATCGGAGATAAGCTATGAAAATTCTCGGAATAGAAAGCTCCTGCGACGAAACCGCGGCGGCAGTTGTTGAGGACGGCAGAACCGTACTTTCAAATGTTGTTGCTTCGCAGGTGGAAGAACACAAAATTTACGGCGGCGTTGTGCCGGAAATCGCCTCGCGCCGTCATGTTGAGGCTATATGCGGTGTTGTTGACAAGGCGCTTGCCGATGCAAACTGCACACTGTCGGATATTGATGCCATAGCCGTAACCTTTGCACCCGGACTTATCGGCGCGCTGCTTGTGGGCGTAAACTACGCCAAAGGTCTTTCATATTCCACGGGAATACCGCTTGTTCCCGTGCACCATCTGCGCGGTCATATCGCCGCAAACTACGTTACCGATACCTCGCTCAAACCACCGTTTACGGCGCTTGTGGTGTCGGGCGGTCACAGTCATATAGTTGATGTCAAAAGCTATACCGATTTTGAGATAATCGGCAAAACGCGCGACGATGCCGCGGGCGAGGCTATGGATAAAGCCGCGCGCACCGTGGGGCTTCCGTACCCCGGCGGCGTTAATCTTGACAGAATTTCGGTAAACGGCGACCCGAATAAATATAAATTCCCGAAGCCCAAGGTCACCGGCAGCGAATATGATTTCAGCTTTTCGGGGCTTAAAACCTTTGCCGTCAACCTTGTGCACAATGCCGAGCAGCGCGGTGAAACCGTAAAGCCCGAGGATTTAGGCGCATCGTACATAAAGGCGGTTACCGATTTACTCGTTTCGCACACCGTCAAAGCGGCTGTCGATACGGGCTCGTCAAAAATCGTGCTTGCGGGCGGTGTTTCGGCAAATTCCGTATTGCGCCGCGAAATGAAACGCGAGTGTGATAAGCGTGCCATATCGCTGTATATGCCCGAGCTTAAATATTGCGGTGACAATGCCGTGATGATTGCATCGCAGGGCTACTACGAATTTATAAGCGGCAATACTGCCGACCTGACACTCAATGCAGTTGCAAGTATGCCCATAACGCTTGAATGAAATGTATAATAACAGGGCTGCCGCAAAATGCGACAGCCCTTAATCATTATATATTGTTTCGTTTTATTTTTCAGCTTGCTCTGACGAGTGACGCTTTTCAACAAGCTCTGCAAGTATTCTCTTGTGCTCCGAGTTCGGCAGCGCATATTTCCAGGTGGGTATCGCCGAAAGAATCATTCCAATCATCGGGGGAATAGCAACAAGGAAGAACATTGCCGAAGCGTACTGTGAAAAGTCAGCCGAGAAAGATTTTGTGCCTTCGGCGAGTGCCGAGTTAACCGCGTTAACATTGTCGCCGCTGAATTTAACAACTGCGAAAACAACGCCCTGAATAATGGTTGCAATACCTGCGGAAAGTTTTGTAATAAAAGACTGACCGCTGAAGAATACACCGTCGGGACGGTTGCCGTTATTATATTCCTCATAGTCAACACAGTCCGCTATCATAATGGACTGAAGAACATTCAACCCGCCCATTGACCAGGATGCTGCAAAGAAAACCACACCGACAACAACGGTGATCGGAAGTGATGTTTTCATTGCTTCGCCGAATAAGAGGTAGCAAACATATACAAGTCCGAAAGGAAGCGCGCCAATTACGGAATAGAAGTTATAAAGAGATTTTTTCTCAAATTTTCTCGCAAGGTTGGGGGTAATTGCGGAAGCCGCAAGCATACCGCCGAAAATGCCGATACCGAGAATGGCAACCTGAATAATAAGCGTAAAATTGAGTTTGTCATTTACAAACAGAGCCTTACCCGGATCGTTGTCAAAGTAATAATACATGACAAGAGTAAGTGCAACTGTTGAAAGCAGCTGAATGGGACTTCTCAGAACGCCGGAAACAAGAAGCTGACGGAAAGGCTTGCAGTTCCACATCGTTTTGAAGTTGTCCTTCATTGATGCTTTTTCTTCCTTTTGCGCCTTAACCTTTTCTTTAACGGAGAATCCGGCAAACTGGAAAAGAATCGAAGCAAAAACAGTTACTATAACGGCAAGCAAAATGAAAGAATACTGAAGCTGCGTTGCATCATCTTCAACGCCTCTTGCCGCAAAAAACGGTTTGAATGAAGGTGCAAGGAACTGAACAAGCATACCGACAACACCTGCAGTAGCAACTATTCTTGCAAGTGCAAGTATGGATGAACGGTCTTTTTCATCTTCGGTCATAAGTGATGTAACGCCCCAAAGCGGAATATCACCTGCTGTATAAGACATTCCCCACATAACATATGAAACGCCTGCCCATGCTATAATAACGACTTTTTTCCACGTTTCAAGACTTGCGCTGTACTGACCGTTAATAAAGCAGAGAATGGTAATGACCATTACAATAGCCGGAACAAAAAGAAGATATGGCTTGCATTTGCCCCATTTTGTATGGGTTTTGTCAACTATTGTACCCATCATCGGGTCATTTATTGCATCCCATACACGGGCAATGGCAACAATTGTCGAGTAAGCCATAGCGGGAAGGAAAATAACGCTTTGGAAATAATACATAAGACCGCTGCTTATGATGTTGTAAATCATATTCTGACCTGCAAGACCTACGAGGTAACCGGTAAGCTCTTTGCCGTTGTAGGTTTTAACATTCGGGTCAAGTTTTCTTTTACCCATATAAACACCCCTGTTCATATATTGATGTAATAATAGTATCACAAAAGGGGAGGAATGTCTACTGTATTTTATTTTTTTATTTTTTCAAAGCCTTGTATATCATCCGTTTCGCAAGAAACGGTATATCACCAACACGAAGTGTTGTATATCATCAAGCCGCAGGAAATACACGCTTGCGCGTGATGAGATACAAGGTCGGCAAAGCCGACCTTGATGATATACACGCCTTACGGCGTGATGATAAGAAAGCTGCGGCTTGGATAAAAAAATTACGAAGCAAAAGCTTCGTAATTTTTTGGCGGAGAGCATGGGATTCGTCGCGCCTGCGGGCTTAGTCGGGCTCGGCTCTGACAGTCCACCGGACTGTCATTCACTACCGAGCCTGTTCGAATCCCATGTTGTAGCTGATACCAAACAAAAAACCATCCGTAAAGGATGGTTTTTCGTTTGGCGGAGAGCATGGGATTCGAACCCACGAAACGCTTTTGACGTTTACACGATTTCCAATCGTGCTCCTTCGACCAGCTCGGACAACTCTCCGTGTAGTCAAATAAATACCGCGTATTTAATTGCTGCGCTCAACACGCTCAGTTATTATATCTAATACTTGCCGAAAAATCAAGTGTTATTTTAATTTTATTTTATAAAATCGCTTTTTGGTTTGACTTTGTTTTGAATCGGTGATAAAATAAAAGAAAATCAAGCGCAGACAGCGCGTAAAATTTACGGAGGATAATACTATGGCAAACAAATATGCAGGCACACAGACCGAAAAGAATCTTGAAGCGGCATTCGCAGGCGAATCTCAGGCAAGAAACAAATATACCTATTTCGCTTCCAAGGCTAAAAAGGAAGGCTTTGAGCAGATCGCCGAGATTTTCCTTAAAACCGCCGATAATGAAAAAGAACATGCAAAAATGTGGTTCAAAGAGCTTGAAGGCATAGGCGATACCGCCGACAACCTCAAGGCTGCCGCCGACGGCGAAAACTTTGAATGGACCGATATGTACGAGGGCTTTGCAAAGACTGCCGAGGAAGAGGGCTTCAAGGCTCTTGCCGCAAAATTCCGTATGGTAGCCGCTATTGAAAAGACCCACGAAGAACGCTATCGCGCACTCCTCAATAATGTTGAGACCGCCGCCGTTTTCGAAAAGAGCGAGGTCAAGGTTTGGGAATGCCGCAACTGCGGTCATATCATCGTCGGCACAAAGGCTCCGCTTGCCTGCCCCGTATGCGCACATCCGCAGGCATATTTCGAGCTTCGCTCCGAAAATTATTGATTTTTTTAATCTTTCAGCCGTTCTGTCTAAGGGCAGGGCGGCTTTTTTTATTACATAATTATTACAATTCCGCTATTTATTTGACAGTTTAAGAAATTTATAGTATTATCTACAAGTATTATTGTGTGATATTGTGTACTTTCAAAGGAAAGCTTGTGTTACCCATGTTTATTGATCTTGAAGGACTTGACGGATGCGGCAAGACTACGCAGACCGAACTTCTCTGCAAACGCTTTGAAGCCGACTGTATTCCGTACCGCCGCATTAAGCTCCCCGATTATGACAGCGAGTCGAGCATTCTCGTAAGAAAATATCTTGCTGGTGATTTCGGCAAAAGCGCGGGCGATGTGAACGCCTATGCCGCTTCCGTGCTGTATGCGGCTGACCGTTTCGCATCATATACCGAAAAGTGGAAAGGTGACTACCTCGGCGGCAGGTTGATTTTTGCCGACAGGTACACTCCCGCAAATGCGCTTTACCAGATGACGAAGCTCCCGCACGGCGAGTGGGACGGCTTTATGGAATGGCTGTTCGATTTTGAGTATAATAAAATCGGCATTCCCGCTCCGGACAAGGTGATTTTCCTTGATATGCCGGTTGAGGTTTCGCAAAAGCTTATGACCGCCCGCTACAACGGCGACGAATCTAAAAAGGATGTTCACGAGGCGAATGTTGAATTTCTCATAAAATGCCGCGAAGCAGCCCTTTACGCCGCCGGAAAATACGGCTGGTCGGTCGTGAAATGCTCCGAAAACGGCGAGCCGCTTCCCATTGGAGTAATAAACGATGAAATTTATACAATAGTAAAAAAGACATTGGGTGTTTGATTATGATTTACGTTTTTCTGGCAGACGGCTACGAGCCTGTTGAGGCAATAGCCCCCATAGATTTTTTCGGCAGAGCCGGTGTTGAATTCAAAACCGTTGCCGTAAACGGCAGGCAGGCAGTCAGCAAGCACGGTGTCGCCGTTACCGCCGATATGAATATTGATGAATTACAGCTTGACGGAAGCCTTACGGGCGTTGTGCTGCCCGGCGGTATGCCCGGCACAAATAATCTTTACGCCTGCGAAAAAGTGTGCGAGGCGGTAAAATTTGCCAACGATAACGGCAAACTCGTGTGCGCAATCTGCGCAGCTCCCTATGTGCTCGGTGAGCTCGGCGTGCTTGCAGGCAAAAAAGCGACCTGCTACCCCGGTTTTGAAAATCATCTTAAAGGCGCCGTCGTTACCGATGCCGGTGTTGTTACAGACGGTAATGCCATTACCGCGCGCGGTGCGGGTGTTGCATGGCAGTTCGGTGCCGCAATAGCCGCTGCAGTCGTCGGCAAAGAAAAAGCCGATGAGGTTTTAAGTCAGATACAATGGATAAAATAACGGATATAAGGCCGCTTAAAAATTCCCTGCGCCTCGAAAGCAGGGAACGCCGCCGTTCAATGGATGCCTTACTCAAAGCATCCTACGATAAAAAAATATGCAATAAGCTGCTCAATTTGTGGGCGGTGCGCGAGACTTCAGCGGTGCTTACCTATGTTTCAACCGATATTGAAGTCGATACGCGGGCGTTCATCGAGGCTGTTCTGGCGCTGAATAAAACAGTTGCGGTGCCGCGCTGCGGCAATGCCCCCGGTGAAATGAGCTTTTATATAATTAAATCATTCAATGACCTTGAAAGCGGCGCGTTCGGCGTGCTTGAGCCCAAATGCGATTGTCCCGAGTTTACCGAAACGGAAAGCGGCGTGTGCATTGTGCCGGCATTTTCGTTCGATGAGGAGGGCTACCGCCTCGGCTACGGCAAAGGTTATTATGACAGATTCCTTTCGCGCTACGGCGGCAAAAAAATAGGCATCTGCTATGACTGCGATGTCTGCGAAAAGCTGTACCACGGCAGGTTCGACAGAGCAGTTGATATGATTATTACGCCCAAACGGATTTTGACCACAGGCAACAAGGGCGAGTAAATACAAGGAGATTCAATATGGATTACGACGAGCTGTTGAAAAATTTTGAAGATGACAGCGCACCGCGAAAAAAAACCGCGCAGAATGCCGATGAAAAGACATCGGCAAAGCAGGTGCATCCGCAAAAAACGGAAACCGAGCTTGAACGCATTATACGCGAAAGGCAGAAGCGTGTGGAAAATTTCAAGGTCGATGTTCCCGGTTCGCAGGAAAAAGGACCGTCGCACAACGGCGTTTACCTTTCGAATGCCCCGCGCGACATTGCCGACACTGCCGAAAAACGCTCTGCGCCGCGCACAAATGAAGCGCCGGCAGACGGTGAAAGCCGCACCGCGCAGAAAAGTAAGCTGAAGGTCACGGTGCCGCCCGCAACCGAAAAACAGAAAAAAGCCATCGAAGCAAGAAATAAAAAGAACGGCGGTCCCGCCAAGGCCGAAAAGCGCAAGGAGCAGTTGAGCCGTATTGCAATTATAGTTGCAATAATCGTGCTTACAAGCACGGTGCTCTGCATTTACGGCATACGCTGTATAAACGATGTACTCGCCATAAAGACGCAGGACAAAGCTGTTGAGGTTACCGTTTCATCAAATATGAGCGACGGCGAGGTCATAAGCATACTTAAAAAGAATGACCTTATCAACAATAAGCTGTTCTGCAAGCTGTTCATAAAATTCCTTGATAAAGGCGGCGAATATGTCAGCGGCGTTTATACCCTCACACCGAATATGGGTATTGAAAAGATGCTTTCCACAATGAAAGCCGACTACACGCTTTCCGAAACGGTTACACTCACATTCCCCGAGGGCTTCACGGTAGACCAGATCGCTCAGAAGCTCGAAACAAACAAGGTCTGCAGCAGCGCAAGCTTCATCACTACCCTGCAGACGGTCGATTTTTCGGAGGAATATCCGTTTATAAACAGTATCGCCAATTCCGATTTGCGCTTCCGCAAGCTTGAAGGGTATCTGTACCCCGATACCTACGAGTTCTATATAGGCGAAACCGCTTCAAGTGTTGCAAGAAAGTTCCTTGATAACTTCAAAAACAGGTGGACCGATGAGTACGCCGATATTGCCGCAGAACGCGGAATTTCGGTTGACGATGTTATGACGATGGCATCAATACTTCAGAAGGAAGCCGCAACAGATGACCAAATGCCCGTAATCGCTTCCATCCTTTACAACCGTCTTGCAAAATCCGCCACATTCCCGTGGCTGCAGTGCGACTCCACCGAAACATACCTTAACGAAACGATCAAACCCACACTCACATCCTCTATGGAGGATACCGAAAAGTATCTTGCATTCCGCGATAATTACGATACTTACAGTAAGGAGTGCGTCGGTCTTCCCATAGGTCCCATAGGCAACCCGGGCGATTCCGCCATCAACGCGGCGCTCAACCCGAAGGATACCGATTATTACTATTTCAGGCACGACAATAAGGGCGGCGTATATTATGCCTCCACATTTGCCGAGCACGAACAGAACGGCATTACAGTTGAGGAAGTGAATGCAGAAGAATGAAAAAAGCAATATCATTGATTTCGGCTCTTGTTATGCTCGTTTCGCTTTGCTCCTGCAGCATGAGCCACGTTAAAGAACAGACCGAAACCGTTACCGCAATGAATACGGTAATGACTCTTACGGTTTATTCAAACAAAAATACCGATGAGGTCTTTGAGGAACTGAAAAAAGAAATCGATATTCTCGATACGCTTCTCACGGTCAATCCCGTTGCCAATAAGGGTGAAAACGGTGTTGACCCGAGTGATGTTGTTAGAATAAATACATCCGGTGAGCCTGTCGAGGTCAGCGATTTCACGGTCGAGCTCATAGACAAGGCGCTCGAAGCGAATGAGCTTACCGACGGCGCGTTCGACATCACAATAAACCCCGTTATCGAAATGTGGGGCTTTAACGATGCCACATACGGTGTGCCCGGCAAAGCAGAGCGCGAAAACGCTTTGAAGCTTGTCGGTTCGGATAAAATCGCCGTCGACGGCAACACGGTCGGTGTGAGCGAGCTTTCAAGCATAAATCTCGGCGGTATTGCCAAAGGCGCTCTCGGTGATGACCTTAAACGCATTCTCGATAAACACGGTATGGCGGCGGTGCTTTCGCTCGGCGGCAATATTGTGCTCGTGGGCAATAACCCCGCGGCAGAAAAATGGTCTGTGGGTGTTAAGGCGCCCAATGAGGAAAAGGCGCTTATCTGCAAATTCCGCTGCGGCGGCGACCGTTCGGTCGTTACCTCCGGCGGCTATGAACGCTATTTTGAGTACAAGGGCAAAAGGTATCACCATATAATCGACCCCGCAACAGGTGCTCCTGCCGAAAGCGATCTGCAGAGCGTTACCGTTATCGGCAAAGACGGCGCTATGTGCGATGCGCTTTCAACCGCTCTGTTCGTAATGGGCAGTGAAAAAGCCGTTGAGTTCGCAAAGGAACACAACGACTTTGAGTACATATTCGTTACCGAAGATAAGATAATCGCAAGCGCAAGCATTCCGGAGCTTACCGCGGAAATCAACACTTATACCGTTGAAACATTCTGAATGAATTCCGCAATGACTGCATTTGAAACAAGCATTCCGCTTGTAGTGAGCGAAAGATGTTCGCCGTCAAAGCTTACAAGTCCCCGTTCGTTTAAGAGCGGGGCTTTTTTTATTATGTTTTCAACCGCGCTTTCACCGTAAATGTTTCGTGTTTCACTTACGGTGAGCCCGCTTTTCAGCCTTAACCGCAGCATTATATATTCCTCGGCATCTCCGCCGCTGCAGTCGAAAACAGGCGGCTTACCGTCGATGAAATCAGCCGCGCTGCGCGCATAATAAAAGCGCTTGCCGTTTACGAATGAATGTGCCGCAGCACCTATGCCGAGGTAATCTTCAAGCAGCCAATACGCGCTGTTGTGGCGGCTTTCAAAGCCCTTGCGGGCAAAATTCGAGATTTCGTAATGCTCATATCCCGCATTTTTAAGGCGTTCGCAGCAGTGTTCATATAAATCGGCTGTCGCGTCGTCATCGGGAAACTCATATTTTTCGCGGTTTTTGTAAAACAGGGTGTTTTCTTCAAGTTTGAGAATATATGCGCTCACATGGGCGGCATTTTCACCGATGACAAAATCAAGCGTTTCGTCAAGCGAAGCTTCGGTCTGCATCGGTATGCCGAGCATAACGTCAAGCGAAATGTTTTCGATACCGTTTTTTCGTAAAATTTCCAGTACCTCGCTCACTCTGTCTCTGCCGGAAAGTCTGCCGAGCATACGGCGCTCGCCGTCGACGGCGGATTGCAGACCGAGCGAAACTCTGTTTACGCCCGCTGCGGCAAGGTACGGTGCCGCTTTTTCAATATCGGATGCGGGGTTGCATTCAACCGTGATTTCACCGTCTGCGGGAATTTTGAATTTTTCCTTTGCCGCGGCAATTATTTTGTAAAGCGCTTCGCCGTCAAGCACCGACGGTGTGCCGCCGCCGAGGTATAATGTCTGCGCATTGAAATCACCGCTTAAAAACCGCAAGCTGCGGCGCAGAGTTTTTATTTCGTCAAGCACCGCTTCAACATAGCGGTCGGCTGTTTCTTTATCCGTGCGCAACGAATAAAAGTCGCAGTACGGGCATTTTGAAGCGCAGAACGGTATGTGAATGTATACACTGCTCATATTATCACCGGTAAGATTATACAATCATTTCCCGCCGTTTTCAATATTTTCTATTCGCTTCTTTATAAATCTGTTGCGGCAGCCGCCGTTTTCGCGGCATTTATAGCAGTGCAGGCATTTAAGCATTTTTTTGCCGTCGTGGAAAGCGGTTTCTTCAAGAATAATGTTTTTGCCGACAATGCCGCAATACTGCTCGAATGTGAATGAATGACTGTTCAAGCTGTTTTATCCTCCTCTCAAATACCCTCTGATAATAATATGCTCAATTATTTGCAATAATCATAAATTCGGCGCGTAATACATATTTTGTAAACGGTGATGAATATGAAATACGGGTTGTTGAAAAAACACACAACAGAGTATGACATTCTGTGCCGCGAGCTTGAAAAAATACAGTCGCAGCTTGATGAATGTTACGCCCTGTTTTCAATTCTTACAGACGGCGAGCTGATAGATGCCGCCGTTTATAAGATGAAAAGCCTGGAAGCCGAATACGATTATGTTTACAAAAGGGTAAAGGAGTGCGGTAAAAAATGAATGTTTATGTAACGGGTGCGGTGCTGTGTGCGGCGGCTTTGCTTATGTTCAAAAAAAGCGGATGCTTCTTCAAGTCGTTTATAACGAGTGCGCTCGGCGGAGTGGGCGCATTGTGTGCCGTGAGCGCGGTTTCGTATTTTGTGCCGCTTACCGTCGGTATGAATATCTTTACGCTTTTGTTTTCCGCAATGTTTTCCGTGCCGGGGGTAATAACGCTTCTGGTGCTCAAAAGTTTTTTGCTTTGACTTGCAATAGTTGTAAAGCTGTTGTATAATGTTCCCGTTTTTACGAAAGGGCGTTTTATAATGGCGAGAAATTACCCGAAAGTTTATATAACCGTCAAGGGCGAAAAGCATATTAAAGGCGGTCATCCGTGGGTGTTCGGCGAAGAGGTTACCGAGGTCTGCGGAGGTTATGAAAACGGCGATGTTGCGGATGTTTATTCGCAGAAAGGCCGCTGGCTCGGCGCGGGGTATATAAACGACAATTCAAAAATAAGGGTGCGCATTATTTCCCGCAACGCCAATGACAGATTCGACGAAGCATTTTACGAGCGCCGTCTGCGCTATGCCGTGGAATACCGCAAAACCGTTATGGGCTACACCGATTTCAAATGCTGCCGACTTATATTCGGCGAAGCGGATTGCTTTCCCGGGCTTACGGTCGACAGATTCGGTGAGATTCTTGTTGCGCAGGTTTTGTGCCTCGGCACGGAGCGCATAAAGCATTTTCTCATACCGAAGCTTGTTGAAATATTGCGCGAAAGCGGCGAAAAAATCACCGCCGTTTATGAGCGCAACGATGTTGCCATACGCGAGCGCGAGGGTATGGAACAGTATAAGGGCTTTTTTGCCGCGGAGGGCTTGCGCACCGATCTTGACGGATTTACGGAAATCGTTGAAAACGGCATAAAATACCGCGTCGATTACATAAACGGGCAGAAAACGGGCTATTTCCTTGACCAGAAATACAACCGTCTTGCAATAAGAAAAATCGCCGAGGGCAAAAAGGTGCTCGACTGCTTTACCCACACGGGAGCATTTGCGCTTAACGCAGCGGCGGCAGGTGCCGCACTCGTTACGGCGGTGGATGTTTCGCAGGATGCGCTCGACAGTGCCGCATTTAATGCCGCGCTCAATAACTTCGGTAATGTCGAGTTCAGATGTGCCGATGTTTTTGATCTGCTTACCGATATGAAGGAAAACGGCAAATCAGATTACGATTTTATAATCCTTGACCCGCCGGCGTTCACCAAGAGCAGCGCAACCGTCAATTCCGCATACAGAGGGTATAAGGAAATAAATCTTAAAGCGATGAAGCTGCTGCCGCGCGGCGGCTACCTTGCCACCTGCTCCTGCTCGCATTTTATGAAGGACGAGCTGTTCTGTGAAATGCTTTGCGAAGCGGCGGCGGATGCCGGAGTATCGTTACGGCAGATAGAGTGCCGCCGGCAGAGTGCGGACCACCCGATTCTGTGGAATGTGCCGGAAACGAATTACCTTAAATTTTATATTTTTCAGGTTGTGTAAAAATTATGAATATCATCGAAATTGTTTTGCTCGCGGTCAGTCTTTCAATGGATGCGTTCGCGGTCGCGCTCTGCAAGGGACTTGCCATGCAGAAGCTCAAAATCAAAAGCTGCATCATCGTGGGCGCGTGGTTCGGCACTTTTCAGGCGCTTATGCCGCTTGCGGGCTTTTTGCTCGGCAGCACCTTTGCCGATAAAATAACATCAATAGACCACTGGATAGCGTTCGTTCTGCTTGCTATTATCGGCGGCAATATGATTAAAGAGGCGTTCGATAAAAAAGAGGAGAAGGCAGACGATTCGCTCGGCGTGAAAAATATGCTCGTTATGGCTATTGCCACAAGCATAGATGCCCTTGCCGTGGGCGTTTCATTCGCATTTACCGAATTTAATCCGTCGTGGTATGTTTACATCGCATTTGCGCTTATCGGAATAATTACATTCACCATTTCCGCAGTCGGTGTCAAAATCGGCAATATATTCGGCACGCGCTACAAATCAAAGGCGGAGTTTGCAGGCGGGCTGATACTTATATGCCTCGGTCTTAAAATTCTGCTTGAGGGACTGGGCGTAATCAAATAAAAACTTTTATGTCGTTTCGCGCTTGCGGACGGCATTTTTCAGTGTAAAGTAAAAAACTTTTACAATTTGAAAAAAACTGTTGACAAGCCGCAGAGCCTCTGCTATAATACACGACTGTAAAGATTTCAGGCTTTACAGTTCTTCGAAAGGGGGAGGCATTACGGCAAAAAATCTTGATGTGGTTGTGCTCGCCGATTATTACGGCGAAATGCTCACCGAAAATCAGCGCAAGTTTCTTGAATATTACTATAACGATGACCTCTCGCTTTCCGAAATAGCACAGAATGAGGGCATAACAAGGCAGGGCGTGCGCGATGCAGTCAAGCGCGCCGAATCCCAGCTTTTCGATATGGAAAAAAAGCTCGGCTTCGCAGACCGTGCCCGCCGCGTGAACGAGGCACTTGCCACGGTGCTCAAATGCGCCGATGAAATAAATACATATAATATGAACATTTCTCTTTCAAGGGAAATCAACGATGCGGTCGTTTCCATAAAATCCGCCATTGTTTCGCTTGATGAATAATAAATTGCAGGAGGTCGCAAATGGCTTTTGAAGGTCTTTCCGACAAACTCGAATCCGCATTCAAAAAGTTAAAAAGCAAGGGCAGCCTTACCGAAGCCGATGTACGCGACGCTATGCGCGAGGTGCGCCTGGCACTTCTTGAAGCCGACGTAAACTACAAGGTGGCAAAGGACTTTACAAATACCGTTACCGAGCGTGCCATAGGCGCCAAGGTTATGGAAAGTCTTACCCCCGCGCAGATGGTTATAAAAATAGTCAATGAAGAGCTCACCGCACTTATGGGCGGCACACAGTCAAGGCTCGCTTCAGCCCCTCATCCGCCCACGGTCGTTATGATGTGCGGTCTGCAGGGCTCGGGTAAAACCACCCATTGTGCGAAAATCGCCTTAAAGCTTAAAGAGCAGGGGCACAGACCGCTGCTTGTCGCGTGCGATATTTACCGTCCCGCCGCCATTAAACAGCTGCAGGTCGTCGGTGAGCAGATAGATGTTCCCGTTTTTGAAATGGGTACCGAAAATCCCGTTAAAATCGCAACCGAGGCAATAAAGCTCGCAAAGGATAACGGCTACGATTACGTTTTCCTCGATACTGCAGGCCGTCTGCATATTGACGAAACTCTTATGCAGGAGCTTAAAGATATAAAGGCAACTGTCAAGCCGCACGAAATACTTCTTGTTATCGACTCAATGCTCGGTCAGGATGCCGTCACGGTAGCCTCCGCATTCAACGAAGCGCTCGGCATTGACGGACTTGTGCTCACAAAGCTCGACGGTGACACCCGAGGCGGCGCGGCACTTTCGGCACGTGCGGTCACAGGCAAGCCCATAAAATTCATCGGTATCGGTGAAAAGCTCGGCGACCTTGATTATTTCCATCCGGAGCGTATGGCAAGCCGTATTCTCGGTATGGGCGATGTGCTCTCACTCATCGAAAAGGCTGAAACGGCGCTCGATGAAAAGAAAGCCGAACAGCTTGAGAAGAAGCTCAGAGAAAACAAACTCGACCTTAACGATATGCTTATGCAGTTCGAGGAAATGAAGAAGATGGGTCCCATGAAGGACATTATCTCGCTCATTCCGGGGCTTAACAAAAAGGTCAAGGATACCGATGTTGACGATAAGCAGATCGACTATACTATGGCGATAATCCGTTCTATGACGATGAAAGAGCGGCAAAATCCCGATATAATCAACCCCTCGCGCAAAAGGCGTATAGCCGCAGGCTGCGGTCTCGGTGTTGAGGATGTCAACCGGCTGCTCGGTCAGTACAGACAGATGCAGAAGCTCTACAAGCAGCTCAGCGGCAAATCATCCAAAAAGATGATGAAGCGTATGCAGCGTATGGGCGGCGGAATGCCCGGCATGGGCGGAATGCCCGGCGGTATGGGCGGTTTCCCGATGTAATACAAGTCGCAAGACTGTATATAAATTTATTAAGTTATTATTTTTTGGAGGTAATTCAAAATGGCAGTTAAAATTCGTCTTCGCCGTATGGGCGCAAAGAAAGCACCTTTCTATCGTGTAGTAGTAGCTGATTCACGCTATCCGCGTGACGGCCGCTTCATCGAAGAGTTAGGTTATTACAACCCGCTTACCGATCCCGCAGAGGTTAAGCTTGATGCCGAAAAGGTAAGCAAGTGGCTTGAAAACGGCGCACAGCCCACAGATACTGTTCGCGCTCTTCTCAAAAAGCAGAATATCATTAAATAATCAAGGGTGGCAACAATGAAAGAATTACTCGAAACAGTCGCCAAGGGTCTCGTTGAGGCTCCCGACGCAGTCGAGGTCACTGTTGATGAAGCTAATGAAGAAGGCGTAGTCGTTTATCATCTTCATGTCGGTCCGGACGATATGGGCAGAGTTATCGGCAAACAGGGCAGAATAGCCAAGGCTATCCGCACCGTTATGCGCGCTGCCGCAGTTCGCAACGATGTTAAGATTCAGGTGGATATCGACTGATTCAGCGTGTTTTACGCTTTGGGGAGCCATTACGGCTCCCCGTATGTTTTTATTATGATTAAAGATTATCTTGAAATAGGGCAGGTAGTCAGCACACACGGCATAAAGGGCGAGGTGCGCCTTAACCCGTGGTGCGACGGTCCCGAATTTGTGAAAAAATTCAAAACTCTTTACGGCGATGAAAAGGGGAATACCTCTTACAAGGTCGTTTCGTGCCGCCCGCACGGGAATATAGCAATATTAAAGCTTGAGGGTGTCGACACCGTCGAGCAGGCGGAAGCTATGCGCTCAAAAACGCTTTATATGAAGCGCAGCGATGCGCATCTGCCGGCAGGCAAGTGGTTTATTGCCGAGCTCATTGACTGCGAATGTGTGGATGCCGATGATGAAAACAAGGTCTACGGCACAATTACCGATGTTGCTTCGGGCGCAGCAAACGATGTCTGGTATATCACAACGCCCGACGGCAAAGAGGTGCTTATACCCGCAATAAAAGATGTTGTGATACGCTGCGATGTGGAAAACGGTAAGGCATATATAAGACCGCTCAGGGGGCTTTTTGATGAGGATTGATATAATGACGCTTTTCCCGCAGATGTGCGAGGCGGTTATGAGCGAAAGCGTAATCGGCAGAGCACGCGACACGGGCAAGGTTACAATTGAATTTCATCAGATACGCGACTTTGCAATAAACCGGCGCAACCAGGTGGATGATACGCCTTACGGCGGCGGCGCGGGTATGCTTATGATGGCGCAGCCGATTTATGACTGCTTCAATAAGGTCTGCGATGCTGCAGGAGCAAGACCGCACCTCATATATATGTCGCCCTGCGGCAAAACGCTTACGCAGGAGCGCGTCAAAGAGCTTTCCGAGCTTCCGAATGTTGCGATTCTCTGCGGCAGGTATGAGGGCGTTGACCAGCGCGTTATCGATGAAATAGTTGATGAGGAAATATCCATAGGCGATTATGTCGTAACGGGCGGCGAAATGCCCGCTATGATACTTGCCGATGCGATTTCGCGTATGCTGCCCGGTGTGCTTTCCGAACCGGAGGGCTTTATGGGCGAAAGCCACTATTCATCGCTGCTTGAATATCCGCAATACACAAAGCCGCCCGTGTGGCACGGTGTTGAGGTGCCGGAAGTGCTTACCTCCGGGCACCACGCCAATATACAGAAGTGGCAGCGCGAGCGCTCAATAGAACGCACGCTTGAACGCCGACCGGAGCTTCTTGAAAATGCAGAACTTTCCAAAAAGGAACGGCAGTTTCTTGAAGAATTGAAGCGCAGTAAAAGTGAAGAATGACAATTATTGTTAATGTTCTATAATATATGGTAATTCACATTGTCATTTTGCACAAATAGGTCTTTGAAAAAAAGACGCGGTTTAGCACACCCTATGAATTATCGTTCACTCGAAAAAGGTTTACTTTAATTCGTTGACTAAATTTTCGTTTGTGCTATAATGTAACTGTGAGATGGGGCGACACCCCACCGTATAACAACATTATGTATATTGAGATTGTGGGTGCAATATTATGTATGTTAAAGATGTAACTGTTCAGAATCAGGTCGGCCTTCACGCCCGTCCTGCAACCTTCTTCATCCAGAAAGCCAACGAATTCAAATCTTCCATCTGGCTTGAGAAGGAAGAAAGACGCGTTAACGCCAAGAGCCTTCTCGGTGTTCTTTCGCTTGGCATCACCGGCGGCACCGATATTCGCATCATCGCCGGCGGCGTTGATGAGGAGCAGGCTGTCAACGCTCTTGTGGCCCTTGTTGAAAGCGGCTTTGCAGAGTAATATACGGCAATCGTTCCTGAACGGTACAAGCAAATAAATCTGTAACAGAGGTATGGATTCTGTTGGAAAATGAGTTTTGTTTCCAAGGGTTTCCATACTTTTTTTACGAAAGGAGGCGGTTTTACGGAGCAGAGATTAAGGCGGTTAAAGGATAAGGCAAATAAGCTGCCGCTTACACCCGGCGTATACATTATGCGCGATTCGGACAAAAACATAATATACATCGGCAAAGCCAAGGCTTTGAAAAACCGCGTCAGTCAGTATTTCGGCTCGCAGGAAAAGCATTTGCCCAAGGTGCGCAAAATGGTCGAAAATGTCGAGGATTTCGACTATATTCTAACCGACAGTGAGTTTGAAGCGCTTGTGCTTGAATGCAGCCTTATAAAGCAGAATATGCCCAAGTACAACATTCTTCTCAAGGATGACAAGGGCTTCAGTTTTATAAAAATCACACGCGGCGAATACCGCAATATTTATGCCGTTTTTCAGAAGGATGACAGCGACTCCGATTTTCTCGGCCCTTATACCGCCGGCTACACTATGACACGCGCAGTCGATGAGGCAAAGCGCATTTATAAGCTTCCGACCTGCAATAAGGTTTTTCCGCGAGATATCGGTAAATCACGCCCCTGCCTGAACTATCATCTCGGACTTTGCTCTGCGCCGTGCGGCAGAAAAATCAGCCGCGAGGATTACGAAAAAAGCGTTGACGATGCCCTGCGCTTTCTCAAAAAGGGGAGCAGGGAAACCGTTGAGGCTCTCACAGCCGAAATGGAAAAAGCGGCGGAATCGCTTGATTTTGAACGCGCCGCCAAGCTGCGCGATACCATAAGGAGCATTGAAAAATCGGGCAGCAGTCAAAAGGTCGTGGAATCTCCTTATAAGGAGCAGGATGTTTTTGCTTTGAGCGTGGCAGACGGCAAGGCGTGCTTCGCGGTGCTGCGCTTCAGGGACCATAAGCTCTGCGACAGCGAGCATTTCTTTGTGGATGAAACCGAAAACTGTACCGATATGCGCTCGTCGCTTTTGCTTTCGTATTATTCAATGGGGCGCGAAATACCGTCGCGCATTGAAATGGACAGTGAGCTTGCCGATGGCGATGTGATTGAAAAATGGCTTGCCGAAAAGCGCGGTAAGTCGGTCAGCATAGTCATTCCGCAAAAGGGCGCTCAGGCAAAGCTTGTGGATATGTGCCGCAGCAACGCCTCGCAGAAACTCTGCGAAAGGTATGTCGGCAGCGACAGAAGCCGCGATGCTCTTGAAGAACTCGCTTTTCTACTCGGGCTTCCCAAAGTCCCCGAATACATTGAGGCGTACGATATATCGCATACCTCCGGCAGCGATAATGTTGCCGGTATGGTCGTTTTTGAAAACGGCAGACCGCTTAAAGAAGCGTACCGCAGATTTTCCGTAAAAGGCTTTGCGGGGCAGGATGACTACCGTTCCATGGCGGAGGTGCTTTCGCGCAGGTTCGATGAATATGCCGATTGCCGCACAAAAGGCATTGAGGTCGGCTTCGGCAGAATGCCCGACCTTATTCTGCTTGACGGCGGCGACGGGCAGGTGAATGCCGTTTTGCCGGTGCTTAAAGCAAGGGGCATAGAAGTTCCGCTTTTCGGTATGGTGAAAAACAGCAGCCATCGCACATCGGCGATTTCAACGGGCGGCGGAAGAATGGAGTTCACATCGAAACGCCGCGCTTTTGCGCTCGTTACCGCCATACAGGATGAAGTCCACCGCTATGCCGTTTCGTATCACCGCAAAAAGCATACGAAATCCGTGCTGAGCGATGAACTGAAAAGAATAAACGGCATAGGCGATAAAAAAGCGCGCGCACTGCTGCTTAATTTCAAAACCATCGAGGCGATTTCGAAAGCGGATAAAGATGCCTTGCTTTCGGTAAAGGGCATAACGGAAAAAGATGCCGCCGAAATCATAAAAGCCTTTTCGGATATATCAATAAAAGCCTTTTCGGATATATCAAAATAACTTGACAATACGCCGTTTTAATGCAATAATAATATATTGGAAAAGAGGGATGAACAATGCGCGTAATTACCGGCACCGCAAGGGGCAGAAAGCTCGTTACACTTGAGGGCGAAAGCGTAAGACCTACTACGGATATGGTAAAAGAAGCCATGTTCAGCATAATTCAGTTCGAAATCGAGGGCAGAAAGGTCATAGACCTTTTTTCCGGCAGCGGTCAGCTCGGTATCGAGGCTTTAAGCCGCGGTGCCGCTTCGGCGGTTTTTGTGGATTCTTCACGCGATTCTCTGAATGTAACGGAAAAGAATCTTTCCGATACGGGCTTGCGCCATCTTTCAAAAACCGTGCTTTCCGACTCTCTTTCATACCTTGACAGAACTGCAGAGCGTTACGATATAGCTTTCCTTGACCCGCCTTATGCGGCAGGCCTTATGGAAAAAGCCGTTGAATACCTTGCGCCGCATATGAATGACGGCGGCATAATGGTGTGCGAAACCTCCGCTAAAGAGGTGCTGCCCGAGGTGCTTCCGGGCTTTACCTCCAAACGCTACAAATACGGCAAAATCGCCCTTACCGTTTACAGAAAGGATGCCCGAAATGTCTAAAACCGTTATATGCCCCGGCAGCTTTGATCCGCTTACGATAGGGCATCTTGATATAATCAAAAGGTCATCACGGCTTTTTGACAATGTAATAGTGGTCGTAATGCGCAATTACAACAAAAATGTAGGCAGCTTTACCACAGAGGAGCGCATTGATTTTATTAAGCGCTGCACGGCTGATCTGCCGAATGTTACGGTCGACAGTTATGCGGGGCTGCTCGCCGATTACGCGCGCGAAAAGAATGCCTGCGCGGTCGTAAAGGGCTTGCGCGCCGTCTCCGATTACGATGACGAATTCCGTCAGGCGCTTACGAATCAACGCCTTAATGAGAATATGGAAACCGTGTTTATGGTCGCCAATTCCGAGCATATGTTTTTAAGCTCCAGCGTAGTCAAAGAGGTGTGCGGTCTCGGCGGTGATATTTCGGGCTTTGTTCCGCCCGAGATATGCGACGATATAGTTAAACGTCTCAGCAGAAAACGCTGAGTGTAATACAGCAAAGAGAAAGGTTTGAGTATTATGAGTATCGATACAATACTTAACGACATTGACCAGATAGTCGAAGAATCGAAATCCGTTCCGTTTTCATCAAAGCGTATGATCGACGCCGATGAAATCTGCCAGCTCGTTGAAGATATCCGTCTTAATATGCCCGAAGAAATCAATCAGGCTAAGAAAATTGCTCAGGAAAGACGCGATATTCTCAACGAGGCTCAGTCAAGTGCCGAGGATATTATCGCCAAAGCACGCGAAAGAGCCGACCTTATGATCGAGGAGCATCAGATCACCAAGGAAGCAAGGGAAAATGCTCTCGGCATTATTCAGCAGGCCAAGGACGAAGCCGATGCGCTTCTCTCCAAGGCGAGAACCGATGCCCGCAATATGACCGACAAGGCAGAGGCATGGTCTAACGATATCCGCAGAAATGCAAGCAACTATGTTGAAAATATAATCAGAGATACCGACGAAACTCTCACCAAGAGTGTTAACGATGTTAGAAAGCTTCGTCAGAGCGTTAAGGATGCGCTTCATGCAGGCGTTACTCCCAAGCCCGAATTTGATGACTGATAACCGATTCGTTTTTCGGAGAAATTAAATGGAAAAAGAAAAACTCTGTTTGCGCTGTATGCGTAAAATAGGCGACAACAACGTTTGCCCCTATTGCCGCAACGAGCAGAGCGAGCCGCAGACCGCGCCGTACCTTCCGCTGAAAACAATGGTGGGCGGCAAATACCTTGTCGGCAAGCTTGTCTCCTCCGACGGTGAAGGCAATACCTATTACGCATTTGATTCCGAGCGCAGAACTCCCGTTACACTTCGCGAGTTTTTTCCCAAGGGGCTTGTTTCCCGCGGGGAGGATAACTATTGCCTTGTGAACGTCGGCAAGGCAACCGATTTCATAAATACAAAAGCGGAATTCGGCAAGCTCTGGAAGGCGCTTTCCGCGCTTTCGGGGCATAATTCGCTCTGCCCGGTTTATGATATTATCGAGGATCTGGGTACAATGTTCGCCGTTACCGAATATCTCGGTGAGGGCAGGACACTGCGCGAATTTCTGCTTGAAAAAACGCAGGGCTGTATTACCTGGAACGAAGCCGAGCTTCTGTTTATGCCCGTGCTTACCGCACTTGAGGAAATGCACGCCGCAGGTGTAGTCCACGGCGGTATTTCACCCACAACGCTTGTGCTTGACAAAAACGGCAAGCTTAAAATCACCGGCTGCCGCATAGGCGAAATCAGGCACGAGCGCGGCATACTTGAAAAGGATATTACCGACGGTTACGCGGCGGTGGAGCAGTACGGCTTCAGCGAGGGTCTCGGCGAATACAGCGATGTTTACGCGGTTGCCGCCACGCTTTACCGTGCGCTTATAGGCAGCATACCCATGAGCGCTGCCTCACGCCTTACAAACGATAAGCTTATGATACCCGGCAAATTTGCCGAGCAGCTTCCGGCGTATGTTATAAATGCGCTTGTGAACGCTTTGCAGATACTTCCCGGCGACAGAACGCAGACTATGGAAATGTTCCACGCCGAAATTTCCGCTTCACCCGCGGCAGCGGCGGCGTCTGTCGAAATCTCGCGTGAGAGTGCGCCTGCGCCCGAAAAGCCCGTTCCCGTCAAAATCGAGGATGAAGAGCCCGGAAAGCCCGATGAGCCGGATGAGGCTTCCGCCGATGAATACAAGAGCGACAGCCGCAAAATCAAGGGCAGCACAATAGCGGCATTCGTTATAAGTGCGGTGCTTTGCCTTGCCATTATAGGAGCGGTGGTGTTTTTGCTTAACGGCGGCGGCAGCGGCGATAATGAAACGACTGCGCCGAGTGCGCTCGAAATACCCACCGAGGAGGATACCGGTATTCCCGACGATGTGAATGTCGAAAGAATATCCGTTCCGAATTTTTACGGCAAGGTGTTTGATGAGGTCAAAGCCGACGAAGCGTACAAGTTCACGCTTTCATTCAAGGCGCAGTATGTTGACAGTGAAGAACCGCGCGGCACAATAATTTCGCAGGATGTTGCCGAGGGTACTTCCGTTTCGTCATATAATCCGCGAACGATCACCGTAAAAGTCAGCGACGGTCTTGAGGTGCCCGAAAGAATCAACGGTATGACCGTTGACGATGCACGCGATGTACTCGAAAGGGCGGGCTTCAAAAATGTAAGCACATCGGCAGGTAAAGTTGCCGATACCGAAAGCGACTCCGACAAGGTGTATGACGTCGTTATCTTCGATAAGGAAGCCGACGATTGGGCGGAGCTTCCCGATGACAGACGCGTTTCGGCAACCGACGAGCTTGTGCTCTATTACCACGGCGAGTATGTGGAGCCCACCGAGGAGCCTGCCGAGGAAACGACAGAAGCCGGTGAAACCGACGAGCCTGTTGAGGATGAACAGCCCGTTGACGGTGCCGAAGAAGAAAATCAGGAATAAATCAAAAAAACACTTGACAAAGCGGGGAGTACCTGCTATTATATCTACGCAATAAAGCAGAACATACCGTTCTCACCAAACGAGCACATTGTTTGGTCAATAGTTTTGAACACACTTCTGTGTCGTATTTTCAAGGCTCGAACGGTATTCTGTTCGAGCTTTAATTTATTTCCGGAGGTGCTTAAATATCAGCAAGGAATGGCAAATCAACGAAGAAATCAGAGATAAAGAAGTCAGAGTTATTTCCGCCACCGGCGAGCAGATCGGCGTAATGCCGTCAAAAGATGCTCTTGCTTTAGCGGAAAAAGCAAATCTTGATCTCGTCAAGATTTCTCCGAATGCAAATCCGCCGGTCTGCAAGGTTATGGATTACGGTAAATTCCGTTTCGAGCAGGCCAAACGCGAGAAGGAAGCAAAGAAGAATCAGAAAATCGTTGAAATCAAGGAAATACGCTTATCCCTGAACATCGACACCGGCGATTTCAATACCAAAGCCAACCACGCCAACCGCTTTTTAAGCGACGGCAACAAGGTTAAGGTGTCTATTCGTTTCAGAGGCAGAGAAATGGCACATACCGATAACGGTCTTGTTACCATGCAGCGTTTTGCCGAAGCTTGTTCAGAGCTCGGCACAATCGAAAAACCTGCAAAGCTCGAGGGGCGTTCCATGCTTATGTTCCTTGTTCCGAAAGCATCCAAGTGATAATTTAAGGAGGATATTATTATGCCTAAGATCAAAACTCATTCCGGCGCTAAGAAGCGTTTCAAAATGTCCAAAAACGGCAAGCCCATGCGCGGCCATGCTTACAAGTCACACATCCTTACCAAAAAGACCACCAAGCGTAAAAGAGGTCTCCGCAAGGTCAACGTCGCTGACGTTACCAATCAGAAGCAGATCAAACGTCTCATTCCTTACAAATAATTAACGGTAAACGGAGGTAACTTACAATGGCTCGTATTAAAGGCGCGATCATGACTCGCAAAAGAAGAAATAAAGTTCTCAGACTCGCTAAAGGCTACTACGGCTCAAAGAGCAAGCTTTTCAAGACCGCCAAGCAGGCAGTTATGAAGAGCGGCAACTATGCTTACATCGGCCGTAAACAGAAAAAGAGAGATTTCCGCCGTCTCTGGATCACCAGAATTTCGGCAGCCTGCAAGCTCAACGGCATCAACTATTCACAGTTCATCAACGGTCTTAAAAAAGCCGGCATCGAACTCAACAGAAAGATGCTCTCCGAAATCGCTATTGCAGATCCCGAAGGCTTTGCAGCTCTCGTAGAGAAGGCTAAAGCAGCTCTTTAATTCAGAATTTTAACGCCCGGTCATTTTTGATCGGGCGTAAAGTGTTTTAATGGCGGTCAATATTATCGGCTGTTGTATTGAACTGCCGCGGAGTTGATTTTATGGAGTATATTACAAGCAAGGCAAATGAACGGGTTAAGCACGCCGTGAAACTGCGCGATTCGTCATCTGCCCGCAAAAGTGAAGAACTCTTTTTTATTGAGGGGGCACGGCTTTGTGCCGATGCCGCACTTACGGGGGTTAAGGTGAAGGAGCTTTTCGTTACCGAAGCCGCCGCCCGAAAGTACAAAGAGTTTGTTGCCGCAATCGAAAAAGCGGCTGAACGCATATTTACCGTGTCCGACGAAGTGGCGGAAAAACTCTCCGACACAAAAAACGGGCAGGGTGTTTTCTGCGTGTGTAAAATGCTTGACAAAATTGCAAATATAGGTAAAATAAAATATACAGGAAAATATGCAGCATTGGATAATGTTTCCAACCCCGCAAACTTCGGCGCAATCGTTCGCACCGCTGAAGCGGTGGGGCTTGACGGCGTTATAGTAAGCGGAGGGTGCGATATTTACAACCCCAAGGCTCAGCGCGCGTCAATGGGCTCGCTTTTCCGCCTGAATGTCGTTGAGACCGATGATCTCGCTTCGTTCATGGCAGAGCTTCGCTCAAACGGTATGAAGGTTTACGCCTCCGTGCCGGACAGCGGCGCTCCCAAAATTACTGAAACGGATATGTCCGACGGCGTCGTTTGCATTATCGGCAACGAGGGTAACGGCATTTCCGCAGGCGTGGCGGCATCGGCAGATTCCCCCGTTACCATCCCCATGGGCGGCAGGGCGGAATCACTCAATGCAGCCGCCGCGGCATCGATTATTATTTGGGAAATGATGAGATGAGTATTTGCCCCGCGGAATATTGGATATGGCTGCAGACCGCACTCGGCGCAGGTGCGCGTGTGGATGAACTGCTTGCCTATTTCGGCGATGCAGAAAAGCTTTATAATGCAGGTTCTTCGGAATGGCGGCTTTCAGGTCTGCTTACTGCCCGCAAAATAGAGGCGCTTAAAAGCACAAGCCCGTCGCAGACGGCGGCTGTGTTTAATGAATGCCGCAAAAAAGGTTACACTATCATCACACCCGGCAGCGAGTATTACCCCGAAAGGCTTCGCACACTTGCCGATATGCCTTTGGTGCTTTACGCGGCGGGCGATGCTTCGGTGCTTAAAGATACGCTTTCCATAGGCATTGTGGGCACGCGTATTGCAAGTACCTACGGCATAGAAACGGCGCAGAGACTTTCATACGCTCTCGCAAAATGCGGCGTTACCGTTATAAGCGGCGGCGCTCTCGGCATCGACAGTGAAGCGCACGCAGGTGCAATGCTTGCAGACGGCAGAACGGCGGCGGTACTCGGCTGCGGGCTGTCCGTCGATTATCTTAAAGAAAATGCGGCGTTAAGGCGAGCCATTACCCGTCACGGCGCAGTCGTTTCCGAATATCAGCCGTTTACCGGCGCAACGCGCACCACATTCCCCATACGCAACCGCCTTATTTCCGGTATGACTTTGGGTACCGTGGTAGTCGAAGCGGGCGTAAAAAGCGGCTCGCTTATTACCGCAGACCGTGCTCTTGAGCAGGGCAGGGATGTTTTCGCGGTGCCCGGCGATATAGTCAGGTCATCGTTCGGCGGTACAAATCACCTTATAAAGAACGGCGCAAAGCCCGTATTCGGCGTTGAGGATATTCTCAGCGAATACGAATACCGTTACGCCGACCTTATTGATTTTGAAAAAATCAGACCTTTAACCGATGTGCCGTATACCGATTACCGTCATTACGGTAAAAAAACGGCAAAAATCAAAGCCGAAAAAACCGCGGAAAAAGCAACACAAAGCGCGCAGGGTGAATCTGCCGCCGTTTCTTGTGCAAAGCAGCCGCCCGTAAGGCGCGAGCTCGGCGGTGAGGTTTCGGACGAAGCGCTGCAGGTCTATGCGGTGCTCGGTGCAGAGCCCACACATATCGACGATATTGTCAGAAAAACCGCACTCAAAATGAATGTTGTGCTGCGCTCGCTTACCGAGCTTGAAATCGCAGGCGCAGTCGAAATGATAAGCGGTAAAAATTATGTAATCTGCTGAGGGAGCGATCCCGAAGAATTGATAGATGAAAGGATGAAGCCAATGTCAAAGCTTGTTATAGTTGAGTCCCCCGCAAAAGCAAAGACGATAAAAAAATATCTCGGCAAGGACTATGAGGTTACTGCCTCAATGGGCCACATCAGAGATTTGCCGGCGGCAAAGCTCAGCGTTGATGTAAAAAATGATTTTGCTCCGAAATATTCAATAATAAAAGGCAAGGAAAAGCTTGTTAAAGAGCTTAAAGAAAAAGTCGAAAAAAGCGATTTCGTTTATCTCGCAACCGACCCGGACCGCGAGGGTGAAGCCATTTCGTGGCATCTTTCAACAGTTCTCGGTCTTGACCTTAACGAGAAAAACAGAGTTAAGTTCAACGAAATCAATGAAACAAGCGTTAAACGCGGCATAGCCAACCCCGAGGTAGTCGATATGGGGCTTGTAGATGCGCAGCAGGCACGCCGTATTCTTGACAGACTTGTCGGTTACAGACTCAGCCCCTTCATTTCGCAGAAAATCAGGCGCGGACTTTCTGCAGGCAGAGTGCAGAGCGTTGCCGTTCGCCTTATAGTTGACCGCGATGAAGAAATCGCCGAATTTGTGCCCGAGGAGTATTGGAGCATAGATGCCAAATTCTCGAGCGGCAGAAAGACTTTCTCCGCCTTACTTACCGAGGATGAAAACGGCAAGGTCAAAATTGAAAACAAAGAACAGTGCGACGGTTATATGAAACGCCTTGACGGTGCCGATTATGTTGCCTCAAGTGTTAAGAAAGGCACACGCAAAAAGCAGCCCGCACCGCCGTTCATAACCTCATCAATGCAGCAGGAGGCTTCAAGAAAGCTCAACTTCCAGGCGCAGAAGACCATGAAGCTCGCTCAGGAGCTTTACGAAGGCGTTGAGGTCGCGGGCTTCGGCTCCACCGGTCTTATCACCTATATGAGAACCGACTCTCTGAGAATTTCAGAGGAAGCCAGAGCCGCCGCAAATTCATTCATCGAAGCTGAATACGGCGCAAAGTACCTCCCCGAAAAGCCGCGTTATTTCAAAACAAGAGCAGGTGCGCAGGATGGCCACGAGGCTATAAGACCTACCAATGTTGCCATTACTCCCGCCAAGGCAAAATCAAGCCTTACCGCCGACCAGTATAAGCTTTACAGCCTTATCTGGTGCAGGTATGTTGCAAGCCTTATGGCAGCCTGTGTTCAGGATACAGTCAAAGCCGAAATCAAGGCAACACGCCCGGGCGAAAGCGGCTTCTGCATTTTCTCGGCAAGCGGCTATTCCGTCAAATTCGACGGCTTCACCGCTCTTTATGAGGAATCCACCGATGAAGAAAAAGCTGAAAACACCGTTCCCGAAATCAAAGAGGGCGATGCGGTCAAGCTTAAAGAGCTTAAAGATAATCAACACTTCACTCAGCCGCCGTCACACTTCACCGAGGCTTCGCTCATTAAAACTCTTGAAGAGACGGGTGTCGGCAGACCGAGTACCTATGCTTCGATAGTCAGCACCATTATCAAGCGCGAATATGTAAAGCGCGAGGGCAAGCTTCTAAAAGCCACCGAGCTCGGCTGTGCTACCACAAGCCTGCTTAAAGAGCGCTTCCAGAAGATAGTCAACACCAAGTTCACCGCGTCTATGGAAACCAAACTTGATGAAATCGACGAGGGCACCTGCAATTATGTTGAGATGTTGCGCGAGTTTTACGATGAGCTTGAAAACACAATTTCAAAGGCAAAATCCGAGATGCAGGGGCAGAAGATACAGCTTGCCGAGGATGTTACCGATATCAAGTGCGATAAATGCGGCAGAAATATGGTCATTAAAACCGGTCGTTTCGGCAAATTCCTGGCATGCCCCGGTTATCCCGAGTGCAAATCGACAAAGCCCCTTGTTGAAGAAACAAATGCGACCTGCCCCGTTTGCGGCGGTAAGGTCATAGGTAAAAAATCAAAGCGCGGCTTCCAGTTCTACGGCTGCAGCAATTATCCCGAATGCAATTTTATGACATGGGATAAGCCTACCGGCGAAAACTGCCCCAAGTGCGGCAAATCGCTCTTTAAGGGCAAGGGTGGTATGATAACCTGCTCCAATACCGAATGCGGTTATTCGTTCAAAGCACCGCGCAAAAATGCAAAAAAATCACGTGAAGAAGAATGAGTACCGATATTAAATGCGCCACCGTAATAGGCGGCGGTCTTGCGGGTGTCGAGGCGGCACATCAGCTTTCAAAGCGCGGCGTAAAGGTTACGCTTTACGAAATGAAGCCGCAGCGCTTTTCGCCCGCACACAAAACCGATAAGCTCGCGGAGCTTGTCTGCTCAAATTCACTTAAAGCGGAACGGCTCGCATCGGCGGCAGGGCTTCTTAAAGCCGAAATGCGTATGTTCGATTCCGTTTGTCTTAAAGCGGCGGATATGTCAAAAGTGCCGGCAGGCGGCGCTCTTGCCGTTGATCGCGACAAATTTTCGGCATTTATCACCGAAGCGATCGAAGGTGATGAAAATATCACGATCGTTCGCGAAGAGGTTACGAAAATTCCCGAAAGCGGCACCGTGATAATCGCGGCAGGTCCGTTGATGTCCGATGCGCTTTCAGCAGAGGTTGCAGAGCTTTGCGGAAAAGGCTTCCTCGCGTTTTACGATGCGGCGGCGCCCATAGTTACTGCCGAAAGCATTGATATGAGCGAGGCATTTACACAGTCGCGTTATGACAGGGGCGGCGAGGATGATTACATAAACTGCCCGCTCAACAAGGAACAGTATGAGGAATTTTACGAAGCGCTTATAAATGCCGAAAGTGCCGAGCTGCACAGCTTCGATAAAAAGAAGGATGTTTATGAGGGCTGTATGCCCATTGAGGTGCTCGCCTCGCGCGGACGCGATGCCATGCGTTACGGTCCGTTAAAGCCCGTGGGGCTTACAAATCCCAACACGGGTCACAGACCGTGGGCGAACCTTCAGCTTCGCAAGGAAAATAAAGACGGCACAATGTATAACCTCGTCGGTTTTCAGACCAACCTGAAATTTGCCGAGCAGAAGCGCGTTTTCTCAATGTTCCCCGCACTTAAAAATGCCGAATTTGTGCGTTACGGCGTAATGCACCGCAACACGTTTCTCAATTCACCGGGCTTGCTTTCGAGTGATTTCAGTATGAAAAAAGAGCCGCGCATTTATTTTGCCGGGCAGATAACCGGCGTTGAGGGCTATATGGAGTCCGCTTCCTCCGGCATACTTGCGGGGTATAACGCCGCAAGGCGCCTTTTCGGTGAGGAGCCGATAGAGCTCCCCAAAATAACAATGCTCGGCGCACTGTCGCAGTATGTTGCCGATGAAACCGTAAAGAATTTTCAGCCTATGGGTGCGGCGTTCGGTATAATTGATCCGCTTGATGAGAAAATAAGAGATAAAAGCGAAAGATATGAAAGGCTCGCTTTAAGGAGCCTTGAATATCTCAAAAGCATTTCACTGTAAAGGGTGTAAAAGATGGAACTCGCAGATTTTGAAGCGAAAATAAACTACACATTCAAAAATAAGCAGCTGCTTCAGACGGCACTCACGCATTCGTCATACGCCAATGAAAACAGATTGCCTTATGATAACGAGCGCCTTGAATTTCTGGGCGATTCCGTACTCGGCTTCGTTACCGCCGAATATCTTTACAGCGAATATAAAACGCGCCCCGAGGGCGAGCTCACGAAATTAAGGTCTGCAGTTGTCTGCGAAAAATCACTTTTCCGCTTTGCCGAAAAAATATCGCTCGGCGATTTCATACTTATGGGCAAGGGCGAGGAGCACACCGGCGGCAGAAACAGACCTTCGGTCGTTTCCGATGCGTTTGAAGCCGTTATTGCCGCGATTTATCTCGACGGCGGCATCGAATGTGCCGCACCGTATATACTCGGCTTTATAAAAGAAGCCGTAAAACGCGAAGCGAGCTTCAAGGATAATAAATCGCTTCTGCAGGAGGAAATACAGAAAATCAAGGGCAACACCCTCACTTACGAAGAGGTCGGCGAAAAAGGTCCCGATCACGATAAGGTCTTTATTTTCAATGTACTTTTGAACGGTAAAATAATCGGCAGCGGCAAGGGCAAAAGCAAAAAGGAAGCCGAGCAGGCAGCGGCAGGCGCGGCGCTTTTGAATTTACAAAATGAAGCACGCTAATATATCGCTTTTCGTGCCGCACGCGGGCTGCCCGCATCAGTGCTCGTTCTGCAATCAGAAGACTATATCGGGCTCGGTGGTTCCGCTCACCGCGGAGCAGACCGTAAAAACTCTTGCCGAAGCCGCAAATGCCGGCTTGGAGCCGCGAAATACCGAAATTGCTTTTTTCGGCGGCAGCTTTACCGCCATTGAGCGCGACTATATGGTAAGCCTGCTTGAAGCGGCGTATCCGTTTGTCGAAAACGGTACATTCTGCGGCATAAGGGTTTCCACGCGTCCCGATGCCGTAAGTGCGGAAATTCTTGAAATACTTAAAAAATACGGCGTGACCTCGGTCGAACTCGGTGCGCAGAGTACCGATGATGCCGTGCTCAATATGAATAACCGCGGTCATTCGCGAGCCGATATTTTTAATGCCGCAGAACTTATAAAACAAGCGGGTATTTCGCTCGGCTTGCAGATGATGACGGGACTGTATGGCGACACGCCCGAAAAATGTGTAAAAACCGCCGGGGATATTATTCGGATGCGCCCCGATACCGTTCGCATTTACCCCACAATAACGCTTGAAGGCACATATCTCGCCGAGCTTTACAGGGCGGGTACATATAATCCGCAGACACTTGATGAAGCCGTCGAGCTCTGTGCGGTGCTCCTTAAAATGTTTCACGATGAAGACATAACCGTTATCCGCCTCGGTCTTCATTCGGGCGGCAATGTCGATGACGGTTATGTCGCAGGTCCGTACCATCCCGCATTCGGCGAGTTGTGCGACTCAAAAATATATCTTGAAGAAGCAAAAAAGCTTCTTGTTGAAAAATACGGTGAACGGCATACCGATGTGTGCTCGCTTTCAAAAACGCCCGCTCCCGTTATTTATGTGAATGACCGTGAAATTTCAAAAATGATCGGGCAGAAGCGTTCAAACCTCACCGCGCTTATGCGTATGGGGTACGATGTTACCGTAAAGGGTAACAAAAATCTTTCAAAATACGAAATCAATTTGGCGTAACACGCCTGAAACGGAGAAATCTCAATGTATCTTAAAGCAATAGAAATGCAGGGCTTCAAATCCTTTCCGGATAAGACCGTTCTGAATTTCGGTAAGGGCATAACTGCGGTAGTCGGCCCCAACGGCAGCGGCAAAAGTAATCTTTCCGATGCCATGCGCTGGGTGCTCGGCGAGCAGTCTACCAAAAATCTGCGCGGCTCGAAAATGGAGGATGTCATTTTCAGCGGTACGGATCAGCGCCGTGCGGTCGGCTTTGCCGAGGTTACCTTAAAGCTCGATAATTCCGACGGAGCCCTCAACAACCCCGAAAAGAATGTCAGCGTAACAAGGCGATATTTCCGTTCGGGCGAAAGTGAATATAAAATAAATAACGAGCCTGCAAGGCTTAAAGATATACACGAGCTGTTTATGGATACCGGCCTCGGCAGAGACGGCTATTCAATGGTCAGTCAGGGCAAAATCGAAACGCTTATTTCCGGCAAATCCGATGACAGACGCGATATGCTCGAAGAAGCCGCAGGCATTTCGCATTACAGATACCGCCGCACCGAGGCTACCCGCAGGCTCGACCAGGCGGAAGAAAATCTTTTAAGATTGCGCGATATTCTTACCGAGCTTGAATCCCGCGTGGGACCTTTGAAAGTCCAAAGCGAAAAAGCGCAGAAATTTCTTGAATATGCAGGCGAGAAAAAGGAACTCGAAATCGGACTTTGGCTCCACACCATTGAAAAAACAAAAGAAAATCTCCGCGACCACGAAAAGAAACTCACCATAGCCGAAGCACAGTATGCCGAGGTTTGCAAAACTCTTGAAGAAATTACCGCAAAAATCGAAGCTTCATTTGAAGATGGTCAGAAAATAAATGTCAGTATTGATGAAATACGCCGCGCCTGCGCACAACTCGACGAACAGGCATCGGCTCTTGACGGCAGAATAGCCGTTGAAGAAAATACCATACTTCACAACAACACCACCATAGAGCGCATCGAGCGCGAAAAAACCGAGGAAAACGACAGCGATTCCGAGGTCTTTGCGCAAATTGAAGCGGCACGCGCCGCCATAGAAAAGCTTACTGCCGAAATCGGGACGAAAAAGGCGGAGCTTGAAGCGTTTTCCGGCGAGCTTGATGTACTTACCGATGAAACGGGCAAAAGCGCACAGAAAAGCCTTGAGCTTTCCGAAAAAATCTCGGCTGTATCGCTGCAGATAGCAGATAACCGCGTTACCGTTTCCACTGCGGACAGCTCCGTTGAGGAAATCAACAACCGCATAAAAGCGATAGATGAAACAACCGCCAACCGTGCACCGATTCTTGAAGCACTAAAAGCCGAAAAGGCGGCGGCACAAGCGGAGCTTGCGGCTGTTTCCGAACGCGCCGCAGAGCTTAACAACTCGCTTGCGGGTATTGAGCTGCTTGCCAAAAAACGCCTTGAAAAGCTCGAAGAACTCAAAAAAGAGCAAACAGACCTTACAAACAGTCTAAATGCAAAGCAGTCGCGTATGCAGGTGCTTTCCGACCTTGAAAAGAATATGGAGGGCTATCAGGGCAGTGTTAAGGCGGTTATGCGCGAGGTACGCCACGGCACGCTCAAAGGCATACACGCCCCTGTTTCGCAGATAATCAATGTTAAGGAAAAATACGCCCTTGCCGTTGAAACGGCGCTCGGCGCACAGATTCAGAACATTATCACCGATACCGAAAACGATGCTAAAAAGGCGATAGGCTTCCTTAAAGAAAGCAACGCCGGCAGAGCCACGTTCCTGCCGCTTACCTCAATCAAAGGTAAGCTGCTCGACGAAAAGAATCTTGATGATTGCTACGGCTACATAAACCTTGCAAGCGAGCTTGTGGAATATGACCGTAAGTATAAGGATATTATCGAATCCCTGCTTGGCAGAACGGTCGTTGCCGAAGATCTTGATGCTGCAATAGCCATAGCAAAAAAGTATACATACCGTTTCAAGATAGTTACGCTTGACGGTCAGGTAGTAAACGCCGGCGGCTCCATGACGGGCGGCGCCAAGCTCCATAACGCCGGTATTCTCAGCCGCGGCAACGAGCTTGAAAAGCTGAAAGCCGAGTGCGATTCCCTTACCGAAAAGCTCAAACTTAAATCAAACGATGTGCTTCTTCAGCAGGAAAACTGCTCCGGCGTAAATGCCGAGCTCGAAGGCTGTAAGGCGGAAATCGCCTCACTCGGCGAAGATAAAATACGTGCCGAAGGTGTGCTCGCTCTTAAAGAAGGGCAGTACAACACTATTGCTGCCGCTCAGACGGAAACCGACAGCGAGCGCGCTTCGCTTGTTGAAAGAATTGCCCAAATCAAAGACGGCGCCGCATCCGCGCAAACTCTGCTTGCAGAACTGCAAAAAACACTTGAAGAATACGAGAGTGAAGCCGCATTTTTAACGGGTGACCGCGAAACACTCACCGCAAAGCGCGAGGAGCTTACCGCAAAGGCTGCCGAAATCAACCTTGTTATTGCCACCGCACGCAAGGAGATCGAGGATAAGCAGGAAGAAACCGCACGCCTTGAAAGCAGAAGCACAAGCCATAAGGATAAGCTTACCCAGCTTGACGGCGAAATTGCCGAAATAAAAGCGCGCAATGAAGAAATTGCAAAAACCGTTGAAATACTCAAATCCGAAGCGGAGCAGTTGAGAAAAAGCAACGATGAATCCCGCGTGAAAATCGAAGCACTTACCGCGCAGCGCGAACAGCTTGACCGCGAAAGCACCGAGCTGCGTGCCGCAGAGCGCGAAAAGACCGAGGAACGCGAAAAAATCGGCGGCGAAAAGGCAAGACTTACCGAACGCCGCGACAATATGGAAAAAGAGTTTGAAACCATTTCAAACAAGCTTTACGATGAATATGAGCTTACACGCCGCGAGGCAGAGGAGCTCAATATCGTAATCGAGGATGTTTCGGCGGCTTCAAAACGCCTGAATGAACTCAAAGGCAAAATAAGAGCGCTCGGCAATGTAAATGTCAGCGCAATCGAGGAGTATAAAGAGGTTTCCGAGCGTTACAGCTTTATGCACGCGCAGGTCAGCGATGTTGAAAAATCAAAAGCCGAGCTCATTAAGCTCATAAATGAGCTTACCGGCAAAATGGGCGTTCAGTTCAAAGAACAGTTTGACAAAATCAACCTGAACTTCGGTCAGACCTTCGCCGAGCTTTTCGGCGGCGGCAAAGCCTCGCTCGTTCTTACCGATGAAAGCGATGTGCTCGAATGTGAAATCGATATAAAGGTTCAGCCTCCGGGCAAAAATGTTCAGAACATTTCACTGCTTTCGGGCGGCGAAAAGGGACTTTCTGCGATTGCACTTCTGTTCTCAATACTCAAAGTCAATCCCTGCCCGTTCTGCATCTTCGACGAGGTCGAAGCGGCTCTTGACGATGTCAATGTTGCCAGGTACGCGAGTTATGTTCGCAGCATTACCGACAATACCCAGTTCATCCTCATCACTCACCGCCGCGGCACCATGGAAGAAGCCGATATGCTTTACGGCGTTACCATGCAGGAAAAAGGCGTGTCCAAGCTTCTTGAGTTAAAGACCGCCGAAATGGCGAGCAAATTCGATTTGAACTGATCTTGCACGCATCTTGCGGTTTTGTTCGCCGAACTCGCGTACCCTTGTACGCGTCGGGCTCACAATTCCCGCAATCTGCGCACAATCTCAGTTCAAATGGCGTGACTTAAATCTTGCACGCATCTTGCGGTTTTGTTCGACCATATATACATAAAAAGGAGTTATTATCTTGGGTGTATTCAAAAAAATAAACTTCGGACTTCGTAAAACCAGAAACAATATGTCCGGCGCTATCGACAATGTGCTTGACAGCTACACCTCCATTGACGAGGAGCTTTTCGACGAACTTGAAGAAGCTCTCGTGATGGGCGATGTGGGCGTTACCACAGCCGCCGAAATCACCACGCGCCTCAATGACCGCGTGCGCAAAAAAGGTCTTAAAGATCCCGCGCAGGTCAAAAGCGAAATTAAGGAAATAGTTGCCGAAATGCTTGAGGGCGGCGAGGATATGGGACTTATCACCATTCCGTCGGTCATTCTCGTTATCGGTGTAAACGGCGTGGGCAAAACCACCACCATCGGCAAAATGGCTGCTATGTATAAGGCAGAGGGCAAAAAGGTAGTGCTTGCCGCCGCCGATACATTCCGTGCCGCCGCAATCGACCAGCTTGATGTCTGGGCTGAACGCGCCGGTGTTGATATTATAAAGCATAAAGAGGGCGCAGACCCTGCGGCAGTTATATTCGATACCATTTCAGCCGCAAAGGCTCGCGGCACCGATATAATAATCTGTGACACCGCCGGCAGACTTCACAACAAGAAAAATCTTATGGAGGAGCTTGCCAAGATTTACCGCGTAATAGACCGCGAACTGCCTTATTCCGACCGTGAGGTGCTTTTGGTGCTTGATGCCACCACGGGGCAGAATGCCGTTAACCAGGCACGCGAATTTGCAAAAATTGCCGAAATTACAGGTATTATTCTTACCAAACTTGACGGTACCGCTCGCGGCGGTGTTGTGCTTTCGATTAAAAACGACCTCAAAGTGCCCGTTAAATTCGTGGGTGTTGGCGAGGGCATAGACGATTTGCAGCCGTTCAACCCCAAGGCATTTGCCGAGGGACTTTTCGAGGCTCTGCCCGAGGACTACGAGGAAGACGAAATCGACCTTTCAAAAATCCGTGAGGATATCCCCGTTACCGATGATGCCGCCGATGATGAAAAGGCGGAACTTGCCAAAGCCGTAGGCGAGCTGTTTGAAGCCATGGGCGAAATCGCCGCAGACGAACAGACTGAAACCGCAGAGGCTGCCGCAGAAGCGATTGTCGAATCAGAGGTGGCAGAGATGATTTATGAAACTGCCGAATCCGAAGATGCGGAAGAAATCGAACCCGAAGCGGAAACGGAAGAAATCGCAGAACCCGAAGCAGTTGAAGAAGCACTGCCCGATTATTCGGCTCCGATTGAAACCGCAGAGCCCGAAACGGTTGAAGAAATTTCCGAGCCCGTAATCGAAACCGCCGAGGGCGAAGCCGAAAGCACCGTTGATACAACCGAGCCCGAAATCGTTTCAGAGGTTGAAAAAGAGCCCGAAGCACCTGCCGCATCCGCAGTTGCTGCCGAGCCTGCAAAAGAAAAAGAGGAGCCCAAGAAGAAAAAGGGCTTCTTCGGGAGGTTCTTCAGATAATGAGCGACAAGGTTTTTCTTATAGCCACCCACAATATGAAAAAGCGCGAGGAGCTTTACAGAATACTTTCGCCTTTGGGTATTGATGTTAAAACCGCCGAGCAGGCGGGCGTTACAATCACCGATGTTGAGGAAACGGGCGAGACCTTTTACGAAAATGCCTACCTCAAAGCCAAAAGCGGCTGCGATGAAAGCGGTATGATTTGCGTAGCCGATGATTCCGGACTTTGCGTGGATTATCTCGCATTTGCTCCCGGTGTGTATTCCGCCCGCTTTGCAGGCGGCCACGGCGATGACGAGAAAAATATGCAGAAGCTTCTGAAGCTTATGAGCGATGTTCCCGTTGAGGAACGCAAGGCACGCTATGTCAGCGTTGTTTGCTGCGTTTTTCCGAATGGCGACATTATTTCCGCCCGCGGCGAATGCGAGGGTTACATAGGCTTTGAAAAGCGCGGTGACGGAGGCTTCGGCTATGACCCGATTTTTATGGTCGGCGACAAAAGTATGGCGGAGCTCACCTCTGTCGAAAAGGATGGAATCAGCCACCGTGGTAATGCTCTGCGCCTGCTTTGTGAAAAACTGCGCGAATATTATTCCTCAAAATAAACGGTTATTACCGTTCCCGCATCAAGCGAATCCACATTTATACCGACGCCATCTGCGTCGGTTATTTTTGTCTGCGGATGCGGTGCGGCGGCGTACTCGAATATGCCGCCAATGTCGAGCAGCGCAATCTTTTCATCATCGTTCACAAAAGCGTAAATGCAGTTTTCGCAGAACCCGACAGTTGTTTCGCTTTTCTGCGCCCCGTCAGGCAAAACTATATCCATAGCGGTAAGTCTGTTCTTTTTATCCTTTGCAAACCGTATCATTATATCGTGCCCGTCAATGTTAAAATACTTTGTGTATTTATCGTTTTCGGCAATAAAACCGTCTGCGTTTACGGCGTATTCTTCACTGCGGATTTTCGTTCGCACACAAAAAGAATTAAGGTCATTTCCGTACTTTTGAACTGAACATCCGCCAAATATCAATAATAGAAAAATAACAACGGCAATTCGCGCTTTTTTCATCTTTTTCACCCTCAAAATTAACATTTATGTAACAAATTTACATACACATATTGTATAATAATCTTTATGTTGTTATAGTATATCTTGTTGCAGATAATTATATATATGAAATCGGATTGATGATTTATGAAAAATAATTTCAAAAAAATACTTTGTATTTTATGTGCGTGCGCCGTTCTGTTTTCCGCGTTTTCAACGGTCGTGCTTGCGGCATACCCGTCGGGCATTACTGCCGAAAACTGTGCCGCGGCGTTAACGGGGACCGATGCTCTTGTAAATAACGCCGTACCCGCGCTTACGGGGCAGACACTCGAACAACTCTTAAAGGGTATGCTTTATAACAGCGATACACTTTCATCGCTTCTTAAAGGCTTCTATGCGAGTATGCAGCAGAGTTCATCCGAAATAGGCCTGCTCGGCATTGATACCTCTGTCGGCGCGGTTGCCGCAGGGCTTACCGCATACCCCGAGGTTTATGCGGCTCTCTCCGATGCTTCGGATTGGAACGGTGTTGACCTTAACGGCGTCGATTGGGGCGTTACCGACCGTGAAAGCTTTGCCGATGCGCTCGGCTGCTCACTTTCACCGCTGAACAATATTCTTTATATGCTCCTTTGCGGCGGCGATTTCAAGCTTGCCTCGTTCATTACGATAAAGGGTAATGCGAACGGCTACGAAAAGGGGATAGTCCCCATACTCAAAGCCGCAGGCTGCGAGAATTTTATGTCGCAGAGCGAGTTCACTGCCGCAGCCGATGAAAACAAAAATTCAATGGTTACAAATATCCTGCTTCCCGTGCTTGCAAAGCTTGAAAACTCACTCGATACACCTGCTGCCGAGCTTACCGCAATGCTTACAAACCTTGCATATTTCAACGAGTGCGGCGGCTTCAAAAGCAGTATGCAGGCGCTTCTTTCGCCCGTGCTTGACAATCCGCTTGTTGAAATAGCGGTTTTTCTCAAAATACTTAATCTTGATGAAACCTTTGACCTTAACAGTATGGTCAATAATATAATTTCGCAGGCCCCTGCGGATTCGGGTATTACCGTTCCCGAGGTCGATTTACACGCGCTTGCCGCCTGCGGTACGGTCAGCGGCACTACCTTTACTGCGGATTTACCTGCCGCATATTGCGAAATTCTGCGCTGGCTTGCCCAAACACTTAAGCTCAACGGCGAAAAGCTTCCCGCAGTTCTTGCGCAGAACGGTGAAGTCGCACTTCCCGCGGGTATGCTCAACTCGTTCCTTGCAAAGGATACCGACGAGCTCACCGCAGCGCTTATCCGTCTGTTTGACCCTGCCGATTTGCCGGCACCCGCGGCTATGGTTTACCCCGCGCACACTCCGCTTACGGTAACATACACGCCCAACCTCACAAAAGAAAATTATGATAAGGTGCTCGATGAAATCGACGGCATTCTCGACCAGCTTGTTAAAGACAGCTTCGGTTACAGTTCGGTTTACTCATTCCTTGCGTGTTCCGTTTACACAAACGAAAATGTAAACAGCCTGCTCACCGGGCTTTACGGCGAGCTTGAAAAGCAGGGCTTGGCGGATACCTTAAAGCTTCTCGGTATGGATATAACCCCCGCAGGTGTTGCCGCAAAGCTCACCGAGGGCGGTTACTCCGATGCTCGCAGCGCTCTCAAAAAAGCCGAAAAATGGTCTTCCGTAAAACTCGGCGGCGTTTCGTGGAATTTCTATGACGGCTCACGCGTCGGTTTTGAAAATGCTCTTACCGCGGCGCTTCGCCCGTTGTTCCCTGCATTGAGACTTGTGCTTTCGGGTGAAGACCTTGTTATTCTCGGCGGTATAAAGCTCAAGGGCGGTGACGGCTACAATACCGCAATAATCCCCGTGCTTGAAGCACTCGGCTGCGACGCCGACAGTATCCCCGATTACAAGCAGTACCGCAAGTATTACGATACCGACGGCGTTGTAAAAGAAATTTTAGAGCCCGTCTTCGATTTGCTTGACGATGTGTTTGACCGCCCCGTATATACGCTTACGGGCATCCTGCCGAACATAATGTATTTTCTCAACAGCGGCTCGCTTGAAAAGTGCCTTGAAAATCTCATGCTGCCGCTTACGGCGCTTGCCGAAACATTTTCGGTCGATATGGGCGCTCTCGGCAATGCTGCTTCACTTACCGAAAAGCTTGATGTTTCCGCGCTCACCGAGTCGCTCACAAAGGATCTCGGTATAAAGCTCGCAAAGTTCGATATAAACACGCTTTCGGGTTACGGTATTGCAACCAAACTCAAAAGCAAAACCGTGCTTGACGGTAAGAATACCGAGCGCACCTATATTGAAGCTGATAAGACCGCAGTGCTTATGGTGCTTCTGCGCTTCCTTGCCGAAACGCTGCAGACCCCCGGCAATGAAAATCTGCTTGCGGGCTCAATGGGCGGCGACGGTGCCATGGCACAGTATTCCGGCTCGATATTCAAGGAGCTTGAGGGTATGTCTCCCGACGAGCTCATTGAATGGCTATACAATCTGCTTTTTAAGGAACGCGCAAAGGTAGTTATAGAAGAAGGCGATGATTACACACCGCATATAATCTTCCAAAAGCAGGAAAAAGATTACACGGTTGTTAAGGTTGTGGGCGGCGTTGCCGCATTCGAGCTTGTGCTCGGCATAATTCTTTATCTTAACCGCAAAAAAATGTTCTACGCATAAGAGGTGTTTGCCATGTTGATTTTGAAAAATATAGTTAAAGATTATCAGACGGGCGATACCGCCGTCAGAGCACTTAAAGGCATAAATATAAATTTCCGTGAAAATGAGTTTGTTGCCATACTCGGTCCGTCGGGCTGCGGCAAAACAACAATGCTCAACATCATCGGCGGTCTTGACCGCTACACAAGCGGCGACCTTTGCATAAACGGAAAGTCCACCAGGCACTTTACCGATGATGATTGGGATACTTACAGAAACCACTCCATAGGCTTCATTTTCCAGAGTTATAACCTTATTCCTCACCAGACGGTGCTTTCAAATGTCGAGCTTGCGCTCACGCTTTCCGGCGTTTCCAAAAAAGAACGCCGTCAGCGCGCAATAGAAGCACTCAAAAAGGTGGGGCTTGAAAATCAGATTCACAAAAAGCCCAATCAGATGTCCGGCGGTCAGATGCAGCGCGTCGCCATTGCCCGCGCACTTATAAATGACCCCGATATTCTGCTTGCCGATGAGCCCACCGGCGCACTCGACAGTGAAACAAGCGTGCAGATCATGGAGCTTCTCAAGGAAATTTCCAAGGATAAGCTCATAATTATGGTTACGCACAACCCCGACCTTGCCTACGATTATTCAAACCGCATAATCAAATGCCTTGACGGTGAGGTCATTGACGACTCCAACCCCTTTGAACCGAACGAAGCCGATGCCGAAAACGAGCTGCGCAGGGCAGAGGAAGTCAAGCAAAAGGGCAAAAAGTCAATGTCCTTTACCTCGGCACTCGCATTGAGCGTAAATAACCTGCGCACCAAAAAGGCGAGAACGTTCCTTACCGCCTTTGCGGGCAGTATAGGCATAATAGGCATAGCGCTCGTGCTTGCACTTTCAAACGGCATACAGGTCTATATAGACCGTATTCAGGAGGATATGCTGCTTTCGTTCCCCGTAACTGTTGAAAAGCAGACTATGGATATTGAAAGTATGATGAGCTCGTTCACGGGCATAGGCACCGAGGCTATGGAGGGTACCCACGGCGAAAGCGAGGAGGGCAAGGTCTATGTAAACCAGTCCTTTATGAAGATGGTAAATGCCTTTATTTCGGAAGCGACCTCCAACAACCTTGACAAATTCAGAAACTATATTGAAGATAATAAGGAAGAATTTGACGACTGCTGCAACGATGTTCAGTATAAATACGGCACGCCGCTCAATATCTACCGTGCCGATACCGAAAACGGACTTATAAAGGTCAACCCCAGCACCATGATGGATAATATGCCTATGGATGAAAGTATGGGTTCCATGGCATCGTCAATGGAGGGTATGGCGCAGACTTACAGCGTGTGGACCGAGCTCATAGGCGATAAGCGCCTTATGGATGCGCAGTACGATGTTATTGCGGGCAGAATGCCGGAAAAGTATAACGAAGTAGTACTCATTGTTGACGGTAACGATGAAATAAACGAGCTTGTAGTTTATGCCCTTGGTCTTAAAGACCAGAAAAAGTTCGCACAGAATATGATGCAGGCACTCATAAACGGCGAGGAAATGCAGAGCGAGGATAATATTGAGTATACTTACGACGACATTCTCAATATGAAATTCAAGCTTGTGTTAAGTGCCGATTATTTCAAAAAGGACAGTAAAACAGGTCTTTGGATAGATAACAGCGACAACGACTACTATGTAAAAGACCTTGTCGAAAATAAATCGACCGAAATAAACATTGTAGGTATTCTTCGCCCCGATAAAGACAATACCCTTTCCGTAGGCACGGGCGGCATCGGCTATATGACCGAGCTTGTGGATTTCGCCGTAACCGAAAACGCCAAGCGCGACATAGTCAAGCAGCAGCTTGCCGACACTACCACCGATGTTATTACAGGACTTAAATTTTCAAATCTCACGGTCAATGATTTCGACCTTGCCGATGTTGATTTAAGCCTTATTGATTTCAAATATCTTGATTACACGCCGTTCCTTTCAATGGCGGGCGATATGGATATGGCTGAAGTCAACATAATGGATATGGGCTCTATGTTCGGCTTTGACGATATGACGGACCTGCAGAAAAAACTTATGGAGGGCTTTTTGACCGATGAACAGGTGGTTGCCATAAAGCAGGCGTATGTTGATTCTCTGCAGGCAAAGTGCTCGCTTAACGGCACACTCTCGGCAATCGGTTATTCCACATTTGAAAGCCCCTCGGTTATATGCTTCTACCCCCGCAGCTTTGAGGATAAGGCAAAGCTCAACGAGCTTATAAGCTACTACAACGAAAAGGTTACTGCCGACGGACATCCCGAATGCAGTATTCAGAGTACCGACTATATCGGCATACTTATGGGCAGCATTACGTCCATAATCAATATAGTAACCTATGTTCTTGTTGCATTCGTAGCGATTTCGCTTGTTGTTTCGTCGATTATGATAGGCATTATCACCTACATTTCCGTGCTTGAAAGAACAAAGGAAATCGGCATACTGCGCTCCATCGGCGCATCCAAGCGCGATATCGCCCGTGTCTTCAACGCCGAAACAACGGTTATCGGACTCGGCGCAGGTGTAATAGGCATACTGTCTACGCTTCTTCTTGAAATACCCATTAACCTTATTTTGCGCTATGTGGCAAAAATACCCGCGCAGGCGCAGCTTCCCGCACTCGGCGGCGTGATACTTGTAATAATAAGCGTCGGTCTTACGCTTGTGGCAGGTCTTATCCCGTCAAGAATTGCGGCAAAAAAAGATCCCGTGGAAGCACTGCGTACAGAATAATCTTAAATGGACTGCGAAAAACTTTGGCTTTTCGCAGTCCATTTTTAACAATATTTCATTGCAAAAATGAATTTTGTGTGTTAGAATAATGTGAATACATATTGAGGAAGTGTTTATGTGTCTGACAGAGTATTAAAGGTAGGCTTTATCGGTGTCAGCGGCAGGGGCTCGGGTATGCTCGATTTGCTTCTGCAGGTCGACAATGTCGAGGTTCCCGCAGTGTGCGACCTTGTGCCCGAAAGAGCCGAAAGAGGTATAGAAATAGTCGAAAAGCGCAATAACGGCGCTTATCCCGTTCATGCCTATATCGATTATAAAGAGCTTCTTGCAAACGAAAAGCTCGATGCGGTTATGATATGCACCACATGGATAACCCACGCACGCATAGCGGTCGATGCTATGAAAGCAGGCTGCCATGTTGCATTTGAGGTCGGCGGCGCCGCTTCAATAGAAGAATGCTGGCAGCTTGTAAGAACAAGCGAGGAAACCGGCAAAATCTGTATGCTTCTTGAAAATTGCTGCTATTGCCGTAACGAAATGGCGGTATTCAATATGGTCAAGCAGGGTATTTTCGGCGAGCTCGTTCACATGGAGGGCGGCTATCGCCACGATCTGCGTGATGAAATAGTTTTGGGCAGAGAGAATATCCACGGCAGACTTTTCAATTTCCAGCACCGTAACGGCGAGCTTTACCCCACACATCAGCTCGGTCCGATTTCCAAAGCACTCGGCATAAACCGCGGCAACCGCTTTGTTGCCGTTAATTCCGTAGCAAGCAAGGCACGCGGACTTAATGAGTGGATAAAGAAAAACCGCGGTGAGGATTACGACCTTTACGGTTACGACTTCAACTGCGGCGATGTGGTTACCACCATTATTAAATGCGCCAATGGCGAAACAATAAAGCTCACACACGACTGCTGCTGCCCCAGACCTTATTCAAGGGATTATGTGGTTGAAGGCACAAAGGGCATCTATACTGAGCCCGATGACGGTCAGGGTAAGATTTACATTGACGGACTTTCGGAAAAGCAGCACGAGTGGGACAAGTTCGATACCTGGCGTGAAAAGTACGAGCATCCGCTCTGGAAGCTCTACGAAGCGGGCGGCATTAAAGCGGGTCACGGCGGTATGGACTACCTCGTTATTTCCGCATTTATTGATGCGGTGTTTGCAGGCGGTCCCTCGCCCATAGATGTTTACGATACTGCCGCGTGGATGGCAATTACCTGCCTTTCGGAGCAGTCGGTTGCAATGGGCGGCGCACCCGTTCCCGTACCCGATTTTACAAACGGCAGATGGATAGACCGCGAGCCTTACAGACGCGGTATGTATTGCCTTGAGGAAGTTTGCGAAGATTATTTTGAGAATGCGGAGATTAAATAAATGAAATATTATATCGGTGTTGACGGCGGCGGCACAAAAACCGCTTACGCCGTATTTGATGAAAATAAAAATGTAGTTGCCACTTATGAAGGCCCCGCCTCCAACCACGAAAATATGGAAGGCTCTTTCCCGGAAGCCGCAAAAATAATAGCGCACGGCGTTTTCGCAGTGCTTGCCGAAGCGGGCAAAACTCTCGGCGATGTCGGCGGCATCCTTATGGGTCTTGCCGGTATCGACCACCCCTATCAGCACGATGCCATGGTGGAGGAGCTTAAAAAGCACGGCATAAACGATTGCAGAATTTATAACGACGGCTTTATAGTGATCAAAGCGGGCGTGGGTGCAGGCGCAGGCATCGGCTACAACTGCGGTACAGGCACCTGCTGCAACTCAATAGACGATAACGGCAATATGCTGCAGGTCGGCGGTTTCGGTGAGCTTTCGGGTGACGAGGGCAACGGCCACTGGGTAGCCCAGCAGTCATTCAGAATAGCTTACGATGAGCTTTGCCTCGGCAAAGAGCATTCCGCGGTTACCGATTTTATTGCACGGAAAAGCGGTATCGACAGCCGCGAAAAACTGCTTGATGCAATCGCAAAGCTCGAAAGCGAAGAGGCGGAAACATACATAAGAATGCTCATCGTTTCATTCTTCGAGGCGGCGAACAAAGGCGACAATGCCGCTATGAAGGTCATTGAAGAAATGGCACAGCGCGGTGCGGACTATATATGCGCACACATAATCAAAGCCGAATTTAAGGGCGATGTTGTAAATGTCGTTCTTTCCGGCTCCATTCACACAAAGCTTCCGTCGGATGTTTACATAAACAGAATGAAACAGCTTGTCTCTGAAAGAACGGGCAGAAGCTTCAATTTTATAAAACTCAACTGCGCACCCGTAACTGGCTGCATAAACTGGCTTCTTGAAGATTGAATTTTTTGAAAGGACTTGATATATATGAAAGAAATCAATGTTACCGTAATCGGCTCCGGCAGTACCTATTGCCCCGAACTTATCGACGGTTTTATTAAGGCAAGCGACTCGCTCAAGCTTAAAAGAGTTGCTTTTATGGATATTGATGAGCGCAAGCGCACCATCGTGGGCGGGCTTTGTGTCCGCATGCTCAAAAAGGCGAATATCGACTGCGAAATCGTTATGACCGATGACCTCGATTACGCTCTGCAGGGCGCCGACTTCGTTGTTACGCAGATTCGTGTCGGCAAGCTTCCCTGCCGCCATATCGACGAAACCATCCCGCTCAAGCACGACCTCATCGGGCAGGAAACCACCGGTATCGGCGGCTTCTTCAAGGCTCTGCGCACCATTCCCGTTATGGCGAATATCGCTTCAAGAATCGAAGCGATCTGCCCGAACGCGTGGCTCATCAACTTCACCAATCCCTCGGGCATCATTTCCGAGTTCCTTATCAACCACACCAATGTCAAGAGCATCGGTCTTTGCAATGTTCCCATCAATATGATTGACGATGTCAAGACCGCCGTCGGTCAGGATGCCGATATCACCTACCTCGGACTTAACCACCTCAGTTGGATAACCTCCGTCAAGGTCAACGGCGAGGAGCTTTTCGGCAAGCTCTTTGATGACGGCTTCGCACCCTCTGTTATGGCAAATATTGAGGATGACGGATTTGATATCGAATGCCTCAATGCCTGCAAGGGCTTCCCGTCATCATATTTACAGTATTATTACAACCGCGCAACCAAACTCGCTCACCTCAAAGCAGGCGTTAAGAGCCGCGCTCAGGTTTGTATGGAAATCGAAGAGCAGCTTCTTGAAATGTATAAGGATGAATCCATCGTTACAAAGCCGGCACTTCTTGACAAGCGCGGCGGTCACAAATATTCGCTTGCAGCGGTTTCGCTTATAGACTCCATCGCAAACGACAAGCAGGATGTTCACGTTGTCAACATCAGAAACGACGGTACTCTTGACTTTATGGATGACGACGATATCGTAGAAATTCCCGCACGCGTAGGTAAGGACGGTGCAAAGCCCCTGCCTATCGACAAGGTCAACAACCGCCATATCATCAGCCTTATGCGTACCGTTAAATCTTATGAGAAATATACTGTTGAAGCCGGTATGAAGGGCTCCGATGAGGATGCTCTCAACGCCCTTATGCTTCATCCGCTTTGCGGCGACTTCGCACAGGCAAAGGCTTGCTACGAGGAAATGAAGCTTGCTCACAAGCAATATCTGCCGCAGTTTTTCAAAGACTGATTGATTTTGCGAACTATATCTGAAAGGAGTGCCCGAATTGTCGAAGAAAAAGAATAAATCTGCCGATATTTCCGCAGATGCGGTGCAGGACACGGAACTTGAGGAAAACGGAAAAAAGAAAAGTAATGTTGCCGATGCGGCGTTCAAAAAAAAGGTAACTATTTTCAATGCCTGCCTGCTTCTTGTATTTGCGCTCGGCGTATGCGGTGTTATTTTCTTTGCGTGGTACAACAATAACAAGGAAAACGGAGACTATAACAAACGCCAGAAAGCGTTTGAAATCGAAAGTAAGGTTGTTTTGGAGCAGCTCGAAAAAATCGAAGCTGACGGTGGCTCGCACGAGGATAAACGTGCAGTGAAAATCGAACTGACCGATGAAAACTTTTATAATTGGATCGCGCTGCTTGACTCAACTTACAATAAACAGTCCGATGAAGAAGGTTATGCCGCTTACGGCGGTGCCGAAATACACCTGCAGGGTATGTTTTTAACGCGCGAATACCCCGGCAACAGAATTGTGTATTGGGTTTACCGCAACAACGGCAGCGGAGCACAGAACGACCACAGCTACCGCACTCAGCAAAAGGATGCTTCCGGTGAAGTATCTGCCGAAGATATTGCAAAGATGATACCCATCGAGGTGATTCTGCGTGACGGGCAGGAGGTACCGGAAAACGGCACATGGGTAGATGTTACGGGCGTTGTCGGTCCCGATACATTCAAAAACCTTTCGGCTGCACGCGATGCCGTGATTACCGTTATGGAAACACCCGGCAAGGCAAATGTTGAGCCCTGATTGATAAAAAAGAGGATGTGAAAGCGTGAGTTTTCACATCCCTTTTTTGTATCTTGACGGAAAAATACCGTTATTTTTGTGCAGTATTTTGCGTCGTTTGATAATAAAAATATTTGACTTGTTTAAGGATTTTGTGTAGAATATACTTATACTATTATAAGGAGGTATGTTTTTGGCTAACTGTCCTAAATGCGGTGAGCATCTTAAACTCACCGACTGGAAGCAGAAATGCCCCCACTGCGGTACCAATATCGTTATTTACGACCTGCAGGAAAGGCTGATGCAGGATGCCGATAAGGCAGAGGTCCAGTATTACCATTTCCAAAAAAAGATTGACAGATTAAAGGCTTCGTTCGTTGGTACAAAGCTTTCAATCGTCAGAATCGTCACATCAATAATTCCGCTGCTCGGTTTATTGGTGTCGTGCTTCAAGATCAATATCGGTGATGTACTTAAAACCGACTTTTCCATTATTGCAATCGTCAACCTTGTCAATGATCTCGGTGACGAAACCGTTGATGCACTTATGAAGGTGCTCGGGCTTGATAACGGTATTGATATAGGCAAGCTTCTCGGTATGGAAGGAGTGCTTCCGCTCGTGGTAGCGGCACTCGGGCTTGTTCTTTCCATAGTTATGCTGCTCGTTCACCTCATACTGCTTATACTTGCCTGCTCGCCCAAGGCGAAGGTAAGGGGCATAATAATCAACGGCATTATGCTGCTTGACACGGCAGTGTTCGTAGGTGCTCTTTTCTTCCTGCCGAAGTCCGGCATTATCTCCGGCTCGATCGGCATAGGTGCTTTCCTGTACCTTGCACTTATGATTGCAAACTCGGTAATCGACTTTATCGTACTTAAAAAGGGTACACCCGTTCATCACAAGCAGTGCTACTGCGGCGGTATTCCCATTGAAGAATACTTCGCAATGCTTGACAACGGTGCTACTCACGATGAAATAAGAGCCGAACAGTATAAGAGACTTGCCGAAGAACAGGCAAAGAAAGAGGCTGAAATAGCAGCGAAAGAGGCTGAAAAAGCCGCTAAAGAAGGGGAGGTGACCTCTAATGGCTAATGATGTTCAGGATAACGGCGTACGCGAGTACGAGCGCGAGGAGGTCCCCCAGCTTAACCAAGCCTATATGAACAGACTTTTCTGTTCCACAAAAGAGCGTATCGGCTACATACTTGTTACCGTTTTCGGTGCTATCGGCTTAGGTAAATACGATATCGGCTCCGATATCTGGCTTTACAAAATTTTCGGTATTGAACCCGAAGGACTTGCAAAGGCACAGATCGGTCTCGGTATTTACGATATAATAAATGACCCGATTTCCGCCGCAATAGTTGATAATATGCGTACCCGTTGGGGCAAGTTCAAGCCGTTCCAGTATCTTTCACTTTTACCCGGTATAGCAATGGGCTTGTTCGGAATACTTATGCCCATCATCGCTCAGAATGCGGGTCTTGATACCGGCAAAAAGCTTATAATGTATATGGTTTACCTGTATGGTAACGAAACAATAGGTGCTTTCTTCAGCCCGGGCTCAGGTTACATTAACAATGTTTTTACCCCCAACCCCAATGAAAGAACCTCAATGCTCGTTTCCGCAAAGTTCGTGGGAATGCTCTTCGAAAAGCTCCCCGCGCAGGTTATGGGTATTCTGTATGACCTTATCGGCAACGGCATTATTAAATCTTCACTTACCAAAACCTTTGTTTCCGCAAGGTCGGTCGTTTGGGTTCTGGCAATGCTTCCCACAATTTATTGGTACTTTGTAAGTAAAGAGCGTGTTCCGCAGTCAGAAACACCGCCCAACCCCATTAAAGGTATTCTTTCCGTCTTTAAGAACAGACCGCTTCTTATCTACACCCTCAGCGGACTTATTGACGGCATCAACATCGGCTCGGGCGAAGACCTTTACTACAACGATGTTCTTAAATTCAATATGCTGCCCACCATCGGCGGTATTCCCGGTTCACCGGTTTCATACGCTTCCTATGCATTCGTTCCCAAGTTCAGAAAGAGATTTTCTACTAAGACTCTCTGGTTCCTGAACAGCGGTTCCATAATCTTCTCCGAAGGCTTCTTCTTCCTTGTAGGTCTTATAGGCGGTAAGAAAAAAGGTCTTTATCTCAAGAAGATTCCCATGACCATCGCTTTCGGTATCGGTAATATAGTTGAAATGATATTCTATGCTACCAAGGGCATTATCGGCAACGAAATCAACTACGAAGTGCTTGACTACTGCGAGTGGAAAAACGGCTTCCGTGTTGAAGCTACCATAACTCTTATTACAGGTTATTTCAATAAGATCAAAGATATCATCCTCAGAGTTATCAATGCAAAGCTTCTGCAGACATGGGCAGGCTACCAGATAGGCGAAACAACAGTACAGACCGCCGAAACAAAGTGGCGTCTGTTCCTCATCGCTTTCGGTCCACACCTTATCTTCGACCTCATTTCACTCATCCCCATGATATTCTACAATATCGACAAGGATACGCGTGAAAAGATGTACCTTGACCTTGAAGTTTCCCGTGCAAAGGAAGCGGCAAGAGTTAAGAACGAAGCAGACAATAAGTAATTATCATATTAAAAAAGGTTCCTTGCAAAAGGAACCTTTTTGTTAATGAATAATGAATCAGCTGTTTTTCGCCACGCCACGCTTTAAAACGAAATAACAGATGCATAGTGCAATAAATGTAGTAACCCAGCTTATCGGGTAACTCAGATACAAGCAGTTAAGCGTGGGATTAAGCTTGAACACTGTGTAAATCCACACAATTCTTATGCCGCAGGCACCGAGTAATGTAATTATCATCGGCTGAATTGATTTGCCCATACCGCGTATCTGACCGCCGGAAACATCCATAAGCGAGCAGGTGAAGTATGTTGCCGCCATTATGCGCAGGCGTTCAATTCCTGCCGCTACAACCTCTTTGTCGTTAGTAAATATACCTATTATCTGCTCTGCAAATACAAGCTCCAAAGCACCGAGTAATACGCCTATTCCGAGCGCAAGTCCCAAGCACCTGAAATATATTTTATTGAGGTTTTCGGGCTTTTTTGCGCCCGTGTTCTGCGAAGTGAATGTCATAGCCGTCTGCGCTATGGCATTTGTGCAGGTGTAAATAAATCCGTCGGCATTCTGTGCGGCGGTGTTGCCCGCCATTGTAATCGAGCCGAATGAATTTATCGTCGACTGTATCAGAACATTTGAAAATGAAAACAAGCTGCCCTGTATTCCCGCAGGAACGCCTATTTTTGCAATAAATGCAAGTTCCTCTTTGTAAATGTGTGTCTTTTTCGGGTAATAGCGGCAGGCATCCTCAAGCTTTACAAGCCTTATTACAATAAGAATTGCCGATATTATCTGCGAGGTTATTGTCGCTATGGCAACGCCCGCCACATCAAGCTTGAACACGATTACCGAAATAAGGTTGAGTATAACGTTTACCATTCCCGAAAATGCAAGAATGTATAGCGGACGCTTCGTATCGCCGTTCGCTCTTACTATGGCGGCGCCGAAATTGTAAACGAGTGAGGCAGGCGCGCCTAAAAAGTAAATTTTAAGGTACAGCGTAGCAAGCGGCAAAACATCGGGCGGTGAGCCCATAAGCTTCAGAAATGTGCCGGAGAAGAAGAACCCGATAAAGCACACGGAGAATCCGCTTATTATGCCGAGAGCCATGGATGTGTGCACGCATTTTGAAACGCGCTCGTTATCCCTTGCGCCTATGTGGTGGGCGGTTACAACGCCTGCGCCCGTTGCAAAACCTATAAAAAGGTTGATTATAAGGTTTACAAGCGAGCCGGTGGAGCCTACCGCCGCAAGCGATGCACTGCCCGAAAACTTGCCTATTACCATTGAATCAGCCGCGTTGTAAACAAGCTGCAAAACACCCGTCAGCATCAGCGGAAAGGCGAATGCAAGCATCTTTTTCAAAAACGGCCCCGTGGTCATATCCACGGCTTTGTTTTTACTCATAATACTCCTCTTACTTTTTGCCGAAAAGCTTCTTTGCGGCAATGCCGAGACCTGCGGCAGCCGCCGCGCCTGCCGCGGCATAGGATGCTATGTGCATATTTATGCTCTGTCTGTCTGTAATGCGCTTTTCAATGGGGCCGAGGCAGTGGCATTCAAGACCGAGTTCTTTGAAGTGATGCACCTTTGATTGTACCTCGCGTGGATTTTCTTCATTAACGGTGGTAATTCTCACAAGGCAGCGGCAGCCGTCGGTATATGCCCTGAAGCCGCTTGTTTTGTTCTGCCCGAGCATAATACCGTTCACATATCCGGTAAAATCGTTTATATGGTCGTGGCCGAAGAATGCCGCAACCACATCGCCGGTTTTCTTCCAGCTGTCAAACTGACCGCAGTTTATGCACGGTGTGCACGGACCTTCGCCAAGGTATCCGTCAACGCCGTCTTTTAGAACATAGTATTTATCATCAAATTTTGCATGACCTTTAACCGCAACGGGGCGTTCCGCGGGTTTTGCCTCGCGCAGCAGCTCATATTCTTCGTAAACCGGAATGTGCTGAAATACTATTGAGGGGAGCTGCCTGCCGCCGTGCGCGGCACGGATTTCGGCTTCTTTTTTTTCATACCATTCTATCTGGTCGCGGTGCACCCAGTCATAAACGGAAATGCTTTTGTCATCGCAAAGGTTGTTTGAGTCAAAAAACCACAGGTTGAGCACATCCTCCGTGCCGTCGCTGCTTTTCACCAAAAGGTTGGTGTTGAAGTTGCCGCGCGGCGCAGTTTCATCGTTTCTGCCTATGCAGGTAGGGAACTGCTCATACGCCTTTACTATTTCATTTTCAATACCGGTATCGTGCTCGTGATTGCCGAGCACATAGCAGAACGGTATGCCGGACTCAATAACAGGCTTAAGTATTCTGTCGAGCGCCTGCTTATACAGCTCGGTGGTTCTGTTGTCTCTTATATCGCAGCATGTGTCGCCCATAAGCACGATAAGGTCGGGCTTGAAAGCGAGAATACCCATTTTTACAAGGTTATGCATATCCTCGGTGCGCTTGCGGCTGTTGTAGTCGTCGATTTCCGCCGGCTCGTGCAGGTCGCCGAGCGACATAATGGTAAATTTACCGTTGTTGAATTTTAACTGTTCCATATTATACCTCACTCAAAAAACAAAGCCGTCCGAACGGACGGCTTCTGTCAGCAAAAATTATTCAGCAGCTTCCTCTGCGGCGGGAGCTTCTTCTGCGACGGGAGCTTCCTCAGCGGCGGCATCGCCGTTCTGCGCGTTGTAAGCTTCAACAAGCTGGTTGATGTATTTGATTTTGGTGTAGCTGCAAACCGGGAAGAAGAAAAATCTCCAGATAAGGGCATAAGCACCGCCGTGCTTGAATTCAAGACCGAATTCGGGAGCTTTCTGGAACATTCTTTCAACCATCTGGAAGTTCCATACAAAGCTGTAGATTGAAAGCGAAACGCAGTCAAGCAGAGCAACAAGAAGGTAGTTTGCGCTGTCGTAGTCATCGCCGTCGCATATTTTGTTGAGATCCTTGGTCCATTTGTACCAGAACACAATGCCGTAAATACCGAGAGTGATGATTTCAAGGATGAGGTAACGCCAATAATTTCTTTTTTTCATAGGAAAGCCTCCATTAGAAGATTTTTGCGATAGCAACAGTTACCGCCTTGTATAACCACTTAAATAATACTATAAATGCTGCCGAATGTCAACAATTTTATCAATAGAGAGAAAGTTCTTCCTTTTTCTGTTCCGCTTTGTAAAGTTCAAGGCGATTATGTATTTTTTCAGCAGGGCTGAGCAGCTTGCTTATGGAGCAATCGTGGTTGAGAGTGTCTATAATAAGCGAGCAGTATTTGCTCATGTCGACCTCGAAATACCACTCTCTTTTAAGCAGTTCGGGAGTTCTGTAAACAAGGTTGGTGGTGAATACGCCGGTAATGATGCCGTCTTCATAAGCCTTGTCAAAATTCTCAAGTCCGTTGCAGAAAAGCCCGAAAGCCGAGCACATGAAAATTCTGTTCGCTTTAAGCTCTTTGAGCTTTGTAGCGACCTCGATCATTGAGTCGCCGGAGGAGATCATATCGTCTATGATTATGCAATCTCTGCCCTCAACATTGTCGCCGAGAAATTCGTGGGCAAGTATCGGGTTTCTGCCGTTAACTACTCTTGCATAGTCGCGGCGCTTGTAGAACATACCCAGGTCAACGCCGAGCACCGATGAATAGTAAATGCAGCGGCCCATACCGCCCTCATCGGGGGAGATTACCATAAGGTGTTCCTTGTCGATTTTAAGGTCCTTAAAGTTCTTTGTAAGAGCTTTTATCATCTGGTAAGTGGGGTGAACATTTTCAAAGCCGTTAAGGGGGATGGCGTTCTGCACTCTGTCATCGTGCGCGTCGAATGTAATGACGTTTTCAACACCCATATTGGTGCATATTTCCTGCAAAGCGATTGCGCAGTCGAGCGACTCGCGGCGCGAACGCTTGTGCTGTCTGCCCTCATAGAGCATGGGCATAATAACATTTATGCGCCTTGCCTTACCCTCTATTGCGGAGATGGCTCTTTTAAGGTTTGCAAAGTGGTCATCGGGTGAGTAGGGATACTCGCTGCCGTACATTTTGTAAGTAACGCCGTGGTTGAAGCAGTCAACGATTATGTAAATATCGTAGCCTCTTATTGTGTCGCGAATTACGCATTTACCTTCACCTGAACCGAATCGTGTGAAATCGGTGTCGATGATGTAGGTGCTGCGCTGGTAGCCGTAGAAAGCGATTGTTGATTTATGCTCGCTCTCTCTTTCATCGCGCCAGGAAGTGATATAATCGTCGATTTTTTTTGCAAGCTCCTCGCAACCGGGAAGAGCGATTATCCCCAAAGGACCAACGGGGATAGTGTTGGGAATACCGAAAGCATCTGCCACGACACAAACCTCCAAAACCATATAAATTTTTTATAAGAACTATAATAATATTTTACACCATTTGAAAATGTTTTCAAGGGTAATCGGCAAAATCGCAAGTGAAAAAAAGCCGTCGAATAATGCGGTTTTTTTGTGTATTCTCACAAAAACGAAAATCGGCAAAAACGGCAGAGAAAAATGCCGGTTTTACCGATGCTTTTACAGGGAAAAATCTTCTTTTGTGAATTCGCCGTCAAACGAAGTTTTTGCGACTTTGGGCTGGCGTTTCAGCGGGTCATATCTGAATTTTTTACACTTGGAGTACGGCTGCATAACGCCGCCCGCTTTTTTGCACAGGACCGTGCCGTTTGCGGCGGCTGTACCGTGCTCGCATATACTGCACTGCGGCTCAATATCTTTTTTGAAAAGCGAATGTGCCATATACTTTTACTCCCGCGTAAATATCATTATATGTATTTTAGCATACTTTTCTGCGATTATCAACCTCCAAAATCAAAGCCGCACACATCAGCAGCAAAAATGCCGCAACCGGCGCGGTGTGCGATATGCCGATATTCGTATTTCCCACGCTTATCTGCGCCGATGCGCTAACCGCTTCGGGAAAAATCCGCATCAGCACCGTTGTGTAAAATGCGCAGAGCGATGCATTTATGAGCCGTGCACTCAATATTCGCTTCAGTTCCACTGAGCAGCGGTCGGTGTAAACGGTTATCTGGCAAATCACGGCGAATCCGCCAAAGCCGAGCATTGCACCTGTAAATTGCAGCGGAACGCGTGCGCAGGCATAGCGGCAGCCCGTTGTTACCTCGCATACGGCGCGCACGAAGGTCAGCGTGTTTTCGTCAAGTGCGGCAAGCTCTGCAAGGCGCGAAAGTGCGGAAAATACGAGTATCCAGCCGGAAATGCCGAGCATTGCCTCGGCAGAGGTCGCCACCGCGTGCGAAAACGCGTTTTTTCTGGCGGTAAAGCCGCTTTCGGAACTGAGCCTTTTTCCGTCATCAAGAAAGCGGCAGAAAAAGCCCGCGGTCAAGGCTGAAAGCACAACCGAACCGTAGAGCAATAATCCCTTTTTTATGCTGCCTAAGCATATCACTCCCACGGCGGAAACCGTGAAAGCCGGGCTTGCGTTTATACAGTAGAACATAAGCCGTTCGGCTTCGTTCCTTGTTATTTCACCGCCCTCATATAATTCCGCCACCGTTTTCGCACCTACCGGATAGCCGCCTATAAGCCCCATTATCACGGCAAGTGCGGCTTCGGGCGAAACGCGCAGTATTTTTGTTGTAAGCGGCTTCATAATGCGGCAAAGCGGCTGCGCAGCGCCGCTTGCAAAAACATAGGATGCCAGCACCATAAACGGAAATACTGCGGGTATCACATCGGATGCAAGCAGTGAAAGACCGTTTCTTATGCCGTCCGCCGCTTCTTTCGGGTACATAATGAGAAGCGCGGCGGTAATTGCGCAGATAATGAGCTTCGGCAGTCTGCGCAAGGTATCCGTGCAGAATTTTTTCACAATAAATCACCCCACGCATATATTTTATGAGCGAACGGCATAGGAATATAACAGCGAGGTGAGTACCCATAAAAAAGAATTTCATAAAAAATATTTCGGGCGATATTGCGGAGCCTGCCGTAGAAATGTACGGCAACAAACGGATAATTATTTCGGATTGCAAAAGTGTTGACGATTACACGGGCGAGTATATAGTGCTTGAGCTTGACGGGTGTTTTTTGCGCGTGTCGGGCGAAGACCTTGTGCTTGAATCTTATGTTTTCGGTCAGGCGGATATCAGCGGCGTAATAGTGAGCGTCGAGTTTACGACTGCCGGAACAGGCGGAAAGCAGGGTGAAAAAGAGTGATAATAGAACTGCTGCGAGCTGTTAAAGGCTACATAACTTTCGAAGCATCGGGCGGATTTCCCGAAAGATTTTTGAATTTGTGCCGTATGAGAGGCATTGTCTTATGGAATGTTAAAAACGACGGTGTAAAGGTATCGGCTTTTACAAATACAGAGGATCTTCCGAAGCTCAATGAGCCTGCCGAACGGTCGGGAATGAAGCTGATAATCATAAAAGAATGTGGCTTAAAGCATTTTATAAAGTGCCATAAACGGCGGTGTGGCTTGGCTTTCGGGGCTTTGGCTGCAGCGGCGTGTGTTGCGCTGCTTTCTACTATGGTGTGGCAGATAGATGTTATTGCAGAAGACGGTGTAAATGTTGAGGACTTTACAGAATCACTTGCCGAACTCGGCGTTTACCGCGGTGCTTTCAAGTCGAAAATAGATATTCTTGAGGTGCAGAGGGCGCTTGTCGAAAAATATCCGCAGCTTGTGTGGGTATCGCTTAATATTTTCGGAGGCAGAGCGGAGGTCGAAATGTCCGTTGCGGTTCCCGTGCCGGAAATAGTCGATACCGAAACGCCCGCAAATGTTGTAGCCGCAAAGGCAGGCACAATAACGCTTGTGGGGCTGCGCGCGGGAACATTGCTTGTTAAAGAGGGGATGTTTGTTCCCGAAGGTGAATTGCTCATTTCCTGCGTTGCCGAAAGCGTGCAGCACGGCGAGCATCTGTGCCGTGCAGACGGCTTCGTGAATGCCCGTACCGAAACGGTATTTTCAAAAACCGCAATGCTTTCTCTCAAGCGCGATGTTGTGAGCGAGTGCAAAAGCAGATACGGACTTTATTTTTTCGGCATAAGGCTCACGCCGTTTTTTTATACGGATGAAAAATACGCTTCCGAATATACACATCTTGCAGACGGCAAAAAAGCCTTGCTGCCGTTCGGAACGGTGTTCAATAATTCTCTCGTCTGTGAAAAATCTTCGGTGGAGCTTTCCGTCGAAGCGGCTTTGTGCGGCGCGCTTTGCGACTGTGTTTATGAAAAACGCGCAGCTATGAACGAAGCCTCGGTCGATACCTGCACCTGCAAAATCACGGGCGATGATGAAGGCGTAACCGTTGTGCTCAGGGTGCAGGCGGTTGAAAATATAGCCCGTCTTGTTCCGGTTGAGGTTTCGCCGGATGACAATTAAATTCAGAAAGCAAAATTTCCCTCTTACAGTAGACATTTACAAAATATGTGATATACTTATATTTGTAAAAATATAGGCGTGAACGCCGCAAAAAGAGGGTAATCAACGCGGAACAGTTAATAAATGTTGACAGAATGGAGCAGGCTGTAAGCCTTTTCGGCAGTTTTGATGAAAATATCAGGCTTATAGAAAAATCCTTTGATGTTTCGGTGGTGAGCCGCGGGGCGGATATAAAAGTCAGCGGTGACCCGGAAAACGTTTCAAAGGCGGTAAAAGCCGTAAACGGTCTTCTTATGCTTATAAACAGAGGCGAGTCGCTCAACGAGCAGAATGTCAGATATGTCATTTCGCTCGTTGATGACGGCAATGAGGACAAGCTCGCCAATATGAGCGCCGATTGTGTGTGCATAACAAGCAAGGGCAAGCCCGTTAAGCCGAAAACGCTCGGTCAGAAAAAATATGTTGAGTCAATAAAAAACAACACAATAGTCATCGGCGTAGGTCCTGCGGGAACGGGCAAAACCTACCTTGCCGTTGCCATGGCGGTAAATGCATTCAGGGCAAAAGAGGTCAACCGCATAATTCTTACGCGCCCTGCGGTAGAAGCGGGCGAAAAGCTCGGCTTTCTGCCCGGCGATCTGCAGAGCAAGGTCGACCCGTATTTAAGACCGCTTTACGATGCGCTTTTCGATATGCTCGGTGCCGAAAATTTCAACAAATACCTCGAACGCGGCAATATCGAGGTGGCTCCGCTTGCATATATGCGCGGCAGAACGCTTGACGACAGCTTCATAATTCTCGACGAGGCGCAGAACACCACACCCGAGCAGATGAAAATGTTCCTTACCCGTATGGGCTTCAACTCAAAGGTCGTGGTTACGGGTGATGTTACGCAAATCGACTTGCCGGACGGCAAACGCTCCGGTCTTGTTGAGGTAACGAAAATACTCAAAAATATGGAACAAATCGACATTGTGCGCTTTACCGGGCAGGATGTTGTAAGACATAAGCTTGTGCAGGATATTATCCGTGCTTACGAAAAATATGAGGAGGCAAAATCTAAAAATGAAAGAGAAAATAAAGGTCATAATCGCAAATGAACAGAAAGCGGCAAAAATTCCGACGGGCGTAAGGCTGCTTGTAAGGCGCTGCTGCAACGCGGTGCTTACCTTTGAGGGCTTTACAGAGCCTGCGGAAATAAGCGTTACATTTGTGGATGACGAACGCATACACGAGCTCAACCGCGAATACCGCAATATTGACAGAAGCACGGATGTGCTTTCGTTCCCGCTCGGTGAAAACGGAGTTTACGATAAAGATCTTGAAACCGGCGCCTGCCTTCTGGGCGATATAGTTATATCGGTTGAAACCGCAATACGCCAGGCGGATGAATACGGCCATTCGCTTCAGCGTGAAATCGGCTTTCTGACGGTTCATTCAATGCTTCACCTGCTCGGCTACGACCATGTTGACGGCGGCATTGAAGCCGTGCGTATGCGCGAAAAGGAGGAGCATGTGCTCACCGAGCTCGGTCTCAAGCGCAATGAATCCTACTATATGGAAACCGGGGAGGAATAATCCTTATGAATGATTACAAGGCACTTTTCCGCAGCTTTGTGTATGCGGCAAAGGGCTTCATGTGGATGATAGGGCACGAGCGCAATTTCAGAATACATCTGACCTGTATGGCGTATATGTTCTATTATCTGCTTCGTTATGATTTCTTTACTGTTACACGCACACAGTATGCAATACTGCTGCTTGCCTGCGGGCTTGTAATAGGCGGCGAGCTTATAAACACGGGTATCGAAAAATCCGATGATGCCGTTACCGGGGAAAAACGCAGGGTAATAGAGATTTCAAAGGATACCGCTGCGGGTGCGGTGCTTGTATTTGCAATCTTCTCGGTGCTTGCGGGCGTTGCGATTCTCTGGCAGCCCGAGGCATTTAAGCTTTTGTTTGCGCATTACGCGGAGCAACCCTTGTATATTCTGTGGTTTGCGCTGAGTGTAATAGCGGCAACCGTATTCATATTCAAATTTGATTTCGGCAAAAAGGAAAAATAATTATGGCAGAAAGAAAAACAGCATTTATAGCAATAGTCGGTAAACCCAATGTCGGCAAATCCTCAATACTTAATAAACTTCTCGGTCAGAAAGTGGCAATAGTTTCCGCAAGACCGCAGACCACCCGCACAAAAATAATGGGCGTGCTCACCGAGGGCGATATTCAGCTTGTTTTCACCGATACACCCGGCTTTCACAAGCCGCGTACCAAGCTCGGCGAAAAGATGATTCAGGCTGTTGACGATACAATAGGCGGCGTGGATTCCTGCCTTTTCGTCACCGAAAGCCGCGGCGAAATAAAAGCCGATGAGCTTGAATTGCTCAAAAAGCTCAAAGCCGAAAAAGTGCCGGTGGTGCTCGCAATAAATAAAATCGACACCATTGCCGATAAGCACGAGCTTATGGGCAGAATACTTGAATTTACAAAGCTTCTTGATTTTGATGCAGTCGTACCCGTAAGCGCACTTGACGGCGACGGAATAGACGAATTGAAGCAGGAACTGAATAAACTGGCTGTGGAGTCGGAATTCTTCTTTCCCGAGGATACTCTCACCGACCAGCCCGAGCGCGTGCTCGTATCGGAGATAATACGCGAAAAGCTGCTTTACAGGCTTAACGATGAAATTCCTCACGGCATCGCCGTTTCGGTGGAGCTTATGCGTATGCGCGAAACAGACGATATACTTGATATCGAAGCCACGATATACTGCGAAAGAGAAAGCCATAAGGGGATTATCATCGGCAAGGGCGGCGAGATGCTCAAAGCCGTTTCCACAAGCGCACGCAAGGACCTTGAACGCTTCTTTGACTGCCGCGTAAACCTTAAATGCTGGGTAAAGGTAAAAGAAGATTGGCGCAATCGCGAGGGACTTATTCACAATTTCGGGCTTGACTGATAATTGAAAGAAATCTGCACAAACTGTTATTGAAAACATAACGGGGAGTGCTTTTTGTGAACGAACTTGAACTCTGGAATAAATTCAAAGAAAACGGCAGGGTGGACGATTACCTTGCGTATCGCGCCAAGGTGCGCGAAAATATGCAGGCGGAGATGAACACGGGTGGAAAAGCTGACCGATTCGGGTCTTGTGATAAAAGAACAGAATATCGGTGAAGCGGACAGGCTCATTACGGTGCTTACACAGCATCACGGGCTTGTGCGGGCATTTTCGCGCGGGGCAAAGAATGCCAAAAGCAAAAAACTCAGCTCGACCGCGCTGCTTGCGTTTTCCGATTTTACATTCTCCAAAACACGCGAAACCTATTCGGTCGAGGATGCGCAGATCAAAGAGGTCTTTTTTGAACTGCGCTCCGATATTGCAAAAACCGCGCTTGCACAGTATTTTTGCGAGCTTGCAAACGATTTCTGTGATGAGGGCTATGAAACCGAGGAGATTTTGCGCCTTTTTCTGAATGCACTGTATTTTCTTAAAAGCGGAAAGCGCGAAACCGCGTTTGTAAAGGCGGTCACGGAAATGCGGCTTATGTGCCTGAGCGGCTATATGCCTTCGCTGGTCGGGTGCGACACCTGCGGCGAATACGAAACGCCCGTAATGTTTTTTTCGTTTGATGAGGGTAAGCTCTACTGCGAAAACTGCCGCCCCGCCATTGCCTGTACCGAGTTGACTTCATCGGTGGTCAAGGCTATGCGCTATGTTGCGCTTTCGGATTTTAATAAGATTTTTTCATTTGAATTAAAGGACAAAGCCCTTGAACAGTTCGGTAAACTGACCGAGGGCTATTTATTAAATAAAACACAACACAAATTCAAAACCCTTGATTTTTTCAAGGTCATAAACGATTGAGGTACATATTATGAACAGACATCTCAATGCGCTTGAACTCCCAAAGGTGCTTGAAATGGCGGCAAAACGCGCCTGCAATGACGATGCGCGTGAAATCCTTACGGCGCTGCTGCCCACACCGAACCCCGAGCTTGCCGAAAAAAGTCTCGGTATGACGGAGGATGCATATATATTGCTTGCAAAGCACGGCGGACCCGCGTTCGGCGGACTCTGCAACGTAAGCAATTCGCTTGCAAGGGCATCGGCGGGCGGTATGCTCACTATGAAAGAGCTGCTCGATATAGGCTCCACGGTGCGTGCCGTGCGCGGCATAAGGGAGTGGCGCGACAACAGCGGCAAGGATGAACTCGGAATAGACCTTTATTTCGATTCGCTTATGCCGAATAAGTTTCTTGAAGATAAGATTTTCGGCGCAATTCTCACCGAGGATGAAATGAGCGACAGCGCTTCGCCCGAGCTTGCGAACATCCGCAGGCAGATTAAAAATAAAGAAAATTCCATACGCGACAGACTTGAAAAAATTCTGCGCTCACCGCTTATGAAAAATGCCTTGCAGGATGCCATAATCACCCAGCGCAACGGCAGATATGTCGTGCCTGTGAAAAGCGAGCATCGCAGCGAGGTCGCGGGGATGGTGCACGATACATCATCAACGGGCGCAACCGTGTTTATTGAGCCTGCCGGCGTGGTGGAAGCGAATAATGATATCCGCATACTGCGCGGCAAGGAAACGCAGGAAATAGAGCGTATTCTATATGAGCTTTCCGGTACGGCGGGCAGTTTTCAGAACGATATAAAGGCAAGCTACGAGTGCGCCGTTGAAATAAATGCCATATTCTGCAAGGCGCACCTTGCTTACGATATGAACGCCACCGTGCCCGTAATAAACAGCAGGGGAGTTACCGAACTCAAAAAAGCCCGCCACCCGCTTATAGATAAAAATAAGGTCGTGGCAACGGATATTCGCCTCGGTTCCGATTTCGATACGCTTGTTATTACGGGACCGAACACGGGCGGCAAGACCGTTGCGGTAAAAACGGTAGGTCTGCTTTCTGCCATGGCGGCGTGCGGACTTATGATACCCGCGCAGGACGGCAGTACCGTTTCCGTTTACGATGATATTCTTGTGGATATAGGTGATGAGCAGTCCATAGAACAGTCACTTTCAACATTTTCATCGCATATGGTAAATATCGTCAGCATTATGGAAAAGGCTGATGAAAAATCGCTTGTGCTTATTGATGAACTCGGCGCGGGCACAGACCCCGTAGAGGGCGCGGCGCTTGCCATGGCGATTCTCGAGCAGCTTCACCGTCAGGGCGCAAAAATTGCCGCCACCACGCATTATGCCGAGCTTAAAGCCTATGCTTTGCAGACAAACCGCGTTGAAAACGCATCGTGCGAATTTGATGTAAACAGCCTGCGCCCCACATACAGACTGCTTATCGGTATTCCGGGGCGTTCAAATGCCTTTGCAATATCCGAAAGGCTCGGTATGCAAAAAAGCGTTATCGACCGCGCAGGCGAGCTTGTTTCATCGGAAAATGTGCGTTTCGAGGATGTTGTGGATATGCTTGAAAAAAGCAGACTCGAAATGGAAAGCGAAAAGAACAGAGCTTCCGAAATCAAGGAGCTTGCCGAAGCGGAACGCACAAAAGCGGCGGCGGCTCTCGAGGATGCCGAAAAACGCCGCGATAAAGAAATTGAGAACGCACGCGGTGAGGCTCTGCGCATAGTCGAGCAGGCAAAGCGCGAGGCAAATGCCCTGCTTGCCGAGGTCGAAAAGCTGAAAAAAGAAGCGAAGCAGACAAAGGATGCCGCCGACCTCGCGCGCAAGGCGAAAAGTGCCGTAAATGCCCGCCTTAATGCCATAAACGATGCGGTGAACCCCGTGCTTGACGAGATCGATGACGATGATTATGTGCTGCCGCGCAGCCTTGAAGTCGGTGATACCGTTTATTGCAAATCCATAGGCAAAAATGCCTCCGTTACCGCCGCGGCGGATAAAAACGGCAATGTGGAAATTGCCGCGGGTATGCTTAAAATGCGCGTTAAGGAAAATACATTAAAGCTCATAGATAAGCCCAAAGCCGACAATAAGCCCAAACGGCAGGTCGGCGGTATGGTTTCGGGGCTTGAAAGCCGCGCCACTATGAGCGTAAGCAACTGCTGCGATTTGCGCGGACTTATGGTGGATGAAGCGATTATAGTGCTCGACCGTTTTCTTGACGATTTACTGCGCTCGGGGCTTAACGAATGTACCATAATTCACGGTAAGGGTACGGGTGCATTAAGGGCGGGTATACAGAAATACCTTAAATCCGACCCGCGCATAAAGAGCTTTCGCCTCGGCACATTCGGCGAGGGTGAAAACGGCGTAACGATTGCGGAAATCAAGTGAATCAAGAATTAAGAGTAAAATAATAAGGGGCTGTCGCATTTAGATGCAGAAAGCGTTTTCTTCGCCCCGACGGCGTATATGGATACTCCGAGTGGGCGAAAAAACGCTTAGAAAAACACATAAAATCACAATTTTATAAAAATATAATGGCTTTATGGTTTATTAAACGCTTAATTCACCGTAAAGCCATTGTCTTTTATTATTCTGTTTTTCGTTCTGCGCTAAATGCGACAGCCCCTGATAGTAAATAAACATAATTACTGGTAAAACACAAAATCTCTATTCACTCTTTGATGAATCATCACAATCGTCCGATTCAACATTTTCTTTAGGTTTAGATGGGGAGACCAGCCAAACAATAAGACCGATAACAATACCTATTATTGCAAGCCATAAAAACAATTTGGCAATGATAAAACCTAAAATAACTGATATTCCAAATACAAAAGCAATCGTATAAAAACTAACGAATATAAAGCTTAGGCGATTCATCAATATTAAGAATATTATAACGCCAAGAACAAAACCGACAATTCCACAGATTGCATTCATAAATCAGCGCCTCCTCTTATTAACATAAAAAGAGACAAGTAAAATAACAAAATACAAAAGCTGCCCCCTGCTCGTCAAGGTATAAAACAATATACCGGAACCGAACGAAATTCCATAACCCGCTAATAGGTTTGCAAACGCAAGTACGCCTAATGTTTCAATGATAGAGATAATCAAGTTAATAGTAGACACCGTGCGATTTCTATCAGAAGTTTTGCTGCACAATCTTATAAAAAGAACAATGCACGGCATTATAAAAAATATAAAAAATATGAATAGAACCTCTTCTTCTAAGCATAACTTAAAAAGATTGTACTTATAACCATATACGTCATAAATTATCCAAGGCAAAAAGCAACTTATTATTTGTATTGAATTCAATATCAAAAACAATTTCTTTTCTTTAGGTAAAAAGAATGCATCGAATTTCCTCAAAATTGAAGCGAAATTACTATTGCCAACATTTGACGTTGCATCATTGATTGCCGAATTTTCAACATTTACAAAGCTTTCTTCAACTTCTGCACCTACATTATCGATTGACCGGTCTAAATTTTCATTCATTATATTCACCACCAAAAAAATTAAGAAAGAATTGAATACATTCTTATCTTTAACACAATTATAGCAGCATATTATGTTAAAGTCAAGCAAAATTCTTGTTTTTAACACATTATAATGGGGAAGAATTATGAAAATTTATGATTACAAAGGGAAAAAGAATATTTGCGGTGACAGAATACATGAAGCACGTTGCAAAATGCGATTAACTCAAAGCGAGCTTGCAGCACAATTGCAAATAAACGGAATAATAATTGAACGAGACAGCATATCAAGAATAGAAATCGGAACACGCTTTGTCAGCGATTATGAATTGCTGGTAATGTCAAAAATTCTTAATGTCACGCTTGATTGGTTGCTCGAAGGCAACGAATGAATATATCATATTCATTCTCATAAATGTGGCATCGGTATCGGTTTTTGAATAACTTTTTCTTTTACCGAATTTGCTCATACTTTCGCTATATGCTTGTCTTTTATCACCTAATTCTATTAACAAATCTATACAGAGGTAAAGATATATTCATTCGGTGGGTGTGTTGGGGATTTATTGGGGATTTGCTTTCGACAGACAAAAAGAAAAGCCCCATATCCCTTGAAATACAAGGAATATAAGGCATTTCTGATAAGATGTTGTTATCTCTTTGGAGATTGAAAACCCTTATAACACAAGGTTTACGCCACTTGTGTTACCAACGGGATACCTACAATCACACTCTAACATTACCTGAATTAGCCTGAAATTCTATGTTCATTTTTTGTTGAAATCGTGAAACAGCCATTCTGCTATTGCAGCCTTAATGCCGTTGTATTTGCTCTGTTCACGGAACATCGATGAGAAGGCTTCTGTTTGCTCTATGTAGCATTCCTGTGCGGTTTCTTCAAATACCTTCGGTAGAATACTTTCCGCAAAGATTTGCTTATTTGAAGATCTTGCAAGGTTTTGAAGCGATTCGTCGGAAACCATTTTGTCGTGTAAAATGCAAAGCACCACCCTGTCTGCATCGGTGAAATGACCTTTGAACATTTCATTTATACGCTTAATTACTTCGTCAAGATAATCTTTCTCGGAGCAGGTTTTGCACCGCCGAGAGCGTTGGCAGTAACGAATTCGGTGCTTATTTCATCCAACTTGATATCACCTGTGTAGGTTTTTTCAAGTTTATAAAATTCAAGTTGTAATTTACCTTCCAAATCGAAATCGCCTTCCGGCGTTTCGTTAAGCAGTTCTTTCAACGATCAACACAAAAAAAGCCCCGAAGTTATTACTTCAGGGCACTGTATTTTTTATATTTCATTTTGGTGGTAAAATGTTTTCAAATCCAAACAAGAAATTAACCGGATTGCGATTTTGCTGTTCTTTTATTTCTTCAATAATGTCTGTTTTGGTTTTCTCCGATATCTTGTCGTAATAGAATGTTACCGAAACCACTTCGTTATATGTTTTTGTGATTTTCACATTATAAGAAGTAACTGGTTTCGATTTCAACCGCTCAATGACGGGATTTTTTGCACCGACGATTTGAAAATCTTTTTTTGTTGACACAAAAGAGACACAATATTCCCCTATGGGAAGTTCGATTTCAATAACATCATCTTTTGTAGAAACATATTCTATGATTTCGGTTTTAGAGTTCATTATTGAATAAAAACAAAACAATCCGTTTTTAACGAATTCCGAACTCTCGTTTTTCGATATAATCCTGATTTTACTCTTACTCGTTGCGTACTTCGGTACATAAATTTCGCTCAATTCGCCACATTCCGATACAGACAATTCCTCAACGGTATGTATTTCAGGACCACGTTCATTACCAACATGCGTAACGAAATGCAATTCATTATATTCGCCTGCATATAAAGCGATATGTTCGCCGTTACCGAATATCAGAACCGAGCCAATAGGAATACTATCCCACTCAAAATCCTCATCATCCGGTTCAACACGATTTGCCAGTTTGTTTTCAATCCACTCTTCAAGAGCCACCAACCAAGAAGATACATTTATTTTTGATTCGGGTTGGGTGTATTTCGAAGTGTCAACTCTTGCTATATTGGGCAAATAATTGAACACAACATAGGCGACATACGAAGCACAGCAAATATCAGATTTCTCAAAAGCCTCAATATCTGGTTTGAAGCTTTTGCCGAATTCTTCGGTACTCATACCGTCTTCGGTGGAACTCCAACCGTAACCAATATTTGATAAAATGCGCTTTGGGGTTGCCGAACCGTACTTAACAAAAATAGTTTTATTTTTGATTTGTTTGGAAACATCATATCCCGTGTACTCAAGTGCATCAATATAGATATTATGCACCATATCATACGGCACCTCGTTTTTGATTATAGTATCTTTTTTTGCTGCTGACACCGGTAACAAGAACGAGCAAAAACAAAGCAAGGTCAGCAGCAGACTTAATGCCTTTTTCAAACAAAAACTCCTTTCATTTTGTTCTATAGTATTTATTAGTCAAATAATCTGTTTTTGCGCAAAAAACGCTATATATAGTAAAAATGTATATATATACCTTTTAATATATAAAAATGAAACAAAAAAACAACACCCAAAAAATCGGATGCTGTATCGCTGTTGGCGTTTAGGCAAGCAAAGAAAAGTATTTGGCAATCTCCGGTTTTCTGAAAGCCCGCAGACCTGCTTTTTCCAATTCTTCAACTTTTTCAACAGGTAGGTTTAAGTTCTTTGCGATTTCGGCAAACGAGTGTTTTCTACCGTCAACAAAACCGTATTTCAGGCGAAGGACTTTTTCTTCTTCACCCCCGACCAGAGCAAGTGCCTTTTCAAGATTTTCTCTTGAACAAGAAAACACATCTTCCATATCGGTTACTCCAAACTCCTCAAGACCATTTTCTTTCATTGTTTCTCCCCCTTTTCTTTGCTATTGTATCACAACAACTTTTTCAATGCAAGTTTCGCATATTCCGTTAGCGACTTATTTTTCGGATTGTAACTCACGCTTGTATTTGTAATAAGTGTTTCTGCTAATATCGGCAATTTTAATTACTGCAGTATCGTCAAGCATACCGTTAAAGTCTTTGCTGTATTTCATAATGACTGCTTTGGCTTCTTCGGATTTCTTTGTCTTATATTTCGCACCCGCAGGCTGACCGATTTGCTTACCGTTCATTCTTGCTGTGAGCATTCCCTCGCGCGTCCGCTGATGGAGATCCTGGACCTCTTTTTCCGACTGGTCAAATGCGATTTTAATTTGTTCTTTCGCAAGGTCAATCGTAAACTTGTTCAGGGCATCTATTATGCCGTTCACGAATTTATCTGCGGCGACATTACCCGTATCAAGAGTAATCTTAATTTGGGCGTTCAGAGCAGAGCGGTATGTTTCTGTATTGATATGTGGTTCTTTCAGAAACACAAGCGATATTTGTCGATTAAATAGGTTTTCGTACTGTTCGCAACCCTCTTCACTGTTACGACTCATTCTGCTCACGGAATCAAAAACAATGGTATCGCCACTCGTTACGGCGCCCAATAACTTATCGAACTCTTTTCTCCCCTGAAACTTCGTTCCGGTAAAAACCTCTTTAATTATCATAGCATCAGGGTATGCAGCAAGTATGTTTCTGATTTGCCGTTCAATATTTTGTTTTGAAGTTGAAATACGAACATAACCGTAAGTCATTTATATCCCCCTTTGAATATCAAAAATAAGGCTCCTTGAAATTGATACAGAAATCATAGCGCATAAGTCAAGTATTGTAAATACTTTTTGGTACATTTCGCACAAACCTTAATTTTGGTACAAAAAAACGCCCCCTGCCGTTTCCGACAGAGGGGGTAATCTTAAGTTTTATCATACAAATCTTCGCAACATTTTAAATATCCGCTTCAAAACCCTCGATTTCAAAATCTGATTTACAATTGCAAGTAAGCCATTTAACCAAATGTTCGTCAAGATTCACGCTGTTTTTACAATAACAATCACAGATTATTGTTTCGCAAACATATCTTGAAAACTCCTCGGTATTTTCAAAGCAAATCCACTTGTAACCGAAAGCAGTGATTGTGTCGCCTTCTTTTTTGTGATAGTTTTTAACCTTTATTACAGGTCGAACACCGTAAGTAATTGAGGGTATAATATTCGACTGTATTTTCACGCCCGTCCTTATTGCTGTTGCAAAAGCATTTGAACCGGGTTTCACTTTCACGAAGTATTCGTAGTCGTCAATTTCCAAGTCCAGCCTATTAAACAATGTTGTATCGTCCATAGTAGGACAAGAAACAGAAACATTTTCTACGGGGAACGGCGCATTTTGTGAAAGCAACATTGATAATCCACTGTGCATTAAATTGTATGTAGGTTTAGGATCAATGTTGTTTTCTTTCAGCCATTTTTCCGACCAAAGCGGATACTTATTAACAAAAGTAATGCTGTCCATGCCAACCGATATATTGGTACACACAAACAAAATTCCGCCGAAGTTCACTTCTTCACCAGTTTTTATTTTTGGAAAAGAACTTATCTTCTTGTAAATAAATAGGTCCAAGTCAGCATTAACAAACGTTGATGCATTCTTCAAAGGGAATAAAGACCTTGTAATCATATCTTCACCTCGTTAAACCGTAAAGCCATTGAAATTAACTTTGTCATCTGATAATAACCAAGAAAACAAAACCCCTTCAATATTACTTTCGTTAATATAACTGCTATTTCCGATAATTGTATCGCATATACACTTCTTTTCCGAAAAAACATACCAAGTGTATCCGAAAACATCAATCAGAGTACCAATCGGTGCTTTCAAGTTCTCAATGCAGAGCACAGGTCTGACACCCCTAATTTCGGTATTTGCTTGAGGTGTCACTGTGCCGGGTTTATGCAATCCATTTGAATTCCATTCAAAATTTTTGTCAACACAATATGTATGTTCAGGAGTGCCGAGAACTTCCGTTGAAAGCCAATATTGATAACCGATATTTACAAAATCACCGAATTTTTTCAAATCCACGAGAGAAGGCAATTCGATGTCAGTTATTTTATAAACAGAATTTTTCGAAAACAACATCGACAGCAAATCGCTTGGCGGTTTCTTGATAATATTTTTTCTGGGTTCAAAGAGTTTGTATTTGTTTCTGAAGCAAACGCTGCCATCGTTGTATATATCCGTACAGTCGAATAAAATACCACCGAAATTAACAGTGTCGGAAATTTTAATAGTGCCATCGAGCACTCTGCTGTCTTTTTTTAGCAACAAATCGAAATATCCAAATTCGTTATAACCGCGTGCAATTTCTTTTTCTTCATTGAGCGGCAATAAAGACTTATGAACCATAATGACACCTCACTTCAATACTCAAAATTGTCTTTTCTATCTGACATTAACCAAGCCTGCAAACCAGAACAGTTTTTACTGATTTTCACTTCGTTTGCAGTTGTGATTGCAGTCATACAGATTGCAACATTGGAATCAAGTAAATACCATTTATACCCATAAGCAAAAAAGAATTTTGATTTGTTTTTATTGCAGTTTTCCTTCAACTCAATTACAGGAAGAACCTTACCTTCCCAATGTAATTGAGTATGAGTTGATATTTTTGTTGTTTTGTACCACTTTGAAATACAGACTGTATTTTCGTCAACGAAAAATTCGCCGGTTCCGTTCTTCTTAATGTTGATGTTGCCACCTTCAACAAGGTATCGCTCCGGAGCAACACGAACTTCTGAATAGAATTTATAGAACTCGTCAGCGGTTGCCAATCTGATTTTTTCCACTCCGTATGGTGAACAAAGCGATAACTTACGGCTGAAATTGGAAATACCGTTTTTGTAATCCATAGAAACCAAATTGTATTTAGAACGCAACAAAACGGTATTTGAGTGTTTCTTGTTCAATACAACAAAAATCACACCGCCGAGATTTACTTCCTCACCTATCGGAGCCAAAGCATGCAGTGCAGAGTTTTCAATTTCGATAGTCATTTTCCCTGTGGCAAAATCAACTTTTTTGTCCGTAAGAGGAAACAAAGAATCTTCAAACATCAGTATTCCCCCTACGCTTTACTTATTGAATAGTGCATTTTTTCAGCGCTATTCAACCAATTAAGCAACATTCTGTGCACGTAATCCGACGGCTCGTTATCACTATAATAACTCGAGGCAACACCAGTAGCACAAAGCAACTTGTTATCCTCAATCGCTATCCAACAATATCCAAATGCACTGACCTTTGACCACTGCGGAAGGCATTCTTCAATTTCAAGAATTGGTGTGACATACCCCTCAACATAAGAGCCATACAATTTTTCAATATTTTTGCTCTCTTTATTGTACCTAAAAATATGTCGTAACCCTTCGTACAGATAATCTCCGCTATCAAAATTGCAATTTGAAACCGCGGATTTATATTCTTCAAATGTGGGTAAGCGAATATCTTTGACCGTATATTGACAATTCAAAGATATCTTCTTAAGCAGTTTTGTTAATTCAATGTTTCTTGGTGCCGGATCCATACAAGTCAATATCGGATATTTGCTAACTAAATTAACCTCGTTAGTCATACCTATGATTTGTCGAATCACAAAAACTATCCCCCCCAGAAGAACTTCATCATACACAGTAAGATTTTTGGTTATATAATCGTTACAAAATTCAACGATTATATGTCCGCCCGCATCAACTCTTATAGTTTTATCCCCTATTGGAAAAAGGGAATCGCAATACATATCTTCACCTTCTTTAGCAACTTTGGCTCTGAAAATCAGAGCCAAAGCATTTTATTATTTCGAAAACGGATCAATCACATTGGACACACCTTTCAGTGCAGCAATCATTCGACCTTCTGCGTCTGCAATCCCTGTTTTTTTGCACTCTAAAATATAATCATCGCACAAAGCAACACAAGGTTCTATCATAGTCCATGAATAACCACCGAGGAGAATTACTTCACCAACTTTCCTCGGCTTTTCAAAGACGCAAATCGGACGCAAAGTTGAAACGAAATTTTGATGTGCAGTAAGGAACCATTTATCATGTAAACCTGCACAACAAATCATAACATCTCCGCCGTCTTTAACCCAAAACTTTGTATTTGAGTCATTTAACGGATATAGTTTGATTGCATTTTTCTCAATGAAACTCGTTGTCGGTATTTTGAAAGATAAACGCTCGTTCCTGTATTGCGAATCGTTCGCAAAAGTCATATATATAACCTCTGTTGATATATGTTCAGGAGCATTGGTCCACAATGGGAACGAGGAAATAAGACCACACTCTGAATACGGCGAAAACTCCATTTGAATTCCGGAAACATTTATAGGTTCGTTTCCGGCGTTTTGCTTCAGCCATTTCAAAAAAGTATAATCTATAGTATTAACTGCAAGATGAACCCCTTTGAAAGTGGCTTCGCTATCAAGAGTAGCGTATTTTTCGAGTGTTTTCATACCAAGCATTAGCATATCAATCACCCCTCAATTTTAAGAGTGGTAATATATCCCGAATCCCAGTATTCGTTCGAATCTTCAAAATAGAACATGTCGTCTTCGATTTCGGCTTTCACAATACCTGTACCATTTTCTTTTGTGGTCTTAATGAGATCATCAAAACAAAATTTCATGTATTTTTGTGCTTTCTTCAGATCACGAAAAACCTTCGGTTTAAGGTCACTTTCGTAGTTACACTCTCTTGTAAACACATAAACCGTGTTTTTATTAAGTTTTCTTTCAAGAGCGGAAATTTTTCTGCTCATTGAATCAAACTTAACAGCAAAATCACAGTTGCAGTCGGCAATCTCGTGGTAACAATCGTCTGAACAATATTTCCGCCTTGGACAAGCAAGACATCTTTTTTTAGCCATTGTATCGGCTCCTTTCTTTTTAAAAAGCAGGGAACGAATTGTTCCCTGCCGTATTGTTTTATCCGCAATGTGAGCAGTGACATTTACCCATAGCGTCAATGTAATAGAAGTACCCTTTTGTTCCGTCTTCATCAAACGGGCAGCGTGGCATTTCTTGGTTTGCAAAATAAGTATAAAAAGGAACATCTTTCAATGCTTTCTTCTTGCAAAAATAATCATACCCACAGCCCTCTTTGTATTCTTCAAGACCGACATAGGTTTTACTTTGCATCTTTTCAGGTCGATAATTACCACGAATATCCCCAAGCGTAAGATTCTCATTCAGTTTAAGGAAGAAGTTATAATTCTTAATGACTGTATAACAGTAATGATTGGTTTGCATAAGAATTTTCTTATTCCCTTCTTCATCAAGAACGAAATCGCCATTTTCATCAGTTTCATAAATATACTGAACTTCACCGGTTTCTTCGTTAAGAATCGGTTCGCCGAACTCGTCTTCAAGAATTCTCTGTTCTTCGAGATCTTCGTACTCACCGTACAAGGCCAAATCAATAACCTTTCCCGCCTGTGTTTCTGTCACTTTGACATTAAGAGAGGTTATGTGATCATTGGGGTTGTAATTAAACCTGATCGTTTTTCCGCAAATATCACAGCATTTGTCGGGTTTTGCCGCCTTTGTTTTATTATTGATTTTATCAACATGCTGATATTCAGTTCTGAAACCACAGACATCACAAATGCGGTTATTATCGGCATCTGTATGTTTTTCTTCCTTTTGATACATTATCGCACCGGAATTATTAAAACGAACCTTATAATGTGTACCGGATGAGATATTTGCCAAAGTCGGAATAAAATACTGAATGTCACCGTTATCGAATTGTCCGAGCATGGCGCTTTCAACGGTCGTGGTAATCATAATCTTTTGTGCAGAACACTCTTTTGTTCTGTGCTTATTTAAAGAAAATGAGAAAATCGGAACCGCGACTGCGGTAAGTATTCCGAGGACCGTCACGCAAATCATTATTTCAACAAAGGTAAACCCCTTGCGGTTTTTAAAAACATTTAATAATTTTGAGTACATGAAAATACCCCTTTCATTTTAATTAAGTGCAAAGCGGAGTGATTAAACTCCGCTATACTCACGCATAACCATATCTGCAGGAACCAGCAACTCACAAGAAACAATATTACCGAAGCCGTCTCTGATAATGATAACACCGCCACGCATTTCACCTGCGTCCTGACCTTCTTTTATTGTTGTGAGATTTGAAGGCAGGGAAATATCTTCGCCGGTTTTCATATCTTTTACAACGAAAGTGTCAAACGCATTTTCATTGGTAGCCTTGATAACACCAACGGCGAAATCTTCATCTTCAACAGCGGGTTTGATTTCCTTGAAGTCGTAAAGCCTTGAGTTTTTCTTGTGACCTATATCTCCAATACAGAGAAACGCCACAAGAAGAAGTGCAAACACGATAGTTATAACCACATTAACCGTGATAACCCTTTTTTTATTGATTTTCATAAAATTCATCCTTTCGTTAATTTTGGGCGTGATATTCGCGCCATTTTTTGCCTTTTATTGCGATGTATTCGCCTTCACCCTTTGCCAGAAAGTCATCCAAGCCCTTGAATTCGTCATCCCACAACATAACACTGAACTCAATATTACGGTCTTCAATCAGTTGAATAAGCGTCTCATAAGCCTGTTCAACCTGTTCGTTTTTCAAGAAATCCATATCAAATGCAGTATAGATTTTTTTCAAACCACGACTCTGTAAAATTTCAAGTTCTTTTTGCATTTCTGCAATGGCATTAACACCGGGAATACACAAAACATTCGCATTGGAAAAAGCGTTGATTATATCACCCTTCAATCCACCCTCGGTAATAATAATTTTCTCGGGTGAAGAAGTACCGACATAATGGCTCCAAGAAATAGCACCTGTGCCGTATGACATATCTCTACTGCTTATCCAACGGTATTTACCGCCTGTACGAACATTATCATATCTTTTTTGAATACCCTGTATTTTGCCGTCAACATTTTTAAAAGGAATGAGAAAACCGGGTTCGGCATCCGTTCCGAATATCCAAGAATCGCCCCAGTAATAGAAACCGGGAACACCCTTTAATGTGCATCCACGCTCAATGAGTCTGGCACAAATTTCCTTTCGCTTATTATACGGAAAAGACTTATATCCAAGGTTGATAATCTCGTCTTCCGTAAGTCCTCGGTCAATCAAATTGGCTTTATGTTGGCGAGTTAATCGCAATTCTTCAAGCAAAACCGAGTAAGTCTTATCCCTGACTTCGATAGGAGCCATTCTTTCTTGAATTTTTTGTTTGGGCTTTTGGCGTACCTTTACTTCGCCACCGAAATGTTCGCGTATTGCCTCTGCTGCATTTCTTCTGTTTTCTTTACTATCTTCCCAACCGGAAAGAAAGCAATAAAAACCAAGCGCACCGCCGGCAGTTCCGCACTTAACACACCTGAAAGAATCTTTGGTAAGATTTATGTCAAGGTGCCCGTTTTGCTTTGACTTATCATCACAAAACGGGCAAGGTATCGTGTAATGTGTCATTTCGGAATGACGTGCTTTTGGTAAACCAAATATTTCGACAACATCGTAAATTGAAATATCGTTGCTCATTACACGACACCTCTTTACTTAACCCGCAAGTGCTTTTGCTCTCGCAGAAATGTAGTTGCAGGCTTTCCATATCGGATTATCGTGGTCTTCAACTTTCTTTACAACCCAGTCAATATAACCGGGATTCAGATGAAGTACCTCTCCGAGTGTCTTACCTGCGTACTTGCCGCTTGTACAGCCGACAGCACAAGCCTTTTCAAACGCATCTTCAGGTGTCATATCCTCGTATGCCACTTCTTTTTCAGTGGCAACTTCTTCGGCGTTGTCTTCGGCGGTGTCGCCTGAATCATCAACTATATCGTTGATTTCCTTTGCTGTTTTTTTGGCGGCTTTTTTGGCTTTTTCCTTTTTCTCACCATCGGTAGGAAGTTCCGGTTCGGGTTCATCGCCTGCAAGATCATACTGGCAACCGAAGCCCGCATAACGAAGTGCAAGTGAAACCGCCGCAGTTTCGGCAGCTACACGCGGAGAAATGCGAGGCTTATCCGACATAAAGCGACGACTCTGTTCAGCAGAAGCGAGGAAAGCACCTTCGGGAAGGTTGAAATCGCTGTAAACCTTCGCTCTTGCGATAAATCTGCCGTCTTCCTCGTTCTCGCACTCAACGGAAGTATCAATCTTACCGTTCGGGAAAACCAGTCTGAACCATGTTATCTGTGCAGCAAAAGGAAGTCTTTTCTTAACTTCCCCGGTTTCCTCATCTGTGTAGTCGACCAGATAATCTGCGGGATTAAACCCTTTCACTTCGTACAGTTTTACTTTTTCAAGCATAATATGCTCCTTTCCGCCCAGTTACGGGCATTAAAAAATATTTTTGTAAGTTTCTCTTACAAATGAAAAAGCACCCCAAAAGGATATAAATATCCCCAAGAGCGCATTTTTTACACTTATAACTGCTATCTGTTAAAACAGATATAAAAACCTACATTATATATATTGTTTTTTTATACTCATTTGTAATTACGCTCCAATCTTTTTATTAGTCAAATGATAAATTTTTGCACAAAAAAATCCCCACCTTTTTCAAGGCAGGGATTTCTTTCAAACTATACCCGCGTATGTAAACAATAAACCGTTGCCAATGGCAGCGTTTTTTTCATTTGTTTCTTCCACGAGTTTTTTAATGTTGTCTTCCGCAACGGCAGAATTTATATAGAACTTCTTATCTTCGTCACTTCCTTCAAAAACCACACCGGTCTGTGTTTTGATATGCCAGACAGTACCGCTTTTGTTGGTTGTTGAAGCAACCTCTGCAACAATGGCGGAAAGAGTATATACCTTATTGCTGAAATTGCACGGGAAATACACCTTTTCGCCAACATTTACAGGAAGTTCCATCTTAATTTTTTCACTTGTTTTCTCGCTCATATCAATTCTCCTTACTGTCTGAAATGAAAATCAACATTTGTGTGAGAGAGCGTTGTAAAAGCACGATTGATAGTGCAGGCATCCGTATCCAAATCGACTACATCATCCGCAACAAAACTATCGTCCGACACGATATCTTTCAACGCTTCACGAACTTTCGAGTAATCTTTCTTATCGAAACATATATACATTTTTTCACCTTCTCAACTGAACTCAACACCCTCGAGAACACCGAAATGTTCTTTTATGTATTTTATCGAGAGCGCGTTATTTGTTTTTTCTCGGATTTCAGCAATTATTTCATCGAATTGCTGTATGCCGGAGTAAAGAGATTTGGGGTATTGATAACATCTTCGGTATCGTCATTAAGAGCCCTTGACACACGCTTTTCAGCATTCTCATCAAGGTAAACGCCGGTTAGATATACGGGATATTCACGCATCGACATAAAAATCCACCCCGCTTTCGTTTTCTACCGGAACCTCGACAACAGCAACGGAAGCATATTTACCTTCGTTCCATACACGAGTAAATTCAACAGAACCGAACATGGAAATACCAAACCTTGCCGCCTCGTAAGCCTCGACATTTTCGAGTTCGATTTCTCCTGCCGAAAAAGTATCCGTAAATTCGGTGCCGGAAGTGAATTTTTTCACATTCTCCGCAAAAACCTCGGCAACTGCCCGTGAATTATCGTAAAGTGAGGTTTCGATTTCGAAAACACTGTTTTTAATATCGACACTTTTGAAAGACAACTCATAAACAGTCTGCTCTATTTCCTGAAACGGATCTTCTTCTCTGTTAACATCTTCATCAATGTTAATCCAACCACGAAGAAGACCGAAATTCGAGGCAACATATTCCTTTGACAACTTCTGAAAAGCAGGATCAGACTGTGTAACGAAGTACACATTTCCGCCTACTTCTTCTGTTTTGTTATATGTTCTGAAACTGCCGTCAACACAGAACGCCATACCAATCAGCCCATTGTCATACAGGGCACAACCCATATCTTCTGCATCAATTATGTCTTCAACAGCCGTTTCGTTGATTTTATACTCATTCCAGAGTTCTTCTATTGTCTTACTATCTAATAGTACGACATGTTTTTTTATGAGATTCATAGACTTCTCCTTTCTTTTTTTACCTGCGGTATCTTATATAGTAAGTTCCGCTACCCTGTACAAAAACAGACGGAACACTCACTTTACAAAAGCACCGTAATTCTTTTAAATCTTCAGCGTTTAAAAAACCTGTGTATTCATAAGTACATGGAAAACGCTTCTTGGCTTTTGAGATAATGACTTCCACTTTTTTAGCCATTTCTTTTCGCCACCTTTACCACTTTGGGTATGTACACCACTTCATCAGTAAAATCCGTTACTTCGAGACATTTAATCGTCGCTTCACGAATTCTATCGCAAAGTCTGTCAAACTCCGTAACAAGTTTTACCCTGTTACGCAGTTCTGCAACTGACCATTCAGAAAAATCTTCACCCATATCGGTACTTTTCATCGGAAACACTCCGATTTCAAGCGGTTGCTTAACAAAATTTTTGCGTTCACCGCCGCAAACACCGCAAGTGTGTGATTTTTCGGATATTGACTGATAATTTCTTTGTCCGCATTCGAGACAGTAAGATTTATACCCGCTCTCCTTTGCAAATCCTTGATAAAGAACAAGGTATCCGTTCGAGCGACCATTAAATCCGACTTGCCACGACCAATTATGCGATGTTGCAAACTCATCGATTAACGGGCTGACAATATCTGCATAATAGAAGTCTGTTGCAATCAAATCAAAGAATTTATCTCTTTGGTTCGCCGGAATATCAAGGTGGTACAGTTTTACGCAGTTTGCATAACTTGTGGAACAATTCCAAGAGTTTGCAGTTGCATACCTGAAATGATTTTTTAAAAAATCGACCATTTCTTTTTTTGAGCGTGTATCAACGGCTTTTTCAAACATTTTTATACCCTCTTTCATTTTTCAAGTCAGCAAGCGCAACCATTGCATATACAGATTCGTTCTTGCAACGAATCTTCGAATGCAAACCTTTGAAGATAATTGAATATTTCACATTCAGAGAACAGTAATTTCAATTCTTCAAAGGCAAAGTCGCACTTTTCTACAAGAAATTTAATTTTTTCATAAATGTCTTTGTCGTTTAATATGCCATGAGAAATGGCACCCCACACATGTTCAAGTGAAGCGTTTTTACACAAAGACAAATATGAGTTATAATCGTATTTTTCGAGAACGCTTAAAAGCATTCTCAAAACATTTGCTTCAAAAGCGTCCATATTAACTTTTCCTTTCCGAAGTTAAGGCAGATAGTAAAATAACGATGTCATTTCCGCAGGATCGGTAATAACTCTTGTATCACCGATTTTTTGTAAAAAGCAATTCACAAAATCACGGTAGCATATATACCTGTTACCATCTGAACCTTTACTGATAAATAACCTATCATTCTCACAATCAATAGGTATGCGTTCTTCACGCATACCTATCGCTTTGTAGAAACTTGCCGCATAACCATAGTCGGCATTCTTCACACCGCGCAAACTCAATAATTACCCCTTTCGGAGTCTTTCTTGTTTTCCGCAGCAGAATTGCCTGAAAGCATCCTCGCAACATATTTGGCCGTAACATAAGCCTGAACTTCGCTATCAACCGCAAGCACAAGTTCATAGGCAGTATCGAACTCCATAGGGATAGATACTTTATTCTCGGCTGTTGTGAGTGTGTACTTCGGCACAATAAGACCTGTTTCATTTTCTTCACCAGGACCGCTCATCGCTGTGAAGAAAAGACCTTTTTTTGAAGACGTTACCTGAAACTGTCTTGAAAGGCTCTTTCCATCGGAGCGAGACTTGTTCCACTCTTTAAGACGCTTTGCGGAAGTACCGCCCATTGTCTTATACAGAGGCTCTTTGTAGTCCTGATGTGCATCGCAGTATTTCTTGTATTCTTTCGCACCCTCGAGAAGTTTCTTTGAAAAACGTCTCCATTCTTCAAAAGAAATATAAATACTGACAGAAGCGGTTATTCTGTCGCCACTTGATTTAGTCGTGTCATAGGATATAAAATCCAGACGAACACGATCTTTATCAAACGCTTCATTCACCACTTCCACGAAGCAGTTTTTTCCGTCTTTGCGGACAATTCTTGTTTCTTTGTTTTCTTTTGCCATTAGTAATGGCTCCTTTCTTTTAATTTTTTGTGTTAATTTTCCTTGAATGCTGAACAGGAGCAATCTCTGCCGAAAAGAAACAGTTTATAATTTTCTTTCGCACCTTCGGAATAAATCACAAGGCGAAACGAAAGATATAAACTGCCATCTTTGGCAACTCCGGAATTCAAGAATTGCATTTTGTTCACAATCTCGAACTTTTCCGACAAACCATAACGGCGCCGATGTTCCAAAATTGCTTTTCGAGGATAGTCGGGAGCGTCTGCAACAACAGTTCCCAACATTTTTGACACCTTCTTTCATATTTTTTTGTAAGTTTCTCTCACAAATGAAAAAGCACCCCGAAAGGATATAAATATCCCCAAGAGCGCATTTTTTACACTTATAACTGCTATCTGTTAAAACAGATATAAAAACCTACATTATATATATTGCTTTTTAAAACTCGTTTGTAATTACGCTCTGATTCTTTTATTAGTCAAATGATAAATTTTTGCACAAAAAAATCCTCTGCACCGAAGTACAGAGGACATTTTTATAATTTGATTTTGAAATCGTTTTCAATACAAGACTGAATCATTCTACCCTGTTTTTCCATTTGGTCGCAGACAAGCGTACGACTGCTTCCGCCCCACTGCCAAGAGTAATGATTATCACCCTCGCACCAAACGGTACAAGTGTGTCCTGTACCCTTCGTCAGACGAAACATTTTTTCATCTCCAGTGAAACAACCTAAAGCAATCAGGTTCATTTTCTGTTCGGGTTTTACTTTCAGCACAACGCATTCAGAATTATTTATTTCAACCGTTACGCAATCAGACAACTTCATAAAAACATTCCTTTCTTACGAGATTTTTTCGAATTCGTCTTCACCCACAATAAGGCCGAGAGAAGAACCAGTTTCCCAACGCATGTGTATCGTACCTATGTCGTCAACATAACGAACGGTGCCGATAGTGCCGTCAGGAACACGCTGTTGGTCTTCTCCCATTCTTGTAAGGCGTATTTTTGTCCCCGACGGATACATTTTTTTGATTTCTCTGACATCCACCATTATTTTCTCCTTTTCAAGAGTTTTACATACCAAGTGTTTTCTATATCCTCGGCAGTTATTTCTTTTAAGTCTTCCTCGTTTTCAATTGAGTGCCACCATGATTCAACCCCGTACACAATTTTTTTGAGTTCAGGAACATATATCGCAGGGTTTCGGAGCGGTCTGACGTTGAGTTCGCCTGTCTTATTGTTAAGCGATACGGTAATATCTATCGGCAAATCTCCGAGGAGAATACCAAAATAGGTTTTTCCGCCGTATTCGTCACCACAGGGCTTTACTGCGACAAAATCACCGACCTCGTGACCGAGAGGTTTATCATCGCCAAACTCACGGACAATATTATTAACCGTTATCGGAAACTCAATATACTTGCTCTTGTAATCCGGGCAAGTGTTATCACAAACATCGTCTTCTGTGATTTCTTTGTCGGTAATACCGCACTTCGGTACAATTTCGCCACCGTTAATGGCAAAAAGGCAGAAGCGGCAGTTTTCGTTTCCTTTTGACATATTAAACCTTCTCTCTTTCGAGGTATTCTTCCAAAGTCGAAGTCGTACCCTCGTAGTTCCAATCATCCTCGTTGAGAATGCGGTACGCATTGTTCGGAGTTTCTTTCAACTCCACAGGGGTTGCGGAGATTACCGTACCCCAGTGGTTGACCATTACCCACTTTGCCAATTCGCAAGGGATACCCGTACAATCATCATCGTGACGAACTTCGTACACGAACAGATTTTCGGGCACTGTGTTTTTGTCTACTCGAAGACTGGTAAACAGCATTGGTTTTCCGAGAACAGTTACATTCTCGAATTTTTCTGATTTGGCGTTTACACGCATTTTTATTACCTCTTTCATTTGATTTTGATACCTTGACCTTAACTTTTTTCGGAGTATTTTTTTCGGCTTCAATTTCAGCCTTTTTCTGCTTATACTCCAACTGCTTAAGTTTAGTATCGTAATAATTTTTTATTATGTCGAAACCTGTACCGGCACTTTTCATTGCGGCAAAAAGTGCAACAAAAATACCGCTTATAACTTCAATAATAGTCATATCGTGATTCTCCTTTCAGAGATAATCACGCTACTCGTACAAGCATCACTCCTTGTGTGCCGTTTAAGCACATTATTTTGCTATTTGAGGTAACGGTAATCAACTATTACCTCTTTCTCGTTTCTGCGGTTAAAATAGGCTAAAATAGCCTCTTTAGGCACAGTCTCTTCAAGCACTTTGCCTTTTTCACAGTTAAAGCGGTTTGCAAACCACTCTGCTGTTTCCCTCGACAAAGACCAAGACATCGCTTTTTTCTTTCCGCCTTTCTGAATGCCTCTGAAAATTGTTACATTTTCAGGCAACTCGGAATAGACCTTATGTTCTTCGGCTGTCATAAGAAACTGTTTATTTGCTATTGTGAAACATTCCAGTAGTTTTTTCAGATTGTTTGTGTTCGGGAATTCAACCATAATCCACATTTCTCCGAGAAACTCCGACATATCTTTTTCAGACATATATCGGCAGGCTCTTAAAAAGAAATCAGGTAAATATGGTCTATTTAACACACAAAAAACATCCCATACCGTTTCAATTCTGTTCTCTATCATATCAACAACCCTTTTTCTGAAAGCAATTTCGCCGTCAGGGGTTGTGATATCAATTACTTCGGTTGCATTAAAATACATTGAAGTGTTGGAGAACGGGTGGTGAACAATAAAAGGCAACTCACTGTTCTGAATTACGGGATAATCAAGCAAACTACGCAGACAACTTTTAATCTTTTTCATATCGGTATCCATATAAACACCTCGTTTAATGTTTTGAGAGGCAGTAGCGCATTTAACCTCTCTTTCGCTTTTCGAACTGTATTACCCAAAAATGAAAATAATTCAATTTTGGGTAATGGGTTTTGCAATTAAATATTGCATTTTTTGACCTGATAGACGGATACATAGTATTTTCCGGGCTGATAGTCAGCATAAGGTACCGTTTTCAATTGCTTATATATAAGCAGCGAATGTTCATTATAAATATCTCTGCTCTTTTCATTCTTGAACGAATCAAGAGTAAGAGCAAGAAATTTCACGCTTGAATAAGCCTTTGCAGAACGGTATTCCTGACCGGGCATTGTGATAAAGTGTGTAATATTCGCCTGTAAGTTGTTAAACTCAACGAAAGCACCATAATCACCGACAACAATGCGGTTAAAACCTCTTGCTATCAACTGTCCGTTCACTGCACACAATTCCATATCGGAACCGGTGTCAACAAATTCGGAAAGGAAAGGCGGAATTTCCTCTCGGTATATCCGCCTTGCATATTCCGACTGCCCGTCAGGCAATCTTTGGTACTTAAACACTGTCTTGCATCGCTCCATAAGAGCCAACGCCTTTTCAGACATCGGCATCACTCTTTTCTGCGATATTGATAACCTTAAATTCAAGATTAGGCCACCCAGAAGTATGTATTTTATCAATATATACAAGGGCATCCCGTTCAGACTTAAAGCGAATACCGGATTGCGGACCATACACAAAATGCAAAGCCGTACGACTTCTGTTTTTTACATACAAATTGGCGTGTGTTCCGTTCAGACAAAGAATTACATAGTTCTTTACAACTTCTTTGTTCTTTGCGCTTACAAAACGGACATTACGCCAACAAGTGCCGATTTTCTCGTAGCCTGCTTCAACACTCTCGAAAACATAAGCCTCTTCAATTTTCCCGAAATGCAACGAACGGTCTTTGACGAAATCTTTCAAATAACCGTTTTTACCGCATTTTGCGATAACAGGACCGCCGTTCTTTCTCGGAGCCTGTTTCTTTTTCAATGGCTTTATTGAATAAAACTCTGTTTTGAGATAAAGAGACTCGGGTTTTTCGTGCTTGTCAAAAAAGTCGTCTGCTTTTTTGAGCCAGTTCGCAAGTTCCTCGGTGTTACGCACAAACTCGTGTATAAACTCCGTGCTCTTGCGGGTGCCGGGTTCATAAGCATACAAAGACACTTCAAGTGAAGATATCGGATTAACGGAAATAACATCTTCAAGCGAGAGTGCATTTTTTACTCCGTTTTCAAAGAAACGGACAAACTCATCGCCACAGATATTCTTACCGTTTCGCCTCACTTCACAACCGGTACTCCATTTCGACTTGACCGCAGACATTAGAGAATCGCCATCAGCAGACAACTGTTCCCTTACGGTAAGAGGCGAAAGGCTGCACCAGTTCCTTTCAAGAATTTCTTTGCCATTATGAAACATCGTGCAATTCGAGGAACCCATGAGAACAACCGGAAGAATGATATCGTTACAACGAATAAAGCAACGGTCATAAATAATTTCAATTGACATTATTCTTCACCGCCTTCTTCGTCGAACTCCTCTTCTTCGTCAAACTCCTCTTCTTCGTCGTATTCGTCATCGCCGTCATAGCAATCAAACCAGATTTCAACGCCAACGATTTTGCCCTTGTTTTTGCCCGAACGACCTTTTTTTACAAGGACAACATAACAGCCGTCTCCACCGCCTGATACTGTAAAGAAGCCCTCGGGGAAAATCCACTCGGATTTTCTGCAGTTCCCGTTCGGATACACTCTCTCACAGAATTCATGCCATTCTTCCGTTGAATAATCAGGTTTGTTTTGGAAAAATCCTGCAAGACCGGCATCAACACCAATGGTGTCTATGGTTTTGAATTCATCATCTTTGCCGACATAGCCATTAAGATAAATACCGCAACCGCCAACATCTCTACCGTTTTTCCAAGCGACACAAGCGTAGTTGCCGGGAACGATTTCGAGGTCGGTTTTTTGACACCATATACCGTGCTCATAACACGGATCAGTGACATCAATCAAGCATTTTCCGTTTTTGTCAGCCTTAAATTCCTTGTGACCGACAACCTTTTTCTTATAAACGAGCATAATTCGCTCCTTTCCGCCCGTTAGGGCAATAAAATTATTTTTGTAAGTTTTCTTACAAATGAAAAAGCGCCCCGAAAGGATATAAATATCCCCAAGAGCGCATTTTTTACACTTATAACTGCTATCTGTTAAAACAGATATAAAAACCTACATTATATATATTATTTTATAAACTTCATTTGTAATTACGCTCCAATCTTTTTATTAGTCAAATG
>JAZLJH010000025.1:0-4569 GCA_045617785.1 Acutalibacteraceae bacterium
AGCTTCATTTTGTCGTATTTTCTGATAAGATGCGGTATAAGAAGCGAAACTATTGCAGACGGCGCAACACCGAGTGCCGAAACAACAAGCGAGAACAGCGAACTGTTAAAGAGATAGTAAGAAACATACAGATTCAGCGCACCCTGAATATTAAGTGCGGCATAGAAGAAATAGCCGAGATAGTAAATAAGCAGGTATTTGTTGTGAATGAGGTATTTGAACATTGCACGAACGGTGAATGTTTCCTCCTCTTTTGAGTGATACCTCTCTTTAAGTTTAAACGAAGCCGGCTGCATTGTGGCAAACGCCATAATGCAAAGCACCACCGCAACTACCGAATAGCTCGCGCCGATATTTTCGGAAACAAGTACGGTTGCCACAACAGTTGTAATGCCTACGCCGATATAAGTCCATATACTTTTATATGAAATAACGGTGTTGCGCTCGTCAAGGTTGTTTGTCATAGATGTGATAATTGCAAAAATCGGCACATCGCAGAGCGTGTATGCGGCATCCCACAGAATATAGGCAACCGCAAACCACATAAGTTTTGCATTTTCACCGAACGATGACGGAATAAAGAATATAAGCACCGTACAAATCGGTATGAGTATTGTAGAAATTTTTATCCACGGCAGGTATTTTTTGCCGCTTTTGAATTTCACCTTGTCGAAAATCACGCCGAAAATCGTATCGTTTAACGCATCCCATATTTTTACTATGAGCATAACCGTTGCCGATTTTACGGGCGATATTCCCTGAAACATAAGGTAAGTTACAAGGTATGTGGAAACAAGCGTATAAATAATATTCTGACCCGCAAAATATGAGTAATATGTCATTCTTTCGCCCTGCGTGGTAGACCAGCCGGGTTTTGTTGCAGTAATTTTATTGAATAAATTTTTAATCATTCCCATACCCCTTTACATAAATGAATACACTACGGTATTCACTATATTTGCAGGCTTGAGCCTGTATTTTAACCTGAATTTTCTGCGCTCGCCCCCGCCGCCGCAAAAATCAATATTATTGGCGCAGGTTATTTTTATTTCATCTGTCATATTACCGAGTGCCACAAACCGTTTTTCACCTTTTACAAGCGAAAAGTAATTATCCGTCAGCGCACAATCGGCGTCAATAAACACATTATATGCGAATGTATCGGCGGTAAGGTAGAAGCCTTTGTCGGCTTTTTCAACCTCGATTTTTGCTTTTTCAAGCCCTGCGGCATACGGCGGTATAAGAAGTTCGGTAAGCACATTTTCACCGAATGTTATTCTCACAATCGGCTCATTCGCATACGGTACAAAGCCGATTTCACGCGTAGTATTTTTCTCAAGTTCTGCATTAAGTAATGTACCGCCGAGTTTTACTCCGTCAATACCGTAATAATCAATATAAACCTCAAACTTTTTATTTTCAAGTGTATCGTTGTGTGCAAAAATACGCAGTCCGCCGTTTTCGCGTTTATATGTTACGGTTACGGGTGCAAAAAAGCGCTTTGCGTAGTACATAAGTGCCTTGGGAACGCCCTCAAAATCCACCGCCGACCAACTCGGGCAGTTCCACACATCGTTATACTGCCAGAAAAGGCAGCCGTTGCACCTGCCCTTGTTCTGCCGAAAATGTACTGCGGCATTTTTAACGCACTCTGCCTGAACAATGCCCGTAAGGTACGGCAGCGAGTCAAACGAAACAGGAAAATCGAACATTTCCGTTAAATAATAAAGCATTTTTTCGTTGCCGCCGCTGCATTTCTGGTGGCTCATAAAAGGCTTTGAGTCCATCGAGCGCTCCCCTGCGCCCGCAAAGGTGGAAATCGCCTTTTCACCCGGCAACGATTCAAGACCGAATTCCGACATAAAACGCGTGTAGCGGCTCGCATAATAATCAAGCGGCTTTAAGCCGTGCCACACGTGCCACATATGCGTATCGCCCACACTGTCACTGCCCGTCTTTTTAAACGGCGCTTCGCCGACCGGCGAAGACGGAATGTATTTTATATCCGTAATTTCCGCTAAAATCGGCGGCAGGCGTTTATAGAAAAAGTCAATGTATGAGGAAACAAGTTTTGCCTTTTTAGGCAGATAAGAAAACATCTGCTCCGCTTCGTTGTTGCCGCAAAACAGTGCAACACTCGGATGCAGTGCTATACGCGAAACATTCAAAGTAATTTCGTTCAGAACATTTTTTGCAAAATCATCCTCGTAAAACGGGTAAAGCTGGCAGGCGAAGCAAAAATCCTGCCACACAAGTATGCCGAGTTCATCACACCGCGAAAGGAAATATTCATCCGCATAACTGCCGCCGCCCCAGACCCGGAGCATATTAAAGCCGCAATTTACGGCAAGATTCAAGTAATAATCAACTGTTTCGCGGCTGCAATCCTCAAACAGAGCCGCAAACGGAATCAAGTTTGCACCCTTTGCAAACACCTTTTCGCCGTTGAGTATAAAGCAGAAATTACTGCCGTAAGCATCTTTTGAGGTATCAAGCGTAATGCTGCGAAGCCCGATTTTCTTTTCAATTCGCTCACCGCCGCCGGTAACAACGACAGAATAAAGCGGCTGTTTTTGTTTTTGGTTCTGCTCACGAATGCCCCACAATTCGGGAGTTTCTACGGTAAAAACTCCGTTATCGCCCGTTATTTTTTCACCATGCGGTGAGTATAACTCTATACTTTCCGCATTTTTTACAGTTACGGTAACCACGGATTTTTCGGGTGTGGTGTTTTGCTTTATTTTAATATCGGTTATTTCAGAATCGGTAAAATCTATATAAATATCGTCAAGAATTCCGCAGTACGGCACACAGGGACCCCAATCCCAGCCAAAATGACAACCGGGCTTGCGAATATACGGAATGCCGTTCACACCGTTCGGGTTAGGTAAAAGCGGATTTGCTTTGTACTTTTCTTTTATGTATAAGTACGGCGATGAAAATTCAAACGAAACGGTATTTTCACCCATCTGCAAAAAGCCTTTAATATCGTCATCAAGCGGCACATAGGCATTATTGAGCGAAAGCACTTTTTTGCCGTTGATATAAACCTCGCAGAGCGTATCCACACGCGAGCATTTAAGTAACGCATGCTTTTTATTGAGCATAGCTGCATTAACGGTAAAACTGCGCGAAAAGGCGTAATTATCGGATGCTGTAGCAAGCGCTTCATTTTCATCGCCCGAAATAAGCGGGTTTTTAATCTCACCGCATTTTATGAGCGCACCAAAATCCGTTCCGGGAATATCCGCCGGAAACACCTTGCCGTCGCGTTGTCTTACCATATTCCATTTGCCGTTTAATTCAAGACGCATAGTTTCACCTTATTTCATCTCGCGGTCATCTGTATTCGGATTTTGAAAGCATTTCAAGTCATCCTGATTTTTTCGGTAATTCAATATTACCACAATCAAAAGTTGACTGTCAATCATCGGATTTTTCGTTCCTTTCGCTTCAACTTTCTAAAGAATAGTGTAATACAATTTCTGTTATTTCAGGCGTTGTAATACATATCGTAAACAACATACCCGCCCTTAAGTTTAAGCGAGCCGTCGTATGTTTCCATGCACATCTGACATCTCGGCTCGGTCATGGGATACCCGCTGACGGGATAAATGCCGTATTCGGACGATGTTCTGAAACCGACGGTGTTGTAAAACTTATAGTTGCCCTCGACGATAATGCCGTTAAATCCCATCTCTCTGACTTTCTCAATACCGAGCTTCAGCATTGCCGAGCCTATCCCCTGCCGCAAGAAATCTGCGTGAACGGATACGGGCGCAAGCATTACGATGTCGGTGTCATTCGCCCCGCCGTGTCCGCCCTGCGGAGTTTTTGACAGCGGAAAGCGTGAAAAAAGAAAATGCCCTGCAATTTTTCCGTCAAGTTCCGCAACAAAGGAAAGTTCAGGAATGTAATATTCGGAATCCCTTATTTCCTCTATCAGCGCAACAATATCCGTGCCGTCGGAGTAGTCCGTTCCTTCTTTAAAAGAGCGCAGCACAAGCGACACAATATCTTTATAGTCCTTGTGTGTTTCGGGACGAATGGTTATTCTGTTGTTTATCATATATTTCACCTCTGCAAGTCTGAATTTATTTATATGTTTGAGATAATACCAAACCAATACTTAACGGTGGATATACATTCTCGACATTTCCGGTTCGCCATCGCCCTGAACCATACACAAAAACTCCCAGCCATACCGTTCATAAAATCCGGTGTGGCCGGTAAGCAGATATATGGGTGAAATTCCTTTTTGCCTGCAATCTTCTACAACGATATTTAAAAGATTTCCTGCAATTCCTTTGCAGCGATATGCTTCCTCCGTGTAAACTCACAATTCAATCAATAATTTACTAAAAACGGAGCAAGTCCTCGCCTGCTCCATGTTTTTTCCGATTGCTGCAATGTAATTTTAACATTTCCCGGTTTGTCATAATTACTTTTTTATTTCAAAATATGTAATATAAACCTTATGTTTTATTGCAAATTTCTCAGGACATTTGCCGAGAAATTCAAGATGTTTATTTTCCCATTCCGAAAACGTTTTCTCATCCATTGAAGCGA
>JAZLJH010000026.1:0-37799 GCA_045617785.1 Acutalibacteraceae bacterium
TGAAAATATGTTATTGTCAATAGTACAAAACGGTTCTAAAACCCACATACAAAAGGCTTTTGGCGGTGATGATTTATGTATTTACGCAGGCTGCGCGATCTGCGTGAAGACCATGATTTGAAACAAACGGATATTGCGAAAATGCTGAATATTCAGCAAACGGTTTACTCGCGTTACGAGCGCGGATTTCAGAACATTCCGCTGGAACATCTTGTAGCACTTGCCGATTTTTACGAGGTTTCGCTCGACTATATATTTGAACGGGAAGAATATTTAATAAACAAACGCACGCCGTGAGCAGCGTGCGTTTGTTTTTGTATTGCATACCCGATGTATGTACTTTTCATTTTTTATAAGCACAAAAAGCAAGGCTGCGACAAGCACTTTACTTGTCGCAGCCGAAACTGACAGATTATTGAAAAATTCAGAACAGTGCTATAAGGCTTTCAAACAGCACACGGATGAACGGCAATATCTGCAATAAAATATCCAGCCAGCCGAGCAGCTTTACGGTAGTTTCGCTTTCGCCGGAAAGCACGCTTCTGAGTGCAACTATTTCATCACATGAAAGTCCGATATCGGTAAGGTATTCTGCCGCTTCCTTTTCAAGGTCGGCGTTCACGGGATCGACGCCGTAAACCTCTTCAAGTATTTTTCTCAAATTGCCGTTTAAGATGATTTCATACGCCGCATCGTCTTCGGTAACTCCGTAATAATTGTAAAACGAAATCATATAATCGGCTGCTATTTCTTCATAAGAAGCGCCCATAAGGCTTTCGAGTATGGCAATAAACACGCCCGTGCGGTCTTTGCCCTCGCGGCAATGAACAAGAAATCTGCCGTCGGGATTAGCAATAATAAAGCGGAAGCACTCTGCGAGCTTGGGTTTATTTTCCTCCGAAACGGCGCTCATACTTGCGGCAACGGCAATATATTTACCGGTGCTGTAATAGGTTTCGTCATAGCCCTCGTAGCCCTTCATTATTTCCTCGGAATCGGCGAGGTTCACAAAATGAGTGATATTGTTCTCGCGGCACGCCGCATCCGCAAAAGCATTGCGGTTTATTGCGGGCTCTACGGGTGAAGATGCACGGTAAAGAACGCCGTTCCTTATTCCGCCCGCATTGACCATTCTGAAGTTTGCATACTCGGCATCGGTAAGGTCGGGGTAATCTTCGCGATTGTTGGTGTAAACAAGATTCCTGACGGTGAACTCTTCAAGGTAGCCCGCCTTTTCCTTTAAGGTAACGGTGAACTGCATAGATTCGGAGCAGCCGTTTTGGTATTCCCACACATAAGATTTGTCGGGGAACACCGTTTTTGTTGCTATGCCGTAGGTTTCGGCAAAGTTGCCCATATTGATTGCGAGCTCGGTCTCCTCAACACCCTCGGTGGAAATCTGGCAGAACAAGCCGGGTTTGCCGGAATCAACGTTTGCATACACTATGCACAGCGGCACATCAACGCTGATGCCGTTGAACGACACGGTAAGAATATCGCCCAATTCAAAATTTTCTACCACAACGGAATGCGGAAGATTGATTTTGACATTGCCGTACTTCGATATTTCAACTATGCCGTCGGCAATTACGGAAGCATTGCCCGCAAATGCGAAAACGGGAACGGATGAAATAAGCAGAATCGCAGCGACTATAATACTTAAAACTTTTTTCATGACTTTACCTCTTCACGTAAATTTGCATTGCTATTATAGTACACTGCTCGCCGAAATGCAACGGGAACGGTAATTTTCTTTTTATTATTGCAAAGCATTGATATATATGTTATTATAACTTCGCATTATGTGAACGAGGAGGCAGCCCATGAAACGCAACTGCATTCAGTGCGGTAAGGAATTTGAGCTTACGGACTCCGAGATAAAGTTTTATAAAAGTAAAAATCTGCAGCTTCCGAAACGCTGCAAGGAGTGCCGCGAAAAGAACAAAGCCGGTAACGGCGCAAAGCGGAACGAACCAGCCGCCGAAAACACGAATTATCCCGGACAAAGCGGTAACAATTCCGCCAAAGGCAAAGGTAAACTCGCCGCTGTTATAGCATTTTTGATTATTGTTGCTGCTGTTATATTCGGTATATTCGGCGATGATTTTTCAAAAGGCGGCAGCGATACGCCTCTATCGCCGAGCACAAGCAACACCGAATATTCCGAAACGAACACCACCGCTTACCGTTTCAGAAATGCAGGGCTTCTTAACCAGCATTACAAAAAGCACGGTATTGATATGGGCTTTGACTCGGCAGAGGCTTACGAAGCGGCAGCATCCGCGGTAATTACGGGCGGTAATGCGGAATATAAAACCGAAGCAGAGGACGGCGACGGTGTATATTACATAAAATCCACACAGGAGTTTGTGGTGCTTTCCACAGACGGATATATAAGAACATACTACTACGCCGACTATGACTATTTCCTGAGGCAATAATTGGAGGAGGAAAAGGATATGGAAAACAAACCGGAACAGAAAAAGAATTACGACAAGCTTGTAAAGGTGTTGCAGATACTGGCGGGCATTTTTATGCTTGTGATGGTCGTTGCCGTACTGCTCTTTATGAAGAAGAACAACATTTCGGTCAAAAATGTTGACTCACTCACAAGTATGCTCACGGGCGGCACAATCACCGTGGCGCTTATGATAATACTCTTTAATCTTGTAAAATCGTTTGCACTTGTTGTTACACCGTCAATAATATTCGTTTTAAGCGGTATTGTTTTTGAGGATGTATGGGTCGCGATACTCGTTAATTTCATAGCGGTCGCCATAGGTCTTATTCCCCCGTTCTTCCTCGGCAAATTCACGGGCAAGGGAATGGTCGACACGCTCAAACGCCGTTTCCCCAAGGTTAAAAAGCTTGATGCCTTTGCAGGTAAAAACAGCTTTGTGATTTCATTTATAGTCAAGGCTTCGGGCATCATCCCCGGCGATACAAGCTCGCTTATTCTCGGTGCAATGAATCTGCCGTTCAAGAACTTCTACCTCGGCGCAACGCTCGGCACGCTGCCGCTTAACATAATGTGGGCGATACTCGGCAACAAGGGCGACCTTTCAAACCCCTATACATTTTTATATCTGCTGCCGATAGTGGTATTTGCGGTTGTTATGTCGGTTGTTGTTAACAAGCTTTCCAACAAGCACGGCGACGAAGCCGAGAAAGCCGAAGAAGCTCCGGCAGAGAAATAATATAAATACACGGAGGTAATTGTATGAACATACTTTCATACCCCGAAGCAATTCGCGGACTGATTGCAGCTGTTCTCTCGATTGTTTCGCTTATCAGCGTAGTTTTCGGTCTGCCGGCAATTCCGCACAAAGCACCTTCTGTTGACCTTACAGAGCGCACACTCGTCTGGTCCGATGAATTTGACGGCACCGAAATCAACTGGAATATGCACGGCGCGGAGTGGAGCGAAGACCTTGACGGCGCAGGCACCATAATTCGCCGCGGCTCTTACTACAATAAAAAGCTTTGCAGTATTCAGGACGGCAAGCTTCACATCGCCACAAGGTACTATAAAAACGGTCTCAACGGCAACGGTCTTGCGGGCTGGTACACCTGCGGCATTGACACTGCGGGAATTTTCGAAAAGAAATACGGCTACTTTGAGTGCCGCTGCATTTTGCCCAAGGGCACAGGCTTATGGTCCGCTTTCTGGATTTGGGACGGCGCTATGTCCAATGTCGACGGCAGCGGTGTTGACGGTGCTGAAATCGATGTTTTTGAATCTCCTTTCTATTCAGCCGAAAAAGGCAGTAAGTCCGTATCTTCTGCCATCCACTATGACGGTTACGGTGCAGACCACAAATCAAAAACCGTACACCACACACTCGTTACGGCGAACAACCCCTATGTTGATTTTAACACCTACGCGGTTGAGTGGAACGCCGACGAATATATCTTCTACATCAACGGCGTTGAGGTCGGCAGGTCAAACTTCGGCGGCGCATCGCAAATAGCGGAACGCCTTATACTTTCGGTCGAGGTCGACGGCGCAGACGGCGTACCCGCCGACGGCTGGTCCGGCAAATCAATTGACGAAAACAGAGAAGAACCCTCCGACTTTATAGTTGATTACGTAAGAGTATACGAATGAGCACATATCAAATAACCCCACCGCAATTTTTGTGGTGGGGTTATTTATATAAACTTTATTCGGCAACGGCTTGCGCTTCTGCCTTTTCCTTTTCCTCAATGGATTTGAGAATTTCGCCGGCATTTACGGGGATGCCGTCTTTAAGCTCTGCGGGCTCATCAAAATCAAGTCCGCCCTCGTATGTTGCGGGCAAATAGCCTTCCTCGGCGAGTTTTGCTCTCTGTTTGAGTACCTTAATAACATATTCGTGCTGTTCGATGTTGTAATTCCAGAAAAGCGGAGGAATAGTCATAAGCACAAAGCCTATAAGGTCTATAATAAGGGGAACAATAAGTATCGCATTCCTTGCGGAATCAAGGAACAGTAAATCGTACTGATTGTTGAAGCCGTTTTTAAGCAGAAGCAGCGGGATAAGTAAACCCACAAGTGTGGTGATGGGACCGGTAAACCAATCGAACACGCCCTGGAATGAGGTAAGGCGTTCGCCGGAGCGGTACATCTGGTAGTCGCCCAAACGCACGGTCATATCGCTGCTCGCAATATCCGACGGTGTGGAAACGAACGCGCACACAAACACCGCGAAGAACATCAGCCAGCCGCAAAGCTTAAGGTTGTTGCTGAACAGAAGCAGGCAGAGTATCCACAGTAATCTCTGTATACCGCTCATTGTTATGCCGAATATTTTCAGCTTTTTGTACGGGAAACGCTTGATGAAGTACGGGGCAATAAATGTGGGAATGGTGCCTCTGAACGCGTAGAGCGTTGTAATAAGCGAATATTCAAGTCCGCTCAAACGCAGCGTGTAAAGGAATATAAAGGTCGAAATATCAAGCATACCGTTACCGAGCGAGTCGATAAGGCTTGTAAGCTTGTTGATAAGCAGATATTTATTGCCGAGAACCTCTTTAACGCCGTACCAGAAAGGAATCTCCTGGTGCTTTTCAATGGGCGGCTGAGGTATGCGCTCGGTAATTTTATTTGCAAAGAACAGTGTTGCGAGCGCCGTGGGAATAAAGACTATGGGAAGAACGAATTTGTAGAATTTGATATTGTCGAAGCCGCCGATGAACGATGCCGCAGCGCATACGGGAATAATGGCATCGAATATGTTTTTAAGCAGATGGCTGAGCTTTACGGGGTATGTTCTTATCCAAAGGCGTTCTGCGGAGTTGGGGCTGATAAGGTCGGTAGCTGATTCGATTTTGCGTGAGAAATCGTATGCACCGAACAGCGAGAACAGCAGGTACGCCATCCACAGTCTTGTATCGGTCTGCGGAATGTTATAAATCGGCAGCCAGCCGAGCAGGAACAGAAGAATACATTTCTGTATCACATCGGAATAGAGAGTGTATTTGAATCTGCCGTATTTCGGAATGAATTTTTTACGCCAGAAAATACCTCTGAAGCCCTTAAAGGCGTTGGTGAAAATCTGAATACCGAATATCTTGAAAAAGCTCTTTGCCGTGATGCCGGAAAGCGAGTTCATCCACATAATAAGCGGATTTGACGGCGAAAAGAACGATGAAAAATCAAGCAGTATAAGCGCAAGACCTATCGCCATGGCTATGCCGTAAACGGTGAAGAACTTTTTTTCGCGCTTTTTACCGAGATAACCGAGGTTGTCGTTTACGACCCAATCCATAATATTCCACAGGTAGCCGACCGGCAGACCGATAAGCGTAATAACGGAAAAGGCAAGGTACGGCAGCTTGTAGTGGTACATTATGAGGAAGCAAGAGGAAGCGAAGCCGACATACTTACTGTCAAGCGATGACTGCGCGCCGTAGTTGAATGCAACGCCGCCGAATATGCTCAGGTATTCTTTATAAGGCACATATTTGCCGTTGGCTCTGTCGGGCTCTTTCCAATGAGTTTTAACGTCGTTGAAAAATGCTTTTGCCTTTGACATATTACTTCACTCCCCTTTCTGCCGAAAATACGATTTCACGGTTTTTCATAAAGGTCTTTCTGTACTGCGGCAGCCAGTTTTCGCCGGTCTTGATACCGTCGAGATTTTCAGCCGCCATATAAACCTTCTCAATTCCGCCGCACTCGTAGAACGCGTGGTGACCGATTGATTTTACATTTGCGGGAATGTAGAGATATGTGAGCTTGCCGCATTTACTGAAAGCATCGGAGCCGATTATTTCAAGCGAATCGGGTAAATCAAGAGTTTCCATAGCCGAGCACTTAAAGAACGCCATGGTTTCGATTTCTTCAAGTCCGGCGGGGAGCTTGACCTCAACGAACTTATCGCAATAAGCGAAGCAGAGCTGACCGATTTTTGTAACGGTTTCGGGCAATTCAAAGGTTTTGCCGACCTTGCTGTTTTCATCGTCGATAACCGTTGTAAGTGTGTTGATGTATCCGTCATTAAGGAATTTTTGGGCTAACTTTTCAGCCGCCTCGGCATCCGCAGGTACCTCATCACCGAGAGCAAGCGCCACCATATAGCGAGTATGCTGCTGCGGGCACAAAACGGCTTCGGTTATAACGCCGTTTTCCTTCCTGTAAAGCACGCCGTCAACGGAAGCGTAATTCTCGTTTGCCGGGTCAACAAAAATCGCATTCAGCGCCGTACAGTAATAAAACGCGGTTTTTTCAATGTCGGCAACATCCTTGCTGATGAATATGAACTGCAGCGTATCGTTACCCGTAACGGTGTATTTTCTGACTGACGAAACAACTTTGGAGTTATCAGGCACGCTTTCTTCATCACGAACGAAATCGATATTTAAAACAGTATCGACCTTCTGACCGTGAAAAGCGTTGAGCTTATATGTGCCGTCTCCAAGCGGTGCGAACTCATAACGCGCTTTGCTTATGCTTGAAAAGCTGAAAAACAGTGAGCCGCCAATGGCAGCCGCAAGCACAATTATAAAGAGCACCTTTTTAACGATTGCTTTGCCGAGAAAACCTTTTTTTTCGTTATCTTTCCAATCGAGCTCGGGCTTTTTTGCAAACATCGGGTCATACAGGAGCTTGCCGTCGCTGACTTTTACGGGATCATCCATAGGTTATCCATCCTTTCGGGTGTATTTTTGTACCTTACTCCTATTCTATTATACAAATGTATAAAAATCAACTTTAATTATGTTCGGATTCAAAAAGTCGTGGTTTCATATAAATGTCATCTTCATTTATACCGCATTTTGACGAAAGTTCGCACAGTAAAGCATACAAAGCAGCCATTGCATTCAGTGCATTTTCAAGATTTGCCGCCCACAGTACATTTCTGCCGTTCGGCAATTCTTCAAACCTGTTATGTTTAAGCTCGTTGTATGCCTTCCACCACGGTGCGCTTCCGGCACCGCTTTCGCTCACATCGAACTTAACGAACGGTGTCAGATGGATTTTTTCAAACGGAAATCGGGTTTGGATTTTAACAAACCTGAAATTATTTTTCATTTTAAAAAATGCATCAAGTCTTGCCGGAACACTGTTGTTTTTTGCAAGTTCGGGCACAAGCACGGCGGTAAGTGAATCAATTTCACCGCAGATGCAAAGTATCAGTTTCAAATACTCATTTGAAAATGTCGAATTATTCTGTTTTGATATACTTACATAATCTGCGGTATCAATAAAATCCTTTTCAAGCAGTTTGTACTGCCGCCAATAATTCAAAATAAAGCCTTTATCATTCATTTTAGCGGTTTCTGTAACTGTATCATTATTGATATACTCGTTCAAAATCAACACCTCAAAGCAATTATACAACACTCGGCAGATTAAATCAATAATAATTGAAAAACACAAAAAACACGAGCCCCGATGTGAATCGGAGCCCGTATATTTCAGGTAAATCAGTCTTCGTCGTCAGAATTGACCTCTGCGGCTTTCTTAACGCGTACTTCGTTAAGTTCCATATACATTCTGTCGCGAGTATCCTTGTCGATGTTGTAACCGAGCATCGGGAGAATACTGATAATAGCGAGGAATGCGGGAATAAGAGTCGCCATGGCGAATATCCATTTCTGAGCGCGTTCGGGCTGAGGTCTTACCTCTGTGTAAGCGGTAAGGTCATAGCCTATCCACTGTTTGATCTTCGGCTGAAGAATAGCGTTCAAACGGCTGGGAACCTTGGTGAGAATGGTGCTTGCAACGGAAAGAGTAGCCTCGTTTCTGTAACCGCATTTCCACTCGATGTAGTCGTTGCACTCGTTTCTGATTTCATCGCCCGAAATGCTTCTGAAGCCGGAGCAGGCTGCATAGATGCATTCCCAAACAGCGGTAATGGGAAGCATGGACCAGCGCTGAGTAAAGAGACGGGCGCCGTTTTTATTCTTGATAAACATACCGAACAGGAAAACGGGGATATAAGCCGCCTTCGGAGTAACCTGACTTATCATATAGATTTTCTTTGTGGACTGTTTTTCCGAAACCTTGTTGTACTTTGCATAGCCGATAGGCTGGAAAGCAACCGAAGGAATACCGGCAAACGTCTCGAAGGTCGTCATAAAGAGAACCCAACGGTAATAGTTGTTGGTTGAAATACCCGTACCGAATGAGCCGAGAGCGTTCGAAATCATATACATAAGAACCGGCTTGTTTGTGAAAACTATCTTAAGTGACTGTCTGATAGAGGGAGTGTCAATACTCTGGTGAACACGCTCTTTGGCGATGGTTGAATACCAGAGTGTAACAAGACCGGAAACTACTGCGGTCAGAGGCCCGAGCGTAACAAGAGCCGTTCTGATCATATCAGCCTCGGTTTTGCCGTTTTTCGCCTTGACAATACCGTTTGTGATGAAGTCAAGCATAAACTCAACGAGAGTGTTCGGGAGACCGGCATAGAACAGGTTGAGGTATTTGGTAACCGCAAGCAGCCTGCGCCTGTCAGACGGGAACGGCGTTATTGTGGATAGGTAACCGGACGTTGCAACGGTTCTGAAGTTGGTTACCATTTCAATAAGCATTTCAAAAACAACATACGCGATGAACTTGGGTATGTAATCGAAATTATCAATATTGGTTTTGAAGATAATGGGAAGCAGCCAGTAAATACCGACTATAACTGCATAGGGAAGACTCGAGAGGAAAAGGTAGGGAACGAATTTACCCCAACGGGTACGGGTCTTTTCGACCACGCTGCCGATAAGAAGGTCATCGACAACGTCCCACACACCGGCGATTGCCTGGTAAATGGTCTGTTTGTTAAAGCTGATTTTAAGAATACTGTCAACAAAAAGCTCTTTCTGACTGTCAATATTGAAGCCCTGGCCGCCGTCAAAGAGCATATAACCTATGGTCTCTTTGCGTGAAACGACACGTCTGTCAACCTTAACCATTGTTTTTAATCCGTCAACGACTTCGTCATGAGTACCGTTTTCGGCAATTTCAAACGCTTCATTTTTGGTAAGTTCCGTCATTTCTTTGCTGCCTCCTCTTCTTCCATTTTCTTTTCTGCTTCTTCCTGAAGCACGGCAAGCGCCTTAAGCATCTTTCTGTGAATTTCCTCTTCGCTTACGCCCTGCTCTTTAAGCTCGAAGTACTCCTGACTCGGCAGACCGCCGATAAGGCACTGTGTATAGGTAACATTTATGCCTTTCTTTTTAAGGCGAATATTGTTGATAAGCTGTGCAACGAGGAATATAAGATAAACAAAACCTGCAAAACCGACTGAGCCTTTGATAGCGGCTGCGGAAACAAGATTATCTTTTTCCGCGGCAAATTTCTCGTAAAGAGGAGTAATAACACTTTCGTCGGTGAGTGAATTGATTTTGTTTTTGTAATCAACAAGAGTTTCCGTAATTTTATTCGCGGTTTCGGTTTCGATGGCATCGGGCTCCTTGGGGGTAACATTGTCGCCCTGCATGATGTTGACTATCGCTTCACCGGCATCTATTTTTGCAAGCATTTCGGCGATTTCGGTATTCTTTTCGGTAAGAGCCGTAAATGATTTTTCGGAATAGATACCTGCATCGTTATTGATTGCGCAAGCATAAGCATAAGCGGCCTTAAGTCCTTCGATATTATGATATTCAATCTTCAGCTCTTCGGCTTTGAACTTTTTGATATCAATATCGGAAACCTTGTAATTCTCCGAACCGAGGTATTTGACCTTGACATCTTCCATCTTGAGCGGAACAAAGGTATTGACATGAGTCATAATATCGGAAGCAAGACCTCTGACATCACCGATCGAAAGGTCTGAAGCGCCGAGCTTTGCTTTTGCATCTGCAAGAGCCTGCTCAATTGCAGTTTTGGTTTCATCGGAATAGAAGCGTGCATCAGCCTGTGCAAGTGCCTCATCGCCTGCGGCAACGGCTCTTTCGAGAAGGCCGGTGTCAACAGTCGTATCGCCGGTGAAGTCGCGGATTTTCTGAACGGCTGCGTCAACAGATGACTGACTCTTGCTGTCAAGAACAAATTCGGTTTCATTAAGTACGAAGTTATAGTAATCGTTCTTGGGGCTGCCTGCAAAAATAAAGGTGCAGACAAGCGAAGCAACAACGAGTGCGATCGAAATGCACGAGAAAACAATATTTCTCTTAAGCCCTTTTTCGGTGCCTGCGGTTATCTGCAAGGCTGCAAACACAATGCCGAGCACCACGGGGAGAGCGATAAGCACTACACCTATTATAATGGGGGAAATGTTGCCGAGCACCTTGCCGATATCCACGGCTGAAACAAGATTATAAATGTCGATGGCATTATAACCTTTTTTGTGACCGGATACCGTAACAAAGAATATCGGTAAAAAGAGCGAAACAAGCGGAATGATGAAAAGCACAAGACGGATAATGTTGTCTTTGGTGCCGATAGTCGCGTATTTTACTCTGTCGGTTCTGGGTTGTGATTTGGCATGCTCGATTTCAACCTTTTCGGAATCGTCAAGCAGCTTTTCGTTAGCCTTAAAATAGTTAAGGTTAACGCCGCACCCCGGGCATTCGGGGCGCCAGTCCGTTATATGCAGCTTTCTGCCGCAATTCGGACACTGTGCCATAAATATTCCTCCTTAATTTTTTCTCATTGCGGCAAGGTCACGGTAGTTAATAAGCTTAATACCGTTTGCCTCAATGTGCTGACGTGTTTTGGGGTCATTGAGAATAAGGTATTCCCAATAACGGTGCTCCCAGCTGCCGGTGATGTGCTTGATTTCATCGGTAGGCAGCGCCGGGTGCATATAGGTTTCGGTAACACCCTCGGGGAACGAACTGTAAAGGTCGTATATGTACTCTCTGAATTCTTCAAAATCCCTGAAGCTCTTGCCGTCCCATTCATTCGGGATAAGGAAATCGGGAAGAGCAACGCCCTTTTGTGCGGCGTAGCCGGTAAGCTGACCGAGCAGAGCACTTATGACGTTGTGGTCGATTTTGATTTCGAGAGTGGAGTTACCCATCTGTTCCTCGGATATCTGACTCGGGAATCTGAACGGAAGACCGTACTCACCGGCAATATCAAGCGCAAGAGTGAGCAGCTCAAACCTGCCGGTTTCAATTCCGTAAATAGAGCCCATGTGATTGTCAAGGTGTGACGGAGTTAACCCGAATCTTTTGCAGAATTCGATCTGTGCGCGAATCTCGCGGTCAAGCTGAGCGAGGTCTGCGTGCTTTTCAACATCAACACTTTCGTGCCACATAAAGCCTTCCTCGTCACGCAGCGAAGAGGTATCCCCGGTGCTGACGGGCGCCCAGCGGTAATCGCCCCATTCACTTGTTAAGGTGAGGTGTGTGCCGATTGCAAACTGCGGATTTTCTTTGGCGAATTTGCAGGCGGCTTTTGCCCACGGGCAGCAAGCCATGATCGTTGATGATGTGAGCGCGCTTTTTTCATTTTTGAAAAGCTCTGTTACAGCCTGAACGGAGGCGTTGCACATACCGAAATCATCTGCATTGATTATAAGGTATCTGTCTGACATTATATCCCCCCAAAAGTGAGTTAGTAACTAATTTATTTTACTACATATTGCCGCGATAGTCAAACTATTTTTTATATAAATATCTCTTAAAATTACAATAATTTATTGATATTGACTTTTTTCTGTGCTAACATTGGTAAAAAAGGAGGATTTTGTATATGGAAACTCTTGATCTGGCATACAAAGCCGTAAAAAAAATAGCTTCGGCTTCTGCGGCGAAGACCGCAAAATACGAGAAGCCCGTTATTGCCGATGCAAAACCCGTAAATATGAAAAACGCGAAAAGCGACCGTTTCAATGTCGGCTTCGCTTCACGCGATATTACTCCGAAAGATATTAAAAGCCATACATATTGGATGGCGGGCTACCGCATCGCAAAAAAGATTCGCGGCGTGCTTGACCCCATAACCGCAAATGCCATGTGGCTCGACTGCGGCGACGGTCAGGGCATGGTTCTTATAAGCTGCGATTTAATAGGTCTTACGGGGTACGATGTTACCGAGCTGCGCCGTTCGCTCACGGAATTCTGCTGTGTAACGGGCTGCAAGCATATTACCGTAAGCTGCACGCACACCCACGCCGGTGTTGACACCATGGGTTACTGGGGCGTGCTGCCGAAAACCGGCAAGGATAAAGACTATATGCTGTATTTAATGCGCACGCTCCGGCAGCTTTGCATCGAGGCATATAACTGCAGAAAGCCCGGCAGGCTTTTTTACGGCAATGTTGAGGCGCCCGAGCTTATTGACAGATGGCGTCAGCCGTATTTTTCAAACAACACCTTGCACCGTCTGCGCTTTGTGCCGGATGATAAAAGCACCGAAACCTGGTACATCAATTTCGGCGGGCACCCGAACACGCTCGGCGGCGACAATGTACTTTTAAGCGCCGATTACCCGTGTTATATGCGCCGTGAAATAAACAGAAAGAAAGAGACGAACATACTTTTCTCCGTTTCCACGATAGGTGCCACGGATATAGGCAACGTCGCAAAGGAAAACCTTGACCGCACGGTTATCGGCGGCACGATGCTCGGCAAAAAGGTGCTCGGAATAAAAAACGAGCATCAACTCAAGCCCGATGTTACGGTTATTTCACAGAATTTTGTTATGCCCATTGACAATACCACGCTCGCGGCGGCAGAGTCGGCACACGTTTTCACAAGCCGCAAATGCCCCGCGGAATCCGATGTAGGCATAGGATTCATTTCAGAGCTTACATACATAAGAATAGACGATGTGCAGATACTCACAATGCCCGGTGAGACCTTCTCGGAGCTTGTTTACCCCGGCGGATATACGGATGCAGAGCACTCCACCACCGGTGAGGGCGCAGAGGTCAACTCAACACCGATATGTGAAATATTCGGTGACAATAATCTGATTATTTTCGGCGTTACAAACGATATGGCGGGCTACGCGCTTACGCCCAATGAATTCTTACTGCACGAAACACAGCCGTATATAAGCAGAGCAAAAGACCGCTTCGGCAGAAACCACTACCACGAAACAAACTCCTGCGGCATCCGCACCGGTCATGTCATGGCTGAAACGGCGCGCAGAATAGTAAAAATACGCGACGGGAAATAAGCAATAAAAACGCTGACGGATATGAAAAGGCTCACCTTTTCATATCCGTCTTTTTCACCGTGAACAGTCTTGAATTTATAAACAGCGTAAGCTGATTGAGTTCGTCGGGTGTAAGCGCGGCTTTCGGTATTGCCGATACCTGCCTGCGGGCACTTTCAAGCAGCAGCATTTCGCGCGTTTCTATAACCGACTTAACATTTTCGTAGCGCATTGAGCTTTCCGTTATTTCAAACGGCGTTTCGATTCGGCAGAAATAATAATCGTCGTAAAAAGCAGTTGTAACCGAAGCACCGACAAGCGGCTCGAATGATTTTTTCATTTTTTGCGGAGTGAGCCTGAATTCTATTACACAAGCCGCCGCACCGTAAAGCAGCGCCGCCGCAAAGAATATAACGCCGTCGGCCTTGCCGCTGATTATTGAAACCAAACCGCAAATAAGCAATGCCGCCACCATAAATGCGAAAATCACTATTCGGGTAAAATACGCCTTTTGCCCGTAATGCCTGTAACTTGCATAGGCAAGAATACCGGCGATTCTGTCATCAAAAGTGAATTCTGATGTTATATTCATTATATCACCGTCCGAAAACATATTACTACAAATACAATAAAAAAGCAATCAAAACGCGGAGAAAAAAATTCGGCCCTTCGTCGAAACGAAAGGTCGAATTTTTGGAAAGAGAAAATGAAATGTGTGTTGCAACCAATGTCTGATTTATATATACAACATTGTTGTTGCATCAACATCATATTTTTGTGAACAAAATGTGAACAAATGTTGCAATCGTTTCCGATATGGAATAATAAGCTTATTTTACCATCAATTCGCTTATAAGTCTGCTGAATTCGGCAGGCTCCTTGACAGAAACACCGCTTATAAGGCAGCCCTGCGCATACAGAAGCTTTGCATAATCTTTAAGTGTTTCCTTATCGGTTTCGTAAAGTGCTTTGAGTTTTTCGGCAACAGGATGCGCAGCATTGATTTCAAGCACGACCTCGGCTTTCACCTTATTGTCAGTCGGCATGGCGTTTAGTACGCGCTCCATTTCAAGTGAAATGCCGCCCTCACTCGTAAGGCAAACGGCGTAATTTTTCAGTTTGTTGGTGAAGCGCACCGCGCTGATGTCATCGCCTATTTCGTTTTTGATGAAATCAAGCATATCCTTGGAGCTCTCGTTTTTCTCTTTAAGCTCGTTCTTTTCCTCGTCGGTCGCAAGGTCGAGCTGTTCGTCGCAGATATTCTGGAAGCTCTTGCCCTCATACTCGTTCATCATTTTAAGGCAGAATTCATCAACATACTCGGTGCAGTAAAGTACCTCGTAGCCTTTTTCCTTAACTGCTTCAAGCTGCGGCAGCATATCTATCTTGTCGGCGGTTTCGCCGCAGGCGTAATAGATTTTTTCCTGCCCGTCTTTCATTCTTGCAATATATTCCGCAAAGGTGGTGTATTTCTTCTCGTTTGAAGAAACGAACATAAGCAGGTCTTTTAGCTCCTCCTTATGTATGCCGAAGCCGTTATACACGCCGAGTTTGAGCTGAATACCGAAGGTCTTGAAGAAATCCTCGTATGCTTCACGCTCGTTGGAGAGCATCTTTGAAAGCTCGCTTTTGATTTTCTTTTCAATGGTTTTGGCAATAAGCTTAAGCTGACCGTCCTGCTGAAGCATCTCGCGCGAGATATTGAGTGAGAGATCCTCGCTGTCGACAAGTCCCTTTACAAAGCTGTAATGGTCGGGCAGCAGATCGGCGCACTTTTCCATAATGAGCACGCCGCGCGAATAAAGCTGCAAGCCCTTTTCATACTCCTTTGTGTAATAATCGTAGGGTGCATGCTTGGGTATGAACATAAGCGAGCAGTAAGTGGCGGTACCTTCGGTTTTTGAATGGATTATTTTTGCAGGCGCTTCGTAATCATAGAATTTATCGGAATAAAATGCGTTATACTCCTCATCGGTGACTTCGGATTTATTCTTTTTCCAGATAGGCACCATACTGTTGAGGGTGCGATCCTCCATAATTGTTTCATATTCGTCCTCGGTACCCTCTTTAAGCTGCGAGGTTTCCACCATCATTTTAATGGGATGGCGAATATAATCGGAGTATTTCTTTACAAGGCTTTCGAGTCTGTACTGCTCGGTGTACTGCGAATATTTATCGTCTTCGGTATCGTCTTTAAGGTAAAGCGTAACGACCGTGCCGAAATCCTGCATATCGCATTCCTCTATTGTGTAGCCGTCTGCGCCGTCGGAAAACCAGCGGAAAGCCTTTTCGGCACCGTAGGGCTTACTTTCAACGGCAACACTTTTGCTGACCATAAATGCAGAATAGAAGCCCACACCGAACTGACCGATGATATCGACATCGTCGGTCTTTTCATTTTCGGTCTTAAAAGCAAGCGAGCCGCTTTTTGCTATTGTGCCGAGGTTGTTTTCGAGCTCGTCCTCGGTCATACCGCAGCCGTTGTCGATTATTTTAAGGGTGTGCGCATCCTTATCGGCTTCAAGGCGAATTACAAATTCATCCTTATTAAGACCTATGCTCGTGTCGGTAAGCGAACGAAAATAGAGCTTGTCGAGCGCATCGCTCGCGTTGGAGATAAGCTCCCTTAAAAATATTTCCTTGTTGGTGTAGATGGAATTTATCATAATATCCATCAGTTTTTTCGATTCGGCTTTGAACTGCTTTTTACGCATTTTTATATCCTCCGTTTTATTACTGATTACAATACAAGTATAGTATGCACATATTTAATAAAAATGAATTAAATATGAACAAATTGTAAATATTGGCACTCCGCACACAAGAGTGCTAAATAATACTTTCTTGACTGAAACGGCAAAAAAGTGTAAAATGTACTTATCAAAACCCAAGGAGATTATTATGGACATTTTAAAACTTATAGCAGAAGAATTTTCGCTCAGCCAAACGCACGCCGAAAACATAATTTCACTCATTGATGACGGCAACACCATCCCCTTTATTGCCCGTTACAGAAAGGAAATGACGGGCTCGTGCGATGACCAGAAGCTCAGGGAAATCAACGACCGCCTCACCTATATACGCAACCTTGAAAAGCGCAAAGAAGAAATCATTTCTTCAATAAGCGACCAGGGCAAGCTCACCGATGAGCTGCTTGAACAGATAAATGCCGCACAGATACTTGCAGAGCTTGAGGATATTTACAGACCCTATAAGCAAAAGCGCAAAACGCGTGCCTCCGTTGCAAAGGAAAAAGGGCTTGAGCCGCTTGCCGGGCTTTTGTTCTCATTCACATTAAAGGGCGCGGATTTACACGAAATCGCAGCAGAATATATAAGCGAAGAAAAGGGCGTGGCATCAGCAGATGAAGCACTCGCAGGCGCTTCGGATATCATAGCAGAGCAAATTTCCGATTCCGCGGAATGCCGCAGGCTCTTAAAAGACCTGATTTGGAAGCGCGGCGCAATCGTTTCGCAGGCAAAGAAAGAGGAAGACAGCGTTTACTCAATGTATTATGATTACCGCGAGCCTGTTGCGAAAATCCCGAGCCACCGCATACTCGCGGTAAATCGCGGCGAAAACGAAGAATTTTTGAAGGTCGGAATAGACATAGACGAAGCCGAGGCTTTAAGAATAATCGACCATCTTTTTATAAAAGAAAACAGTTCTTCCACCGAGTTTTGCAGAGCCGCGGCGGCGGATTCTTATGCGCGCCTTATATTCCCTTCGCTTGAACGCGAAATAAGAAATGCACTTACCGAAAAGGCAAACGAGCAGGCTATAAAGATGTTCGGCAGCAACCTCAAGCCACTGCTTATGCAGCCGCCGATCAAAGATAAAACCGTACTCGCGGTCGACCCGGCATACAGAACAGGCTGCAAGCTTGCGGTTGTAGACGGCAACTCAAAGGTACTGTTTACGGGTGTTATTTACCCCACTCCGCCGCAGTCGAAAATCGCGGAATCCGAAGCAAAGGTGCTTGACCTTATAAAAAAGTACAACATCGACTGCATATCAATAGGCAACGGCACCGCAAGCAAGGAATCGGAAATTTTTATTGCCGATACAATAAAAAAATCGCCTCGCCCCGTAACCTATATGGTGGTAAACGAGGCAGGCGCATCGGTATATTCGGCATCAAAGCTCGGCGCGGAGGAATTCCCCGATTTTGATGTTTCGGTGCGTTCGGCGGTTTCGATAGCAAGGCGCTTGCAGGATCCGCTTTCGGAGCTTGTTAAAATAGAGCCGAAAAGCATCGGCGTTGGTCAGTACCAGCACGATGTTCCGCCGAAGGAGCTTGAAGAATCGTTAAACGGCGTGGTTGAAGATTGCGTGAACGCAGTAGGCGTCGACCTTAACACCGCATCGGTCTCGCTTTTAAAATACATTGCGGGCGTTTCCTCGGCAACAGCAAAAAATATTGTAGCCTACCGCGAGGAAAACGGCGGTTTCAAATCAAGAGCAGAGCTCAAAAAGGTTAAGGGTCTCGGACCGAAAGCATACGAGCAGTGCGCGGGATTTTTAAGGATACCACAAGGTAAAAAGGCACTTGACAACACGGGAGTTCACCCCGAAAGCTATGACGGTGCAGAAAAGCTTCTGAAGCTGTTTGAATATTCCGACAAGGATGTTGCCGCCTCAGGTGCCGCAGGCATAGCCGCAAAAGCCGAAAGTTACGGCATAGAAAAAGCCGCAGCGGAATGCGGCATAGGCATACCCACGCTCACCGATATACTCAAAGAGCTTGAAAAGCCCGGCAGAGATATACGCGACGAGCTGCCGAAGCCGATGCTCAGAAGCGATATAATGAGTATGGAGGATTTGCGCGAAGGCATGGTGCTCACAGGCACTGTGCGCAATGTAATAGATTTCGGAGTATTTGTGGATATTGCCGTTCACCAGGACGGGCTCGTTCACATTTCGCAGATTTGCAACAAATTCATAAAGCATCCGTCGGAGGTGCTCAAGGTCGGCGATGTGGTCAAGGTGAGAGTGCTCGGCGTTGACCTCGCGAAAAAGCGCATAAGCCTGACGATGAAAGATGTGGAGTAAGCACACATAAAAGCAGGGAATGTAAAAAGCAAGCTTTTTACATTCCCTGTTTTTTATTATTCGGGCATCCAGGTCGAGTAAAGATTTATAAGTTCAATTATATAATCGAACGTGAACAAACCTTTTTCAACCGGGATTTTGAGGTATGCGCCGTTGAAAGCCACAAACTGTTCGTATGATACATAATCGCTGAAAACTTCGTAATCATACAGTCCGTATTTCTCAACATCGGCATTGAACTGCTCAACATCATAATGCAGCTTGCCGTCCATTTCTATCCAGTTATAGAAATCCTCGGGCGGAGCGACTGTGAGGAGCCCCTCGGCTATCGCATTGGATGTGCCTGCGGAAGAAATCGAATATGAGCCTGTAACCTCTGTTTCGGTGTAGGCATCGACCATAGTAACGATCTCGTAAGCATCCTTACTTACATACTTAACGAATCTGTGACCGATATAGTCGGTGCAGTTTTCGGCGGTGATATATACGAACTTATTGAGGTCGTAATCAAATACGCCGTGTTCACCTATCGTGCGCAGCACCGTACCGTCGGAATAAACGGTATTTACAACCGTATATTCATCGTCGCCGTGGTAAACAAGCAGTGAAATTTCTTTTTCCGCATAGGAGCCGGTAAAGAAATCCCATGCGAGAATCTTATCACCGAAAGTAATATCTTCGATTTTCTTCTGCGAGCCGTCTGCAAGAGTTATAAGTGTTCCGGTTGCGAAGCAGCTGCTGCTTGCAGAAAGAGTGATGTTATTTGCAGGCATTTTTATATAGTATGTGCCCGGCTCTGTGGATGTGGTGGCATTGAGGCACGCTTCATCACTGTAATATGCAGCTCCCGTTACCGTAAAGGTTCTGTTGCCTGTACCGCCGTAAGAGAGTTCAACTTTAAGCACCGTGCCGTATGCAACAGAAGCTCCGCTTGAAACGGACTGACCGTTAGCAGTAAGAGTTATAGTAGCACTATCGGTAGAAGTCGTCACATTATAGCTGTTAACACTCCACTGTGCAAACAAATCGGTATTTTCGGTAAACTTAACCTCATCACCTGCGCCGCCGATCCTTGTGCCGCCGGAAGCCGCGGTAAACCAACCGTTAAAGGTGTAGCCCTCGCGTGCGGGTGCCGCAGGAAGCACAAGATCCTCGCCGTCCTTGGCTATCATCTGTGCAACGCTGCCGGGGCCGCCGTTTACATCGAATTTCACCGTAAATTCTGCGGGCGGAGTTTCGGACCAGATAGCGTAAAGGGTAACATCCTTATCGGGCATAACGAACTTTGAGGTATAGCGTTCGCCGTTTCCGCCCTCGGATTCGCACCAGCCCATAAAGTAGAAGCCGGAATATTCGGGTTTGGCGAGCGTGACGGTATCGCCGTCAAAGTATTTTGCAGTTGTTACGGAATATGTGCCGCCGCAGGCATTAAATGTAAGCGTGCGCGAAGCTACCCAATGTGCATAGAATGTTACATCGGCAGCACTCATCTTATATGTTGCGCCCGCATCGCCGAGCTTTGTTCCGCCTGTTTCGGCAGAATACCAGCCATTGAATTTATAGCCTTCACGGGTTGCCGACGGCAGAGTGATGTTCGTGCCGGAGGTAACTGCCGCAAAGCCCGTGGCGCAGTATCCACCGCATGCTTCAAACAGTGCAACATACTTTTGTGTACCCGAATCTTTGAATTTACTCTCGGAAACCTCTGTACCGGTTGTGGAGGCGGTTATATTCCAAGTAACGGAAAGTGTGTGTTCCTTGTTGTATTCATCGGTGTACTTATATTTTACGGTAATATTATGAGCTGTTTTGTTGTTATCAAACTTACCGGTACCGTAAGCATACATTTGGCCGTTATAAGAAACCTGAGTTGCGGTGGCGCCGCTTATGAAACCGGAAACACTTGTGATTTCAAGTCCGAGATTGTCGGGTATTCTGCCCATACCGGCACCGTTGAATATCTCAACAACATTACCCTGTTCATCCTCGCTCTTTATAACAAGACCTTCAAGCAGCGGAACTGCGGACGACCAGTCGGGATCCCAAGCCGTACCCGCCTTTACCCAATAATACACGGCATTAGTCTTGTCGTATGTCATCGTGATGGTTTTTGTTGCCGCCTTAGTGACCTTCACGGTAACATCGGTGGAATAATTAAATGATTCACCGGTCCTGACGCCGCCGGCACCGTAAATCATACTGTCGGCATATTTATAAGTAAGAGTATAGTCACCCTTGTTGGTAACGGTTATGCTGTCGCCCGTTACCTTCTGACCGTTATAATAGACCTCATAAGGAATCTCCGTGCCGTATTTCATAACCTTTGCGGCCACGGGAATATTGAGGCTGTCACCCGACATCTCCACATTCTGCGAGCTCTGATATTTAACTGCAGGTGCGATAACCGACTGAGCTGTTGCCTCATACTCGGGTATCTCGGCAAGCGGATCACCGCCGCTGACGATATTGTATGAGCCGCCTGTCATTGAAGCAATCGAAACCCTTACGGTAATCTGCTTGTACTCGTAAGTTACATCGGTATTGGTTCTGTTATCGGTAATTAACAGTGCATCTTCAAACATACCGACTATGCCCGCATTTGCGTATTTTTTGCCGCCGACAGTTCTCGCAAAATCCGAACTGAGTGCCGCATTAAGCACCGAACCCATCATTTGAGTATCAACAATGTACTGCTCATCATCGGCAGTTATCCAGTTGTACTGCTTAAGGTAGCCGTTAAGAACAATCTTTGTTCCCATAGCGTATTGACCCAGTACCACGCCGAGACCTTTTACGGAACGGCTGCCGTCGCAGGCAATCATAGGAACCTGAACGGTCGTGACATTGGTAAGAACAACTGTGTTTTCACCATCGGCATGGATATTGGCAACCGAGCCGCCGTAAAGCGTACTGTCGGTGATTTCAACCTTTGAGCCAACCACATATACAGCCGCCCTGCCGCCGGAAATGAATGAATTAACTATTTTACCTCCGCTGCCTTCTACATATACCGCACTGACAACATAATTGAAGTACGCACCGTCCTTTGAAGCGGAATCTCTGTAAAGATTCTGCTCGGGATACACGGCATGCCTGATTACGACATTGTCAAGTGTACCGTTATTGAGTGTAACAAAACCGCACAGCAATGAACTGCTGTTTTTATGAAACGAGCCGTTAACAGTAAAGCCGTTACCGTAAAGCGTATAACCGTTACTCACCGAAAAATTCCCGGTGTGCGTAATATCGCTGAGCAATACGGCATTTGCCGATGTGGCATTCAAGCCGCTTGCCGAGGTGAAGTTTTTACCGTTCACTACTTCAAGGTAAAGCTCCGTTGCGGGGGCTTTGGTGTGCTTTATGCTGAGCTTTACTACACCCTCGCCGCTGAATTTAACGGTGCCGTTCTGCCAGGCGGTTGTATTGGCGGTATATGTGCACGCTGCCGTACCTTCAACAGTTGTAACCGTAAGCACAACATCTGCACTGTTTACTTCGCCTTTTGCTTCAAAGAGATAGGAAAGTGCAACCGCATTGGCATTACCGATTCTATAAAGATATTTACTTGTATTCGCGAGTTTGACCGCAATATTGTTTACTTCAGTCGGGTCAACATACTCAACGAGTGCCGCTATTGCATTGTTGATTGCCGCTGCGGCATCGTCTATAAGCTGCTGGCTTTCGCTTGTGAGACCTGCGGGAACACCTTCTGCTGCGGTGAGTGCAGAGTCAAGTACGGACATAGTTGCGGTTGTGTAAACCTTACCGTCATTCTTCTTTTCTGCCGCCGCAGTTTTTGCTTCGTTGAGCGCGGTATAATCAGCCTTGATTTTGAGTGCTGCTATTGCATTGAGAATAGCTGATTCGGCATCGTCAATTATCTGCTGATCATCAACAGAAAGGTCATCGAAAATCTCGCCTGCGGCTTCAAGTGCGCTGTCAAGCACTGCCATGGTATCTTCAAAGTAATCGTTGCCGTTCGTCTTTATGCCCGCCGCAAGTTGTACAGCGCTTTCAAGTACGGAATAATTCGCTTTTTCCTTGAGGGCGGTAATTGCGTTATTAACTGCTGCCGCCGCATCGTCTATAAGCTGCTGACTTTCGCTTGTGAGGTTTTCGGGAACCTTATCTGCATCGGCAAGTGCGGCATCAAGTGCCGACATTGTTGCATTTGTATAGACCTTGCCGTTCGCTTTGATCTCCGCCGCCGCGGCTTTAGCTTCATTGAGTGCGATATAATCTGCTTTGATTTTAAGCGATGTTATAGCATCGTTAAGTGCGGCTGCAGCATCGTCAATAACCTGCTGGTAATCTACCGAAAGGTCGGTGGAAAGTGCATTGGCATTTTCGAGCGCGGTATTGAATGCCGCGAGAGATTCCTCGGTGTATACGATATATGTAGCAAAGTTTACATTTGCCGCCGCCTGTTTTGCCACATCAAGTTGTGTATAATCAGCCTTTTCTTCAAGTGCTGCTATCGCATTGTTGATAGCTGCTGCCGCCTCGTCAATAAGCTGCTGACTTTCGCTTGTGAGGTTTTCGGGAATTTCGGCTGCAGCATTGAGTGCCGTTTCAAGCACCAACAGCGTTGCATCAGTGTATATCTTGGGGTCGGATTTTTTGGCTGCAGCAGCCTCTTTTGCCGCGTTGAGCTCGGTGTAATCAGCCTTGATTTTGAGTGCCGCTATCGCATTGTTAATGGCATTTGCCGCATTGGTGACGGTCTGCTGGCACTCAACCGACAGGTCATCGGAAATTTTGTCTGCAGCATCAAGTGCGCTGTCAAGCACCGCCATAGTATCATCGGTATAATCATTGCCGTCGGCTTTCTTGATTGCGGCATCTGCCTTCGCCGTTTCAAGTGCGGAATAATCGGCTTTTTCTTTAAGACCTTCTATTGCGGTATTGATTGCCGCTGCCGCATCGTTGATAGTCTGCTGACTTTCGATTGTAAGACCTGCGGGAACGCCCTCTGCTGCGGTGAGTGCAGAGTCGAGTACGGACATTGTTGCATTTGTATAGACCTTGCCGTTTGCTTTTATCTCTGCCGCATCAGCTTTGGCTTCATTGAGCGCGGTATAATCGGCATTGATTTTAAGTGCCGCTATTGCATCGTTGATTGCTTTTGCCGCAGCGTCTACTGTCTGCTGATATTCAAACGAAAGGTCAGCGGAAAGCCCGTTTGCATCAGAAAGTGCATTATCGAGTACAGCCATAGTATCGTCGGTATAATCCTTACCGTCCGCCTTTATAACCGCCGCGGCGGATTTTGCTTCATTGAGCTTGGTGTAATCGGCTTTGTTGATAAGTGCCGCAACCGCGAGATTCAGCTCATTTGCGGCATTGTCGATAAGCTTCTGATTTTCACAGTTTACGCCCTTTAACAAGCCTGCGGGAACACCGTTTGCCGCAGCGAGTTTTTCATTTACAACCTCAAGCGAAGCGGATGTGTATACCGTACCGCCCGCGAGAACGGTATTGGCGTTATTTATTGCATTGGTAAGCGCAGTGTAATCGCACGCGGTGTTTTCAAGTTCATCGACCAGTGTGCCGAAAACATTGATATTGAGTTTATAATTCTTAACATATTCGCTGTCTGCGTAACCGACTTTTACATAAGCGCAGTAATCGCCTCTGCCGTTATCGAATGCGGAAGCATTTACGCTTTCAAGATCCGCAAGCTCGCCCAACGCCGCAATAAAGCTGCCGATATCTGCGGTGCTGCCGTTTTCGGAGTTAAAGGCATTGCCGTTATAAGCATTTATGTATTCACTGCCGTCTGCGGAAATGCGGATATCGCGCTCGGCAAGTATATCGGTAACAAGAATGTTCATTTTGCCGAAAGCATCAGTGAACATATTGATAACGCTGCCGTTTTCAGCGGTAATATCGGAGGTTTGGAGCTCTGCAAATTTGCCGATAAAGCTATTCACATTCATTTCGCCGAAGTCTTCTACGGCGCTGTAAATATCATCATATTCAGCGGCAAGTTCACGCGCATACGCCACGGGGATATTCACATCAATTACAGTGAACTCGGGCTCGGCTTCATCCTTACCGAAAGCAACAAAGCCGTCAAGAGCCGCAAGACCGCCGTAAAGCACATCGGCATCGCTGCAATCAAACTTAACATTAACTTTGAAATTCTCGTTTACGGTTTCGGAAGCGATAACGCCGTCAAAGGATTTTACGAGGTTTTCTTCCGCATTTTCAAACTCCCTTAAAGCATTGCGAAGTTCATTTTTAATTTCGTTTATGCCGGCGTAATTTTTTACTCCGTTTTCACCAACGGCAACACCGCCGACGGTGAGTTTTCTTTCGGCATAAACCTTACCGAATAATGACATAAGCTCGGAGTATATGTCTGTGAGCGCCTCTCTGTCGGGGTTCAATTCAAGTGCAAGAAGTACATCGCCGTCAAATATAACATCAACAACGGAAGTTTCATCATTGTAATTTACGCTTATGCAGTCATTTATACCGCATTTTTCAAGCATTTTGCCGATTTCTCTGCAAACAATTTCGATAATACTCTTTATTTCAAATGTAAAGGTCTTTTCGCCTGAGTAAAGGCTGTCCTTTTTTGCGGAAACGGTAATATATGCTTCGCCGATTTCTATATTTTTGCTGAATGTGACATCATAGTCCGAATCGGCATCAAGAAGCTTACCGCACAAATCAACATCAAAATCGGGGGTGATTTCAAGTCCCGTAAATGCCTGAGCTTCTATTTCGGAGTGAATATCTTCGACCCAGCTTGCCCGAACACGGTGCTGGTCGATTTTCGCACCGCCGAGTGCCGCATCGACAAGCGCAGAATAGTCGAACTCGTTAATCTGACCGTCGCAGTTGACATCCGCCGCCTCAACAAATGCCGCATAGCTCATACCGCCGTCGGCAAAATCGCTTTCAGCGGGAACATAAGCACCCGTGGAAACGCGCTCCACAAGCACGGCATCAAGCACATCAAGGTAGCCGTCGCCGTCAAGGTCGCCGTACACAACGGTTTCATAATCCGCAACGGCGGTTTCGGCATTGCCCTGTTCGGTGGTGACCTTTACACGGTCACCCGTACCGATTGCACTGCCGGTTTCAAAAAGAGGATATAACCCCTCTTTGCCCGCGGTGATATAATCGCCGTAGCCTTCGACACCGACATCAAAACCACGGATGATATTTTTACCGAAGTCTATATTTGCCGCTAAGCCGTTCTCATCCGCCGCAAAGCCGAGAGCGTCGTAGCGGAAGGCAATAACATCATCAGCCGCCGAAGCCGAAACGCCGAAGCAGCAGGACATAACGCTCATAATTATAAGAACAGAAAGGAGTACGGAAAGTGATTTTTTCATACAAACCTCCGAGTAAAAAAAATTACTACTTATTTTATAATAAAGACCGTAATTTCTTGTTGCGAAATTATGAACAAATTGTTAACATTAGACAGTTTTCTGATATTTTGCAAAAACAACATTCGAAAGTGCATTTTCCGCTTAATTCAACCGCTTAATTCAACCGCTTAATTCAATCGCGCAAAAATAGTAGGTGACAAAACGGAAATAGTGTGTTATACTGTTCCAGTATTCAAAAATAAAGATTGCGAGGAATTACACAGTGCTTGAACTCAATTATGCCCTTAATCTTATAGTAAAAGGTCTCGAAGGCACAATGAAAGAACTCGGCCTTGAGCCCGAGTACCCCGAGGGTGTACGCCCGCCGGAGCTGCCCGTTACAACAGTCGGCGGTAAATCAATAATTATGTACCGCGGCGAAAAAGGCAGAGCAAGAATAATCTATGAAAACGACAAGCTTTCGCTTTACTGCGCCAATGCCGATGAAGCCGATGCTCCCGACGATGATATGCCGCGCGAGTCGCTTTCGCTTATGGAGCTTGAAAACATTGACGAACGCGACCTCAAATATATATTTGAAGATTTTATAGAAACTCTCGAAAAGAAGTTTTCGGCAAAACGCATCTCTGCGGCAGGCAAAAAACTGCCCACACCCGTTTCGAAGTCGCAGGCCAAAAGCGGCGCACTTGCATACGATGCCAACACGCTCGGCAACCGCTTTACCACGATTTACCCCGAACTGCGCGACGAATACAAGAAAAACATTGACACATACGGTGAATTTCTTGCTGAGGATTTCTTTGTAAACCACGGCAACGCGGTTGTTATGGATACGCTGCGCGGCGGCGACAAGGTGAAGATCCGCAAGCTTTTCAACCTGCTTAACGATATTTATGAGGACGGCACAAACGACACGCAGAGCCTTGTTGCCGTAACCATACTCGGTGAAATATCGAACGATCTCTCGCTGCTTGATGTTGCGGAGCCGTTTTTCAGCGATACGATGCACGAGCCCGTTATTGAGGTAATAAATTACCTCGCAAAGAGCAAGAGCGCAAGAATGCGCCTTGAAAATCCGCCGATTTACAAACCGAAAAAGAAGAAAAAAGGCAGCACGCTGTCGTCAATGCTCGGAATGTAAGCCCCACCGGCTTCATAGCACATACAGGCAAAATAATAAAAGACGGTTTTGATAAGATGATTTTCAAAACCGTCTTTTTTGTCGCTCAATTATATTGACACTTATTTTATATACTATTATAATATATACACAACAAAGGGGTGTTTACTTTGAAACATTACGATTCAATAATAATAGGCCACATCTCGCAGGACCATAACATCGACCATCTCGGCAACGGTATTGAAATCTGCGGCGGCGCCGTGTTGTTTTCATCGGCTTCGGCGTATGCGCTCGGGCACAATGTGCTTGCGGTTACCCGCCTCGCAAAAGAAGATTTTGCAAGGCTCGACAGTTTCACCATACCGAAAGAAAATATTGTTGCCATTCCCTCAAAAAGCTCAACGACTATAAGAAACCGGTATTTCACCGCCGACAAGGAGCGCAGAAGCTGCACCTGCCTTTCGCTCGGTGAGCCGTTTAAGGTCGGCGATGTTCCCGCGGATGCCGAAGCTGATATCTACCACTTTGCAGGGCTTATTTACGGCGATTTTCCCAACGAGCTTATAAAGCAGTGCGCCGAAAAGGGCGCAGTTGCGGTAGATGTGCAGACTTGCCTCAGGCACGCCGATATGGCGGGCGACGGCAGTATGTTCTTTGAGGATTGGGCAGATAAGCTTGAAATGCTGCCGTATATTACATACTTAAAGACCGATGCCGCCGAAGCACAGATTATGACCGGCACCGATGACCGTTACGAAGCCGCAAAAATTCTGCACTCGTGGGGCGCAAAAGAAGTGCTTATCACCCACAATACCGAGGTAATCGCTTATGACGGCGAGAACACCTGCGCCTGCCCCATCCGCGCGAGAAACCTCAGCGGCAGAACAGGCAGAGGCGACACCACCTTTGCAGCATACATCAACGAGCGCCTTGACCGCGGAGTTAAAGAAGCTTTGCTTTACGCCACGGCGATAGTTTCGCTTAAAATGGAAACACCCGGCGTTTTCAAGGGAACGCGCACCGATGTTGATGCATATATAAACGAATTTTATAAAGATTTTATATAAAGGAGCGTTTTTTATGAAAGAAAAAGTTAATGTTGCGGTTATCGGCTGCGGTACAATCGCAAACGCCGCACACATTCCCGCTTATATGGACAGTAAGCGTGCCGTAATAAAATATTTCTGCGACATCATTCCCGAGCGCGCAGACGAATGTGTTAAAAAATACGGCTGCGGCAAAGCTGTTTATGATTATCACGAAATCCTTGATGACCCCGAGCTTGATGCCGTTTCGGTCTGCACACACAACGATTTGCACTCGGTAATTGCCATTGACTTTATGAAACACGGCAAGGATGTGCTTTGCGAAAAGCCTGCCGCAAGAATACTCAGCGAAGCCGAGGAAATGCTCAAGGTATCTTATGAAACAAACAGAATACTTTCAATAGGCGTATGCAACCGCTATGCAAACTCTGTAAATCATATTAAACAGATGATTGCAAACGGCGATCTCGGTGATGTTTACCACGTTTATGCAAGCTTCCGGGCACACCGTTCAATTCCCGGTCTCGGCGGTGATTTCACAAACTCCGCTTCATCCGGCGGCGGCTCACTTATTGACTGGGGCGTTCACTACATCGACCTTATTCTTTACTGCCTCGGCGACCCCGAGCCCGTTACCGCAAGCGGCGAGGCTTTCTCAAAGCTCGGCGTGGATATGAAAAACTACGTTTACACAAGTATGTGGGCTGAAAACACCAAGGACACCGAAAGCGGCGTTTACGATGTTGATGACTCCGTAACCGGACTCATCCGAACTGCCGGCAGTTCGGTAATAAGCTTTACGGGCGCGTGGGCGCAGAACATCGGCGTTTCGGATACATTCATTGACTTTATGGGCGATAAGGGCGGCATAAGACTGCAGTATTGCGGCAATTTTGTTTATTACTCAACAAAGGACGGTATGCTTACCGAAACAACTCCCGCATATCGCGCAAACGATATGCACCACGATGAAGTTGTTGACTTTGTTGAATGTGTGGCAAAGGGCGAGCGCAACCGCAACGATATCAAGTACGCTATCGGCACATCGAAAATCATGCAGGCAATTTACGATTCATCTGCCGCACACAGAGAAATGGAAATAAAATAAATATCACGATAAAAAACGCGCAGTTTACGGAGGGTTCTAAATACTCCGCAAACTGTGCGTTTTTTATCTTATTCAAAATTCACTTTGAAATCTGTGAGCATTTTAACTATCGCTTTGAATATCTGTATTATAATATCCAATACGCTTTGACTTGAAGCGCTTATTGCTTTCGGATTTTCGGTTTTGGTAACCGTGAAGCTGTCAAACACCTCATCGGTATCGGTAAGGTATGAAGCAACGGAAATCTCATTTTCACCAAAATATATAAGCGAATACGTGGGCTCCGCGGTATTGAGTGTGGCGGCTATGCGCTCATCGGTATTGCTGAAAGCATAATGGTTGCAGCCTGAAGCCGTTGAGGCTTCAAAGTAGATAACACCGTTTGCATCGGGTTTGCCTGCGGTAAGCGGCTCTGTGCGCGAGTAAACATGCTCGTGCCCGGAAAGCACCATATCAATATCGTATTTATCGAACGACGGGGCAAAGAGCTTTGCAGTGCGTTCCTCCTCACCGTCTGTATTCGGGAAATATGCGGTGTGGTGCATCACAACTATACGCCACTTGGCATCGGGGTATGCTTTGATCGCACTTTCAATAGCGGCATCGTGCTCGGGCATAAGCAAATCATTTGAATTAAGCACTATAAACACGGCGTTGCCGTATGAAAAATAATAATCATCACCGCACAGCGAAAGTATTTCTTCGCCGCAAACATTGGGATTAAAAAAGTGATATGAATAATAAGAGGTATAGAAATCGTGGTTTCCTACTGCGGCGGCTATCGGGTAACTTCTGAGCTGCTCGGGGTAAAGGAACGCATTATACTGCGACTTATTCAGCGCAACGTTCACCTGGTCGCCCGCACTGACTATAAAGTCCATATCCGGCGCCTTGGAAACGGCGGAATCGAGCGTTCTCGCCCAGCCGTATGTATCGTTTATAACCGCATCGTCGGCATCATCACCGCTTCTGCCGAGCTGTACATCGGAGCAGAACATTACCGTGAAGCCGTCGGAAGTGTCATTTATATAAAACTCAGCGGGCTCCTGCCACTTGCCGGAGCGGGTATAATTATAATAGTATGTGCCGGCATCAAGGTCGGTGAGCGAAACGCGGTTTGCAACAAATACGAACGATGAATCCGTAACTGCGGCAACATCAGCATAAATTGCATCCTCAAAATCCTCATTATCGGCATACATAAACTGCTCGCCATCCACACACTGTTCAAAGCTCGAAAGCACCCACGAAAAGTTCATATCTCTTTCGGTTGCGCCGCGTGTAAGAGCAATTCTGCCGTTGGTTTCAAGTATTGCGTTCTGACTTGCATACCAATTCTGCGGTGCGGGAGTGTTGCTGCTTGCGGCGAAAACGCCGAGCGAAAGCGTGAATAAAAGCACCGCAGCGAGCACTGCCGCCGTTAATGATTTAATATGTTTCATATTAACCTCCATACTATATATATAACGTCAATACTAAAAAACTGCATCGGAACGGTGTCCGATGCAGTTATGTCTATTTAACGAACTTGCGATTCCGTTTTAATTCAGACTGTTTCTTTCTTTTTACGGGTAAACACGAACGATGCCGAGGCGACCACACAAACGGCAGCTGCAAGAGCAATACCTGCATCGCCTGTTTCCTCCGAGCCTTCGGAAGAACCCTTTGCGGTGGTGTTGACTGCTGTTGAAGCAGGCTCGGTGGGATTGTCTTTCTTAAAGAGGTTCTTAAAGAAATCGATTATCTTATTGAGGATATCAACAAGGGCATCGAAATCAAGACCGAGACTTTCGAGTATGGAGCGGAACGCTTCGGAGATATCGATATCGCTGTCGATAAGCTGTTCGATCATCATATAGATTTCGGAGTTGCCGAGAAGGTTTGTAAGCGCATCTCTGAAATCGTACAATGTAACGCCCTTGCCGGAAAGCATATCTCTGATAAGCTGAATCAAGCTGTTGGCATCGGCAGAGGTTGCATCAGCCGCAGTTGTTTCGGGCTTATACTCGGTGGGAACAAGGTGTGAGAAAACAAAGTCGATTGTGGGGTTTACCGCGAGCATTGTTTTAACAACATCGTTGCTGCCTTCGCCGTTATCGCCGTCGTCGGTTTTGAAAGCGTCAACATAAACACCGACTGCGGTGGAAGTTCTTGTAATGTCAAGAACGGTGAATGTGATGTAGAAGAAATCTACTGCGGCATCGACGGAAACGCCTGTGGATGAAATCCAACCGAAAGCGTATTGATTGTTGACGCCGCTTCTCATATCGTATGCAGAGAAACCGCTGAGGTTGGGGGTGATATTGCCCTCACCGTCATCGACGCCGGCTTCGCCCGCAGCCTTGACCGAAAGGACTTCGGGATCAAACTCAACATACAAACTGAGGTCTGTAAGCTTTTTAACGGCGCCCTTTGTGGAGATGATGAGTGTGAATGTTGTGTCCTCAACAGCATCTACCTCGGCAGCCGAACTGCTGTAAGCGCCGTCAATGATTCTTGTTTTGACAGGTGAAGCATCGTCGACCGCAAGACTCATCGGCGCTATGCTTATGCAGATAAGCAAGACCGAAAGAAAAATCGCAAGTGTTTTCTTCATTAAAATCTTCCTTTTCATGAATTTAGAGGAAAAGCCTCTGCCGCAAAGTGGCGCAGTTATAGCAACACTTATAAGCCTGCATAGATTATATTACAACTATGGGGCGAATGTCAATAGATTTTTTGCTTTTATATGCTTTATTTTTCTTAGTAAATCTTAATTTCAAAATGCCGCAAACCGTTGATATACAAAGGGTTGCGGCACCTTGCAGGCAAAATGCACAAAACACCGCCGATTTTTTTGACATCACATCATTTTTCACTATCGGAAAACAACGCAAAAAACGCCTTTAATGCAGGTTATTTAAGTAAATTTCCGACCTTGCCGACCGTATCGAATTCGTCTGCCGCAAGGGTGCAGAATGCAGTATCGCCGTGCAGTTTTTTCACGATTCCGGCATTTTCGGCACCGTTGTTTTCAATATACGGCAAGCCGAACACTCCGAGCGAGCAGCTTTCATTCGGATTCTTCGGTATCATACGCACCGCTCTGCCGTTTACGGTGCGCTTTGTGAATGCGCACTTCCTTTCGCAGGCGGGGCATATATAATTGCTTTCTTCAAACGGGAGCGGCGGATTTTTAACTGCGCCCGTGCGCGCGGTAAGCGCACCGGTGGGGCAGACATTCACACACGCGCCGCAGCTTATGCACTTGCTTTCATCAAGCGGCAAATCGAAAGCACTTACAGGCTCGGTTGAAAATCCCCTGCCGAAAAGTCCGAGGTTTTCGGTATGCGAAATCTCGCGGCAGGCTCTTACACACTGCGCACAGAGAATGCATTTTTTATTATCGCGTACGATAAACGGATGGCTTTCATCCTTTTTGCTTTCGTGCTTTTTACCGCAAATCGAAGTATTGAACGCGCCGTATGCTCTGCCGAGTTTGAGAAGCTCGCACTCATAGACCGACGCGCAGCCGCATTCGAGGCAGCGCGAGGCTTCCCCGAGTGCCTCGGCTTCGGTAAATGTTCTTGCCGCTTCACTGAAAGACGATTTTCTTTCATTTACGGGCAAAAGCCCGGTAACGGCTCTTTCGATTTTCGGCTTATCGGCTATTTCAGAAGCATCAAAATTCTTATTTACACTGTAATCAGGCAAATCGGCAACAAATTTTTCGTCTTTGATAAAGCAGTCGATTTCGCGTGCCGCATTTTTACCGCCCGCTATGGCGCGCACGGCAATATCGGCTCCCTTGTTGACCATATCGCCCGCCGCAAAAACATTTGCAAGCGAGGTTTTACTACTGTTGGCGGCTGTTTCGACAGTACCCTTTTTTGTAAGGGCAAATTCGCAAACATCTTCGGGAACAACGCGCTGACCTATTGCGGCAATGACCGTTGAAAATTCAACTGTTTCAATATCGCCCTCAACGGGTACGGGGCTTCTTCTGCCGGAAGCATCCGGCTCACCGAGTTCCATTTTCTGCAATTTAAGCGCTTTCATTTTGCCGTTCTCGGTCACGACCTCAACCGGAGTCTGCAAAAAGCGGAACTTAACGCCCTCATCCTCGGCATCGCGTATTTCCTCCGCTTCGGCAGGCATTTCGCCGCGTGTACGGCGGTAGATTATGGTAACATTTTCAGCGCCGAGCCTTACTGCGGTTCTTGCGGCATCTATTGCAGTGTTGCCGCCGCCGACGACCGCGACATCATTGCCGAGGTCGGGCTTTTCGCCGTTCGCAACGCGGTAAAGCATATCTATACCGCCCACAACGCCGTCGCTTTTATCGCCGGCGCAGCCGAGCCGTGAACTGCTCCACGCACCGAGCGCAGCGAACACGGCATCGTATTTGCCGCTTAATTCGTTAACAGTAAAATCTCTGCCGAGCTTCTTCCCGTATTCAAATTTCACGCCGAGCTTTTCAATAAGTGCGATTTCGCCGTCAAGCACTTTTTTGGGAAGTCTGTATTCGGGTATGCCGTATCTGAGCATACCGCCCGCCTTTTTCTGTGCTTCAAAGACGGTTACGGCATAGCCCTCAAGTGCAAGGAAATACGCGCAGGAAAGTCCTGCCGGACCTGCGCCCACAACTGCAACGCTCTTTCCGTTTACGGCTTTGGCGGCAGGTACATAATCGCTGTTCATATCGGCGGCAAAGCGCTTTAACGAGCAGATGGACACCGCGCCCTCAAGCTTGCCGCGGCGGCATTCCTTTTCGCACGGATGCGGGCAGACTCTGCCTATTGATGCGGGCAAAGGGTTATCTCGTTTTATGACCTCAATAGCTTCGGAATGCCTGCCCTGAGCGATAAGACCGACATAGCCCTGAACATCCTGATGCGTGGGGCACGCGAAAAAGCACGGTGCCTTGCAGTCGCCCGTATGGTCGGAAATCATCAGTTCAAGCGCTGCCTTACGGCTCTTTTCGATATCGGGTGTGGATGTGGTAATAACCATACCGTCACTCACGCTGGTTGAGCAGGCTCTCAGCGGGCGGCGCATACCCTCAATCTGCACAAGGCAGAGTCCGCAGCCGCCGTAGCTTTCAAGGTATTTATTGTGGCAAAGATGCGGAACGAAAATACCGTTTTCAAGCAAATTGTCAAGAAGTGTTTTTTCGGTATCGGCGGCTATAATATTGCCGTTTACCGTAATGTTAACGGTGCTCATTCGCACACCTCCCCGGATTTAATTTCTATTGCGCCGAAGCGGCAGGTTTCAATACACTGCGAGCAGCGCACACACTTTGCGGCATCAATAACAAACGGCTTTTTCAGCTCACCGCTTATTGCTCCGACCGGACACTTTTTGCTGCAAAGCGAGCAGCCGCGGCACTTTTCGGATTTTATTTCAAATCTTATAAGTGCAGAGCACTTGCCTGCGCGGCAATTCTTTTCTTTAATATGCTCCTCATACTCATTACCGAAATATTTGAGCGTAGTAAGCACGGGATTGGGAGCGGAGTTGCCGAGACCGCAAAGCGCACCCGTTTTTATGCTTTCGCCGAGCTCGCGCAGAGTTTCGATATCTTCTTCGACTCCCTCGCCTGCGGTTATTCTTTTAAGTATTTCAAGCATTCTCGTGGTGCCTATTCTGCAGGGCACGCACTTGCCGCAGCTTTCCTTACTTGTGAAATCCATAAAGAATTTCGCCATATCGACCATACAGGTCTTTTCATCCATAACTATCATACCGCCGCTGCCCATAATGGCGCCGGTTTTGCCGATGGATTCATAATCAATGACTGTTTCGAGCATATCCGCCGGAATGCAGCCGCCGGAGGGACCGCCCATCTGTACGGCTTTGAATTCGGCATCGTCTTTGATTCCGCCGCAAATTCCGAAAATAATATCGCGAAGCGTAAGCCCCATCGGCACTTCAACAAGTCCGCCGCGTTTAACTCTGCCGGCAAGCGCAAACACCTTGGTGCCCTTGCTGTTTTCGGTACCCATTCCGGCAAACTTCTCACCGCCGTTGGCGATTATCCACGAAACATTTGCGAATGTTTCGACATTGTTTATGTTTGTGGGCTTGCCGCGGTAGCCTTTCTGCGCGGGGAACGGCGGCTTTGTAACGGGCATACCTCTGTTGCCGCCGAGTGAAGCGAGCAGCGCCGTTTCCTCGCCGCATACGAATGCGCCCGCGCCCATCATTATTCTGAAATCGAACGAGAAGCCGCTGCCGAGAATATTATCACCGAGCAGACCGTGTTCCCGAAGCTGTGAAATAGCTTTTTCAAGGCGCTTGACCGCAAGCGGATATTCTGCGCGGACATAGATGCAGCCCGTATGAGCACCTATGGCGATGCCCGCTATCATCATACCTTCAAGCACTCTGTGAGGGTCGCCCTCGAGCACGGCTCTGTCCATAAAAGCACCGGGGTCGCCCTCGTCGGCGTTGCAGACAACATATTTTTCATCGCCCGCTGAATTTTTGGCAGACTGCCACTTGATATGCGTGGGGAAGCCCGCGCCGCCCCTGCCGCGCAAGCCGCTGATTTTTATTTGCTCAATAATCGCATCGGAACCTATGGCGAGTGCTTTTTCAAGCGCTTTGTAGCCGCCGGTCGCCATATATGACTCTATGCTTTCGGGGTCGGTTTTGCCGCAGCCGGAAAGAACGATTCGCGTCTGACCGTTGAGGAATTTAAGATCATCGGCACCGAGACGGTAATTTTCGGTAAGCTCGCCTTTTTTTGCAGCCTCTGCAATTTCAAGCGCCGCCTTTTCATCGAGCCTGCCGTAAAGCACGCTTTCGGTATCGGTAACGACCTCAAGCACGGGCTCGGCAAAGCAAAGCCCGTTGCAGCCGACCTTGACGATTTCAAGATCGGTATTTTCAAATGAGGACTCAAGGGCGTGCAGAACCGCCTCCGCGCCGGATGCGATACCGCATGAGCCATAGCCTAAACGAAACAGCATATTACTCACCCTCCCTTATTGAATTTATTATTTCTTCGACCTTTTCGGGTGTAAGCTTGCCGTAAGCCTTGCCGTTTATCATCATAGCGGGTGAAATGCTGCAGCAGCCGAGGCAGGCGACTTCCTCCCACGAAAAAAGCCCGTCGGGAGTAATATCACCGGCTTCAATGCCGAGTATTCTTTTCACGGCATCGCCTATACGCTCGGAGCCGTTGACGTGGCAGGCGGTACCCATACACACGCTGATTTTATACTTGCCCACGGGTTTAAGGCGAAAACCCGCATAGAAAGATGCGACGCCCATTATGCGCGCGGAGGATATGCCCGTGTTTTCGGTAATGCACTCGACCGCAGAGCGCGAAATATAGCCGAACTCATTTTGGACATCCTGCAGAACGGCAATAAGGCTGCCCTCCGCATCGGGATAATTTTCGAGAATGTTAAGTATTTTTTCATTTTCGCAAACCATTGTAACACCTCGCAGAAATATTATAATACATAATTGATTTTACTATAACGGAAAAATTCTTGCAATAGTAATTTCCGCTAAAAATACGGCGGAATATCGCCCGATTTTATACCCTCTGCGCTTTACTTTTGCGGCGAGATGTATTAAAATCAAATCGGTGATAGAAATGAAAGAATACGATTACTATATTTTTGACTTTGACGGCACGATTTGCGACACCACAAAAGGCATTTACAACAGTGTGATGCACTCGTTAAAGGTTTTCGGCATTACCGAGGAACACCCCGAAAGACTGTCGTACTTTATAGGGCCGCCGCTTTTTGTTTCGTATAAAAAGCTTTATGATGTAAGCGATGAGGACGCGCACAGGCTTATAGCGATTTACCGCGAAAGATACAAGGACAAAGCTCCCGAAGAATCGGTGCCGTACGACGGTGTTAAGGAAATGCTTGCGGAGCTTAAAAGGCGCGGTAAAAAGACCGCCGTTGCCACATCAAAGCCCCTGCCGTTTGTTGAAAGCATAATGAAGTATCACGATTTGCGCGGATACTTTGACTATATAGCCGCCGCAACATTTCAGAACACGGACCCGAGCAAAAAGCAGCTTGTGGAAAACTGTATTGAATTTTTCGGTGACAGAGATAAATCGAAATACCTTATGACAGGCGACAGACTTTTTGATATAGAAGGCGCAATTCAGGCAGGCATCGACAGTGCAGGCGCGGTTTACGGCTTCGGCACCGAGGATGAGCTCACCAAAGCAGGCGCAACACACCTGCTGTTTGATGTAAATGATATTTTATATTGAGTTTTCGGTTTTCAGCATTCAGTTTTCAGCATTCAATTTTCAGCGCGGTTCGTATGAGCCGCGTTGTTTTGTTTTTGATTGCGGAAATTCAGAAAATGGCATTCGGTTTTGAACGCGAAAATTCGGAGGGATTTGTATGGGCGGCACCCCGTGCCGCCCGGGTCAATCGCGCAGCGATTGACAGTTTGAAATAACTCACAATACAAAAACAACGCGATTTCTCGAAAACTGCGTTGCTTGCCTTTTGCCCTGCGGGCAAACCGGGCGGCACGGGGTGCAGCCCGTACGATTCGTTCTGTTTTTTCGTTATCAAAACCACGGGGTTATGCGAAATAACGCATAATCAAAAAA
>JAZLJH010000027.1:0-96267 GCA_045617785.1 Acutalibacteraceae bacterium
GAGCTTATCGGTGAAGCCGCCTGCGAGTATAGTGCCTTTGGAGCCCACAAGCTCAAGTTCGAACGGATTGTTTTCGGCAACAAAGCCCGTTTCGCTTACGCCGATTGCGCCGTTTTTATATGTAAATACCGTAACCGCGTTGTCTTCAACGGACTGCACCTTGACATTTGTGAATGCCGATGCCGCTTTTAACGGCTCACCGAGCAGCCAGTTGAGTATATACATTGAGTGTGCGCCGAGATCCATCATGGCACCGCCGCCGCAGGTCTTTTTGTCGTAAAATGTTGCGGGCAGCCAATCGGAAGAAGCACCGTTGTGAGCATTTCTCATTCTGCAGTAGTTGACCTGACCTATAAGACCGCCGTCAACGGCGTTTTTGACCCATAAGAAGTCCGACCTTGTGCGCCACGGGAAAGAGATGCAGAATTTAACGCCGTTCTTTTTAACCGCATCGGCAACCTCGAGTGCATCGGCTTCGTTAAAGCAAAGCACCTTTTCGGTGAAGATGTGCTTGCCGGCGTTTGCAGCTTTTATGATCACATCCTTGTGCATATCGGTGGAGGTGCAGACCATAACCGCATCAACATCTTTTCTTGCAAGCAGCTCGTCATAATTTTCAACAAATTCACAGTTGAATTGCTCTGCGGCAGCTCTGCCGTTTTGGATATTGTTATCCCAAAGGGCAACGATTTTGCAGTTTTCGTTTTTGGCGGCATCTGTTGCGTAGCCCTTAAAATGAACATGCCACGTACCTACAAGTGCTATGTTTATCATATTTTATTACTCCTTTTCCGGAAGAATTTTTTGGCTGACGGCGAGAAAATAAAGAAAAACGGGAATATTTCAAGTCTGCCGACAAGCATATTTATAATATAAACCACCTTTGAAAGAGGTGTACATCCGCCGTAATTGCACGCAGCGCCGACCTTGCCGAAGCCGGGACCTATATTGTTGAGTGTAGCTATTACGGAGGTAATCGTAGTAGTCATATCGGATTTACTGTCGATGGATACAATAAGGAACGAAACGAGCATGATCATCATATATATAACGAAATAGCCGCAGGTGCTGTGAATAACATCATCGCTTACGCGTTTACCGTCAATGGTAACAACGGTTATATTACGCGGATGTGAGAGCTTGCGGATCTCACGGCGTGCGGTTTTGAAGAGTATCATAACTCTTGAGACCTTGAAGCCGCCGCCCGTGCTGCCTGCCATTGCGCCCATACACATAAGAAGCAGTAAAATCATTTTGCTCAGATTCGGCCATTGGTCGAAATCCACGGTAGAGTAACCCGTTGAGGAAACGAGTGAGCCGATTTGGAATGCAGCATGGTGAAGAGCCTCGAAATATGTATCAAACATACTGCGTATATTCAGAGAAATGACGGTTAGTGAAATAATTATGGTGCCTAAATAAATGTGCAGCTCGCTGTTGAGGAATACATCTTTGAATTTTTTGCAAAGTATCAGGTAATACAGGCTGAAGTTTATGCCGAAAAGGATCATAAACACGGTGATAACACCCTGACAGTACGGTGAGTAAATGCCAAAGCCCGCATTGCTTATGGAAAACCCGCCCGTACCTGCGGTGCCGAGGCTTAATGTGATGCTGTCAAAAAGAGGCATACCGCCTATAAGCAATAACCCCATTTCAAGCACGGTCATGGCAAGGTAAATGCCGTATAAAATTCTTGCGGTGTGCTTTGATTTCGGCACAAGCTTACCCACAACGGGACCGGGGCTTTCCGCGCGCATAAGGTGGATGTTGCCGCCGCCGCCCGCAAGGGGAAGCACCGCCATCATAAGCACAAGTATGCCCATACCGCCTATCCAGTGTGAAAAGCTGCGCCAGAATATCGATGCTTTTGAAAGCGCGTCAATATCCGAAAGAATGCTCGCACCCGTGGTAGTGAAGCCCGAAACCATTTCAAACAACGCATCGAGGTACGAGGGGATCTCGCCGCTTGCGGTAAAGGGTATAGCGCCGAGAAAACTCATAATCACCCAGCTGAGCGCAACTGCGGCAAAGCCGTCGCGGGCGTATATGGTTTTTGTCTTCGGCTTGAATGAATACATCACCAGACCGCACGCGGCGCAAATCCCCGCGCAGATAAGGTATGTAAAAATTATTTTTTCGCCGTATATAAGGGCAACAAGGGCGGGGAACATCATAAAGCCCGCCTCTATGAAAAGCAGGATGCCCAATATACGCAGAATCATTCGTCTGTTCATATTACACCTGTCTGTCAGTCAAGAATATCGTCTATATCGGTAAGGCGCTGTGTGGTGATTACCACCACGGTGTCGCCAGCGTTTATCATATCGGAGCCGTGGGGGATGAATGCCTTGCCGTCGCGGCTGATGCTGCCCACAAGCGTGTTCTTTTTTAACTGCAAATCAAGCAGTGTTTTGTTTATGACCTTGCTTTGCTCGCTCACGGAAAATTCAATGGCTTCAACCTTGTTGTTTATGATTCTTGTGAGCTTTTCAACATCGCTGACCTTGTTCTTGCCGGCAGCGGCTCTCACGTGCTGCAGTATGAGGCTTGCAGTGGTGTTTTTCGGGTAAATAACACTGCCTATATCAAGCGTGTTCGTAACCTCCTCAAACGAGGTGCGGTCGATTTTGGTTATTACTTTAATATCGGGTGCGACCTTTTTTGCGAACAGGGCAAGCACTATGTTTTCTTCATCAATGCCCGTCAGGCAGCAGACCGCATCAGATTCACAGAGACCTTCTTCAAGCAGCAGCGAACGGTTGGTATCGTCGCCGTGTATGATGTTTGCTTTCGGGTAAAGGTAACTCAACTCCTCGGCAACGGCGCGGCTGCGCTCGATTACGGTAACGTTTATGTTGAGACGCAGCAGGCTCTTTATAAGGTAGTTCGCAATTCTGCCGCCGCCTATTATCATAACATTGTTCATATTGCTGCTGCGAAGCCCTATGTGCTTGAAAAAGTCGGTTACATCCGGCGTGGGAACGAGTGCGGCAACAATATCGCCCTCCTGCACGGTGAAATTGCCGTCGGGTATGAAAATATCGTCGCGGCGTTCAACTGCGCAGACAAGGGAGGGGACTTTGAATTTTGCAAATGAATCCTTCAGCGCTTTGCCGCATAGAGTGCAATCACTGTTCACAACAAAGCTCAAAAGCTCCATTTTGCCTTTTGCGAGCACATCGGCATTTCTTGCAACGGGTACCTTGAAAATACGCTGGATTTCGGCAGCCGCCTCTTTTTCGGGGTTGACGGACCTTGCAAGACCGAGGCTTTCCTGTATTATTGAAATTTCACTGTTGTATTCGGGATTTCTTACTCGGGCGATTGTACTTTTTGCACCGAGGTTTTTGGCGAGCAGGCAGCACAGAAGGTTGACTTCGTCGCTTCCGGTAAGGGCGATAAGCAGGTCGCAGTCATCTGCTCCGGCTTCGCGCAGGGTGCGGCAAACCGCGCCGTTGCCTGCAACGCCTATTACATCGTAATTCTGTACGGCTTCGTTGAGCGCATCTTCATCTTTATCAATAACGGTTACATCGTGCAATTCGAGGGCGAGCTGTTCCGCAACGGTGTTGCCGACCTTGCCCATTCCGACTACGATTATCCTCAAAACCAATACATCCTTTCAAACCGATAATACACACAGTAGAGTATAACACTTTACTGCGTACAGTCAAGGTTTTTTGCGACTTTGAAAAATGTTTTTTCTGCTTTTTGTGCGCTTTTAACGATATGAAAGCCGCCTATTTGAAAAACTTTACAAAATATTGCATTTGCTATTGAAAAACGCGCAGTCGAGTGATATTATATAGAAGTAAAAAAATCAAAATGCGAGGAGTATATTGATATGAAAAAGACTTTATCCGTAGTTCTGGCAGTAATTATGGCTCTGTCCGTATTTGCCGTTACAGCTTTTGCCGCAGGCACACCTGTTAATAATGTCATTGAAGGCGTTTATGAGGAGTACCCCGCAACCCGTACCGTTACCTTTACCGCGATCGGCGAGGGTATGGACAATGAAGAGCCCGCAGAGGGCGATGTAAGATATGTTCCCGTATCTTGGGAAACCGATGAAGACAGAATCTGCGGCGAATTTGCAGAGGGCGAATACAGCGCAAGATACACCAACAGACTTTTCGGCGACCACACCCTTGCGGTTACCTTTGAAAAGCAGGTTTACATTGGTGGCGAATGGGTTTCCGTTAATGCCGAAGTTCCCGTTGTTGATGTTAAAGAAGTCAGCTACTATGTAGGCCCCAACGCCGAAGAAGAAAAGGAAATTATTTTCCCGATGCAGATCCTCAAATACATCTACGCTCTGCTCAGCTACCTTGTTGAGACGATAATGGGCTTTGTCGGCTAATAGTAAAATGATACGCAGGGCGCTTTAAGCGCCCTGTTTTTTTAGGAGTTTTTATGGAGTTTATTGAAAATAAAATCGAGCCGGAGCGCGCCGTGCTCGTTTCCGTGGATACGGGCGAATTTGATGTTGATTCGTCGCTTGCCGAGCTTTGCGAGCTTGCCCGCACCGCAGGTGCGGATGTTATTTGCGAAATGACACAGAAGCGCGAAGCGCCCGACCCGGGCTCGTATCTCGGCAAGGGCAAGCTTGCGGAGCTTTCGGAGTTTTGCGAAAACGATCATCCCGACCTTATAATCATAGACGGCGAGCTTACCCCCGCGCAGCAGCGCAATATAGAAATTGCGACCGATGTCCGCGTAATCGACCGCACAACGCTTATTCTTGATATTTTTGCGGCGCGCGCACTTTCGGGCGAGGGCAAGCTGCAGGTGGAGCTTGCGCAGCTTAAATATGCTTTGCCGCGTCTCGGCGGCAAGGGCGTTTCAATGTCGAGACTCGGCGGCGGTATCGGTACACGCGGCCCCGGCGAAACAAAGCTTGAAACAGACCGCAGACACATTCGCCGGCGCATTGCCTCACTTGAAGATGATTTGAAAACACTTGAAGAACGCCGCAGCCGCCACCGTGAACGCCGCAAGAAAGACGGTGTTGTTACCGTCGCACTTGTGGGTTACACCAATGCGGGCAAATCCACGCTTATGAATGCACTTACCGATGCGGGTGTGCTTGCCGAGAATAAGCTTTTTGCAACGCTTGACCCGACCGCGCGTGCGCTCACCTTGCCTGACGGCGGCAGCGTGCTGCTTATTGATACGGTCGGCTTTTTAAGGCGACTGCCGCATAAGCTGGTGGAATCATTCAAATCCACGCTCGATGAAGCCGTGAGCGCCAATGTTATACTTAATGTGTGCGATGCTTCAAGCGACGAATGCAGTGAGCATTACCGCGTAACGACAGAGCTTCTTTCTGAGCTCGGCTGCGGTGATACGCCCGTGATAACCGTGCTGAACAAATGCGATTTAATGAATAATGTTTCATTGCCGCTTGTGGGGAACTGCGTGCGTATTTCCGCGATTACCGGCGCGGGGCTTGACGAATTGCTTGAAAAAATCGCGCAGGCTCTGCCGCCTACACGCCGCCGCGTGACCTTGAGATTGCCGTTTTCCATGGCGGGAGTGGGCGCCGCACTCAGAAAAAGCGGAATCGTGCATAGCGAGCAGTACGACGAAAACGGCATTGTGCTCGATGTGACCGCCGATATTTATGACCTTGAAAAATATAAGGACTATATTGTATAAAACTCTTGATATAATCCGAAAAATTTAGTATAATGTCAACAATAAGTAAATCACGAAAGGGGATTTATATATGGAAAAAACATATATCGGATGGAAAGAAGCCAACTACAAAAGCAAACAGACCGAATATACAGAGCCCACAAAGCTGCTCGGTGCCGACGGTACCCTGCTTGCAAAGGGCTGGGCGCGCCATAATGTTTTTGATTATGACCGCAACAGCGTAAAGGCAAAAATGCGCCGCAAAGAGTGGGATTTCTACCAGATTTCCAACGGCAAGCTTATGGTTCAGCTCAGCATGGCAAATATTTCGCTCGGCGGTTATGTTTCGGCGGCTCTTGTTGACCTTACCACAGGCGAAAGCATCGCCGCTCCCATGGCGCTTTTCCTCGGCGGTAAGGATAAATATGTTCTTCCCCCCAAGGGCGATGTTCCCAACAATGTTAAAATGGCTTTCGGCGGTGCCGAATTTGAATTCGATACCAAAGAAACAAGCCGCACACTCCGGTTCAAAATGAAAGATGTTGAGTGCAACTTTGAAATGGATATTTTCCCCGACCACGAGAATATCACCACCGTTCTGCCGTTTGCAGGTCACCCGGACCGTTACTTTATGACGACCAAGCAGAATTCCATGCCCTGCAGCGGCACTTACAAAAAGGGCAATAAGGTTTACGAATTTTCTAAAGATGACACCTTCTGCGTGCTTGACTGGGGCAGAGTTGACACTCCTTACAGCCTCGTTTGGTATTGGGGCAACGGCTCCACCTACATAACCGATGCCGAGGGCAAAAAGCATATTTTCGGCTTTGAGATAACCTGGGGCATAGGCGATGAAAGCAACGCCACCGAGACCTGCGTGTTCTACGACGGCAAGGCTCATAAGGTCGGCGCGGTAGATGTTGAAACATTCCCGAAGCCCGACAAGTATATGAATCCGTGGAAGTTCGTTTCCGAGGACGGCAGATTTGAGCTGACAATGACACCGTTCTATGACCACCACGCCGATACAAACGCACTCGTTATGAGAATGCACAGCCATCAGGTACACGGCTTGTGGAACGGCTATGTTATTCTTGATGACGGCACAAAGCTCGAAATCAAGGATATGTACGCATTCTGCGAATATGTTGAGAACAGATGGTAAAATAAAAAAGATTTACGGGGCTGCCGTACGGCAGCCTCGTATTTTTACCTCTGTCTCGCCGAATTTACGGTGTGATAATAAATATACTGAAAATAAAACATCAAAAAACACTTGATTTTATCGCAGCAATAGTATATAATTCTACTTGCGCTTTAAGGCGTGTTGATAATTACATATATTTCGGGGTGTGGCTCAGTTTGGTAGTGAGCGTTTGTGAGCGCCGCCTGTGGCGGATGAAGCGAACAAAAAGCTCTGGGCGCAACAAGGAGAATTGCGAAGCGAACAGCGAGCAAGGCGACTATGTTGCAACCGTTCATTGACTCGCCTTTATAAAGTAATAACATATATTTCGGGGTGTGGCTCAGTTTGGTAGAGCGCTTGGTTCGGGACCAAGAGGCCGGAAGTTCGAATCTTCTCACTCCGACCACAAAAGTGTTCATTAGAGAAATCTTTTGAACACTTAACTTTTTTATTGAGAGAAAGAGAAGATTCGAACTTCACTCGGCGAAGCCGAACACAATCGGATGCTTGCGCAGCAAGCTCGCAGCGCAGCTGCGAATCTTCTCACTCCGACCAGAAAAAAGTACTTGCTTCGGCAAGTGCTTTTTCAATGAAATTCGTTCCTGCGGAACGAGTGAAATAGCTTCGCTGTGAAATATTTGCTTCGCAAATGTGAAATGCGCTGCGGCGCATAAGAAACAAATTTTATTTCACATTCGAGCCTCGGTGAGAATATTTCATAATTTATGTAAGTGAATTATTTCATATTTGCCGTATGGCAAATATTTCATTATTGTCCAAATCGAATATTTTGATTTTTTCACAGCACTTATATTGCAACATTCCGAAATAAATGGTAAACTAAACCTATAATGCAGGAAAGGACGGCTTTATTATGAATAATCCCGTATTCTATGTAACATATTTTTGCAACGGTCAGAAAATTGAAGCACGCGGTGCAAAGAACGCTCATTACGAGCTGAATTACGAAATTACCGACGGCGCCGTTAAGGCTTCGCTTACGGCGCGCGAGCGCATTACGCTTGAACGCGTTGATATCGTTTTCGATTACGCATTCAAGGCAGGCTCCAAATTCTACGGCAACGGCTACCAGGCGTGGACTACCTCCAAGGAATATGTCGTATCCGACAAAATGCAGGATATTATTCCGCTTGCCTGCGCAAGACCGCTTAAAGAGATGGCAGGCGTTTCCGCTGATTTTCGTTTTGTGAAATTCCCGAAAAAAGCGGGCGAGTTTTTCAGCCACACCTATACATATATCAAAAACGGCAGCACATTCGATTTTATCGGCTCACTTTCCGAACGGCAGGGCTTTACCGTGATTTACGCCGATATGAATAAAAATACCCTCACTCTCAGCAAGGATGTTGAGGGCGTAACCGTTGAAAAGGGTACAGAGTATGCACTCTTTGATATGTTCAGGGCAGTCGGCGGCTATGATGAAGTGTTCGACGGTTATTTCAGCGCTATGAAGCTTGCAAAGCCGAGGCTCGAACATCTTTCGGGCTATACATCATGGTACAATTATTTTCAGAAAATCGACGAAAACATTATTCTGCGCGACCTCAATTCGCTTGATGTTGCCAAGGACGATGTTTCCATATTCCAGATAGATGACGGCTACGAAACATTTGTTGGCGACTGGCTTGACCCCAACCCCGTAAAATTCCCAAGCGGTATGAAGCACATTGCCGATGAAATCCATAAAAAAGGCTATATGGCGGGAATATGGCTCGCTCCGTTCAATGTGCAGATAAAGTCACGCACCTACAAGGAGCATCCCGATTGGGTGATCAAGGATAAAACAGGTCTTCCGCTTATCGGATGCATGGGCTGGGGCGGCGCATTCACCATGGATATTTACAAGCCCGAGGTGCGCGAGTACATCAAGCATTTCTTTGATGTTGTGCTCAATGACTGGGGCTACGATATGGTCAAGCTCGATTTCCTTTACAGCCAGTGTATGTATCCGCGCAACAATAAATCCCGCGGCACCATTATGTGCGAGGCTATGGAATTTCTGCGCGAGTGCTGCGGCGACAAGCTCATTCTCGGCTGCGGCGTTCACCACGGCGCAAGCTTCGGCTATGTGGATGCCTGTCGCATAAGCTGCGATGTTGACCTCAAATACGGCGGCAAATTCTACAACAAGCTTCATGTAAATAATGAAATACCCTCGGCACAGAATGCCATTACAAACTCTGTTTTCCGCCGCCATCTTGACGGCAGGGCATTCGTCAGTGACCCCGATGTGTTCTTTTTAAGGTACACAAACCTTGATTTCACCATCGACCAGAAGCTGCTGCTTGCGGGTATAAATCACATTTTCGGCAATGTTCTTTTCGTTTCCGACAATGCCGCCGAATATACCGATAACGATATTGCGGTGCTCAAAAAAGCGTTCGGCAAAAACGATTTCAAGGTGCTTTCGGTCGATGCCGATACAAGCGATAATTTCACGATCGAACTGCTTGACGGGGAAGAAAAGAAAACGCTTCGCTTTAATCTTAAAACGGGCGAAAGCAATATCCGTGAAATTCTTGATTTCCCGAAATATTGATTGCTATGAGTGAGGATTGACAATGGCGTATATTAGAAACAGAGATGAAGAAATTACCGGTCTGCAATGCCACGGCGGCTATGACGGTCGCATAGATGTAAGCTGCGATTTCATTATGAGCTACGGCATCGGTGATGACTTCGTGCAATGTGTCGACAGCTGGCGTAAGGCAGGCTATGCGGTGAACTGCATGACGGGCATCGCCTGGGGGCATTACTGCGATTACCTTGACGGCGAATTTGACGGCAGGCAGCACTGGGACGAAGCACAGACGGACCGTTTCGGCAATCAGGTGCTGCACGGTCCGCGCGTGCCATATATGGTTCCCACGGTCGATTTTGCCGAATTTATTACGGCTCGTCTGAAAAAAGCCGTTGATGCCGGCGTAGGCGCGATATTCGTTGAGGAGCCCGAGTTTTTTGACCGCGGCGGCTATTCCGAAGCATTCAAGCGCGAGTATAAAATCTGCTACGGTACCGATTGGACTGCTCCGCACGAAAGCATAGATGCGCGCTATAAGGCGGCAAAATTAAAGGCGTACCTTTATAAACGCACCATCGACAGAGTAAGTGCCGCTATCAAGACTTATGCGCTTACAAAATACAACAGAAATGTTCGCTTCTATGTGCCCACGCACAGCCTTTTGAATTATGTTCAGTGGAAAATCGTAAGCCCCGAGGCATCGCTTACCGAGGTGCCCGGCGTTGACGGCTACATAGCGCAGATCTGGACAGGCACTTCACGCGAGCCGAATGTCTACGAGGGCAAAATCGCGGAACGCACCTTTGAGACCGCCTACCTTGAATACGGCGTTATGCAGGAGCTTGTAAGCGGCACGGGCAGGCAGATGTGGTTTTTGCACGACCCCATTGAAGACCAGCCCTGCTACGATTGGAACGATTACAGAACAAATTACTACAAGACCGTTACGGCTTCGCTCCTGCACCCGCAGATAAATACATTTGAGGTTTGCCCGTGGCCTAACCGCGTTTTGGACGGCGAGCATAAATATCCCTCCGGCAATCCCGATGCAATGCCGATTCCCTCTGAATACAGAACGCTCCTTAACGGCAATTTCCAGATGCTCGGCGATATTCCAAAATCAAAATCGAGCGCGGAATTTTCGGTGGGTATGCTCATAAGCGATACCGCACTTTATCAGCGCGATTACCCCGACGGCGTTATAAATGCCGAAGCCGAATCGCGCGTGGGTACTGTTTTAAGAGATACCGAAAACGATGACCGCGACTATGAAAATATACTGTTCAAGGGTAACGGCGACCTTGATTTGAGATTCCGCTTTGAAAAATCCGGTAAGCTGCCCGTTTTCTACGGGCTTACGCTTCCGCTTTTGAAGCAGGGCATTCCCGTGCGCCCCGTTTTACTCGATAACGCAAGGCGTTTTGTGGGCTACCTTGACGGCTACGACGTGCTCGTTTTGAGCTACGAATACTGTAAGCCCGAATTCCCGGATACAAACGCCACACTCGCCGCGTGGGTACGCGAGGGCGGCACGCTTATTTATGTGGGCGACGGCGAAGACCCGTTTCACAAAATCAACAGCTTCTGGACGGGCAGATACGACAACCCCGCGCAGCATCTTTTCGATTTGCTCGGCATTGAAGAGCCTGCCGACGGTGACTACACAGTCTGCGAAGTCGGCAGGGGCAGGGTGTGCGTGTGGAATCACGCACCGTCTGAAATCTGTCATTCAAAGAAAAATGCCGATGAGTGGCGCGATTTGTTCGACAGTGTGATAACCGCTTCAGGCTATAAATGGCAGCGCAGGAACTATCTGCTCGAAAAACGCGGTGCATATACGGTTGCTGCCGTTTTCGACGAAAGCTTTGACGATGCTTTGAAATTAAACGGCGTGTATGCCGATATGTATTCTGTTGATTTCAAGACAGTTGAAAATCCCGTATTGAAGCCCGGCGAAAATCATGTGTATTTCGATTATGCCGAAATCGCAGACGAAAAGCTGCGCGTAATAGGCACATCGGCGCGTGTAAATGCCCTCGCCGAGAATGACGGTGAAATCGAGATAACTCTGCACAGCCCCGAAATGACCGAGGTTTACACAAGGCTTCGCGTGCCTTGCGAGGTCGAACTTTCAGAGGATGATGCAGACCTTGAGCTGACCTGGGATGCGCAAACGAATACCGCACTTATAAAAGGCGGCAGATACGGCGCACAGGGTACGGACAGAACCGTGAAGCTGATTAAAAAATAATATTTTATTTCAGACCGCGAATTGCTGATGCAGTTTGCGGCCTTCTTTGTGAGTGTAAAATCATAATAATAGTGATTGAGCGTTGACAAACGAAAAAATTCGGTATATCATTTAAGTAATCGGAAATAATGTGAATAGTCACACTAAAATCGAACGGAGCATAGCGTATGAAAGATAATAAAGTGTTTGAAAGAAAAGAGTATTTATCCCGTTTGATAAAGAAACGCGAAAACGGACTTGTAAAAGTAATTACCGGCGTAAGACGATCGGGAAAATCTTTTTTGCTTTTCAATTTGTATAAAAAGTATTTGCTTGATAATGGGGTTAAAGAAGAAAATATTGTTTCTTTGGCTCTTGATAATGCTGTCAACGCAATATACAGGGATCCGTTGAAATTATCCGAATTTTTGGCGAAAAAAACCGAAGATTATCAAAAAGAGTATTATGTTTTTCTCGATGAGATACAGTTTGTAGGTAAAAAGAAAATTCAGGATAATCCCGAAATATATGTGACATTTTATGATGTTCTTAATTCTCTTTTACAAAAAGGCAATGTGGATATTTATGTGACCGGCTCAAATTCCAAAATGCTTTCACGGGATATTGCAACAGAATTTCGCGGCAGAGGTGATGAGCTCCATATAAGACCGCTTTCTTTTTCGGAGCTTTATGAGGCTTACGGCTCAGATAAAACGGAGCTTTTAGTTGAATATATGACTTATGGCGGTTTGCCTTATGTGCATATTCTCGAAAGTGATGAAGATAAAAAGAAATATCTTTACGATTTATTTAATGAAACATACCTTAAAGATATATTAGAACGCCATAACATCATATATCCGGATGCGCTTGTCATGATAGCGGATGAATTGTCATCTGCGGTCGGCTCGCTTACGAATGCAACAAAAATTGCGAATACGCTTTACACTCATCGCAAAACTGAAATTGACAGTGAAACGGTAAGCTCGTATATAGGATTTCTTACGGATGCGTATTTGTTTTCAAAAGCATCGCGTTACGATATAAAAGGCAGAAAATATTTTTCTTACCCGAATAAATATTACTGCGTTGATTTGGGACTCAGAAATGCCAGACTGAATTTCAGACAAATGGAAGATACACATTTGATGGAAAATGCTGTTTATAATGAACTGTGCGCAAGGGGGTATTCTGTTGATGTGGGTGTGGTTGATGCCATAGAAACTACCAACGGAATCCGAAAAAGAAAATCGTACGAGATTGATTTTGTAATAAACGCAGGGAAACCGGGTGACCGTATTTATATTCAGGCGGCGCTGAATACCGATAGTCAGGAAAAATCGGAGCAGGAAATACGTCCGTTTTTGAAATTGAAAAACGATTTTTCAAAGCGAATTCTCATAACGAAAACCGCAATGAAACCGTGGACGGATGAGTATGGTATTTTGCATATTGGCATATATGATTTCTTATTGGATTCCACCCTCTGATGTATTATTGTGAAAAAACCGCGAATTGCTTATGCAGTTTGCGGTCTTTTTTGCTTGAAACTTGCAAATATATGCAAACAACCGCAAGAAAGATGTATATTTATTAAATAAAAACTTGACAAATATTCATTTTGGGTTTAATATTGTTGTATATTTATACATTGTTCTTTCCGGAGGGGATAAAATGACGGAGGTTTTTGTTGACGGCAGCGCCGGAACTACGGGGTTAAGGATATTTGAACGCCTTAAAAATCGCGCAGATGTTGAGCTTATTACTCTCAGCGAGGAGTTGCGTAAGGATGTTTCGGCAAGGCGTGACGCCATAAACAGTGCGGATGTGGTGTTTCTGTGCCTGCCCGATGCGGCGGCAGTTGAGGCGGTTTCGCTTGTCGAAAACAATAATACCGTTATTATCGACACTTCCACCGCGCACCGAACAAGCGACGGGTGGGCGTACGGTTTTCCTGAAATCAGCGGTTTGCGTGAAAAAATAAAGTCATCCAAGCGTATAGCTAATCCGGGTTGCCACGCAAGCGGTTTTATTTCACTTGCAGCACCGCTTGTGCAGGGCGGCTTGATTAAAAAGGATGCGCTTCTTTCCTGCTTTTCGCTCACCGGCTATTCGGGCGGCGGCAAGAAAATGATTGCCGATTACGATGAAAACGGCGCGGCACTTCTTGCACCGAGAATGTACGGGCTTTCGCAGCAGCACAAGCATCTGCCGGAAATGGCGAAAATCTGCGGGCTTGATACCGCACCGGTGTTTTCGCCGATTGTTTCATCCTATTACGCGGGTATGCTTGTTACCGTGCCGCTGTTTGCAAATCAGGTCGAGGCAACGCTCGATGAAATAAAGAAGTATTACGCCGCGTATTATACCGGCGATGTAATAAAATTCGCAGATTCACCGGATGAAAACGGCTTTCTGTCGGCGGGAACGCTTAGCGGCGATGACGGTATGCAAATCGGCGTTTTCGGTAACGGTGACCGCATAACGCTTGTTTCGCGGTTCGACAATCTCGGCAAAGGGGCTTCCGGCGCGGCAATACAGAATATGAACATTGTTCTCGGAGTCGATGAAACAACGGGACTTAACTTGAGGAGGGGTCAGGTATGAATATTATCAAAGGCGGCGTGTGTGCGGCAAAGGGCTTTACGGCAAACGGAGTCCACTGCGGCATACGCAAGAACAGAGAAAAAAAAGATTTATCGCTTATTTTCAGCGAGGTTGAGGCAAACGCGGCGGCAGTTTACACCACCAATCTCGTTAAAGGCGCTCCGCTGACCGTTACGAAAAATCATATTGCGGACGGCAAGGCGCAGGCGGTTATCTGCAACAGCGGTAACGCCAATACCTGCAATGCAAACGGCATCGAAATTGCCGAAGAAATGAGTGCGCTTGCGGCTGCGCAGCTCGGCATAAAAGCCGATAATATAGTTGTTGCATCAACCGGGGTTATCGGTCAGCCGCTTGATATTACCCCCATAGCGGCGGGCATTCCGGGGCTTGTTAACGGGCTTTCGGCAAACGGCGGGCATGATGCCGCCGAGGGCATAATGACCACCGATACCGTTATGAAAGAAATTGCGGTCGAGTTTACAGTCGGCGGTAAGGTCTGCCACATAGGCGGCATTGCAAAGGGCAGCGGTATGATCCACCCGAATATGGCAACGATGCTTGTTTTCATCACGACCGATGCCGCCATATCCTCTGCGATGCTTCAAAAGGCTCTTTCAACCGATATTGCGGATACCTTTAATATGGTGAGTGTTGACGGCGATACCTCTACAAACGATATGGTTACGGTGCTTGCAAACGGTATGGCGGGCAACGCCGAAATCACCGCCGAGGGTGCGGATTTCAATGAATTTATGAAAGCCCTTAACACCGTTACCGTACACCTTTGCAGAATGATTGCGGGCGACGGTGAGGGCGCAACAAAGCTGCTTGAATGTAATGTCAGCGGTGCAAAAACGCTTGCTTGTGCCAAAACCGTGGCAAAGAGCGTAATCTGTTCAAGCCTTCTGAAAGCGGCAATGTTCGGCGCGGATGCAAATTGGGGGCGCGTGCTTTGCGCCATAGGTTACAGCGGCGCGGATGTCGATGTGAACAAGGTAGGCGTTTCGTTCAAGAGCGCAAAGGGCAAAATTGAGGTTTGCAGAAACGGCTCCGGCGTGGATTTTTCCGAGGATTTTGCAAAAACCGTTCTGCTTGAAAAAGAAATCGAAATCATAGTTGAGCTGAATGACGGCGATGAAGCCGCAACGGCATGGGGCTGCGACCTTACTTATGATTATGTGAAAATCAACGGCGATTACCGCACCTGATGGGGGAACTGTTATGAATGATAAATTTTCAAATTTTGAAAGGGCAGAGGTGCTCACGCAGGCACTTCCGTACATAAAACGCTATACGGGCAAAACCGTTGTAATCAAATACGGCGGCAACGCCATGGTGGATGAGCAGCTCAAAAAGCAGGTTATGGAGGATATTGTACTGCTTCACCTTATCGGCGTGAAAATCGTGCTTGTGCACGGCGGCGGTCCCGAAATAAGCGAGCTGATGGGCAAGCTCGGTAAAAAGAGCGAATTTGTTGACGGCCTTCGCGTTACCGATAAGGAAACGGTAGATATTGTGCAGATGGTGCTTGCCGGCAAAATCAACAAGACGCTTGTCAATCTTATTGAAATGTACGGCGGCGAAGCCGTGGGCATTTCGGGTATGGACGGTAAGCTGATCGAGGCAACCGTAAAGGATGAAAAGCTCGGCTATGTGGGTGAAATCACAAACGTGCGCATTGATATAATTACGGATGTGCTTGAAAAAGGCTATATTCCCGTAGTTTCAACGCTCGGCTGCGACACCAACGGCAACACCTACAATATAAACGGCGATACTGCCGCGGCTTCCATTGCGGGAGCACTCGGCGCAGAACGCCTTATTATGATGACGGATATTGCGGGAATACTTAAAGATAAAGACGACCCCAATTCGCTTATTCCCGAAATCAGTATTCACGAGGCGGAAAAGCTCTATAACGAGGGCATAATTTCCGACGGTATGATACCCAAGGTGAATTGCTGCATAGAGGCTTTGAAAAAAGGCGTTAAAAATGTTGTTATTATGGACGGCAGAGTACCGCACTCCATTCTTATGGAGCTGCTCACAAACGAGGGCGCGGGTACTATGGTAACGGAGAAAAGAGATATGAGCATTAAAGAAAAAGACAGTAATTATATTGCGGGTACATACAATCGCTTCCCGGTGGTGCTTTCGCACGGCAAGGGCTCGCTTGTGTGGGATGAAAAAGGTAAGGAATATATTGATATGGGCTGCGGCATCGGCGTAACTTCATTCGGTTATGCCGACGACAAATGGCAGGCGGCGGTTGCCAATCAGGCGGCAAAGCTTCAGCACACATCCAATCTTTATTATTCCGAGCCGTGCGCGGTGCTTGCCGAAAAGCTCTGCGAAAAAACGGGTATGAGCAAGGTGTTCTTTTCAAATTCCGGTGCAGAGGCAAATGAGTGCGCCATAAAGGTCGCAAGAAAATATGCGGCGGAGCACAAGGGCGCGGAATATAACACGATAGTTACGCTTGAAAACAGCTTCCACGGCAGAACGCTCACCACACTTGCAGCTACCGGTCAGGAGCATTACCACGAGCTTTATCAGCCGCTTACACCGGGCTTTTTAAGCGTTAATACCGATAATATTTATGAGCTTGAAGCGGTCGGCTCATCAAATAAGATCGCCGCCATAATGTTCGAGTGCATTCAGGGCGAGGGCGGCGTTGTCGATTTGAAAAAATCATTTGTGAACGAGGTCGTGGAGTACGCGCAGGCGCACGATATACTTATTATTGTCGATGAGGTGCAGACAGGCAATGGCAGAACGGGCAAGCTTTATTCATATATGAATTACGGCATTACTCCCGATATTGTTACCACGGCTAAGGGACTTGCCGGCGGCTTGCCGCTCGGTGCCACACTGCTTTCCGACAAGGTAAAGGATGTTCTCGGCTTCGGCGACCACGGCTCCACATTCGGCGGCAACCCCGTTTGCTGCTCTGCGGCAATTTCGGTGCTTGACCGTATCGACGATGCGCTTCTTGCCGATGTTGCGGAAAAGAGCAAGTATCTTTTCGATGCATTGAGCAATGCCGACGGTGTTGAGGAAATAAGCGGTATAGGGCTTATGATAGGTATTAAAACCAAAAAGCCTGCGGCGGATGTTGTCGCAGAGTGTATGGAAAAAGGCGTGCTTTGCCTTACGGCAAAGGATAAGGTGCGCTTACTGCCCGCACTGAATATTCCGTTCGATGTACTCAAAAAAGCGGCGGCTGTTATTAAAGCTGCGTGCGCTCCCGATGCTTGACGTTGAAACATAAAAATAACCGCTGAAAAAGGAATTTTTCAGCGGTTATTTCTTTCGCAAATTCTGATTTATCAATATATCTCATACTTGAAGTTATTGAAACCCCGCTTTTTATGCGGTTTTTATGTGCACTGTTTTTTCGGCGTTTTTGCTTCCGTTACATTATATGTAATTATCGAAACAAGCACTATTACCGCGCCGACGAGCGACAGCGGTGTGAGCACCTCTTTATAAAACACCGCCACAAGTACGGGGTTGAGTATCGGCTCTATGCCGGAAATAAGTCCTGCTGCCACGGGTGTGGTTCCCTTGATGCCCGATGAAAAGCAGATTTGCGCAAAGCCCTGCTGCAAAATGCCGAGTGCGAGCACCGCAAGTAATATTGAGGGCGCGGTGGCGCGAATATCGGTTTTTATAAGCGAGGGTAAGCCGATAAGCGCCGTAATTATGTACGATAGAATTACGGCGGTGAACGGCTCCGATTCCTCGCGGCTGTTGAATACAAAATACATCGCGTAGCTCACGCCGGAAATAAGCGCGAGCGCGTTGCCGAGCATATTGCCCGCACTCAATGAATCAATAAAGAAGCACACTATGCCCGCAAGCACTGCAAAGCAGGTGATAATTTCCGTTTTAGTCGGCTTTTTGTGAAAGAACACAAGCATTATGAGTATGACAAAAACGGGCATTGAAAACTGCAGAACAATGGTGTTGCCCGCCGTGGTGAGTTTGTTCCCGAGTGCGAACAGCGTGTTTGTGCATGAAATGGAAAGTGCCGAGATTATCACCGTGCGGTTGATTCTGAATTTATGCTTTCGGATAAGCAGAAAAATAAGAATGAATGCGCAGGCGAGCAGCGAACGCGCCGAGCTTATGGCAAGAGCATCCCAGGTAATTATTTTGAAAAACAGTCCGCCGAGTGCAAAAAACACCGAGGACATAAAAACATATACGGTCGATTTGTTCATTATTAAACCTCGGTTTCGTAATCGGGCATAAGCGGGCGCAAGTGCGACATATCGTTCATAAACGATATGCGCTTGTCGCCGTCATCGGTGTATTTTATTTTTGAAACCGATGTATTGTTGATGCTTAATATGAAATCTCCCGTTTTCATACCTACCGCGGCAGGTATAAAATGGTTGCCGAACGAGCCGTGTGCCACCACGATTATGCGCTGACCGTATGTAAAGCGCGAGCGCAGATATTCGATTATCTTTTCGGCGCGGGCATCGTTTTCTTCATCGTTACGGTTTGGTATTGCTTCGTCTTCACCGAAAATACAGCCGTTTGTAACGGTGATATTCGGGTAGTATTTTTTCAGATGCTCTGCATCACAACCGCGGTAGCCGTAGGTCGAGCCGTTTTCAATAAGTTCGGGTATGACCTCTATTGCGGGCGCGCCGTCAAGCTCGGCGGCAACGGCGGCTGCGGTTTTCACCGCGCGCACAAGCGGACTTGAAAGCACCGCATCAAAGCGCTTACCCTTAAACCTTTCGCCCACAAGCGCCGCCTGCTTTTCACCGAGCGGGCTGAGGTCGATATCGCATTTGTCGCGGTCCTCGCAGGAGGCGGCGGAGGTATCGCCGTGGCGTATGTAGTATATTTCAAATCTGTCAGAATAAGTGTTCACACAAAAACTCCCTTTCAAAAGAATTATATATGCGAAACAAAACGCCGTCAAGGTTTATTTCACTTGACGGCGCGTTATATTGTGATAAAATATGATTATATTTTACAGGGGTGATTATATGCAGAACAAAACACTTTGTATGTCAATAAGCCCGTCATACGGCATACCGCTCGATGAACAGATACGCCTTTTGAGAAAAACGGGCTTCAACGGCTTTTTCACGGGGTGGAAGCACGGCGCCGATATGGCTCTCTGCCGCAAGGTCGCCGACGAATGCGGTATGATAATACAGTCAGTTCACGCGCCGTTCGGCGGTTGTGCCGATATGTGGTACGACGATGTTGACGAAGCCGAAAAGTTCATTTCGGAGCTTTGCGAATGTGTGGATGCCTGCGCTGCGGCAAAGGTCGAGCTGATGATTTCACACGCGTTTATCGGCTTTGACGATGACGTAACCGTGCCGAACGATATGGGATTATACAGATACGGCAGAGTAATAGATTACGCCGCAGAGCGCGGTGTGAAAATCGCATTTGAAAATACCGAGGGCGAGGAGTTCCTTGCGGCATTACTCAAAGAATTCGGCTCACGCGAGAATGTGGGTTACTGCTGGGATTCGGGCCACGAAATGTGCTATAACGGCAGCAGGGATTTACTTGCACTTTACGGTGATAAGCTGCTCGGCACGCATATAAACGATAACCTCGGCGTAAACGACCCGAACGGTGTAATTACATGGCGCGACGATCTGCATTTACTGCCGCTTGACGGCATAGCCGACTGGCAGTATAATATGCAGCGCCTTAAAAAGTGCGGTTTTGGCGGTCCGCTTACATTTGAGCTGAATAAGCAATCCAAGCCCGAACGGCACGATAACGATAAATACGCCGCTATGCCGATTGAGCAGTATTTTGCCGAGGCGTATGCAAGAGCCTGCCGCATAGCAAAATTTTTCTGAGACGGAGCGGTAAAAAGAAAAACAAGAACAAAAGTGATGTTTTTATCTGCAAAAGTGATGTTGACTTTATATCCGATATTACTTATAATGTAGCAAATAATATGAAAGGAGGCGGACAAAATGACAATGAAAAATATGCACCGTACAGAACAGCACATATTTTACAAAAACGAGAAGTGTCGTTTTGCCTGCTTTCGTAAGCCACGCGATCTTTAATCAGGCAAGACAGTATAATTCAGGCGCTTCCGACAAAACGGAGGCGCTTTTTGTATTTAGTAATATTGAGGTGAATTAAGATGCACATCTGCATTTGTGATGACGATAAAAGTCAGCACGAGATAATCAGGAATTACATAAACGGTTTTTTTCTGCTTACACAGAAGCCTGAAATCGTTTCACATTTCAGTGGTAATGATCTGATTAAAGACTGTCTGTCGGGAACCGGTTATGATATACTTTTTATGGATATTCAGCTTGATTGTGTGAGCGGCATTGAGGTTGCTCAGACAGTAAGACGGCTTAATCCCAATGCTATTATAATTTTTGTTTCAAACCATCCGGACTATGTATTTGAGGCATTCAGCGTTGAGGCTTTGCACTTTATGGTAAAGCCCATAACCGAGCTTGAATTTAAGCGTATTTTTGTCCGTGCAATAAGTAAATATAACGCGCTTCATTCTTTTCTGCCCTCGGGCTTTCTGAGCGACAGAGCGGTTATCTGCATCAATGATATACTCTACTGCGAGGGCTATAACCGCCATGTAATGATTTATACGGACAACTGTAAATATGAAAGCGTTGCCAAGCTCAGCGATATTTACGAAAAGCTTTCCACGCACGGATTTTTGCAGACGCATCAGGGCTTTATTGTAAATATGAGCCGCATCCGCCGTTTTGATAAAGAAAGCGTAACGCTGAATAACGGCATCGCAGTTCCCGTCAGTCAACGCAGAAGAACTCAGGCACTCAGAATATTTGACGATTATCTGAAAGGAGTGCTTTGGTGATGAAAGAAGCCGCAACCGCTTTATCGGGAATGTTTGAAATATTTATTGCGTATATGTTGTTCAGCAATCACTTTTGTATTTGAAATTGTCACCTTTGCAAAACCCGTTGAATGCGAACAGAATATTATTTATCATAGGCACATCGGCTATCGGTGTGTCTATTTTTTGTGCTACAAAGAATTTTTTACAGGAGGAAAACAGATGTCAAAAAACAAAGACAAAAAATACGGCGTTATCAGTAATCTTAAATTCATGATAAAAGAGCATAACGCCTATGACAAAAGGTTTATTCCGTGTGATTTTGCTTCGGCACCGCTTGCGGCAATAACCTCGGTCATTACGGCTTTCTTGCCTAAATTTGTGCTTGACTGCCTCGAAAATGACAAATCACCGGGTTTTATGGTTACGGTGATAGCTCTCCTTTCGGTTGTAATAATCGTTTTCGGCTATGCACAGTTCTTTTTATCGCAGTACTATTTTCGCAATTTCAGAGAAATGAACAATGTATGGTTTTATTCACGCATCAACAGTAAGTTGATGAATATGGAGTATATGAAATACATCAGCGGCGAAACAAGAGTAAAGCGTGAAAAGGCGTGGACAGCTCTTGAAAGCTGGGAGGACGGCATTTGCGGTTATGTGACAAGAGCGGTTGAGATTTTATCGTCACTGTTCGGATTTACGGCTTTCACGGCAATTATCGTTCAGGCTTCCTGGCTGTTCATTCCCGTGCTTGTTGTAAGCTACGGTCTGAGCATGGTCGGTTGGCTCCTTTTGCAGAAATACAAGGATAAGCTTAAGGACGAACGCAGTGCTGTCAAACTCAAGCTCGGTTATGTTACCTACAATTCAAAGGATTTCACTTCGGCAAAGGATATTCGTGTCTACGGCATGACTGACTTTTTAATGCGTAAAATCAACCGCCATCTTGCCGATATAACCGATATCAACAGGCGGGTCAATGTCGGTCATATTTCAAATACCGTTTTGGAGGATGTTTTGAAATTTGCCATAGGCATTGCGGCTTATGTGTATCTTATCAAGTTGAAAATGAGCAGCTCGATGACGATAGGTGATTTTTCGCTCTACTTCGGCGCGATAACGGGCTTCGGAATGTGGCTTTCAAAGTTGGTTGACGGAATATCCACATTCATAGATGCTGACCATAAGGTGAACGATTTCAGAAATTTTCTCGATATTCCCGAAGAGCCCGAAACCGAAAAGCCTGTTCCCGTGCCGACGGGTGAATGTGAAATTGAACTTAAAGATGTGAGCTTTGCCTATGAGGAGCAGGAAAAGGATACGCTGAACAATGTATCTCTGAAAATCGGAAAAGGCGAAAAAATAGCGATAGTCGGCGTGAACGGAGCGGGAAAATCAACGCTCGTAAAACTGATTTGCGGACTTTTGAAGCCTCAAAGCGGTGAAATACTTGTGAACGGTGTGAACATATCCGACTACGGCAGAAAGGATTATTATTCTTTGCTTTCAACCGTATTTCAGGAGGCTTCGATTCTGCCTTCAAGCATTGCAAAGAATATTGCTCTTTGTGAGGAATCGGAGATTGACCGTGAACGCCTTTTTGAATGTATGCGTCTTTCGGGTATTCTTGAAAAAGTTAATTCTCTGCCTCAAAAGGAAAACACTCTGCTTGTGCGTGAGGTGCACGAGGGCGGAATTGCGCTTTCCGGCGGAGAAACACAGCGACTGCTGCTTGCGAGAGCACTTTACAAAAATTCACCTATTCTCATTCTCGATGAACCCACGGCGGCACTTGACCCCATAGCCGAAAATGATATGTATATGAAATACGGTGAATTCTGCACGGGTAAAACAGCGATATATATTTCTCACCGCCTTTCTTCAACACGCTTCTGCGACAGAATTTATCTTTTAGGCGACGGCAGAATTATTGAGGAAGGCACTCACGAGGAACTGCTTGCACTCGGCGGCAGATACGCCGAAATGTTTAATACACAGAGCCGCTACTACAAAGAGGAGGCGATATTTTGAAAGAAAAGTTAACAGCACTGAAAAATGATATTTCGATAATTCTGAAAAGTTTAGGTCTTATCAATGATTATCTCGGCAATCACTATCTGCTGATAAATACAGTACAGATGACACTGCGTACCGTTGCACCGTACATCACCGTTTACTGCACGGGACTTGTAATAACCGCACTGACGCAGGGCAAAGAATTTTCGGTAATGCTCAGATATGTGCTGATTGCGTCATTTTCAACCCTCATAAGCGACCTTATAATGCGTTGGATGAATTTCTATCGGCTCACAATGCTCAACTCCTGCTACTACAAGCATTGCGCCGTGCTTTCAAGAAAAGCTCTTTCGCTTGACTACGCCAAGGCAGAAAGCTCGTCTGTTCAGGCACTTCGCGGAAAAGTTGAAGAAACAGCAAATAACGGCGACGGAATAGAATGGGTCGCAGATATGGTGGCTGAGATAATTGCGAACACCGCCTCCGTTATTATTGCGATCATTATGGTATCGGGTATGGCTTTCGGCAGAGCAACAAAGCCTCTGAACGGAGCGATGAAATTTGTTGATACACCGTACTTTACGGTGTTGCTTGCGGTTATTACCGCCCTGTGCATAGCTCTCACAGTCAAATATCAGAGCCTTGCGGAAAAGAAACAGTTTGAAAGCTATAATTCCGTAAGGTGCTGGCCGCTTAAAGACCATTACGACAAAAAATATCTGAACGAGACCGACAGCGGCAAGGATGTAAGAATTTATAACGAAGTGCCGCTGCTTAACGAAGAACTGAAAACTAAAATATACGAGCCGGTTGTCAAACACATAAAAAGGCGCTTTAAGATTTGGGTAACCTACGGAAGTGTTACAGGACTTGTTTCGAATATTCTCGGCGGTGCGGTTTATATTTTTGTGGGGTTAAAGGCTTTTACGGGAGCTTTCGGTGCAGGCAAGGTCGTTGAATACTACGGAGCAATAACAAAGCTCATAAATTCCTGCTCCGATATTGCAGGTTGTTTCGGCTACCTCAGAGCAAACTGTCCGCAGATGAAGCAGGAGCTCCTATATCTCGCGCTTACCTCCGATATGGAAAACGGTACAAGAAAAGCGAATGAAATCGACACGGACAACCTTGAATTTGAGTTTCATAATGTCAGCTTCCGCTACCCCGAAACCGAGCCGCTTGTGCTGAAAAATATTTCTCTTAAAATATCTCAGGGTGAACACCTCGCAGTCGTCGGCATGAACGGCAGCGGGAAATCAACGATGATAAAGCTTCTCGCCCGTCTGTATGACCCGAATGAAGGTTATATCACCGTCAACGGAATCGACATTCGTGAATTTGATTACGCAGAATATTTGAAGCTGTTTTCAATCGTTTTTCAGGATTTTAAGCTGCTTGCGTTTTCGGTGGGTGAGAATATCGCCTGCTCTGAAGAATATGATGAGCAGAAGGTATGGGATTGCCTTAAAATGTCGGGAGCGTATACAAGAGTTAAGGAATTTCCCAACGGACTCAGGCAGTCAATTTATAAGCTCTATGAAAAAGACGGTATTGATTTGTCCGGTGGTGAAGAACAGAAGCTTGCCATTGCAAGAGCGTTGTATAAAGACGGTGTATTTGTTGTGCTTGACGAGCCGACGGCGGCACTTGACCCCATTGCGGAAAGTGAGATTTATTCAAAATTCAATGAGATCGTCGGCAGTAAGACCGCAGTCTATATCTCTCACCGTCTGTCTTCCTGCCGCTTCTGCTCACGCATAATGGTTTTTGACAAAGGCGAAATTATTCAGCAGGGCACGCATGAAGAACTGCTCGCACAGCTTGACGGTGAATACTGTAAATTATGGAACGCTCAGGCACAGTATTATACAGATAATATAACGGCATAATTCGGAATAAACGGCAACAAAGGTTTTGCAGCGCATAGTGCAACTGCAAAACCTTTGTTTATATGTTTTTAAGCGCCAAGTCCAACAGACGATTTGTGTGATCCGCCATAAACAGCGGGATATTCAACACATCACCGTCAAGCTTTAAATTGTCAAGCGAAAACCTTACCCTGAGTTTTACCTCATTCGGAAACAGCTCTTTATATTTTTTTAAACTTTTGCTTGCGGTGTTGGCTTCGGATTTTACTTCCACCGGGAATATATCATTCTCTTTTTGAATCAGAAAATCAACTTCATATGGAGGATTTGTTTGCGACCAATATCGCGGCACGACTTCAAATTGTGTAACCAGAGTTTGCAGTATATAGTTTTCTGTCAGCGCGCCTTTGAACTCGGTAAACAGGCGATTCCCTTCGCCGAAAGCAGTGGGTGCAAGCTGTGCAAGTCTGCGAAGTAAGCCTACATCCACCATATATATTTTAAATGCGGACAAATCATCGTAAGCCGCTATGGGTAAGTGGGGGGCGGTGCTGCGATAGATTTTATGCACTAAATGAGCATCTGTCAGCCATTGCAGTGCGTCTTCGTATTCGCGTGCCCGTGCACCTTCTTTCACGACCTTGTAAATGAATTTTTTGTTTTCACGCGCCAATTGTGACGGTACGGATTTCCATATCATTGAAATTTTCGGAAATTCGCTGATGTTTGGATGTTTGGCGAAATCGCGTTCATAAGCGCCGAGTATTCCCGACAGCGCTTCTTGCATAGCGGCTGAGTCGCGTGCCTGCGTCCACATCAAAACCGATTCCGGCATACCCCCGGTAACATAGTACATTTTCAGTTTTTCGCAAAGCGGATTAAAGAAAGCATCGGGCAGCGGTTCTATTGCATCCACCTGTTCCATATAACCGACTAAATTATCATCGCCGTTAGCAAGCAGAAATTCGGTAAATGTCATTGGGTCTATTTGCATAAAGTTGACTTTACCGACGGGAAATGAAGAAGGCTTGGCGAGCGCTATGCCCAGCAGAGAACCGGCGCAGGCAATATGATATTGCGGCGCGTTTTCGCAAAAATATTTTAAAGAGTTAATGACCTTGGGGGAGTCCTGTATTTCATCAAAAATAATCAGCGTTTTTTTCGGTTCGATTTTTTGCCCGCTTGCCAGCATAAGATTTTGCAGAATGCGGTCAACATCCTTAGTTGTTTCAAAAAACTGTTTATATTCCTCGTTTTCGTCAAAGTTGAAATAAGCGGTACTGTCATAGTAGCGCTTGCCGAATTCCTTGAGAATCCATGTTTTGCCTACCTGGCGTACACCTTTTAAAATCAACGGTTTGCGGTAGGGCGAGTTTTTCCATTCCGACAATCTGTCTATAATCAACCGTTCCATAATTTTTCCTCACAATCTGCAGGCTTTGCGATTTTTGTCGCTGAGTCTATTATACTCAATTTTAGTTGAAAATCAACATTTTCACAAAATTATATATTATTTTGTGATATTTATCACACTTTTATGTGATTGTGCGCAAACTGAAAGGTTTTGCAGCGACATAGTGCAACTGCAAAACCTTTGTTTGATTTAATGTGTTTTTGCCTTATAGAAAAGCGGTTTGATTACTGCTTTGCGCCGTCATCGAACTTTTCAAGCACCTTTACGCTTACTGCATAGCAGTCTGCGAGGCCCTGCTCGTTCATATTGTCGTAGGTGTCGCGGCGGGTGTGGTAGTAGTCCTCAAGCTTGTGGTTAAGACCTGTAATACCGGTTGAACGGAAGCCTGCCTGGGCGAATGCTGCGTTATCGGTAGCGCCGCCGAGCGGGGGAACCATACCCTTGTTGCAGAGGATGCCGAGATCCTGTGCGGCTTCCATAAACAGGTCGGAAACATCCTTGTCAGCCTTAACGGTGGCGTTAAGGTCGCGGTAGTTTACAAGCAGATATTTGGGATCGTGAATGGTATCGTAAGAATAAATGAAAGTGGGAACATCTTGGAATTCGCCCTGATGAGCCTCGCACCATGCTTTTGCACCGCGCAGACCTGCTTCTTCGGAGCCGGAAAGGATAACGCCTACTTCGGTATTTTCAAGCTCAATGCCTTCGTCCTTGAGGGCTTTGAGAATTGCAATACCCATATAGCAGCCGGAAAGGTTGTCGTTAGCACCGTCAACGATGTGATGCTTATTCCACATGAAGTAAAGACCGATCCAGAAGGGGAGGAAGATGATGCCGATAAGGGCGGCGGTCTTTATATCGTGGCCGGCGAGCTTGAGGAATGAAAGAACTATGTAGTAAACTGCACCTACTGCGCAGATGATGGCGTGGCTTTCAAAGCCGACACCGCCGAGTGCGTAGTTTACGGGCCATTCCCAAGCGGCGTCGGGGTGACCGTTGAAGATTATGCGGCGTTTAACTTCGCCTTTGCAGCTCTTGATAGCGGTAACGTTTGTACCTGTCTTTTCGGGGAAAAGGAAGTCAACGGCTTTTTTGTAAAAACCGAACTGAAGAAGTGCAAGAGCAAGACCGAACAGTATAAGAATTATGGAAATGACGGGAAGCCACGAAATGTTTGCAAAAATGCTGATAAGCGTAAGCGCAAGAGCAATAATGCAGCAGGTGATGGTGATGTAGATCCAGCCGAAGAATGAGCCGGGATTTTCTTTGAAGGATTCAACGCTGACTTTTTCGCAGCCGCAATCCTTTTTAAGAACCTCCGCCATATATTCGCAGGAAATTCTTTCGCCGTCGGAGCCGGGGCTTCTGGTGGGCATGTCTTTGCAAATGTGCGTGATTTCATCTATCATGTACTTTGCAGCTTCATTTTTTTTGGCAATGATTCTACTAAGATCCATATTTATCTCTCCAATCATTTGATTTACTCCATTTTAGTTACTTTTCAACAATAAGTCAATGTTTTTATGGAATTTTATTAAATATTTTATTGTAAAAAATCAGCTGCTACGGCAAAATGGTCGCTTATCAGTTCGCTGTGCGGAAAAGCAAGGATATAGTACCCGTATACGCCCGCGCCGCCGCTCATAAAAATGTGGTCGCCGTTCGTTGAATCAATGCTTTTTTGTGCGCCCGAAAAAACGGTTTCGGCTATTTTGCGGGCATCGGTAAAATACGATGTCAGTCGCGCATAGATATATGTGGAATCGGTTTTTGTTTTTCGCTCGCGGCAGTTGAAATCACCTGCGGCAATTACCGTGCAGTTATATTGTTTTGAAATATCGTTCGCAAGCAGGCAAAGCTCATTCGTCTGGTTTGCGGCTGAAAGTAAATTGCCGCCGTCGCCGTCATTTTTAATCAGGTTAAAGTGGCAGTTTATCACGGCGTATTTTCTGCCGTTCGGTTTCTGCTCAAATACCGCCCAAACCGCAAAGCGCGTGCGCGTGTCATTGCCTGCGGTGAATTGTACCGTGCCGCTTTTTATAAGGCGAACGGTGCTTTCGTTAAACATTATCACATTCATTTTCATAAAAAGCACCGTGCGTATGGGCTGCACCGCGGTAAGTGTTATGCCCGGGCAGTGCTGCAGGCTCATAAACCACGCGGGGCTTACCTCCTGCAAACATAAAATATCGGCATCAAAATCGCGTAAAAACGCTTCGGCATACGGCGCGCGTTCGGTGGCATCCGTTCCGCCGAAGCCGGGCAGGTCGGCAAGCAGATTGTACGAAACAAGCCGCATCGCGCCCGTCGGCTTTTTGAGCAGCCTTGCGGTCGCGCCCGATGCGGCGGTACATTCGGCACTTACGGAATTTTTTGTGTTGCCGACTGTTGCGGATGCCGTGTCGGCAAACGGTAAAAGCATCACCGCGGCGATCAGTATAAAAATAAACACGCTTCTTTTTTTCATACTGTTAGTGTGTGAAAAATTGAAGCGTTTATTATCAGCTTACAAGCTTTGAGGTTTCACGCTGCGCCGAAACAAGGTTGCGGTAAATGCCGTCTTCTTTTACAAGCTCCTCGTGAGCGCCGCTTTGAACTATTCTGCCTTTTTCTATAACGAAAAGGCGGTCTGCATTTCGGAGAGTTGAGAGTCTGTGGGCGATTGCGATTGTTGTTCTGCCCTTTGTGAGATTCGAAAGAGCCTCCTGAATTTCTATTTCCGTTTCGGGGTCGAGCGAGCTTGTGGCTTCGTCAAGAATAAGTATGCGCGGGTTTTTGAGAATGGCGCGTGCAATACTTATGCGCTGGCGTTCGCCGCCCGAAAGAGAGTGCCCGTTTTCGCCTATTACCGTGTTGTAGCCGTCGGGCAGTTTTGTAATAAAGCCGTGGGCGTTCGCAGCCTTTGCGGCGGCTATTATTTCCTCCGGCGGGGCTTCGGGACGTGCATAGGCGATATTTTCGTACACCGAACCCGAGAACAGATATATTTCCTGGAATACCACGCCTATATTGTCGCGCAGTGTCTGCTGCGAAACGTTGCGTATATCGGTATCGCCGACGGTTATCGCGCCGAGTGACGGGTCATAAAGGCGCATACACAGATTTATTACCGTGGATTTACCTGCGCCGGAGTGACCTACAAGACCTATCATTTCGCCGGGCTCTATTCTGAATGACATATTCTTAAGCACGGGTTCATAAGATTTGTAGCCGAATTCAACATTTTTGAATTCAATTGCACCCGACGGGTCAAAAGCATCGGTGGCTTGCTTATCGTCCATACCGTCTTCCTCGTCAAGCACCTCGTAAAGCTTGACGAGTGCGGTGGAGGCATCGGCAACACGGCGCGGGAAGGTGGACATCCAGCGAAGCGGTGCATAGAGGTAGGCAAGGTACAGATTAAAGCGCGTAAGCTCGCCGAGGGTGAGTTTGCCTTTAAGCACCATTGTGCCGCCAACGAATATAACAAGAAATTCGCCTATTGTCATAAAGTTGCCGACAAGCGGGAATGTTACCGCCCAGTATTTTTCGTTTCTTGCGGAAATATCGGCAAGGCTTTTTGAAACCTTTGAAAATTTTTCGATTTCGCGTTCCTCGTTGCCGAACGATTTTACAACTCTTATGCCTTTTATTATATCGTGCAGTATTGAGGTCGCTTTTGAATCGGTGCGCCACTGCTTTTCATACATCATGTGCGTGGTGTGCCAGAAGCGCGAAATCATAAATACGCCGATTGGTATGGGAATAAGCACAAGCAGAGTGAGCAGAGGATCTGTAAGGAACAGTATTGTGAGCACAACAATGAACATTATTACCTGCTCAATAAGGTATTTGCCCTGTTCGTTGAAAAAGTCCTTAACGCGTTCGGTATCCTTGGTAACGCGGTGAATAAGGTTGCCCGTGGATTTGCCGTGCATTGCCGTAAGGCTCATGCTCTGCGTTTTTGCATACACCATTTTCCTTAAATCACTTGAAAATGTTGAGCCGACTTTGTTCGATATGCGCGAGCTGAAAATATTAAGCACGCGCGAAAGCGCATATACGGCAGACATCAGCAGCGCTATGCAGATAATACCCGTGGTGCGCGACGCGAAAAAAGGTGTTGCATCGGCGGTGGGGACGAGGTAATCGTCAATAAGCACGCTGTTGAAAAGCGGCATCGCCGAGGAAAGCACATTTGCAAGCGTGAGCAGTATGCCCGCACCGATCACCGATTTCAGATAAGGCTTGAAGTAGCCGAACGCCCTTGAAAAAACGTATGATTTTTTCACACAGAAAAGGCACACATTCATACCGCGGGCAAAATGGCGGTGGCACTTGGGGCATACAGGCAGGCTCTTTTCGCTTATTTCGAGCAGCTCGCCCGAATAGATGTAGTGATTGAGCACCTTGACAAATTCGCCCACCTGCGCTATGCAGGTCATTGAATAACGGCAAAGGCGCACATTTTCACTGCCGTCTGCGGCGGAGTTTTTCATTTTGAGCTCCAGACAGCCGCAGCCGATATCGGTAAACTGCACCGCTTCCTCAATATCGCACACGGCATAAGAGCGCACGTCATCGCCGAGGCGGCAGGTAACTGCATCCGCGGTGAGTGTGAGCTCGCCCTCGCATACGCTGCCGTCGGGCGATATATCAAAAATCACTTTAATCTCTTTCATATCAATACAGATAAGGCTCCAAAAGCTTTTTGCTTTTCGGCTCTATGGCTTCAAAATCGGGTATGACATAGCGGTTGCCGTCAACATCGAAAATAAGCAGCTTGTTGTCGTTGGCAAAACGCATATTGCGCGTAATATCCCTGACGGTGAAATTCTTATCCCTGCCGTCTATGACCGTTTCAAAATAGAAGTTGCCCATACGCTCCCTGACGGATTTAACTGCGGTAACCGTGGGGCAGTAGTAGCGCGCTTCAAGGTGCTTTTCGGCGCACTCGCGTGAGGCGGCGTCAAGCTCGTGCAAATCGCGTATTATACCTATTTCCTTATCCTCAAGGTCACACACGCATATATATTCGTCAAGCAGTGAAAACGGGTAGCTTCTTACGAGCTTTACTCTGCCTCTGTTTTCGTTATTGAGCGAAAACATCAGAAAGCCGTTTTCGTTTATTTGCAGGCGGCATTGTGCCGCAGGCAAAAATTCCACGGTGAGTTTTTCAGTTTCCATGTCTGTGTGCCTCCTCCCGGTCATCCTTTGGTATGTCAACATCTTCAATGAATGAAAGTGCTTCCTCCTGAAGCTTAAAGAGCTTGTAATATTCGCCCTGCTTTTCCATAAGCTCGGTGTATGTGCCGAATTCCACACATTCGCCGTCACGAATAACGGCAAGCTTGTCGGCATCGCGGAGTGTGGAAAGTCTGTGCGCTATGGCTATGGTCGTTCTGCCGGCTTTCAGGGCGGTCAGCGAGTTCTGAATGTTTCGCTCCGTTTCCGTATCCATAGCGGCGGTTGCTTCATCAAGAATAAGTATTTTCGGGTTTTGTATAATTGTTCGCGCAATCGAAATGCGCTGGCGTTCGCCGCCCGAAAGATTTCTGCCGCCGGAGCCTACCCATGTTTCGTAGCCGTCAGGCAGCTTTGTAATAAATTCGTGAGCGGATGCCGCTTTTGCGGCGGCTATGACCTCGTCGCGAGTGGCATCGGGTCTTGCGTAGCGGATGTTATCGGCAATAGTGCCCATAAATAAGAAAATATCCTGCGAAACTATGCCGATATTCTGCCGAAGCTGCTTTGATGAAAGCTGCTTAACATCGACACCGTCGATTTTTACCGAGCCCTCTTTCGGGTCGTAAAGTCGGGCAATAAGGTTGGAAATCGTCGTTTTGCCGGCACCGGTCTTGCCGACCATACCGAGCATTTCGCCCGCTTCGACCTTCAGCGAAAGGTTCTTGATTATGGGGCGCGCAGGCTCATATTCGAACTGCAGCTCGTTAAGCTCAATACTGCCCTTGAAATCGTCAAGCACTACGGGGTTTTCGCAGTCCTTTATATCGGGCTCCGTATCCATTATTTCAAACACACGCTGGGCGGAATCTATGCAGCGCGCCCACCAGTTTGAAACCCACGAAAGAAATTCCAACGGAGATTGAAGCATTTGCAGGTAAATTACGAATGTAAGCAGCTCACCGATTGAAAGCTCGTTGTATTTCACGCTTAAAACGCCGCCGTAGCCGAGCACGAGCGCACCGAGTATGTAAACGATTATCGAAAGCACGGGGAACACCGTGGCTTCGGTGTTCGCGGCGCGAATTTCGGCACCGCGGAGATTGTCGCTTATCTTTGTGAAAGCATCAAGCTCCTCATCCTCTTTGGAAAATGCCTTGATAATGCGGTGGCCGTTGATATTGTCGCTTACCTTCGAGGTGAGGCGTGAGTTCTGCACCCACACCTTGTGGTGAAGCTTTCTGAAAATTTTGTTGAATGTGGGGTAGAGTATGCCTATAACGGCTGCCGCCGCCACGATGACAAGCGTGAGCTTTACGCTTGTGCTGAGCATAAGTGCTATTATGCCTATAACCGTTACCACGCTTGTTATAACATAGGGGAAGCCGTCAACAAAGAACCAATATATGTTATTTGAGTCGCGTGTAACGCGCTCCATAAGCGAGCCGGTCTGCTTGTGGGTGTAAAAGCCGACCGAAAGGCGCTGCATTGCTTTGAAGATCTTCAGCTTTATGCTGTAAATAACATGGGGGAGTATGCCCGCGATGATGTATTGGTAAAACAGCGTAAAAAGCTGATTGAAAATTTTGAGCGCCGCCATTGTGAGCACAACGCTCACAAGAGCCTTGAAAAGCGCATCGTAGCCGAGCGGATTGCCGGCGTTCAACACCTCATCGTACAGCTTTTGTGTGCTGAACTGCGGAATTATCAGTGAAATAACGGTGCTGACGAGAATTGAGAAGATGATGAACACCATTTTGCCTTTGACATCACCGAAAAATGCGAAAAGTCGCTTAACGGTGGAGTTTCTGTCAACACAGTCGTGGCAAAGCCTTACACCGGGCGGAACGGGCGCGCCGCACTTTATGCAGGTGCCGCCCTTCTGCGCTTCTATAACAAGGTTGTAATCCTTGCCCTGCCTGAAAGCCTCATACACTTTGCGGAAAGTATCAGCCTTTTCGAGAAGACCTATGGAAAAGGTGCAAAGCGAAAAGTATTCGTCGCCGTGCTTGTAGGTGAGTTCACCCGTTGCAAGATTGCGTTCGGCAAATATCTCATCCACCTCATCTATGGGGTAGGAGATAATTTTAAGAAGTTCGGGCTTGAATTCGATTTTCTTCCTGCTTTTTTTCCTGGCGGGGCGCACTTCCTCCTTGAATTCCGCAAGGTAAACGCCCTTATCGTCAAACATAACATAAACATCCGAATATTTACCGGTTTCAAGCATATCGCTTTTGAAAAAGAAAATAATCGCTGATGTGTCAAGACCGCCTGCCTCCAAAGCTTCCTTAACGGGCGGGGGCAGTTCCCTTAACGGCGGCTGCCCGCGGCGCAGCGGCTTTTTTATATGAAGTTTTACGAGCACTCTGTTCACGATGTTCATAACCGTACCTCATACCGATTCAAAATAATAAAAATATTTTAACACAATATTTGTTTTATTACAAGGTAATAAGCTCTTAATATATTTTAATATTAAAAAAGGCCGTATTTTACCCAAAAGGAAAAATAACGCATCATCTTTCATTGACATACACACTGAAATTTGATATAATTCGACAAGAGGTGGTATAAATGTCCAATATTCTCGTTAAAGGCATTATGCCTGCAATGATTACGCCGCTTGATTCAAACGGCAATATCATCCGCGAAAGCATAGTTAAAAATATGGACCGTAACTATTCACAGGGCGCCGCCGGCTTTTATATTTGCGGCTCCACGGGCGAGGGTCCCGTGCTTACCGCCGACAAGCGCAAGGCAGTAGCCGAAACGGTAATTGAAGCCAACAACGGCAGGGGCATAGTCATAAACCACGTGGGCGCCGCTTCACCGGACGAGGCATTTGACCTCGCACGCCACGCGCATAAAACAGGCTGCAGCGGTGTTTCAAGCGTTGTGCCGAATTTTTATTTCAAATATAATGAAGATGAGGTCGTTGACTATTACAAACGCCTTGCGGATGCGGCGGAAATTCCCGTTATAGCTTATGCGCAGGGTTTGCTTACGGGCGATGTTGTTTCGCTTATGAAGCGGCTTATTGAAATTGACGGCGTTATCGGCGTTAAATTTACACTTACCGATTACTATTCGCTCCACCGTATTAAAGAAATCAACGGCGGCGATATAAACGTTATAAACGGGCCGGATGAAATGCTTATCTGCGGTCTTGCAATGGGCGCGGATGCCGGCATAGGCTCCACATACAACCTTATGTGCGGTGAATACTGCAAACTCTTTAAGCAGTTTAATGCAGGGGATATTCGCGCTGCGCAGGCTACGCAGTATAAAATCAACAAGGTCGTTGAAATACTCATAAAATACGGCGTTATCCGTTCCATAAAATATGTGCTTACATACCTCGGCATAGAGTCCGGCTCTGCGGCGTACCCCGCAGCACCGCTTACTGCCGAAGAGGGTAAAGCGCTTATTGCAGACCTCAGCGCCGTCGGCTATTTTAACGATTACAATAATTAACGAAAGGATTTATTATGGGAATCAAAGACGTAACGCGTTTCGACATTCAAAGAAAAATTGTCGCCAATATGACGACTGAAAGTTGGCAGAATATTCCGCATGTCAGCTATCTTTTTGAGCCGGATGTTACAAAGTTTATTGCCGCTTACAAAGAGTACGACAAAACACACACTCCCGATAAAAGAATAACCCTTAACACCGTAATATTAAAAGCTATTGCGGTTGCCATTAAGGAAGATCCGCAAATCAATGCACATCTGCACTTTGAAAGCAAGCTTGTTCGCGGCAAGCTCACTGTGTTCGATAACATAGATATTTCCGTGCCGTGGACTTTGCCGGACGGCAATATGATGACCATAACCATGAAGGATATGGGCAACCGTTCACTGCGTGAAATTGCCGATTATACGGCGGAAATAAACCGCAAGCTTGAGAACACCAATCTTAACGAGGCTTTGTATTCCGTATCGTTCAACGACACCATAGAAAAGCTGAAAAAGGGCCATGTGCTCAGGGCTGTTCAAAGGCTTTACGGCTCAAAAACAAATCCGCGCCACAAAATAACCCTGCTTAAAGGCGAAGCCAAAAAAGCATATAATTCAATTCCCGACGATGAAAAGATTACATATAAGGATCTTAAGCAGGGCACAATAACCGTTTCGAACATAGGTGCACTTTCAAGGGATATTCCCGGCTCACTTGAAATGCTTATGATAATTCCGCCGCAGATCTGCGCAATAGGTCTGGGTGCGATGCAGAAACGCCCCATAGTGGTGCAGGATGAAAACGGCGAGGATAAAATCGAGGTAAGAACGGTTTTCCCGATGTGTGTGTGCTTTGACCACCGCGCTCTCGATTTCGGTGAGGTCAAGCCGTTCCTTGCAAAGCTCAATGAGATTTTTGACAATCCCGAAATGATACTTGACGATAATAAGAAATAAAAAAGCGGCTGATGCCGCTTTTTTACATCCAAATTAAATTCGTTTATTAAACGGTATAACTTTTGCTGTTATGCCGTTTTTGCTTATCCTGCCAATGTCTTGGCTGCGAAAATTATCAATTTTTGGATTTTTTTATCCCGTTTTTCGCCGCTTTTCCTGCTTCGGTAATCGTATCAATATATGCCTTCTCAACAGGAGAAAGATTTTCGGCAATATATTTTTTGTATTCGTCTTTTGCTTTGGTAATGGCATCCGCATGACTTACTTTTCCGCTACCCTCAAGCAGCGGTCGACTTCCGGAGGTAAGAATACTGTCAAGCTGACTGATATAATCGGACATATACATCGGTCTATGCTCAATAGCGCTGATTTCTGCGAAATCAAAATAGCCGGAAACGAGATTGTTAAGTATTTTCAGTTCTTCCGCACTCAGATAATTCTTTGCCACACCGACATCTTTCAGAATAGGAAAATCCCCCGAAAAAGAGGTTAGCCCCATAAACGGTTTTTCGGCATCAGCTCTCTCGAAAATCACTTCTGCCGCCGTATGCCCGTGTGCCGCATAATGCAGCTTATTCTGTACGATTTTGAAAAATGTGACTGATTCTTCACTTTGCGGATCATAATCAACGCTGGTTGCGTAAAGGTCGAGCACTTGACGGTACAGGACTTTTTCCGAAGAACGAATATCGCGAATGCGGTCAAGCAGTTCTTTCCAATACTGACCGCCGCCGTTTCCTTTCAGCCGCTCGTCGTCCATCGTAAACCCTTTTTGCATATACTCTTTCAGTCGCTCAGTTGCCCATCGTCTGAAATTCGTCGCTATTGAGGATTTCACCCTGTATCCGAGGGAAATGATCATATCAAGATTGTAAAACTGCAGTTCTCTTGTCACCTCACGGGTGCCCTCTGTACGAACCTGTCGGAATTTCCGACAGGTTGAAGCCTCATCAAGTTCTGCTTCGTTGTAGATATTTTGTATATGCTCAACTACATTTGTTCTCGAGGTCTGAAACAATTCCGCCATCTGTTGTTGAGAAAGCCATACCGTTTCATCCTGCATTTTGACCTCGATATTTGTAATTCCGTCATTTGACTGATAAATCAGTATTTCTCCGCGCTCTTCCATTTTGTCACTTCCTTGTTTTAAACTCTATTCGCAGTTTTCGTGTATCGAACAAATACATAGTCACACTTGCCTATTCATCCTCAACTTTTATTGCATCACAAATATCTCCGATATTACAATCTAAATATTCGCAAATGCGCAAAAGCACTGACAGCGCCACTTCTTCGTTTTTGCGTAACTTTGTCATTGTACCTGTCGCAATGTTTAAATCCTGCCTCATTGTAACGGGGGGGATTTCTTTTTCAATTAACAATATCCATAATTTTTTATAACTGATTTTCAGAATTATCCCTCCGTTTGCAATGTATATTCTGATTTTATAATACCACTTATGTAGAATATGTCAATATGTTTTAGCAATTTATAAACGAAAAATCGCAACTTCTTGCGAAATTGCGAACATCATATCACGGCGAGAGAAATCTGCGCTGTTGTGGGTCGGTTGCGCGTAATTTCGGCCGTTGACCTATATTCATCGTTTATAAAACCCGGGCTGTGCAAAGCACAGCTCGGGTTATCATCAGTTCTGTCCTCTCTGGTTGCCGCCTCTGCGCGGTATCGAAGCTCCGCGTTTCGATGCGGAATTTTTCTTGAGGTCGCTCATTTTTTCATCGCTTACGGATTTGAATTTTGCCATCATATCCTCAAAGCTCATATTTTCGGAATCGGTTTTCTGCGTACCCGTCCACACGGCAGGCTGCGACTTTTTGGGGCGCTCAGTGCGTTTGGGGCGCGGCTCGGCTTCTTCGGGCAACGCCTTTTTAATGGAAAGAGCGATTTTGCCCTTTTCATTTATGTCTATAACCTTAACGGTTACGGTTTGCCCTTCGGTAAGTTTTTCGTGAATATCCTTAATAAATGTTGAAGACACCTCGGAGATGTGAACCATACCCGTAGCTTTTTCGGGGAGTTCGATGAATGCACCGAAGTTGGTGATGCCTGTTACCTTGCCTTCTAAAATCGCACCGATTTCTACTGCCATATTTACCTCTGCTTGACGGGCGAAAGCCCGAATTTTTTATTGACCGGAGCCGGGAGTAATGTCAACGTAAACGCGTTCGTCCTGCTTGACATAGCCTTTCTCACGGGCATATTGCTCGGCAAGGGCTTCCTCGTCGCCTTCGTCGATTGCCTTTTGCAGGGCTTCGTTTTCGGCGAGCTGCTGTTTGTACCGGGTCTGCAAAGCATCAAGCTGTGCCTGCTGTGATTTTATATCCACTCTTATTTTAACGAATGAATAAGCAAAATACACAAGCATTGCTGCGCAAAGAACGATTGCCACAACATTTGCGGGCTTCATACTCTTACCGTTCTTTTTCTTTTTGCCTGCCAAACTCACTACCGCCTTTCTCTGAAGAAGTGTTTTTGCCTGTCAATATACAAATTAAATTATATACATACATTTGCAGTTTTGGCAAGAGTTTTTTTCTTATTTTTTCAGACTTTTTTACAGTTTTTTTGCGTTTTTCTTCTGATTTTGGCAAAAGTGAAATTACGGTGCATTTTAAGGCGCGAAACGGAGTGAGAATAACATTATACAGGCGTTTAAGGGCGTTAACGAGCCTGTATGTTAATTTAATCGAAAACGGCGCAAAAGACAGATACCATATCGCTGCCCCCGCGATTATGCCGAATATGATATACCAGCGTATTTCGCCTTTGTTTGCCGCAAGTATGAATGAATACGAGGCAAACCCGAACAGCATAAAATACAGCGTGTCGAAAATCACGGTGCACACCTTCCCGCGGGAGAGCGAAAGGCGCAGTATTCTGAAAATATCGTAAACCGCGCCGAGCAGAAAACCTGCTCCGAGCGCGGCAACAAAAATTTTTAACTGCTCATTTTGCGGTACCGAATACATCAGCGGAACACCTTTGCAAAAAAGCTTTGTGTTTTGGGCTCGGTGTCGGTATAGGTTACGGAGTCCACCGTTCCCTCTATGCTCAGTTCGCCCGTTTCAAGCGAAAGCTTTGTAATGTGCAGCTTCTGACCGCGCACTGTCATTTCGCCGTATTCGGTCGCTGCGGATATCGTTTCCTCATCAAAATTCCCCACATTCGTTACACCCGAAACGGAAAGCCTGCGCCTGTCTTCAAGGATGCAGTTGTGCGGCATAAGTACCTTTGTTTTATCGTCTGTCATAATAAACACCTCCGAAACATAATATGCGCTTCGGAGGTGTTATATTATTTTATTTTTTCGATTTTATTGCCGCTGACGAGATAAACATTTTTACTTATATCCATAAGCGGCTTGTCATTCATGGAGTCGGTGTAAAAGTTTTCGATTTGTGTGTCGCCGTATATTTCGCGGAATGCTTTTACCTTGTTTTCTCTGAAGCAGAGCCGTGTTATTTCGCCGGTCTTTTCATCCATGGCGGTGCCGATATACGCTTTTATGCCGAGCCGCCTGCAGATAACGCTCAATGAAAACTCCGGCGAGCAGGATATAACAAGGTCATCATCGCTGCGCAGGTCGTTATACAAGGGCTTTATGTTCTTTTGGTGCTCATCCCAAAAGATTTCGGCGTCGTTACCGATGCCGCCCTGCCTTACATAATAATCCGTAACCTTTGAGCCGTATTTGCCGAGCGCTTCCTCTATTGTGATTTTGCCTGCCTTGTATCTGGCTATGGCAAGCATGAACGAGGGGGCGTATTTTATCAGCGACGGGTCTCTTTTCAGGTAGAATTTGAAAAAATCCACCGCACTTTCGCCGTCATAAATGGTATCGTCGAAGTCAAATACATTCATAGTTTTGCCGCAGCTCCTTCTTTATTGAGACTGTTTTTGTATTTTGTCCAACCGCGTGTTGCAAAAACGGTAATGAGCATTGCAGCGGCATCAAGTGCTATCCAGACTATGATACTGCCCGTCCAGCCGATTTTGTCGGATATAACGCCGAAGCCGTATGAAGCGAGCGCGCAGCCCACATAGGCGGTAGCGTTCATAATGCCGGTAACTGTCGCCGTTTTGCCCTGCGAAGCGAAGCGCAGGGGAACGAGCGTGATTATCATATAGTTATATGTGTGCATTGAGGTCGTGATAATCGCAAGCAGAGCAACGCTCAACACAACGGGGAGCTTTTTCAGGAATATGAGCGCACAGAGCGGAATAAGCGCGAAAAGAAGAATTACCCAGGCGGTTTTGATTTCGTTTTCTTTGAAAATTTTGTTGTATATGGGGGTGATTATGTAAACGCCCGTAATATTGAATATGGGCAAAACGATTGAAAGGAATACCGAGAATGACGGCTCTGTTTCGTAAACCTCGGTAATCATTGTCGGTACCCATGTGGTTATACCCTCTTTAATAGCGCCGTGAATAACATCTGCAGGCAGAAGCAGAAATATGCCTGCCGCCGCAAGCAGAGGCAGAAGCTTTACGGAGCTGCTCGCCTTTACTTCGGGCATAGCGGTCTTTATTTCAACAGTACGCATTGTTATGTGCGATTTCGCTTTGCGGTATGTAAGAGTAAAGAATATGCACACAACGGCAAGAATGATTGCCGGAATGTAGAATACGAATTTCCAGTCAAAGAATTTGATGGAAAGCGAAGCGAGCAGATACGCGAGTATTGTTCCGACGGGAAGCGTCGCGCATATATTCAGGCAGGCTTTGCCGCGCATATCGTCGTTAATGAGATTGGCGAGTATTTTAAGAATTGCAGCCCAGAGGAACGAAAGGGCAAAGCCATTGAAACCCCACACAAGCGCCATTGCTATATTGGATGTGCAGAAGGTCATCAGAATATTGGCGACTGTGGAAACGGCGGTGCCGAATATGACCATTTTGAAAGGCGAGAGCCGGTCGCCGAGGATGCCGTTTATTATCTGAAAAGCTCCGTAAACAAAGAAGAATGCCGAGCCGATAATGCCGGCCTGCGATTTTGTGAAAAGTCCCGAGCCGATAATGGCGGGGAGTGCGGCGGAATAGTTTATTCTGCCCACATACGATGCCGCATAAGCCGCAAAGCACGCCACAAAAACAAGGCGTGAGATTTTTTTGCTTTCAAGATAAGGTTGCGTGTTCATTTTTCCCTCCGCAAGGACTGCAAACAGTCCTTAATTTACCCTTTATTCGTAACGGCGTACCGTTATATTTTCCTGTATATTATTGCAGTGCCGTATGCAGGCACGCGCACCGAGGTGCTCACGCGGTTAGAAGTCAGCATTTCAACGCCGCCGAAAAATTCTTCGGGCAGGTCATAGTCGATAAAATGCTCGTTGCGGTTGGCAATAACAAAAATCTTTTCATATTCGTTTTCGCGTATATATGCCACGCACGAAAGCATAGCGGAATACGGTCTGAAATTGCCGTCTGCGAGGCAGGTGAGCGAACGGCGTATTTCACCGAGCTTCTTGTAGTGCGCGGTGAGGTCGGCGTTTTCTTTCCCCCACGGGAAAAATCCGCGGTTGAACGGGTCGCCGCCGCCTGTCATACCGGCTTCATCGCCGTAGTACAGCGACGGAAAGCCCGGTAAGGTGTATTGCAGCGTTACCGCTGTTTTCAGCAGTGAGCAGGCGCGCGGCATCATATCTGCGGGTATTTCGTGCTTTGCAAGTGCTCGTCTCGGTTTATCTTCTATTTCGTAATCAGCGATGCGCGAAAGTATGCGCGCCGTGTCGTGCGTGCCTATGTGATTCATAAGGCAGTCAAGCGCGGGCTTCGGGTAGTTTTCACATACCGTTACCACAGATTCCATAAACCTTTCGGCAACGCCGTAACGAACGAATGCGAGTATGGCGCAGGCGAACGGGTAATTCATAACACTGTCGAGCTGAGCGCCGAGAAGGTAGCGGCGTCTGCCGCCGTGGCTGATTTTATTTGTGGCATCCTCCCACACTTCGCCGATAAGAAAAGCGTCGGGGGAGAATTCCTTTATGCAGCTTCGCACATTGTCGAGAAATTCGTCGGGCAGCTCGTCGGCAACATCAAGCCTGAAACCGCTTGCTCCGGCTTTGAGCCATTTTTTTATAATGCCGTCGTTGCCCGTGATAAATTCGGTAAAGGCGGTGTTGTTTTCGTCGGTTTCGGGCAATGTGTCTATGCCCCACCAGCTTTCGTAAGTGCCGTCCTTATTGAAGGTGTACCATTGGCGATACGGTGAATTTTCATCGTTATATGCGCCGCCGCTGCCGTATCTTCGGTATTTGTTGAAGTAGATACTGTCAGCGCCCGTGTGGCTGAAAACGCCGTCAAGTATAATGCCGATGCCGCGTTTTTTTGCTTCGCGGCAGAGCGCTTCAAAATCCTTTTGTGTGCCGAGCAGGGGGTCAATGCGGCTGTAATCGGCGGTGTTGTAGCGGTGATTTTCGTGTGCTTCGAATATGGGGTTAAGGTACACCATATTTACGCCGAGCGACTGAATATAGTCAAGCTTTTTCGTAATGCCGTCAAGATTGCCGCCGTAGTAATCGTTGTTTTTGATTTTGCCGTTTTCATCCGCCTGCCAGACGGGCGGCTCATCTGTCGTTTTGTGCAGCACTCTGTCGGACGGAACATTTTTCGTATCGGCTTTTCCGATGCTGAAACGGTCGGGAAAAATCTGGTACATTATGCCGCCCTTTACCCAATCGGGCGTTGTGTAACGGTCGTCGTATACCGTGAGCTGCCATTCGCTGCCCTCGGGTGCAAACTCGCCGCAGCCGCCCGAACGCAGAAAGATATTGCCGCTGCCGAACGGCGTTGAATAAATAAAACGGTAAAAATACAAGCCCGCCGTTTCGGGCGAAAAGGTGATGTCCCACCATTCCTCACAGTCGCCGTTCATACCGCACCAGTACATATCGCGGTACTGCTCGGCTTCGCCGTCGGCGTGTATAACGAGCTTCACACCGCTGCACGAAAAACTGCGCGGCATAAGAACACAAAGCCGCAAGGACGAGCCTGCGGCTATGCTACCGAAAACGGATTTATGTCGTCTGTCCCGTGAGTTGAATGGAACGAATTGCAAAACTATCAGTCCTCGTAACCGTTGGGGTTATTGTGCTGCCAGCGGTAAGAATCGGCGCACATCTCGTCAATGCCTTTTTCGGCTTTCCAGCCCAGCTCGCGCTCCGCTTTAGAGGGGTCGGAATAGCAGGTGGCAAGGTCGCCGGGGCGGCGCGGTGCGATTTTATAGGGCACCTTAACGCCCGAAGCCTTTTCAAAAGCTTTTACCACATCAAGCACGCTGTAACCGTTGCCGGTGCCGAGATTGTAAACCTCAACGCCGTGGCTGCCGCAGATTTTATCGAGTGCTTTGAGATGGCCTTTCGCAAGATCGACCACATGGATATAATCGCGCACGCCGGTGCCGTCGTGGGTATCGTAATCGTTGCCGTAAACATTCAGAAATTCGCGTTTGCCCTCTGCAACCTGGGTTATGTACGGCATAAGGTTATTGGGTATACCGTTGGGGCTTTCACCTATTCTGCCGCTTTCGTGGGCACCGATGGGGTTAAAGTACCTTAAAAGGCAAATGCTCCATTCGGGGTCCGATTTTGCAACATCGGTAAGTATCTGTTCAATGAAATATTTTGTGGTGCCGTACGGGTTTGTGGTGCCGCCGGTCTTCATGGTTTCGTTAAGCGGCGAAATATTGTTTTCGCCGTAAACGGTTGCGGATGAACTGAAAACCATTGTTTTGCAGCCGTGTGCCGCCATAGCTTCGCACAAGGTAACGGTACCGCCTATGTTGTTTTCGTAATACAGAAGCGGCTTTTGGCAGGATTCACCTACCGCTTTAAGACCTGCGAAGTGGATGACCGCATCAATATCGTATTTTTCAAAAACTCTGTCGAGCCCCTCGCGGTCGCGGATATCACACTTTTCAAATGTGATTTTCCTGCCGGAAAGCTCTTTTATTCTGTCAAGCACAACAGGGCAGCTGTTGTAAAAATTATCAATTATAACAACATCTCTGCCGCTTGCGAGAAGTTCAATTACCGTGTGGGAGCCTATGTAGCCTGCTCCGCCGGTTACAAGAATTGCCATATCTTTTACCCCTGAATATTATGATTTGTTTTAGTTTTCCGGATTCTCCGAGGGAGCTTCGGTGGGCTCTGTCGGCGCTTCGGTAGGCGCTTCGGTGGGTGCTTCGGTGGGAGCTTCGGTCGGCTGTGTCGTAGGCGGCTGCGTGGTGGGCTTAGTCGTAGGCGGCTGCGTGGGAGCCTCAGTCGGCTTTGTTGTGGAGGGCGCGGTGGTGGGCTTTGTTGTATCGGGCTGCTGCTGCGGTTTGTCATCGCCGGTATCATACTGCACCGAAACACCGCCGCTGCCGGTTACGGGGGTTGTGGGAGCCGTTGCTGTAACATCAAAGATGGATGTCGAGGACGGCGCGGTAAGCAGGTCGCCGAGTCCGGAGGGGAGTACATCCGTTGAGGTAACGGACTGCTCGCCTTGGGGATTGTAAACGCCGGATGCCGTCTGCAGCGACTGCGAAACTTCCTCATCATCGGGCTTTACAAAGTAGTTGCCGAACTTGAAGCCGAGCACAATGCATGCCGCTACAGCAAGTATTATGAAAATGATGATTGCGATAGTGCCTTTTTTGCCGATTGAAGCAACGGGGCGTGCGCCTGCTTTGATTTCTGCTTCAATAAGGGATTTTTCATATTTTTCCCTTTCCTCGTCGGTCATATTCATTTTTGAAATGATTTCGTCGAGGTACTTGTCAATAAGCGCATACAATTCGCTTGTGGCTTCGGTGATAAGGTTTTCAACCTTTTCATCGGCATCGGCAAACAGTTTTTTAACGACTATTTTTTCTTCAACGGCTACGCTTATGAATGCATAGTAGCTTACGACCTTGTCACCCTTTTTCTCGCGGAAGATGTTTGAAACGGTGGCGCCGATATCGGCACTTCTGAGGTCCATGGCACCTTTTGCAAGCTGCGCGGCATATTCCTTTGCATCGCTCACGCCGTCATCGTTAACAAACGGGGTGAAGAAAACGTTGTTTTCGAAATTCCTGCATTTCTGAATGTCGTTTTTGAGCATTCTTGCGGCGGGCGTTGCGGGTATTGCAAGGCGCAGTTCGTTTTTTACGAGCTTGGCGACTATGGTGTTTGCCTTGGGAGAAGCCTTTTCGGTGGAAATAATATCTTCAAATTCGCTGAGCGCGTTGCCCTCGCTTTTGAAGAAGGGGAGCATTGAATTTGTAAGGATTGAGGGAACGACTGTGTCGATAAGCGGGAACACGACAATGTACTGCTCACCCGAACGAACGAAAAAGCCGCTGTAAAGACCGTCTGCCGAAATAAGCTCGGTGGATTCGTTGGGCACAAGTGTGTGCGCCTTGCGGATTTTTTCATCGGCAACGGCGCTGCCGATCGCTTCATCGATTTTTTCGCTGTAAGCGGGGGCGAAACCGAATGCCTTGATAAGCACGGGCTTGAATTTAAGGAACATTGAAGCATCAACGCCTATAAGCAGCGCTTGTGCATCGCTGAGCGCGGCGCTTATATCGGTGAAAAGCGCACTCGCATCCGAGTAGCTTTCAAAATATACGCCCGCTTCGCTGAGCTCGTCGGCAACGGCGCGCTTGGTGTCGGCGTTCTTGTAACTGTTCTGTTCAAATGAAAATGCTTTGATTATCATTGTTACACCTCACAAATTTATCAATACAGATACCATTTAGGATCGTCTTTATACGGGTTTTTACGCTGATTGTCGTAATAAGATGCCGGGTATTTTACAGCCGTCATTTTATATGCGGAATCGGTTTTATTTATCTTTTCGCTTTCGCCGTCTCTGAGCATTCTGCACACCACAACAAGCCGTGCATCGTCAAACTCATAACTGCAGGTGCAAAGGGTAAGCAGCGTATCGGTACGCTGAATATCAATGCCCGTTTCATACAGCGAGCGCTTCGAAAGCTCCTCAATATACCGGTCGAAGCAGGTGTCGGAGCAATTATCGAATGTGAAATCGAAGAAATAACCGTTGTCGCTCTCGATACTGCCGTTTGTGATGTAAACGGCGGCTATTTTCCATTTATGCTTTTCAAAGAGAGTGTCAAATTCTATTACGGGGTGTTGACGGTAATAGTCGAGGTTTTTATAATTCATAAGCACCGCAAATCGTGAGCCGTCATACATATTGTGCCCATAAAGCAAGGTGTTGCGGTCGAGCGGCTTGAAATCGTCAACGCATGAGGCATATATGGAGCCGTAGCTCGTGGTTTTGCCGTAAAAGTCGTGGTTCAGATAATACTTGTTGTTTTCAGCCTGCACAACGGGGTAATCGATCTGTGTGCCGTCAAGGCGTATATAACCTATCGTCTGCTGGTTTTCGGCGTAGTAAAGAGCGTAATCGGGGAGTATGCCTGCCGGAAAGTCGAAATTTTCAAGCTCGGGATGCGTTTCATAAATGTACGCCCATTTTTCCGCCTCATCGCTCAGCGAGCGAATTTTCTGCGGCAGAGCGCGTTCGGTGTTCGATTTCGTTTCGTTCCTGAGCACAAGAAAACGCTCTATGCCGCGCTTTGCAAGAAACGAGCCGGAAAGAAGAATTGCAAACGCCGAAACAAAGTAGATTACCGTAAGCAGTATTTTCTTTTTGCGCGCTTTGTTTATTTTCTTTTCGATTTCTTCTTTAAGTGCGGTGTCGCGGCGTATAATGCTTTCTTCCGACTTTTTGAAGTAAACATATTGTGATTCTGCGACTTTCTCGCGTTTTTTCATAATAAATCACCAAGTAATTCAAGCGCCGTTTTTACGGCTGAATATCTGTTGCGTGTTCTCACATCGCCGTCAAATGTGTTGCGAAGCTCTTTGACCGTTGTTTCACCGCATACCGTAGCGGAAACGTATATAAGCCCCACGGGCTTTGCGGTGTTGTCGGAAAGCGGACCGGCTATGCCCGTAATGCCTATGCCGAGGTCGGTATTCATTGCGCGGCACACACCCTCGGACATCTGCCGTGCGGTCTGCTCGCTTACTGCGCCGTACTCTTTAAGTGTTTCTTCCTTAACGCCGAGCAGTGCGCTTTTTATTTCGTTTGCATAAGTGCAGACGCCGCCTTTATAAACGGCGGAAACGCCGCTGACCTCGGTAATTATTTTACTGAGCCAGCCGCCCGTGCAGCTTTCGGCAACCGCGAGTGTAAGACCGCGCTGTTTGATTTTTTCGGTAACAGATACGGCAAGGTCAATAAGCTCGTTTTCATTCATCGGTAACGCCCTCGCTTGTAACAGTCAGAAGCTTCATACCGTCATAAGCGCGCTTGCAGAGTGCTTCAATATCGAGCGCTTTTTCGGCTTCTTCGATTTCCGCGAGCTGCGGTTTGGTTTTGGGATGCTTGGGTGTGAATACCGTGCAGCAATCCTCAAACGGCTGAATGGAAATATCGAATGTATCTATTTTGCGGGAAATAACTATTATCTCGTTCTTATCCATCCCTATGCAGGGGCGGAAAACGGGAAAATCGGCAACCGCATCGGTGCAGCCTATGGCAAGCATGGTCTGGCTTGCGACCTGCGCAACACTTTCACCTGTGATAAGCGCGTGGCAGTCGGTGTGCCTGCAAAGCATATTTGAGATGCGCACCATAAAGCGGCGCATGATTATTGTGAAAAATTCTTCGGGGCAGTTGTCGCGTATGGCTTCCTGAATTTCGGTAAAGGGTACGGTGTGCAGATATATTCTGCCGCTGTAACGCGCGACCTTTGCAAGCAGATCGTGGACTTTTTCTTCCGCCATCTGCGAGGTGTAGGGGGGCGAAGCAAAATGTATGCCCACAAGCTCAATGCCGCGCTTTGCCATCATATAGCCCGCAACGGGACTGTCTATACCGCCGGAAATAAGCAGCAGCCCTCTGCCCGAGGAGCCTGCCGGCATTCCGCCCGCGCCTTTTTGCTGATTGCCTCTTATGAAAGCATCGTCGCGTATTTCTACGGTAACGGTAATATCGGGCTCGTGAACATCTACCGTAAGATGCGGGAATTTTTCAAGCAGCACCTCGCCGAGTTTCATTGAGATTTCGGGGGAGGTGAGCGGGAATTTCTTGTCGGACCTTTTGGCGTTGACCTTGAAGGTTTTGGCTTCAAGGAGCTGGTCTTTAAGGTATTCGGGTGCGATTCTGCAGATTTCGTCCATATCCTTGGGGGCAACTGCGGCGCGCGAGTAGCCCGCTATGCCGAACACGCGTGAAATTTCATCGACTGCGGCATCAAGGTCTGCTTCGTCGTTAAGCGGAATAACATTGACCGTGGACTGCGATTTTTTGAATTCAAATTCGCCGTATTTTCTTATGCGCCTGCGGATATTTTTAACGAGCATATCCTCAAACGTGCAGCGGTTGAGCCCCTTTAACGCAAGCTCGCCGTCTTTTATAAGAATGATTTCTTTCATAATACTCTGCCTTTACTTTTTGCCGTACTTTGCGGCGATTTCTTTAACGCAGTCTGCAAGTGCGCTGACTTCCCCGGGCGTGTTGAAGCGCGAAAAGCTTATTCTGACCGCGCTGTCAATAATTTCGGGCGAAAGCCCCATTGCCGTGAGTACGGGGCTGCGGTGCCCGAGCTTGCAGGCGGAGCCTGCCGAAATGCAGATGCCCTTTTCGCTCATATAATTCACGATAGGCTGGCTCGGCAGACCGAGGATTGAAATGTTTGCTATATAGGGAATGGCATCGGCCGGGGAGTTTACCGTTACGCACGGTATGCCGGCGATTTCGTTGATAAACTGATTTTTAAGCTTTGCCACGGCTTCGGCATTGGCTTTAATGTTTTTCGCTTCGTCAGCCGCCGCACCGAATGATGCAATATTGGGCAATGCCTCGGTGCCGGAGTGGATGTTCTGCTCCTGACCGCCGCCGAGTACATAGGGCTTTATAAGACCTTTCTGCTTCAGCACGATTGCGCCGACGCCCTTTAAGGCGTGTATTTTATGACCGCTTACGGTGATGATGTCGGCATCAAGTGCTTTTAATGAAACATCGGTTTTGCCGAAAGCCTGAACGCAGTCGGCGTGTATTACCGCCGGAGCTCCCGCGCGCTTAACCGCGGCGCGTATGCTCTTAACGGGCAGCACGGAGCCGACCTCATTATTTACCGCCATGCACGAAACGAGAATGGTGTTTTCGTTCACGGCGTCAAAAAATTCATTTTCATCTATTTTGCCGTTTGGATCCGGGGCGAGCCTTATGACTTCAACACCGCGTTCTTCAAGGCGGCGCATGGCTTCAAGCACACTCGGGTGCTCAATGGAGGTGGTAACAACACGGTTGCCGCGTTTTTTTAATTTTTCATACACTCCGAAAATCGCCGTATTGTTGGCGGTGGTGCCGGAGGAGGTGAAAAACAACTGCTCGTCTGTGCACCCCGCAAGAGCCGCAACCTGCCTGCGAGCCGTTTTGAGAAGATGTGCGGCTTCGCTGCCTTTATAGTGAAGCGATGACGGGTTGCCCCAACATTCGAGCATGGCGTTTTCAGCCGCTTTTACTGCGGCATCGCATGGTTTTGTTGTAGCACTGTTGTCGAAATATGCGTTCAATGTCATAGCCTCCGGATATGTAAGCGTACAAAATAAATCAGTTTATTATACTATATATAAGTGCGATTTGTAAATGCTTTTATGTTAACTTTTAGAGGAATTTTTTTGAATATTTTATAAACAGATACAAATAATGTTAAAAAATCGGTGGTGATTATATGTTGATGAAAAAAAGAACGAAAATACGCATGGTAAGTTACCTCGCGGCGGCGTTTGCGGCGGTCTTTGTGTGGGGTGCCGTTAATGCGGCGGGACTTGCATCGGTAAAGAGGCAGGTCAACGCTTCAAATGAAAGGGCGCTCGCTCAGCTCGGAACTTACCTTGACGATATTTCGGTAAATCTCGAAAAGTGCCGCTACGTGTCAACATCGCCCATGCTTGCCGATATTTCATCGCAGGTTTGGCGTTCAAGCACCGCGGCAAAATCAAGCCTTGCTCAACTGACCGACAGCGGCGGCGATGATTCGGGTCTTTATAAGTTTCTGTCGCAGGTGGGCGAGTATACGGTGGCACTCAATAAAAAAGTCGCCGCAGGCGAAACGCTTACGGACGACGAAAACGCGGCGGTGGAACGGCTCGGTAAAAGCGCCGCGCAGATAAGCGGTAAGGTTAACAGAATTTTACAGAGCAATTCCGACGGCGAAATAAGCTTTGAACAGGTGCGCACCACTCTTTCGGATGCGGACGACGGCACCGCTTTTTTCGGTGATGAAATAACCGATGTGAGCCAGACCGTAAAGGATAGTCCCACGCTTATTTACGACGGGCCGTTTTCCGACCATATAGGCACGGGCAAATCGGAGCTTCTTGAGCTTTTTTCTGAAATATCGCAGGATGAAGCAAAAAAGAAATGCGCGGGATTTCTGCAAACGGATGAAAACGGCTTGTTTTTTCTGGGCGAAACGAAAAGCGGAATCGACACATTTTCGTTTTATAATACCGAAAAGACGGTCAGCATAACAAAAAAAGGCGGTATGGTCAGTTATATGCTTTCGTCGCGCTTTGTGGGCGAAACGCGCCTGAAAGCCGAAAATGCCGTGGAAATTGCCGCCAAGTTTTTGAATAATATCGGTTACGACGAAATGAAAGACAGTTATTACGCCGTGAACGACGGTGTCTGTACGGTGAATTTCGCTTTTTACGAGGACGGCATAACCTATTACACCGATTTGATAAAGGTCGGCGTGGCACTCGATAACGGCGAAATACTGACATTCGATGCAACGGGCTACCTTATGAATCACAGAGAGCGCACTATTGAGAGTGTGCCTGTGTATACGCCGGAGGACGGCGCAAAGCTTATAAAGCCGACACTTACCGTAACGGCGTACAAGCCGGCGTTTATTCCCACGGATTACGAAACGGAAATATTTGTTTATGAATACCGCTGCAAAACCGAAGACGGCACGGAGCTGCTTGTGTATATAGACCCCGTCAGCGGTGCCGAGCGTGAAATTCTTATTCTTTTATACACCGACGGCGGCGTTCTTACACGCTGAAATGTATAATAATGCGCCTATGCGGAAAAATAATGACAAAGACAAATGAAAGGTCGTGAATTTATGAAAAAGCTGATAAGTGCGGCTGCTGCCGCAGTGCTTGTATTTTGCGTGGTGCTGACTTTGTGCGCCTGCGGCAACGATAAAAATAACGGTACCGTAACGGATAATACGAGCGGCACCGATATGGTTTCGGAAAAGGTATCGGAAATGATGACGGATATGTCTGAAATGATGACCGACGTTTCGGAAAAAATATCGGAAAAGGTTTCGGAAATGACGCCCGACGTTTCCGACGGAACAATACCGGATACAAGCGAAGCAAATAACTGATATTAAATAAAAACAACGGAAATTCGGATTGTTCCTGCATTTGCAAATCCGAATTTCCGTATATTTTTTTCGTTTTTTACATTCCCGTATTGAGATTGAATCAGAATGTGATTTTCTGCGATGTAAGTACCGTGCCGTTTTCATCCTCAAGTGAAAATTCCACCGTGTAGTTTGAATAGCCGGTGCTGGGGTATTTGATGTAAATGTGATTGTCACCCTCGGCAAATTCGGCGTAGTGCGATTCTCGGTAGCCGAACTGCGTTACATAGGTGATGTAAAGGGTTTTGCCGTAATACTTCGCATCATTTGCAATAATATGGAAATATACGGGCTCGGTATGGTCAAGCTCGGTGAGCGCCGTTTCGGTGTCGGTCGCCGAGTAGTTGACAAATGACTTTATATCGGCCGCCTTGTCGCCGAGAAGCTCCTTGCGCAGATCGGCACTGTTGCGGTATTCGGCGGCTGCAAGCTCTTTGAGGTATTCAAGAGTTTTTTCATTGTCGGCAGTAAGATTTTCGGTGCAGTAGAGGTACTTTGCCTCCTTGATGTTTTCGGCACATTCGGAATAATCGCCGAGCTCGGTGAGGGCTTCAATGGCTTTTTCATATTCCTTGTTTTCGGTGAATGAAAGAGCTTTTCTGTATGCGCATTCCGTAACCATAGCGGCACTGTCGCCGTAATCCTCTTTTTTGAAAATCTCGGCGGCTTCGTCGAATTTGCCTGCTTCAAGCAGAGCCTTTGCGGCATTGTAGTTGCACGCCTTTGCTCTTACGGTGCTGTCCTTATAACCTGCAATCGATTCGTAAATCGCTTTTGCACTGTCGAATTTGCCTTCTTCTTCAAGTGCGGCTGCTTCGTTATAAAGGCATTCCGACTTTTTGTCGGCACTGTCAAGGTAATCGCCGAGTGAAGCGTAAACCTCGGCAGCTTCACCGTACTGCGATTTTGATTCCATACTTGCGGCGCGTGCATATTTTATTTTGCTGAGTACCGAGGGACCGGATTTTACTGCGACAAGTGCAAGTATTGCAATGAGTATAATTGCGAAAACAAGCTTGCCTTTGCCTTTTTTCTTGGGCTTGCGCATCGTTTTCGGCTCATCATCTTCGTCGGCTTCATCGCTTTCCACGGGGTCTGTAACCTCTACCTTCTCAAATGCCGCGGGCTTTCCCTCATTATCTGCGGGAGCTTCATCCGCCGGGGGACAGAAGCCTGTTACAACGGTATCTTTCTCCGCTTCTGCGGCTTCCTCGACCTCAGCGGCTTCCTCGACCTCAGCGGCTTCCTCGACCTCTGCGGTTTCCTCGACCTCTGCCGCTTCTTCGACCTCAGCGGCTTCCTCGACCTCTGCGGCTTCCTCGACCTCTGCGGTTTCCTCGACCTCTGCGGTTTCCTCGACCTCTGCGGTTTCCTCGACCTCTGCGGTTTCCTCGACCTCAGCGGCTTCCTCGACCTCGGCAGCTTCCTCGACCTCGGCGGCTTCCTCGACCTCTGCGGTTTCCTCGACCTCGGCGGCTTCTTCGACCTCTGCGGCTTCTTCGACCTCGGCAGCAGGTTCGTCCGGCTCGATTTCGATTACTTCAGGCTCAATAACAACCACGGGCTCGGTCTGCTCATTAAGGTCATCGTATTCCTTGAGACTTTCCTCAAAGAAATCGTATGCGGCTTTTTTGAGCTTGTCGGCGGTAGCGCCTGCGCCCGTAACGGTGGTGTAATTAAAGCTTTCGAGCAGAGCGTCAAGCTCCGTGAAAACCTCGGAGTATTTCATAAGAAAATCGTACTTTGCTTTGTTCTTTTCAAAGAACATAACAATGCAGCGATAGTAGATTTCAAGGTTTTTGATATCGTTGGTAAGAATACCGGTGAAAACGGTATGGCTTTCAATGCTTTCTTTAATGCGGGCGTATTTTTTGTCGCCGATATCTGCGGCTTCTTCGGGCTCGATTAAGAAGCATTTTGAAAATTTAACGGAAAGCTGCTTTTCGTTGCGCTCGTTAAAACGCGAGGCAAGCTCAGTGAGTACGTGCCTGAAATCGCGCGCCTCGCTCTGAAGACCGATAATTGTCGAAACCTCTGCTTTTATTTTTTCGGCATCGGCTTCTTCAAGCGATGCAAGATGAAGCAGTGCGACCTGCTTTTCGTACTTTGCACATTCGGTATCGGCAAGCGCAAGGTAGCGGGCGTATTCCTCATCCGGCATATCGCGGAATGCATTGGTAAGCTTCGAGTATGTATCGGCAAGCGACTTTGAATCCTCGTCAAGCAGCGAAGCATCGCAGAGCCCCTTGTAGAAAAGAGCGCGGTAATCGGCACCGTCTGCGACGATGGCTTTCATAAGGTAATTGTCTGCCTCGGCAATGTTCTGCTCGTTGTAATACTGAACGCCGAGCAGGGTGTTTTCGCTGCCGCTTTCGAAGGTGGCATGGCAGGACGGGCACACAAAGCCCTCCGCTGTTTTTTCAAGGAAAGCGTTTTTGCAGTTGTCACAAATTATTCTTATCATAATATCCCCCAAACAACAAAACTATTGCTGAATAAGTACATATAAATACATATTACATAATAGCACAAACGGTATGCGTTTTTCAATACATTTTTTAATTTTACGGGATATTTTGCGGAATGTATGTGTGAAAACAAAATGAGCGCCTGCGCAGGATTCGCAGACGCTCTTGCTTATTACGCTTTATATATCCACAGCTCGCATATCTCGAAGCCGGCAAGCGGCTCGCTTATTTCAAGCTCCATTGTGCCGTTTATAAGGCAGGCGGCGGGGATATCGTATGTGGCGGATTCAAACCCTGGCGCGAGCATAAGTTCATCGAACTTTTCATCTTTTTCGCCGCCGTACTGCACGCCGTCATAAATCGTGTTGCCGTTTACCGCGATTTTGTGGTGCTTTATAACATCAAGCCTTGAGGACTTGTATGCTATGCGCATTTTGTAATCGCAGCCCTGCTCAAGTGTGCCGAAATTCGCCTTAAAGCTGAAATTGTCGAACACCTTTGTCATACACATCGGCAAAGAATTTTGCTTTGCATTTGGTCTGTCGCCCTGAAAATCCATATAAAACTCGCCGTTCTGGCGTACGCCGAGCGTGTCGAGCCCGTGAAGCGCGACCGAGTAATAAATGCCGTTTTCGCCTGCATTACTGCGGTCAAGTATCATATCGGCAAATGCCTTTTGCTCGGCTTCGGGCATCGTTTCGAGCCTTGCAAGCTGCTTTTTGTAATATGCGCGGTCGCTTACATTGTTGTCTATTGTGTCAAGCGTTGCGCCGCGTTCCCAGCTGTTGGTGTGGTAGTGCTCAACATCAAGCTGTATGCCTATAAGCTCAAACAGCTTTGCGGCAAGCTCTTCGATTTCGCCGCGCAGTGCGGTGTATTCGTTCGAAAACGGCGCTTCAAGCACATCAGCAGCTTTTTTGTATTCACCGAAGCGCATATATTCGCGGCATTCGGCACAAAGGGCTTCTTCAAATCTGCGGCGCGTGTAAACAAGCATATCGCAGCACGCTCTGAAATACAGCAGCAGAAAATGCCAGTTTTCCGAAAGCCCGGGATTTTCTTTCAGAATCCCGCAGAATATGTTATATGTATTCTTTGCCGACGGGCTTTCAAGCGGGTCGGTCTGCCAGTTATCCTCAAGCCCGAAAATGCCGTCTGCGACCTTTTGCGCATCCGCGCCCGGCATAAAGAAGCGGGCATAGTCGCGCACGATTTCATCGAGCGGCTCATCGGGATCGAATTCAAGGGCTGACCAGACCGCCTTGTTCAAATCATCGTGCACGCCCTCGGAATAGCTCACGCTGCCGATGGTGTAAGGCGAAAAAATGCGGTGCAGCTTTTTGAATTCGCGCGGGCGGGGATTTACGCTTTCACGCGAAAGTGCCGAAGCGTATGAAAAATGCCAGTCATCGTCAAGGAAATTCACAGGGTATTCGCAGCGCACATTATGTGTGATATCGGGGTAAAAGCGCAGGGGATATCTGCCCGGGATGCGCTTGCGCAGCTCGTGCATGGGGAATGCATGGTTCGGGCCCATAATGAAAATATCGATTCCGTCAGGCTCGTCTTTAAGCTCATCGCAGAGCGCCTCGCCCCAGTCTGGGTATATGTGCGGCGCCTGCGCCGAGGGTGTCATTTTTGCATTCGGATGATGTTTTTTGAGCACCTCCGAAATCTTTTTGCACCTGTCTGTAAATTCATCGGCATAGAGCTCGCCGGGGTCGCCTCCGGGCGGGAATACGTAATCCAAGCGTTTGAGCGAGGCGTAGAGCTTATCGCGGCGTGCAACAGCCTCCTCGGCAGTTTCGTTGTCGCTGTTCGGGTGCCAGAGTGAAACATCCATATCCACGGTATCGGCAAGGCGGCTCGCTTCGCGCAGCAGGTCCTCCTCATCATATTTCATAAGTACATTACGCTTTGAAACCCCGTCTTCATACGGAATATGCTCGCAGGTGTTCGCGCCGAACGCCATAAGGTCAAGGTAGCAGCGGAAATATTGGTCGTAATCCCACGCGTCATAAGTGTTCGGCGTGGTGCGGTAGCCTATCTGATGACCGCGTATCTGCTTGCGCGGCTTGTAATGACCGCTTATGTTTTTTAACAGAACGAGTGTGCCGCTGTGTATTTCGGATTTTCTCAAAAACAGAGAGTAACCGAAAATAAGACCGCGCACCGTAAGAGCTTTAACAGTGAGTGTGTCAGCGGCAAGTTCTATTTCATATTCATCATTTGATTTGAAGCTTTCATCACAGCAGAGCGTTACCGCAAGGGCGTTTTCGCCCGCATTTGCCATACCGCGTGCGGTAAGTTCGGTTTTGAAAAGCTGCGCCGCGTAATCGGCGCCGGCACCGCACGGTTTAACCGTTACGGCTGAGTATTCGGCATACATAAAAACACCTCCGCAAACACTATAACATACCGAAAGCCGTTCTTCAATAAAAAAGATTTACAAATCCGCTTGAAATTCGGCGTAATTATGGTAGAATATGTTTACATCATTATGAGGTGAAAAATATGTTTGATTTAAAAGATAAATTCACAAGAAAATGGCTTACCGAGTTTATAGTATCGCTCGTTAAAAAGAATTCCGAACTGAAAAAGGCGAAGGAGCTTAAAGCAACGGGCGATTGGGGTGCCTATAAGCCCTATGTTGACAAGTGCGTTATTGACTGGCTCGAACCGCTTATGGTTATGGGCGGCGTTAAATATGAGGTTAAGGGGCGGGAGAATATTCCGCAGAACGAGCCGATTATTTTCACACCCAACCATGCGGGGCTTTTCGATATTCCGGCAATGATACTCAACACCCCCAAGCCCACCATATTCCTTTCCAAAGTGGAGGCGCAGAGTTTTCCCGTAATAGGCAAATGGATGGATGTTATGGATTGCGTTTTCGTTGACCGCAAAAATAAAACTCAGGCTCATTCGTCGCTGCAGTCGGCAATAGATATGGTCAAAGCAGGCAGAAGCATTACTATTTATCCGGAGGGTACTCGCTCCAAAAACGGCATAATCGGCAAATTCAAGGGCGGCGCAATGAAAATCGCCATGGAAACGGGCGTGAAGGTGGTGCCCGTGGTGCTTGACGGCACACGCGAAAGACTCGATGAAACCGGCAGAATGACCCCCGGTACGATTTATGTAACATTTTTGCCCGCCATTGAAACAAAGGGACTTACCAAGGACGATTTCTTTGCCATGCCCGATAAAATCCGCGATATGATAGATGCCGAGCGTGAAAAACAGCGTGCAGAAAGAATAGCGTGAAATAACGAATAGTGAATTATTCATTAAAAAATCAGCGGGAAATATCTCGCTGATTTTTTACTTTTCCCACTTGAACAGCACTATTCCGCCTATTGCAACGGCAACGCCTGCGAGCTTGCGCCATTCAAAGCCGACCTTTTCCACGCCGAACAGTCCGAAAAGCTCAATCAGGTACGCCGCAAGAAGCTGTGCGGTCACAATTATCATTACCGCCTGTGCGGGCCCGAGCGATGACATACTGCGTATTACCGTGTATGTGATAAGCGCACCGAGTATGCCGCCGAGAAGCATATATTTATCGTCTATTCTGAAAAGTGACGAAACAGCCGCCTCGCGCCCGGTGATGAACCACGCCGCAAGGCAGAACAGAAATGCCGTAAGCTGCACGAATGACGACGAAAGCCATATTGAAGTCTGCTTTGTTACACCCTCGTTGAAAACGCCCTGCACGCTCATAAGCGCACCCGAAATTATTGCCGTAAGAATACCCGCCATATTAAACTCCCCGTAAAGATTTTGTTATAGTTTTTATCATTGTGGCGGAATTATGCAATTATTGTTAATTTTTATCTGTGAGGTTGACTGTGTTCGGTGTAAGTGGTATTATTCTATATTATAATTATTATTTGTGCGGGTGTTCTAATGAAAAAACCGGTTAAAAATGTTGTAAGCCTCGTCCTCTGTTTTATGCTTGTTCTGTCGGGGCTTCCCATAATATATGCGGGTGCCGCTTCCGTTGTGGAGGTGTATGAGGGCGACACGCCCGTAACGGATATTATTCAGCTGCAGGAATACCGTTCCGTGCAGCTTAAAGCGATTGTTGCCGAAAGCGCAGGCGAGGGCTATACGGTAGAGTGGTCGAGCAATCTGCCGCTGCTTGCCGATGTTGACGGAAACGGCAAAGTCACCGCATACGACTACTCTAAGCGCGCCATTATTCAGCTTTGGGTGGATGAAAACATTGCGGGACTTCCGATAGTCGGCAAGAGCCTTGCCGCTACTGTGTGGAAAACCATTGACGACAGCGGCATAGATATTGACAATACCGATACCGATACGCTTGTGTGGATAGTAAGCTCCATAGTGGGCGAATCAATCGGTGAATCGCTGCGAACTTACCTCGATAATATGAATGTCAAAATCACCGCAACGGTTTATAATGCAGACGGTAAAAAGCTCGGCGGCGATACCGTTGAGGTAGTGGTCGAAAAAAGCCTTATTGCCTCTGTTGCGCCTACGGGCGTTCACATTACGAATAAAAAGACGGTTCCCACCACCGTTGCGGTCGGCTCGACCGTGCAGCTTTTCGGCGCCTGCACGCCCGTAAGGCTCGGGCAGGGCATTAAGTGGAGTGTCGGCTCAGGTATTCTCGACACATCGGCAAAAAACTACGCTTCCGTTACGGATGACGGACTTGTAACATTTATTAAAGCGGGAACCGTTACCGTAAGAGTCAATCCCGAAAGCACAATTTACGCCGCATTTTCGGATACGATAACATTTACCGTTAAGGAGCAGGCGGATCTGCCTGTTGAAGATTTCACCGTAACGGGAGCTTCAAGCGTTACCGAGGGCGAAAGCATACAGCTTTCAATTTCCGATGTTACCCCCGCAGGCGCGTATAAGGGCGATTTGTCGTGGTCAAGCTCGGACGAGTCTGTTGCTGTGGTGGATGCCACGGGACTTGTAACGGGACTTGACGGCGGCAGTGGCCTTACATATTCAAAATCAGTTGTAATCACCGCCGCGCTCGGCGGCGTTTCAAAGGATTTTACAGTTAAGGTTATGCGCCCGCTTATTGCAACTTCTCTGTCCGCGGTCGAAATATCCGGCGACGGCGTTATAGGTATAGGCGCTTCGGTAAATTACACCGCCACGGTTACACCCGCAAGGTATAATACAAGCTCAAGCGTTAAGCGCGAATGGGGTGTTAAAAATCAGGACGGCTCTATCGTTTATGCGACACAGTCATCCCCCGTTACCGACGGCGTGATAAGCGTTGCGGCAGACGGTACCGTTACGGGCATAGGCTCCGGCGTAACGGCGGTTTATGTCAGGGCGACCTACGGCGACAGTGTGGTTGCATCTTCAAAGCAGATTGTAAGCGGCAAAGCCATTACCGATTTCGCGATAAGCGGCATAAGCGGCGATATTACCGAGGGTACGGCGCTTCAGCTTGAAATAAGCGCAATATCGCCCGAGGATTACGAAGCCGAGCTGCTCGGTCACATCGTGTGGAGCGTTGAGGACGAAAGCGTTGCCTGCATTTCGGAAAGCGGCGTGCTGCTTGCAAGGGATGCCGGCGGCAGAGCTGCCTCCGCAAAGCGCACCACTACGGTAAGCGCCACTGTTTCGGGCGTTACGCGCACAGTGCAGATCACGGTTAAGGGGCAGGGTACGCTTGCCGTAAATAAATTCAGCGATGCCGATATAATCGGTCATGACAATGTAATACTCGATTTCCCCACAGCATATACACTTGAAACATACCCCGAGCGAATAAACCGCACAGTGCTTTACTGGGGTGCCGTCAAGGAGACGGGCGAAGCACCGTGGAAGGCTTCTAACACCTACGGCGGCGACGGCAGAAATACCGAGAACGCTTTTGTGAGCATAGACAATAACGGTACCGTTACGGGTAAAAAAGCGGGCAGCACGCGCATATATGCGTTCACAAGGTACCTTATCAACACAAACATTGATACCTACAAGGATATAAATGTTATTGAAGTGGCGCCGGAAAGCATTACGCTTAAAGCGCCGGATACCACCGAATATATCGAGGGCAGTGTAAATCTTGATCTTGCGGGTATGGAGGTTTACCTCAATTATAATAAGGAAAGCCTTATACGGTATTATCCCGAAGCAGCCGACTATACCGATGAGCAGCTTACCGTCAAGGTCAGCGACTATACGGTAAGCGAAATCAATGAGTCCATTCTTGATACCGAGCAGTATATCATCGTTTCGGTAAGCCGTGCGGGTAAGAACTACAACGCGGTGTTCCCCGTGCTTATTCATTCAAAGGCGATAAATTCCATTGATATTACCCCGCCGTCGAAATATGAATATTTTGAGGGCGATACCGAGCTTGTGCTTGACGGAATGAGCGTTACCGCGAATTATGATAATGCCGCATCCGAAACGGTTGACGACTATGTTGTTGATTACAGCGCGCTCGATACAACGCTTTTTGATGTGGAGCAGACCATTCCCGTTTCATATACACACGCAGGCAGAACGGCATATTCATCATTCAAAGTGATAATCTACGGCAGACCCGTGCTGACGGTTGATGTGAACGGCAAAACGGGCGAGTGGACCGAAAAGCAGGTCATTTTCACTTTAAGCAGCACACATCAGCTCAACAGTGTTGAGTATTATTATAAAACTGATACCAATAATATCTGGATAAATATGCACGGCAGTCTTCTTGCGGTAACTTCGAATACCGATAACACTTATTATTTCAAAGCGGTGAACAGCAAGGGCTTTGAAAGCGAAATCAGCGAGGGCTACCGCGTTATGATAGATAAAACGGTGCCGTCGTTCATCTTTATGCAGGAAATACTTGATTACACTAATAAAGATTATAATGTCGGTATTGCAAATGTTACCGTAGGCAAATCGGGCGTGTCGTCAATTATGTACGGCAGTACCGATATTACCGAGTCGCGTTCGTTCACTGTCAGCGAAAACGGCGTTTATACCGTAACTTTAACGGCGGGTACGGGCGTTACGACCACAAAAAGCATAACTGTAAGTAATATTGATAAAATTGCACCCGTGATAAGCGGCATTACTCTTTCGCAGATACCCGAAACCGCACCGAGCGGAAATGACGGCAATATGTGTTACAGCGGCGATGTGCGTGCCGATGCCGAATATGCCGACGATGGTACTTCCGGCGTAGAGACCGTTAAATACAGATATGTAGACTTCGCACATGAACCGATAAGTGATTGGTTTATATATTCCGAAAGCTCGCCCGCAATATGCAGTGAAAATTTCAAGGGCTGCTTTGAATTTTCGGTTGAGGACAAAGCGGGAAACATCAGCGAGCCGTTCTATTCGGCACCGTTCACGCGTGATGCCGACAAGCCCGTGCTTGAAAATGTGGCGGCATTATGCGGCACGGAGCCTTACACCAATGACAGCTGGGCGGACGATGTTGTAATCTTTACGCCGCAGGCAAGTGCATTTTCGGGCATTAAAGAATACTATTACAGCGTTGACGGCGGAGAATACACGCGCTTTACACAGCAGTACCTTGAAGCCAAGGAGGATGGTGTTCATACATACTTGTTCAAGGCGGTTTCGTATTCCGGGCTTGAAAGTGAGCCGTACACCTTTACCGTTAAAATCGACCGTACCGTTCCGCTTGTGCGTGTCGGCTTCGAGGGTACTTTCGGCAGGTGGACGAGTGAGAATGTAACATTTACGCTCGGCACACTCAATGCCTGTCATTCCGGCGTAACATATTACTATGACTGCGGCAACGGCTGGCAGAAGCTCGATTCCGACAAAGCCGTTTTCAGTGAAAATACAAGCGGCAGCTATCGCTTTAAGGCGGTTAACGGCGCCGGGCTTGAAAGTGCGCCGTCAGACAGTTATAAGGTTATGATAGACACAACCGAGCCGTTCGTGTATGCCGTGCAGGGCGTTACCGAAAAAACCTCGGCACCCTATGACCTTGCAATAGTTCCCGTTACGGGTGAGTCCGGTGTAAGAAAGATCTACTTTAACGGAGAAGATGTTACCGATACACTCAAAGCTACCGTTTCCAAAAACGGCAAGTACATTCTCACCATTATCGGCAACAACCTTATGTCATCCACCACAATAGTAAACATCACAAATTTCGGCATAGTGCCCGAAACCGTATTCAGCTATTCGCTTATTGATGCAAAAACCGCAAATATTACATCATATAACGGTAACGACAGTAAAGTAACCGTGCCGTTCGAGGTTGAAAATCACGATGTTACGGAGCTTACCGAGGGCGCGTTCGGCAGCAAAAAATCCGTCAGCGAGGTCGTTTTGCAGAACGGGATAGAAAAAATCGGCGATGTTTGCTTCATCAACTGCGAAAATCTTGAAAAACTCACCGTACCCGCCACAGTTACCGAAATTGGCGACCACGCTTTTGACGGCTGTCCGAAACTCACGATTTACGGCTACGACGGCTCATACGCGCAGAGCTACGCCGCAGAGCATAACATACCGTTTGTCATCATTGACCTTATGCCTGTCGGCAAAACTGCCGTTGATGCTGAAAATAAAATCATTTTCAGCTACAATCAGCTTAAATCAGCGCCCGAAGATTTCATAACGGGCGATGACGGTTACTCGTTCGTTGGTGTGCCGTCATTCATAAGCGGCGAAAACCGCAGCTACGGCACGGGTTCGCAGATTTTCGTATTCAAGGACGGCGTGCTTTACGAAACATATAAGCTTATTGTTATGGGCGACCTTGACGGCGACGGCGTTGTCGATGTGCTTGATGCCGCCCTTGCCGAAAAAGCGGCGAACGGCAATACATATCTGTATGAGGATTATATGCTTGCCGCCGATTTCGATTCGAGCGATGATGTTGAAGTACAGGACTACCAGCAAATACTTAATATAGCCTTAAGATAAATATAAATAAAACAACAAGGTTGTGACGAATTTCGTCCCACCTTGTTGTTTATAATGTCGCTTCAATAAGCCTTGCGGGCGCTTCCGATATGAAATCGTTGCGCGTTATGTGCAGCCTTTCGTGGTCAAGACTTTTCCTTTTCGCTTCTTCCGAAAGGCATTCGTTGATATATACATTAAAATTTCCGTCTTCGTCGGGGACCGTAAATGCCCTGACGGTGGCGGGCATTTTTATTTCGCGGATAATAATGGTGTAGTTCAATTTACTCTCCTTCGTTTTTGTCGATTATGGCTTTGAACATTACAAGGAATGTATCGAGCTGGTCATTCGTTGCGCGTTTTGACATATCGAAAAGCAGCTTTCGTTTTTCAAAAAGCTCGTCTTTGATATCGTCTGCCGTGCCCTCGTCAAAAAAGTCGAGCGACACGGAAAAATAGTTTGCGATTTTACTTAAATTCTGAGTGGAAAGTGTTTTGGTGCGGCCCGTCTTTAATTCGGAAAGGGCGCTTTTTGAAATACAGGCATCCTTGCAGAGCTTTGCGGGCTTTATGTTCCTTTCGCTGCAAAGATACTCAATTTTTTCATACATCGTCATAAAAATACCCCGTTAAAAATTTTTTCAGAAAAGCGAACAAATGTTCGTAAAAAGGGTTGAAAAGTTCGGAAGTCTGTACTATACTGATGTTGCAGTTCGGAAAACCGAACAAATTACAGCAATACTATATTATATTTTTCAGTATTTGTCAATGCCATAAATGGTACTTTAACTGAAAAAATAAAAATTCCGGAGGAAAAAGCGAATGTCAAAGCTTATTGAAGGCAGAATCGAATGTCCGTTTTACATTAAAGAGGGTGACGGCTTTATCACCTGCGAGGGCTGCATAAGCGGCACCGAGTGTGTTCACCGCTTCAGCGATAACAAGGCAAAGGCGCGTTATGAAAACGATGTGTGCAGCGTGTTCGGCGGTAAAAAGTGCGAGCATCACAGAAATGTTGCCGTGCAGTATGACAGGGGGCTGCGCTCTTGAACGAGGTGCCGGCATCTTCCGCGAAGCTTAAAAGGGTAAGCTCTGCGGCTGATAATATGAGTGCGCTTATTGATGAAATAGTCAAAAAAGCGCGCCGCGAATTCAAAACGGGCGGCGATACCGAGCTCGATGCGAAATTTCTGAAAGAGAGCGTGGGCGCTCTGAAGGAGCTTTACGAGCTTTTGAGTGAATACGGCGATGTACAAAGCGGCAGCGGCGTTGTGGTGCGGCTCGAAAAAGAGATAGAGGAGTGGGCAAAATGAAAGCCCTTACCATATCAATGCCGAACCCGAAGCAGGCGCGCTTTTTTGAAAGCCGCAGGCGGTTTATAGGCTACGGCGGTGCGCGCGGCGGCGGCAAGTCGTGGGCATTGCGCACAAAATTTATTTTACTTGCGCTTGAATACCCGAATCTGAAGCTGCTGCTTCTGCGCAAAACTCTGCCGGAGCTGCGTGAAAATCATCTTTTGCCGATGCTTGAACAGCTTAACGGAATCGCCAAATATAAAAAAGATGAGCGCGCGTTCATTTTTCCGAACGGCTCGCGCATACGACTCGGCTACTGCGATGCCGAAGCCGATATTTATCAGTATCAGGGGCAGGAATACGATGTGGTCGGCGTGGAGGAGTGTACTCACTTCACGTTTGCGCAGGTGCAGTTTTTAATGACCTGCAACAGAACAACGCGTACCGATTTCAAGCCGCGTATGTATTTTACGGGCAACCCGGGCGGCGTGGGGCATAACTGGTTCAAACGGCTTTTCGTAAAGGGACGCTATGAAGCAAACGAGGATCCGGAGGATTTTGATTACATACCCGCCACCGTTGATGACAACACAGTACTTATGCGCACCAATCCCGAATATGTAAAGGTGCTCGATGCACTCCCCGAAAAGCTCCGTCAGGCTCACCGCTTCGGTAACTGGGATATTTTTGACGGTCAGTTTTTTGAGGAGTTCCGCGATGTCAGGGACAATTACCGCGACGGAAAATTCACGCACGTTATCGAGCCGTTTGACATTCCGCCTGAATGGACAATTTACCGTTCCTTTGACTTCGGCTATGCAAAGCCGTTTTCGTGTGCGTGGTGGGCGGTCGATTTTGACGGCAGACTTTACAGGATACTCGAGCTTTACGGCTGCACAAAAACGCCGAATGAGGGCGTAAAATGGCCGCCTGATAAAATTTTTGCGGAGATTTCGCGCATAGAAAAGGAGCACCGCTGGCTGCGCGGCAAAAGGATACTCGGCGTTGCCGACCCGTCTATATGGGATGCCTCGAGGGGCGAGGCTATCATTGAGTCGGCAGACCGCCACGGCATATTTTTCACCAAGGGCGACAATAAGCGCATACCCGGCTGGATGCAGGTGCATTACCGTATGAGTTTCGATGAAAACGGCGTGCCGATGATGTATGTATTTTCAAATTGCCGCGGCTTTATAAGAACGGTGCCGGAGCTTCGCTTCAGCACCACAGACCCCGAAGACCTTGATACCACGGGCGAGGACCACATTGCCGACGAGGTGCGCTATATGTGTATGGCGCGGCCCATTGCTCCGGTATATAAACACACAAGAGCTACACTCTCCGACGATCCGTTGGAGCTTTCAGGAGGAATATTTTGAAAATAAAAAAGTTTATTAAAAACACCGATGAAATGCCCGAAGCCGAAGCCGTCAGTATAATTGACGGGCAGGATGTTGAAAAAGCAACGGATATTCTTAAAAAATACCGTGCCGGCAAATCAAATCTCGACAAAAGAATAATCGACAACGAGCAATGGTTCAAGCTCAGATACCGCAAAAATGAAAAGGGCGACAACGAGCCGTCTTCGGCGTGGCTTTTCAATTCCATTGCCAACAAGCACGCCGATGCCATGGATAATTACCCTGCGGTGTGCTGCCTGCCGCGCGAGCAGAGCGACAAGCCCGCGGCGGATATACTTACGCAGATACTTCCCGTAATATTTGAGCGCAACGGCTTTGAAAAGCTGTATAACGATGCCTGGTGGTATAAACTCAAAGCGGGCACGGCAGTCTACGGCGCATTCTGGAATCCTTTAAGAGCAAACGGTATGGGCGATATCGAGCTTAAACAGATAGATATTCTCAATCTTTTCTGGGAGCCGGGCGTAAAGGATATTCAGAAAAGTAAAAATGTATTCCATATAGAGCTTACCGATAATGATACGCTTGTATCGCTTTACCCGCAGCTTAAAGGCAGGCTCGGCGGCGGTATGTGCGACGTTGCGAAATATGTGTACGACGATACCGTTGACACATCCGACAAAACTCCCGTTGTTGACTGGTACTACAAGCAGTACCGCAACGGAGTGGAAATTCTGCAATACTGCAAATTCTGCAACGGCGTGCTGCTGTATGCTTCCGAAAACGATGCCGAATACTGCGAACGAGGCTTTTACGATCACGGCAGATACCCGTTCGTGTTCGACACTTTGTTTGTTGAGGAGGGCACTCCCTGCGGCTTCGGTTACATTGATATTATGAAGGATGCCCAGCAGCAGATAGATGTGCTCGGCAACGCGATGGTCAAAAATGCCGCCATGGCTTCCAATCCTCGTTTTTTCATAAACACCTCGGGTGCGGTCAACGAGCAGGAGTTTGCCGACTGGACCAATAACTTCGTTCATGTCGCAGGCTCAAATCTCGGTGAGGACAGTATTCGCGAAATACGCTTTTCATCGCTGCCGGAGGGTATGCTCGGCATACTCAACAGTAAAATCGACGAGCTTAAGGAAACAAGCGGCAACCGCGATTTTTCGCAGGGCGGCGTCTCAAGCGGCGTTACGGCGGCATCGGCGATTGCGGCATTGCAGGAGGCAGGCAGCAAGCTTACGCGCGATATGGTGCGCGGCGGTTACAGAGCGTTTTCCGAGCTTAATATGCTTGTTATCGAGCTTATAAGGCAGTTCTATGATGAGCCGCGCTTTTTCAGGGTGATCGGCGCGAATGGCGAAGAAAGCTTTGTTTCATACGATAACACAACGCTCCTCAATGAAGATCAGCAGAGCATTTTCGGGCTTGAACTCGGTATGCGCAAGCCTGTTTTCGATATAAAGGTAAGCGCGGAAAAAGCAAGTCCGTTTTCCAAAATAAGTCAGAATGAGCTTGCATTGCAGCTTTACGGCGCAGGACTTTTCTCGCCGGAGCTGCGCGAGCAGGCACTGCTCACCATAAGTATGATGGATTTTGAGGGCAAGGCGGCGCTCGAAGCAAAGCTCAGCGGGGGAGTCGGTGCGGTGTGATAAGTATATGCAGCCGCAGGTATTATGACGGGCATCTTCTTATAATAGAAGGTCATGCCGGCTGCGGCGTAAAGGGCGAGGATATTGTCTGCGCCGCCGTTTCCGCGCTGGCGTTCACATTACTCAACTGCCTTGACGATGAGGAAGCGCAGGGTAATGTCAGGCTTAAACGCCGTGTGGTGCGCGACGGGTATTTCTGCATCGAAGCACACGCGCTCGGCGACAACGAAGAAAAAATCGGCATAATAGCCGATACGGTTTTAACGGGACTTTACGCCGTGGCGGACGAGTACCCGGAATATGTGAAAACAGAATAGTGTATTCCCCGTGTCGGCCGCACGGGTTAATATATGACACTTCGCAAAGACGATGAAGAAAGGAAAATTTTATGAAAAACAAAAAACGGTACTTAATCGCGCTTCAGCTTTTTGCTTCGGAGGGCGCAGAAAGCACGGGCGCACAAACGGGCGCTGAATTACCGGTTGACGCCGAATCGGAAACGGGTGCCGCGGCAGATGCGGACACTGAATTTGACGAGCTTATAAAAAGCAAATTCAAAGAGCAGTTTGCCAAAAGAACACAGGCGATAATCGACAAGCGCTTTAAGGAGTATAAAACACTTGAAGCGTACAGAGACACCGTTTCACCCATTGTTGATGAACTTCTGGGCGAAAACGGACTTGAAAAAGGCGATGAGGAAAAGCTTCGCGGGCTTCTTCTTGAAAAAACGCGGGAAATACCCGCGGTAAAAGAGGATGTTCAGCCGCAGAATGAATTTACGGGCGATGAAATACCCGAAAGCTTTCGCCGCGATATTTCGAGCTGGGCGGAGCAGTCCGAAAGGCTTAAAGAGCTTTACCCCGATTTTGATTTGCGCAGGGAGCTTTCTGCCGAAAGCGCATTTTCGCGATTGCTGCTCGGCGGCGTGAGCGTGCGCGATGCCTATGAAACCGTGCATCGCGACGAAATTCTCGGCGGCGCCATGGCATACACCGCGGGCGTTGTGCGCGAGCAGGTGGTGCGCAATATCGAGGCAAAGGGCAGGCGTCCGCTTGAAAATTCCGTGGGCTCCGAAAACGCCGTTGTTACCTCAAAAAGTGTCGAGTCGCTTACCTCCGGAGATATTCTGAAAATACTCAAACAGGTTGAGAACGGAGCCAGTATATCGTTCTGACTCTGTTCGGAAAGGAATTTATGGCAATCAATAATATCAAATTCGACCTTCAGCTTTTTGCCGAGGTCGTAAATACCACGGTTTCAAATTCAAGCGGCAATAATCTTTCCGCCGAAATGAAAACCTTTTACGATAAGACGCTTATCACTCTCGCTTCACCCTACCTTGTTCACGATCAGTTCGGTCAGAAGCGCGACATACCCAAAAACGGCGGCAGAATCATCGAGTTCAGAAAGTTTTCCGCACTCCCCAAAATCAGCAAGCCGCTTGTTGAGGGCGTAACTCCCGCAGGCAATAAGCTCGACGTTACCGCGGTAAGTGCAAATGTTGAGCAGTACGGCGATTATATTGAGCAGAGCGATTTCCTTGAGCTCACCTCTGTTGACAATACCATTGTTGAGGCTACAAAGCAGCTTGCCGCGCAGGCGGGCGCAACTATGGACACCATTGTCAGAAACGAGCTTGTGGGCGGCACCAATGTTATGTACTGCCCCACTGTTTCGGGCAGCACCGAAACTCCCGTAACCTCAAGAGCCGCACTCGATTCCTCTGCACTTCTGCGCGTAAAGGATGTTTTCAAAGCGGCAGCCGAACTCAAAGCTATGAACGCTCCTAAAATCGACGGCTACTATGTGGGTATCATTCACCCCTATGTTGCCTATGACCTTATGCAGGAAGCGGGTAATCAGTGGCTTGATGTTCAGAAGTACACCACTCCCGAAAACATTCTCAACGGAGAGATCGGCTGCCTGGGCGGCGTTCGCTTCGTTGAAAGCACCGAGGCTAAAATCTTTAAGGGCGAGCCCTTTGCCGACGGCGTTTCAAAGCTCACTATTGCCGAAACTCTCGAAAGCTCCGGCAAAACCGTTAAGGTGAGCGAAACTCTTACCTCCGACGATGCAGCCGCACTCGCAGGCAGAGAGGTTTACCTCTGCGGCAAAAAGTACACTGTTAAGAGTGCAACAGCAGGTACTGCGGGCTCTGCGACCGTTACCGTCGGTGATGATGACGACAGTATTTCAACAACCGACGGCGCAAAGGATAATGTTATTTACCCCGCAGGCGGCGGCGCAAACGATTGCGCGGTATTCGCAACGCTTATTCTCGGCGGCGATGCATACGGCGTTACAAGCATTGCAGGCGGCGGCATCGAGCACATCGTCAAGCAGCGCGGCTTCGGCGATGACCCCCTTAACCAGCGCAGCTCTGTGGGCTGGAAGGGCTTTAAGGCTGCAAAGCGACTTGTTGAGGAATATATGGTGCGAGTTGAAAGCGGCTCCACCTTCAGCGACACCGCAAAAGCCAACTGAAATCAATAACACAAAAGCCGCCGCGTTGATTCGCGGCGGCGGAAAGGAACATATATGGCAGTAAAAAAGAAAACAGTTAAGGAGAAAACCGTCAGCGTTTTCATACCCAAACAGAACAGAACGGATACCCAGCGTTTCGTTGCGGTCAACGGCGAAAGGCTGCTTGTGCAGACCGGCAAGACCGTCGAAATACCCGAACGCTTTGCGGAGGTGCTTGCAAACAGCGAAAAAATGGCTTCCGAATCCGCAATGTTCATTGATGAAAATGTATCCGTCTGAGGAGGGATACCGTGACAACTGCAAAGGCAATTTCGGCGTTCGATGCGCTGCGGCACAACGATATTTCAGACAGTACAAAAACAGAGTGGATAACCGAGCTTGACAAAAGGGTGTTTTCGGAGCTTTTGAGCGACTACGCACCCGCCGATAAAAGAACTTATGCCGAATATTCCGACAGTGCGGCGCAGCTTCTTGCGCCGGAGGGTTACTGCGACATTTATGTTCTTTACCTTCTTATGAAATACGATGAACTCAACGGTGAATCGGCACGGTTCAACAATTCGGCATCGCTTTTCAACAAGGCGTGGTATGAAATGGCGAATTTCGTCAGCCGCACGGCTCTCAAACCCGATCCGGCAAAAATAAAGGCGGGCGATATCTATGTATAAGCCTTACCTGAACAATCTGCCGGGGGAGCACGGCGCCATGACCTCGTTCGGCGGTATCGACAAAAGAACGGTAATACCCGAAAGCGCGTTTGCCGATATGAAGAATATGACCTCGGATTATTATCCGCTGCTTTCACCGCGCAATAAACGCTGCATTTTCAATGTTTCCGGTACGGATCTGCACGGTCTGTTTTCAAAATCGAAAATCGGTTATATAAAATCCGGCAAGCTGTATTACGGCGGCAGCGCGGTCAACGGAATAAATCTGCCGCCGCTCACCGAGCCGCGCAGGCTCGTTTCAATGGGCGCTTACCTCGTCATATTTCCCGATAAACTGTATGTCAACACAAACGACCTGACCGATTACGGCAGCCTTGAAGCAAGCTTCACCACCGCCGGAACGGTTACCGCTTCGCTCTGCGCCGCAGATGGCTCGCTGTATTCCGGCTACACCGTTGCGGCGGCAGAGCCGTCAGAACCCGCAGACGGCGCATTGTGGGTGGATACATCCGTAACGCCCGCCGTGCTGCGCTGCTTCAGCGAAACACTCGGCTTGTGGGATGAGCTTGCCGCAACGAGCGTGCGCATATGCGCAACCGGCATAGGCGGCAATTTTGCGGCGTATGACGGCGTCAGCATAAGCGGACTTACCTGCTGCGACCTCAACGGCAGCCATGTTCTGCTTGACCGCGGCGAAGATTATATTACATTTACGGGTATTGTGAACGGCTCGGTTACGCAGAACACCGCAGTTACCGTTGAAAGAACGGTGCCGGATATGGATTTTGTGTGTGAAAGCGGCAACAGACTGTGGGGCTGCTCATCGGAACACAACGAGATTTACGCGAGCAAGCTCGGTGACCCGAAGAACTGGAATTGCTTTATGGGCATTTCCACCGACAGTTATGCGGTCAGCGTCGGCTCCGACGGCGAGTTTACCGGAGCCGTGCCGTACAGAGGGTACATTCTGTTTTTCAAAGAAAACTGCCTGCATAAGATTTACGGCTCAAACCCGCCGTTTACGGTGCTTTGCTCATATCTGCGCGGCGTGCAGAAGGGGAGTGAGCGCTCACTTATATGTGTGAACGAAAGCCTTTATTACAAATCGCCGAACGGTGTTTGCTCATACGAGGGCGGCATACCCGTGAATATTTCAAAGGAGCTCGGAAACGAGTATTACACGAATGCCGTAAGCGGTGCGCTGCGCGATAAACTTTATATCTGTATGTCCGACAAAAACGGCGTTCGTCATCTTTTTGTTTACGATACCGAAAGGCGCCTCTGGCACAAGGAGGACAATACTGATGTTAAGGAATTTGCGGCACACAACTGTAATCTGTATTTTATTGCGGATAACGGCGAAACGAAACGCCTCTACCTTGCCGACGGCGAAAATATGTACGGCAACTTTACCGCAGAGCTTGCGGGCTTCAACAGCGAATCCGTAACGGAGTGGTCGGCACAGACGGGTGTGTGGGGGCTTTCATTCCCCGAAAGCAAGTATTACACGGGCTTCACTTTCAGGTTTACGGGCGAGCAGGGAGCATCTGTCGAAATATTTTTTGAGTATGACAGCAGCGGCGAATGGGTGAAAAAATATTCTTATATTTTTACAAAGACCGGCTCCGTAAATGTGCCCGTAAGCGCCCGCAGGTGCGACCATCTGCGCCTGAAATTCAGCGGCACGGGTAAGGTGCGGCTTATGAGTATCGGCGCAAAGCTCGAAAGGGGCAGCGAACTGAATGTATGACCTTAATGTGAATCTTCCCGATATCACCTCGGAAACCGAGTCTGTGAACGAAAAATTCTGCAGGCTGAAAAACTATCTTTTTGAACTGACCGAATCACTTTCGGTGGCGCTTTCACGCGAGGATGTGAGGGAGCTTACAACAAGATTTGACGAAGCAAGAGAGCAGAGCGATTCGCAGGCGGCTTTTGTAAAAAAGCTGAAAGAAAAGAGCTTTGCGAGATTTGTTGAGCTGAAAAACGATATTATACGCACCGCAACGGAAATCGAGCAGGAGTACACCTCCGCCATAACCGAAAGCGAGCAGGAAATACTTTCGACCGTATCATCGCAATACACGGCGCAGTCGGATTTCGGCTCATTCAGAAGCAGTGCCGAAACGCGCCTTGACCTGCACGATGATGCAATACTCTTAAATGCCGAAAATACCGAAGCCGTGGAAACCGAGCTTGAAACATTCAGGCAGAATGTAAACGCCGAATTCGCCGTTCAGGCGGATTCGGTAACCTCACGGCTTGAAAATGTGTTTTCTTCAAAAAGCGATTTAGCCGAGCTTGAGGAAAGAATGGCGTCAACCGTAACGCAGACCGTAAGCGGCATAACCGAAAACTACAATTCATCGCTTGCACTTGTCAGCGATGATTTATCCACTCTCGGCGGCAGGGTGAATGAGTATGTTTCGGAGCTTGATGTGTATATAAGGCGCGGTGAGCTTGAAAGCGGAGTTTACGGCATAGAGATAGGCAGGAGCGACAGCAACATAAAGGCGCGCTTCACAAACGACCGTCTTTCATTCAGGCAGGGTGATGTTGAGGTCGCCTATATATCCGGCACAAATCTATATATTACACGCGCCGAGGTGCTCGATTACCTGCGCCTGGGCAACAGTACGGACGGCTATTTTATGTTTGATGTTACATCGAACGGACTTGAAGTGAGGTGGAGCGATGGCAACTAAATATTTCGGTACCTGTACGGGCACCACGGGCAGTAAATACGATCTGTGGCTTGAGGTAACACAAAATTCTCAAAGCGTTGCAAACAACACGTCAAATATAACGGTCGCGTTAAAGCTGAAAAGAAATGACGGCTATGCGGCTTCGGCTTATAACCTTTACGAAGACGAAAATACAGTCTTGCTTTCCGTCGGCGGCGTAAGCCGTGTAAGCGGCAATATAACAATAGATACCCGCAGCGGAGCCATCGCCGTTCTCGCATCGTGGACGGGCAATGTTCAGCATAATTCCGAGGGCGCGCTTTCGGTCGCTGTTTCCGGCAGTTTCACAATGAGCGGCGCAGATCTTCGCGGAGGCACGGTAAGCGCATCGTATAAATGCACCGATATTCCGCGTGCATCTTCATTCACGCTTTCGGCTTCAAGGGTAAATCCCGCTCAAAGCGTGACCGTCAGCATCAGCGCAAAGTCAACAACGTTTTCTCACATTGTGAAATACAGCGCAGGCTCGCATTCCGGCTCGGTGAGCGCGGCGGCGGGCGTGGCGTCGGCTTCTTTCAGTATTCCGGCATCATGGTTTTCATCTTTTACAAATGTTTCCGCTTTTACGGCAACCGTTACGCTTGAAACATACAAGGGCAGTACGCTCGTGGGCAAATCCGGCGGCACGCTGCGGGTTGTTGTGCCGGATACTAATGACTTCATACCCGATTTTTCTGTTAAACTCACCGATACGGGCAGCCTGCCGAGCGGCATAAGCGGTTATGTAAAAGGCATAAGCAGACTCAAAGTCGAGCTTGAAAATGTTTCGCTCAAATACGGTGCATCGGTTAAATCGGTAAGCGTAACGCTCGGCGGCAGCACAAAGACCGCCGTTCCCGCAACATTTCCGCTTAATACGAACGGCTCACTTGAGGTATTTGTAAGAGTTACCGACAGCCGCAATATGGTGCGCGCCCGCACACAGAACATTACCGTTTACAATTACATTCCGCCGAGTGTCAGCATAACATCGGTTTCAAGGTGTACCTCCGACGGTACCGTAAATGCAAGCGGTACATACGCCAAGGTGAAGCTCGTAACAAATTTCAGCTCTGTTAATTCGCAGAACACCGCCACACTTACCGTCAAACGCAGAAAATCGGGCGAAACAGAGGGCACGACCTCAACATACGCGGCGGCGGCAACGCTCATATTAAGCGGCTTTACGGATCTTGCATCTTCGTACGATATCGAGGTTTCAATAACCGATACATTTACTTCCGTGCCGTTTACGGTGAGCAGGCTTCTTGCGGGCGCTTATGTGCCGTTCAACATACGGCGCGGCGGCAAGGGGGCTTCGTTCGGCGGCTATTCGGAGCGCGACAATGAGCTTAAGGTCTGCTATGATCTGAATGTTCTCGGTAGTCTTGTTACCGATACGCCGCCGACGTTCACGGCGGAAAGCGGCATATCCGAAGCGGATGTTCAGCTTAAATATTTCAAATGTCTCGGTCTTGTGTTCGTAAGCGGCAGAATAGTGGTTTCCGCAGGAATTGCGCCCGATACAATAGTGCGCCTCGGCACATTCGGTCCGCCGCGACCGGCATCACTCACTGTAATAAATGCGGCGGCAAACAATACTCTGACCGCAAGGGTTGTGGGGCATGTGACATCGAACGGCGTGCTTACCGTGTTTTCCGACAGAAATCTCGCCGAGGGCGTGGCAATTTATATTAACGGCTTTTGGATGAACGGAGGAATATAATGGCAGGAAATTTATCATACGGCTCCAAGGGAGCGGATGTTAAGAAATTACAGAAAACCCTTTACGACAAAGGGTACGATATTTCGGTTGACGGCTCATACGGCGCGTCAACGCAGGCGGCGGTCAAGGAATATCAGCGCAGAACCGGGCTTTCGGTAAACGGCGTTGCCGATTCGGCAACGCTTGCGCGGCTCGGCGTAAGCTTTACCGAGCGCCCCGAATACACAAAAAGTGCAGAGCTTCTGTCTGCCGAAAAAAAGCTTTCGGAGTGGGAAAACTCAAAGCCCGCCGAATATTCAAGCGGCTATTCCGACAGAATCAACGAGCTGCTCGGCAATGTGGTGAACCGCAAAAAGTTTACTTACAATATGAACGCCGACCCGCTTTACAGGCAGTACCGCGACCAATATATGAAAAACGGCAGAAAAGCCATGATGGATACCGTGGGGCAGGCAAGCGCACTTACGGGCGGCTATGCAAATACCTACGCCCAGACGGCAGGCAGTGAGGCTTACGATGAGTATTTGAGCGGACTTAACGATGTTGCGCTCAAGCTTTATGACCGTGCTTTGCAGGCGTATAAGGACGAGGGCGAGGGCTTTATCGAGGACATTGAGCTTTTGCGCGAGCTTGACGGCGACGATTATAAAAAATACCTTGAAAGCCTTAAATCTTATTACGATGACGGTGATTACCTTTTCAAAAAGATTTCCGCGATGACGGATGATGAGTACAAGGCGTTCGTTACCGAGCTCAATTCGTGGGAGGATGACAGAGATTATAATCTTAAGGTCGATTCCGACAGACTTGACCGCGAGCAGGATGAGCGCGACTACAACTATAAGGTTGAAAGCGACAGACTCAAACGCGAGCAGGAACAGCGTGAATTTGAATTTCAGAAAGCAAAAGCCGAGAGGGAAGCGGCTTTCAAACAGAGCGAGGCTCTGCGCGAGCAGCAGAACAAGGACCGCGAGTATTCGCTTGCTCTTGCAAAGCTTAATGCTTCATCTTCTTCGGGCGGCTCGTCTTCTTCCAAATCGAGCTCGTCAAAATCAAGTAAAAGCAGCAGTACCGAACAGTCGCTGCCGACTTCGTATTCGGAATTCTGCCTGCGTACCGGTTACAGCGGAATAATGACCGAAAATGAATTCTCCCGCAATCAAACCGCAAGAAGTAAATACGGTGTGTATTCAAAGTACCTTTCGGCAATGTATAAAAAGTATGCAAAGTGAGGCGCGGCATGAGTAACGAAATAATTTGCGCCCTTATTTCACTTGCGGGCAGCGGCATTGGTGCCGTGGTGGGTATTGCCGTTAACACAAAGCTTTCAAATTACCGCATCTCGCAGCTTGAAGCCAAGGTGGACAGACACAATAACCTTATAGAAAGAATGTATAAGGCGGAAAGCAATATAAAGGTGCTTGATGAAAAAATAAAATCAGTCGGCGAGCGTGTTTCCGATATGGAATTTTCCGCCCGTGATTGATGGCAAAAAATATTGCTTCGGCATAGTATATCAGGGTGAACAAAATGAAAATAAATATTAAAGCAAGGCTTAAAAACAAAACATTCATCACGGGCGCAAGCGCTCTTGCAGTGGCGTTCGTTTACCATGTGCTTGCGCTGTTTAAGGTGGTGCCCGGAGTATCGCAAAGCGAAATCATTGAGGCACTGGGACTGCTTATAAATATTCTTGCATTTATAGGCGTGCTCACAGACCCCACCACCGAGGGCTTCGGCGACAGCGAAAGAGCAATGACCTACTGCACCGAATGCGATGCGCGTTTATTTGAAAAGGAGAATGAAGGCAATGAGTAAAAAAATCTATGTTTCACCGAGCAATCAGTATGCCAACTTATACGCCACGGGCGGCACGAACGAAAAAGAACAGTGCCACCTTATTGCAAAGGCGTGTGTTGCATACCTTAAAAACAACGGCTTTGATGTGAAATGCACATATAACGACGATATGTACGAACGCGTAAAGGAAAGCAATGCTTTCGGCGCCGATGTTCATGTGGCTATTCACACAAACGCCACCGCCGCGCACAATGTTACGGGCGGCACACAGATACTTCTTTACGATGTATCGGGCGAACAGAAAAAAATCGGTCAGGCGGTGCTTGACCGTCTCGGACCGCTTACACCCGGCAGCTCTGCCGAAAGGCTTATTGCCATGCCGGAGTTTTACGAGTGCAATTCCGCAAAGGGTATGACCGTTTACTGCGAGTGCGAGTTCCACGATACGGCAAAGGGTTCTGATTTTATAAGAAAAAACACAAAGCAGATAGGCGAAGCCATAGCGCAGGGTATATGCGATTACTACGGCGTGAAGCCCGCTGTTATGGCTTCCGCCGCTTCGGCAAAGACCGAAACGAAATCGACCGCCAAAAAGCCGCTTTATGTGGTTCAGGCAGGCGCTTTCAGCATAAAAGAAAACGCCGAGGCCTATGTTGAAAAACTCAAAAAAGCAGGCTTCGATGCGTTTATAGTAACGAAGTAGGTATGAAAAATATGCCGCATCAAAACGCGTTTTGATGCGGCATAAATAATTCCGTTCTGCACTTTTTTATACGAGAACTTTGCTCAAAAATCCCTGCAGTCTCTCGCTCTTGGGCGAGCCGAACACTTCGCGCGGGGAACCTTCTTCCTCTATAATGCCGTTATCAAAGAACAGCACGCGCGAGCCGACTTCCTTGGCAAAACCCATTTCGTGTGTTACCACGACCATTGTCATACCCTCGTCGGCAAGCTCTTTCATAAGGTCAAGCACTTCACCGACCATTTCGGGGTCAAGTGCGGAGGTGGGCTCGTCAAACAGAATAACGTCGGGATTCATAGCGAGGCTTCTGACTATTGCCACACGCTGCTTCTGACCGCCCGAAAGTGTGGAGGGGTAAACATCGGCTTTATCCTGCAGGCCGATTCTTTCAAGAAGCTGCATTGCGTTTTCGCGAGCCTCTTTTTTGATTTGTTCGGTGGACTTTATGGGCTCATCGGGTTCTGTGTGCTTAAAAAGCTTTTGCTTTTTGAGCTGTTTCATTTTCTTTTTCTGCATTTCAACGGGGGCGAGCATCAGGTTTTCAATAACCGTTTTGTTGTTGAAAAGGTTGAAATGCTGAAAAACCATTCCCATTTTCTGACGGTGAACGTTTATATCCACCGTAACATCGGCAATGTTGACACCGTCAAAATAAATATTGCCGCCCGTAGGGTCTTCAAGACAGTTGAGGCATCTTAAAAAGGTTGATTTACCGGAGCCGGAAGCGCCGATAATAACAACAACCTCGCCGCGCTTGATTTCGGTTGTAATACCTTTGAGAACGTGATGATCACCAAAGGACTTGTGAAGGTCTTCGACCTTGATTACGGTGTTGTTATCAGTGGTCACTCTTTCTCAACCTCTTTTCAAAAATACTAAGCAGTTTTTCAAGGGCGAGAACAAGCACCAGGTAAATAACCGCAAGGCTTATGTAGGGTACAAGTGCATTATAGGTTATAGCCTGAATGTTCTGCGCCTGCTTTGTAACATCGCGCAGCGCAATTACGGATACAAGTGAGGTATCCTTTAACAGTGTAATCATTTCATTGCCGAGGGCAGGAAGAATATTCTTAATTGCCTGCGGAATAACTATGTGCCACATTGTTTTCAGGTAGCTCAGGCCGAGGCTTCTGCCGGCTTCGGTCTGGCCTCTGTCGATGGACATAAGACCCGACCTTACGATTTCGGCAACATAGGCGCCGGAGTTTATTCCGAGGGTAATGATACCGCAAAGGACACACTGGGTATCGGTTTTGGGTACAAGTATTACAAAGCCCATAATAAGAAGCTGCACCATCATAGGCGTACCGCGTATAACGGTGAGGTAAAGCTTCGCGAGCCTGTTGGCAATTCTTATCGGGATAGGGGGCTTGGTGGCAGTGTAGCTGTCGTTCGCAACGCGAATAACCGCCAAAATCATACCGATGATAACGCCGAGCGCAAGTGCGCCCACTGTTACTATCAGTGTGATTTTCAAACCGTTTACAAAGAATTTCCAACGGTCTGCAAATATAAAAGTCTGGTAAAGCTGAAAAAGCAGCTTTTGCAAGCCTTCGGGGAGTGAAACAATCCACGCGGGAGCCGTATCAATCCATTTGGCAAAGGTCAGAAATGACATAATACACCGTCTTTCATAGCAAAGACAAGGGGCGGTTTTCGCCGCTCCTTGTCAAAAAGATTTTAAGGGATTAAATTATTCAGCGTCGGTTTTGATATATTTGCCGATGATAGCATCAACAGTGCCGTCCTCGGTGAGCTCTGCAAGAGCAGCGTTGAAGCTTTCAAGAAGTTCGGTGTTGCCTTTGGCGATAGCTGCTGCATAATCTTCGTTTGCATATTCGGTGTCGAGGATCTTAAGACCATCGTTGGCTGCTACGAATGCCTTTGCGGGCTCGTTGTCTATAACAACACATTCAACCTGATCGTTGAGGAGAGCCTGAACAGCAAGGCTGCCGTTTGCAAACTGCTTAACATTTTCCTGACCGAAATCGTCGGTGCAGTAGATGTCGCCGGTGGTGCCTGCCTGAACGCCGATAACCTTGCCCTCGAGACCGTCAACATCAGCGATGTCGCTGCCGTCTTTAACGATGATAACCTGAACGCCTTTAGCGTAAGAGGTTGAGAAGTTGACTTTTTCAAGACGCTCTTCGTTAACGGTAAGGCCTGCGAGAACAATGTCTACAACGCCGTTTTCAACCGCACTGATGAGTGAGTCGAATTCCATATCCTTAACAACGAGCTTTTTGCCGAGCTTTTCGGCGATAGCGGTAGCGATTTCAACGTCGATACCGGTGTAGCTGCCGTCGTCTGCAACAAACTCATAGGGAGGGAATGCTGCGTTGGTGCCCATTATGAGCTCGCCTTCATTCTTTTCCGCAGTGGGAGCAGTGGTCTCGGTGTCGGATGCTGAGGGGGTATTGTTTGGGGTTTCATTGCCGCCGCAGGCTGCGAAAATACCTACAAGAGCAATAACGAGAACGATTGCCGTTACTTTAAGAAACTTTTTCATAAAAAATACCTCTTTTTGAAAAATTTGTTTGGAAACGAATGCTGATTTTCGCTTTCGACGTTGCCCATTATATACCGTGGTTTCAAAAAATGCAATAGTAAAATGAAAAAACATTCACAAAATATGCAATTATTTTGCGACGAATTTTGAAAAATCTTAAAAATATACATATAAACGCGCGTTTTGTGTAAAAATATGCATTATTCTGCATATTATTTGCGCGTCTTGAATTTGAACGGTGTTTGTGGTATACTGACTATAATTTGAAAATCGGAGTACTGTGTAATGCTTTATCTTATACTGATCGGGTTGACTTTCATCGTTCAGCTCTTTTCGGCTTCGTGGTATATAATGAGCGAGGGCGTAAAGGGCAAGCAGAAAGCGCTGCCCTATAAAATGCTTTGTTCGCTTCTGTTTGTTGCCGATGCGGTGCTTGCCGCATCAATAAAAAGCAGCTTCAATTCCCGTTACTTTATGTTTATTTGTGCTGAAATGGTTCTTTGCCTGCTCGGTGATTTGCTGCTTAATACGGAAAAGAATTTTGCGCTGCCTGCAGGTATGGCATTTTTTGCAGCTGCAAAATGCTGCGGCTGCGTAGCTTTTTCACAAAAGCTGCTCACCGATTTCGGCGTTGCTTATTTCGACAGATACGATATTATTGCCGAGGCCGTGCTTGTTGTGCTGCTTGCCGTTTTCGTTTTCTCGGGCAAGCTCAAAGAAATCGGCAAAATGAAAATACCCGTAATTATTTACGGCGCATTGATTTTTGCGGGCGCGGTCAAAGCCGTACACCTCGGCGTGCTCGCGCAGACTTCGGGCATAGGCGATATGCAGAGCCTGAGCTTTTCGGTCATTATGGGCGAGCTCGGCTTCGTGTTCAGCGATGCAGTAATACTTATGATGTTCTTCGGCGGTAAAAATACCCGCAGAAATTCGCTTATAAACGCTTATCTGTATTATTTCGGGCAGATGTTCATAGCCTGCTCGATACTGTTTTCGGGAGGTGCCGTATAATGAAAAAATCGTTCACGCTGATTATTTGCCTGCTGCTTGCAGCGGCGCTCACGCTGACTGCTTCGGCAGCCGCAACCGACTCTGCCACGGGGCTTACTTATACCGATAACGGCAACGGTACCGCCACCGTTACGGGTACCGTTAAATTCAGCGATACCGTGCTTAACATTCCCGAAACACTCGGCGGTCTCACCGTTACAAAAATCGGCTCGGGCGCGTTCCGCTCCAAAAATGCTCTGCAAACCGTAAGGATCCCGTCGACCGTTACCGAAATCGAAAGCTATGCATTTTATAACTGCCAGCATATTACCACGGCAGTGCTCGGCGACAACGTTAAAATAATAGGCGATTACGCCTTTAATACCTGTGTTGAGCTTACGGGCATCAACCTTAAAAATGTCGAAAGTGTCGGTGCATATTCATTTTACGGCTGCAAGCGAATTACCTCGGTCAACTGCGGCAATAAGCTTAAAACCATCGGCGTAAGAGCTTTTTCAAAATGCAATTATCTTGAACGCGTTACTTTCTCGCCCGTACTTGAAGAAATAGGCGATTACGCGTTTTCGGACTGCATCGCGCTTACTGCGGTATCATTCCCCGCATCGTTAAAGAGAATCGGCAACAGTGCATTCAAGGGCTGCGATGCGCTTGAAACCGTAACATTCCCGTCAAGCGGCGATATCTGTATAGGCCCTTACGCCTTCGAGGATTGCCACGCGCTCAAAACCGTAACTATTACGCCGGCTGTCAGCGAAATCGGCAGGTACGCTTTCGCTCTGCGCGACTCAAACAGTACCGAGTTTTCGCACAATATTGAAATAATAAGCACGGGCAGTCCCGCGGCGGCTTTATACGGCGCGCTTTACGGCGTTGAGGTAAAAGAAAACGGCAGTGCGGTAAAAGGTTACGGCGATGCCAACGGCGACGGCAAAATCACCACGGCAGATGCCAAGGCGGTGCTGCGCGTTGTGGCAAAGATTTCATCGGGTTATTCCGATGCAAAAACAAAGCTTCTTGATGTGAATCAAAACGGTATGCTTGACCTTGAGGATGTTTCGATAATCCTTAAAGTAGCCACCGGTATTATATGATGATGTGCGGAGTGTGTAATGAGTAAGAACGGCTATATTGCCACGGCGGCAAAATATCTTACGGCGGTTGCCGTGCTGTTGCTCGTAAACAATGTGCTTACGAATATCGGTACATGGGTGCCCTATGCCGCATTGGTCGCAAGCAAGACCTATATAATAACTCTTGTGGTTACGGCTCTGCTTATGTATGTTGCCTTCAACGGCGAGGGCGTAGGCCATAAGCGCAGCCTTGAACGCTCCGGCAAACGTGCCGAGCACATACTGAAAATTCTGCTCGCAGCGGCATTTCTGTTCTTTTACACCAAGAATAAAATCGTTGCGGCGGTATATACAAGCAGTTCACTCGGTTTGAGGTATCTTTTAAGCGCCGTTACCGTGGTGGCTTCTTACAGCTTTGTGCTGTGCGCCGTTTCGTTCTGGTATCTTCTGCGCGACCGCCGCAATCGTTTTCTCACGGCGGTAAATGCTGCGGCGTTCGCATTTTCGCTTCTGTATGAGATTTACAAATTCTTTTACTATTCAGCCGTTTCATACGGTGCAATGAATTTAAGCAAAACCATGACGGCGGTGCTCGCCTCAAATACCGTACTTCAGCTTATGTGCGTGCTGCAGTATACTGTTGATATTTTTATGTTCTTATGTGTTTACCGCTTTTATACACAGGATGCGGAGCGCATCGAGAGCACCGCACAGCTCAGGCAGAAGAAGTATTTTCCCGTTCGCACGGCATATAACAACAATTTTTTCGGCACCGATACGCTTGAAGATGATTGGCTCGTTGGCACACAGGAAGTGGATTCGGAGCAGATAAACGAATAATTCACACCGCATATCCGTACTATTTAGTACGGATATTTTAATGGAGTGAGTTATATGGGTGAAAGTGTAAAACTGCTTGTTCTTTTTATTGCCGTTTTGCTTGCGGCGGTGTGTTTATTTGCAATATTTTCCGATAAATCGCTGCCGCAGACGCTTGCCGATGCGCTTCACGGTGAAACGGAGGAAATTCAGGACGGCACGGGCGAAAAAAACAGCGGCGAAGAAATACGCGCGGTGTGGGTAACTTATACCGAAATACGCGATATGGTAAGCGGCAAAAGTAAAGCGGAGTTTGAAACGCGCGTTGATACCGTGCTTGAAAAGCTCGGTGAACTGCGAATAAATACGCTTTTCTGGCACACAAGGGCATTTTGCGATGCGCTCTACCTTAAAACGGAGTTTCCCGTTTCAAAATATATATGCGGTGCAGACGGAGCGCCGCCGCAGTACGACCCTCTTGAAATTATTATTGAAAAGGCGAAAGAAAAGGGAATCGCCGTATATGCCTGGGTAAACCCTTTCCGCGTTTCGGCAGACGGTGCCGTTCCCGCTTCGGGCAAGGTCGGTGAGTTGCTTTCTGTACACGATAATTACTTTAAGACGGAAAGCGGAGTGTGGCTCGATCCCGCTTCTGCGGCAGTTCAGCGCTTTGTGATTGACGGCATTGCCGAGCTTTGCGATAATTACCGCATCGCCGGTATTCAGTTTGACGACTACTTTTACCCTGCAGAATCAGCGCAGACCGCGTGCGGCGCATACAATGAATACAAAGCGGGCGGCGGCACGCTCCCCGTGCGGCAATGGCGCACCGAGGCTCTGTCCGCGTTCATTTCATCGGCGTATTCATTTATTAAAAGCAAGAATGAAAATCTTATTTTCAGTATAAGTCCCGGCGGCATACCCGAAAAAGACCTTGCCGAAAGCCTTGCAGATGTTGCCGAGTGGTGCAGCGGCGGCTATGCCGATATGATTGTTCCGCAGATATATTACGGGCTTAAAAACGAAACCGCGCCGTTTGAAAAAACCGCCGAAAAATGGGCGGGGATGTGTAGCGGGAGCGATGTTAAGCTCGTGTGCGGACTTGCCGCTTACAAGTGCGGTAAGGCAGATGAATTTGCGGGAAGCGGCAAAAACGAGTGGACGGAAAATACTTCCGTATTAAAGGATGAATATTCCATTATTACGAAAAACGGGGCGTTCAGCGGCTTTTCGCTGTTTTCGTCAGGTTACTGTTTGGATGAAAATGGGAACGAAATTTCCAAAACAGAAATTAAAACGCTGAAATCCGTGATACAATAAACAATACATATTTGTTATTCCGAGGTGAATTTTGTGAAAAGGAAGTTAAAAACTGCTGCATCCGCCGCGCTTGCTGCACTGTTTATCTGCATCGGCACGCTGCCGTGCTTTGCCGCGGTAAAGGGCGATGTGAACGGCGACGGCTACTTCAGCGTTGAAGATGCGCGCCTTGCATTCAATATAGTTTCCAAAATTACAAAAGGCACATCGGCGCAGCGTGCCGCCTGCGATTATAACGGCGACGGCAGCGCAGACCTTATTGATGTCGATTTGCTTTTTACCGCCGCCAATGAAGGCGATATGACATATTTTATTGAAAGAATGAAAGCGCAGGGCTTCCCGTCATCGTATATTCCGTCACTTCGGGCTCTGCACGTTAAATACCCCACATGGACTTTTGAAGCGTTCAATACCGGGCTTACATGGACCGAAGCCGTTGAGGGCGAAAGGTCGCCGCACAGTAAACAGCTTATTGAGGATAATGTAAAATCCTCGTTTATGTGCTCGTGCAGCAGGTGCAGCGGCGTTATACAGGAGTTGCCCTGCTGGGTAAGTGCCTCGCAGGAAGCGGTGGAGTATTATATGGATCCCCGCAACTTCCTCAATGAAAAGTATGTGTTTATGTTTGAAAGCACTCTTTTCTCCGAATACCAGACCATTGAGGGCGTTGAAGCGATACTCAAAGGCTCGTGGATGTATAAAGCAGATATATCTTATCTTGATGCCGACGGCAACACGCTCTATTACAAAGAGAACGGCAAAAATGTGAAATATTCCGAAGCCATTTTCAAAGCGGCGCAGGACAGCGGTATGAGCGCATATTACCTTGCCTCGCGCATTTATCAGGAGGTCGGCGGCAAATCGGCTTCGGCGGCAGGTGCATCGGGCAAAAACTCACCGTTTTACGGTATTTACAATTACTATAATATAGGTGCCTATACCGGCGCGCGCGACGGGCTTGAATGGGCGAACGGCTATATGGAAACACGCACCACCGCCCCGCTTTATACAAGCGCATCAACTACCTCCGCGCTTAAGGTTACCGCTCCGTCGGGGTGCGAGCTTTACTACGAAAGTGCGCAGGGCAATTTCTATAAAGTCAGCGTTTATGTAGGCGGCAAGTATTACACGGGCTTTATGCCGAAATCGTATGTTACGATTTCCACCACATACGGCAGACCGTGGACCGATCCGTACAAGAGCATCTATTACGGTGCACTTTACATCAACGAGGGCTTTTCCGAGTATCAGTACACAAATTACCTGCAAAAATTCAATGTCAATGCCGAAAGCGGCAGCCTGTATTACCACGAGTATATGGGTAATATAAGAGCCCCCGAATCGGAGGCGGCAAATACATATTACGCTTATGAAGATGCGGGACTTATGAATACACCAAAGGTGTTTTCCATTCCGGTGTTTGTGAATATGCCGGGCTCAAATCTTGAAGAAACATTCCCCAAGACTTCTCCGTCGCTTAAATGCACCGCCACCGATACAAAGAGCGTAACGCTTTCGTGGAATGCCGTGAACGGTGCACAGGGGTATTATGTGTATAAAAAGACTACCGGTGCTTACGAGATGGTGGAAAAGACCTCGGCAACTACGTTTAAGGCTTCCATGGCGCAGGGTGCAACGGCAACATTCAAGCTCTATGCTTATTATTACGATGCAGCAGGTGTACGCCATATTTCAGCCGCAAGCAACGAGGTTACGGCGACCGCCGCGGTTACGCCGCCGTCACCGCCGCCGGTTACAACGCGTAAGGGTGTTGCATACAATCTTGAGGGTGATTACCTTAATGTCCGCAAAGGTCCGGGAACGGATTACGATATTGTAACACATATCTGGGAGGGGGATACCGTTACCATTCTCGAAAAGGCGGGTACCTGGTACCACATCAAGTTCACCACAGACGGAATAACATACGAGGGCTACGCGAGCGCGGACTATATAAAAGAAATATAATAATGCGCTCTGATTTGTTTATTGTTTAATCTGAATTCGAGGAAGGTGCGGACAATGAAAAAAGTTGAATTTGTAAGGGTTAAATCAGAATTAAGCGGTTATGGATTGGGAAAAGGCATAAAATCCTCATTCGGATCAGTGGAAGGTATTATTAAAAAGCGTATTGAAAACGGCTGGTCTTTTGAAGGGTATGTGCCTATTGAGACCAGGGGTACAGGAGATATAGAAACAATGTCTCTTGTTTTTCAGAAGGATGAATAAAAATTACTGTTTGAGAAACATATAAAATCAAAAACCAATAAAATATAACGGCTTTACGGTTTATTAAACGCTTGATTCACCGTAAAGCCGTTGTCTTTTATTATTCTGTTTTTTGCTCTGCACTAAATGTGACAGCCCCATTTTCAAACTTCATTACCTTTTGAAATAACCTTTTTAATATTCACGTCACCGTCAAACAAAACAAGGTCGGCATCGTAACCTTTTTCGATTTTGCCTATTCTGCCGCCGAAGCCGAGCACCTCGGCAGGTGTCTGCGAAGCCATGCGCACCGCATCATAAAGCGGAACGCCGACGGTTTTATACATATTGCGCACACAGTCGCTTAATGTTGCCACACTGCCGGCAAGTGCGCTTCTGTCCGCAAGCTTCATAACGCCGTCTTCAAAAATAACGCCCACGCCGTTTTCCTGCGGGTAAACCTCATTTTCTCTCAAATTGCTTGCCGAAAATTCAAGCCCGTCGGTTATAACGTACATTTTGCCCGCGCCCTTTGATTTGTAAATCAGTTTCAGAACACCTACGGGCAGATGCCTGAGGTCTGCGATTGCCTGAGTGGAAAAATCGTCGCGCACAAGTCCCGCTTCAACAACGCCCGCAACTCTGAAAATACCCACCTTAAAGCATGCGGTGCAGGCGGAATATATATGCGTAACATCGCTGTAACCGTGGCTTGCGGCTTCTTCAACCTGCTCAAAGCTTGCCGCAGAATGTGCGACCGAGGCGATTATTCCGCGCTTTTTAAGTTTATCACCGAGTTCAAGGCAGCCGTCGCATTCGGGTGCCGCGCCCATCATAAGAATTTTATCCCACATATCAAGCACCGCATCGGGCGGCTGCTCGTTTGGGTTAAGTATATTTTCCGCACTCTGCGCGCCCTTATATTTTAAGCTTATGTACGGTCCCTCAAGGTGTGCGCCGAGTATTGTTTCACCGCCGTCGGATTCGGCGGCTTTTTTTATGCTCAGAACCGCATCCGCAAGGCGTGAAAGCGGCGCGGCAAGCGTTGTGGGCACAATGGATGTGGTGCCGTGCGCAAGGTGAGCCTTTGCCATTTTGATTATATCCGCGGGGTCCGTGCTCATTGCACTGTAACCGCCGCCGCCGTGAACGTGGGCATCCACAAAGCCGGGGGCGAGGTATAAGCCGCCGCAGTTTGCCGTATCGGCAGCGGTGTCAAATCTGTCACATATATCAATGATTTTGCCGCCGTCGGTAACTACACAGCAATCCCTTATTTTATCGCTGAAAACAACTTTTGCATTTTTGTAAACGGTCATTTGTATTCCTCCGAAAAATATGCTGTTATTATTTTATGTTCACTTGCGGCGTATGTCAATCAAAAATTATTTTTGCCGACTTCTTGCGACAAAAGTTTTCGTGCCTTTTAAGTATAATTATCTGTGCAGAAGGTGGTGGGTAGTGATGCAGACCGTAATATATGCCGATGTGCTTACGGCGCTGAATATTATTGTAACATATATACTGCTTTGCGCCGTGCGCACTCTGTCGCACCTGCCTGCGCGCAAACTCGGTATGGTGCTTGCATCGTTTCTCGGCGGGCTTTCGGCACTTGTGATTTTTGTGCCGGATATGGGCGTGATGTTTTCGGTGTTTTACAAGGTACTCACCGCCGCTGTGATAGTGCTTGCGGCATTTATGCCGAAAAGTGCAAAATCGTTCTTGAAGGCGTTCGCATATTTTCTTGCGGTTTCGTTTCTGTTTGCGGGTGTGATGCTCGGTATTGAAATACTGTTTTCGCCGCCGAATATGCGCTTTATGAACGGCGCCGTTTATTTTGATATGAGCATAACATTCCTTGTGGGGTGCGTGCTTGCCGTTTACGGCGTGCTTGTTATATGCGAAAAGCTGTTTTCGGTAAAATTCAACAGGAACACGCTTTGCACCGTAACCGTGGAATTTCGCGGCACCTCGGCAGAGCTTTGCGGGCTGTACGATACGGGCAACACCGCGCGCGATGTGCTTAACGGCAAGCCGCTTAATATCGTTTCTGCCGAAAGTATTGCACCGCTTTTTACCCCGCGCGAGCTTCAATATCTTAAATCTGCCGAGTGGAGTGCGCTTGTGCCGCCGGAGCTTAAAACGCGCATACATATTGTGCCGTGCGGCGGCGTGGGCGGCAGCGCGGTGCTTAAAGCCTTTAATCCCGACAGGGTAGAGGTGAAAATAAACGGCAAAGTAAAAAAAGCCGTGCCGTCGACCGTGGCAATATCGGGCACGGCTCTTTCCGGCGGCGAGTACGGTATTATTCTGAATGCTAATATTTTTGAGGCGGAGTGAAAAAATGAATATAATTCGTGATATTATCGGGAAAATAAAAATGAAAATTCTGCTGCGCGCAGGCGGGCTTGCATACTATGTTAACAGTCCGCAGATGCTTCCGCCGCCGCTTAAAAAGGAGGAGGAAAACGATCTTTGCCTGCGGCTTGCCGAGGGCGACAAAAGTGCCGCAGACCGTCTTATAGAGCACAATCTGCGGCTTGTGGTGTATATTGCCAAAAAGTTCGAAAACAGCGGAATAAATATCGAGGACCTTGTTTCCATAGGCACGATAGGACTTATTAAGGCGGTAAACTCATTTTGCCCCGAAAAGAACATAAAGCTCGCAACATACGCCTCGCGCTGCATTGAAAATGAAATACTTATGTATTTAAGAAAAATCAGTCAGCAGAAAAACGATGTTTCCATAGACGAGCCGCTTAATGTCGATTGGGACGGCAACGAGCTGCTGCTCGGTGATGTGCTCGGCAGCGACGGGCTCGAAATCAACGATAATATGGAGGATGAGGATGAAAAGCGTGTTCTGCATAACTGCATAGATACCCTCGGTGAGCGCGAAAAGCTTATAATGTGTATGCGCTTCGGTATGGATGGTATGCAGGAGCATACGCAAAAGGAGGTCGCCGATATTCTCGGCATATCTCAAAGCTATATTTCGCGCCTTGAAAAGCGAATACTGCTTAAACTCAAACGCGATATTGAGAAAATAACGCTGGAATAATGAACTATATCCTTTTCAGCACTTCCCTGACCGTTTCATATACCGCCGCCGTTGATTTTATCGAAAGCCTTTCCTGCGGGGTGTGTATGTCAAACATATCGGGACCGACCGAAATGCAGTCAAGCCCTTTAATTCTGTCGTAAAACAAGCCGCATTCAAGTCCCGCGTGTATTGCCTGCACGCCGCACTTTTTGCGGTTTGTTTTTTCGTAAACCGAGGAATATAAATCTCTCAACGGCGAAACCTCATTATATTCCCACGCCGGATATTCGCCGTGAGTGGAGTATTGCGCACCGCATTTTTCCGCAAATGCTTTCAGCCTTTCGGAGAGTGCGGTTTTTTCTGCATTCACACTGCTTCTTAATGAAAACGAAGCGTGAAAGCTTTCTGCCTGTGTTTTTGTTATGCCGAGATTCAGCGAGGTCTGCACAAGTCCCTTAATGTCGCGGCTCATTGTGATTACGCCGTTCGGGCATTCCGCAAGGAAACCGAGTATTCTGTTGCGGCATTCATCGGTAAAAACGGCTTCGGTTACCGAGCCGAGATTTTCACATATCAGCTCTGCGCCCTTGTCGGCTTGTGTCGCGCCTGCCGTGAGCTTGTTAACAAAGCTTTCGGCAAAATCTTTGAAAGCTTCAAAATCTTTTACTGCAACTCTCGCGCAGGCTTCGCGCGGTATGGCGTTATTCATAAACCCGCCGTCAAATGCGGCAAGCTCAAGCCCGTAAAGTTCATTGTATTTTTTCAGAAAAGCGGCGAGCGATTTCACGGCGTTTATTCTGCCCTTGTCTATTTCCGCGCCGGAATGTCCGCCCGCAAGCCCCGTGAGCTTGACCGCCACGGCATTCGGGGCGGTGAATATTGCGCGTTTAAGAGGAAATACCGCCTCGGCTCTCATACCGCCCGCGCAGGCGACCCATACCGTTGACTCGTTTTCGGAGTCGAGGTTAATAAGCGTTTTGCTTTTAAGAAGCGAGCAGTCAAAACCTGCGGCACCGTTCATACCCGTTTCCTCATCGGTCGTGAACAGCACATCAAGCGCAGGGTGGTCTGCATTTTCATCGCTTATAAGCGCAAGTATCATAGCCACGGCAATGCCGTCATCACCGCCGAGAGTCGTGCCGTCCGCTTTCAGAAAATCGCCGTCTTTTATCAGCTTTATGCCGTCCTTCGTAAAGTCCGTGGTGTTGCCGGGTTCCTTTTCGCACACCATATCAAGATGCCCCTGCAGCATTACGGGCGCATCGTTTTCGCGCCCCGGAGTTGCCGGCACGCGGATAAGAATGTTGCCGTATTCGTCGCATAGGCTTTCAAAGCCGAGTTTTTCGGCAAAATCCCTGCAATATGCACGCACGGCTTCGGTATTACCGGAGCCGTGGGGAATAGCACATATATCGGAGAAAATGCCGAAAACCGCCTGCGGTTCAAGACCGCTTACAACAGTTTTATTGTTCATTATTCTCACCTGAAATTGTTGTTTGATGAAGTGGATTTGAGCATAACATCGTGGTAGCCGCCCTCAACTATACTTGTTGCGGAAACAAGTGTGAGCTTTGCATCGCGCTGTAAATCGGGTATAGTAACAACGCCGCAGTTGCACATGGTGGATTTTACTTTATAAAGGCTCTTTGTAACATTGTCGTGCAGGGGACCGGCGTATGTAACATAAGAGTCAACGCCCTCTTCAAACGAAAGCTTTGTCTGACCGCCGAGATCGTAGCGCTGCCAGTTGCGCGCACGGTTGGAGCCTTCGCCCCAATATTCCTTAACATAGGTGCCGTTTATATTGAGCTTCGGCGTGGGGCTTTCGTCAAATCTTGCAAAATATCTGCCGAGCATAATGAAATCTGCGCCCATAGCGAGTGCAAGAGTCATGTGGTAGTCGTGAACGATGCCGCCGTCGGAGCAAATCGGAACATAAATGCCGGTTTCTTTGTAATACTCGTCGCGTGCCGCGGCAACCTCAATAAGAGCCGTTGCCTGACCTCTGCCTATGCCCTTTGTTTCGCGCGTAATGCAGATCGAGCCGCCGCCGATGCCGACCTTTACGAAATCGGCGCCCGCCTCCGCAAGAAAACGGAAGCCGTCGCGGTCAACGACATTGCCTGCGCCGACCTTAACGGTGTCGCCGTATTTTTCGCGTATGAATGCGATGGTACGCTTCTGCCATTCGGTGTAACCCTCGGAGGAGTCTATGCAAAGCACGTCTGCGCCTGCCTCAATAAGCGCGGGTACGCGTGTGGCGTAATCACGGGTGTTTATGCCTGCGCCGACCATATAGCGCTTCTCGTTATCAAGAATTTCCTGCGGATTTTCCTTGTGCTGTGCGTAGTCTTTTCTGAATACGAAGTAAAGGAGCTTGCCGTTTTCATCAATAATCGGGAGTGAATTGAGCTTGTTTTCCCATATTATATCATTCGCTTCTTTAAGCGAGGTGCTTGCGGGTGCGGTTACGAGCTTTTCAAACGGAGTCATAAACTCGCTGACTTTCATATCAAGCCCCATGCGGCTGACTCTGTAATCTCTGGATGTAACAACGCCGAGGAGCTTTCCGGTAGCGGAGCCGTCATCTGTAACAGCCATGGTGGAGTGACCCATTTTGTCAAAAAGGTCAATAACATCGGAAAGGGTGTTGTCCGGGCGAAGATTTGAGTCGCTCACAACAAAGCCGGCTTTGTAGCTTTTTACCTTTGCCACCATAGCGGCTTCGCTTTCAACGCTCTGCGAGCCGTAAATGAATGAGATGCCGCCCTCTTTCGCAAGTGCTATCGCGAGAGTGTCGTTTGAAACAGACTGCATTATGGCGGAAACGAGGGGGATATTAAGGGTGATGGGCGATTCTTCCTGACCTTTTCTGTACTTGCACAGCGGTGTTTTAAGGCTTACATTATCGGGTATGCAGTCGGGGCCCGTGTAGCCGGGAATGAGAAGATACTCGCTGAAGGTTCTTGACGGTTCGTTGTAATAATGTGCCATAATACAATTCCTTTCCTGTTAAAATATAATATTGAGCGACTTTAATATATTGTTACTATTTTAGTGTTAATTACCAATAAAGTCAATTATGATTTTTATATAATTTACAATGGTTAAGGGCAATTAAATTATTGTAAATTACCATATATTGTGTTAATATTAGAATATCAAATTGATAGGGGTGTGCTTATGAGCCATTTCGATGTAAAATTTCTTGACAAAAACGGTGAACGCTATATGCTTTCGAACAGAGTCCGCCAGATCCTCGAAGCACTCAGAGGTAAATTCTTTATTGCCGAAAGTGTTGAAACCGGCGACTTTATGTTCCGCGACGGTCAGTATTCGTTTGATGACCGCGACAAGGGCGAGTGGGTTCCCTTTAAGGCAAAAACCGATTATTGGGGCTATCCGGAGTGCTACTGCTGGTTTAAGCAGACCTTAACCGTTCCCAAATCATTCAAGGGCAAGCATGTTATTTACAGCGTTGTACCCTATACTCACGAGGGCTGGCTCGATACCACCAATCCGCAGCTCATTTTCTTCGTAAACGGCAAATGTGTTCAGGGCGGCGACAGAAACCACCGTTACTTTACCGTTTCAAAATGCGCTAAGGGCGGCGAAAAGCTTGAAATATACATAAACGCTCACGCCGATGCACGCGAGTTCAGGCGCGAAATCAATATGGGTGCATTGCTTCAGGTCTACGACGATATTGCGGCTGATATTTACTACGATATCGCCACCCCGCTTGAGGTCGCGGGCTTCTACGATTGCGACGATACACGCCGCGTAAACCTTGTGAATACACTTAACGAGGCCTGTAATCTTCTCGATATCGACTCCGGCGATGTTGAAAGCTTCCACAAGAGCGCAAAGAAAGCCAAAGCCTACCTCAATAAGAACCTTTACGGCAAATTCGGTGAGGAGACCGCATGGTGCGTAGGTCACACCCATATAGATGTTGCGTGGCTGTGGCGTCTTCGCCAGACACGCGAAAAAGCGGCGCGCTCATTCGCTACCGTTCTTAAATATATGGATGAGTACCCCGAGTATCGCTTTATGTCCCCGCAGGCGCAGCTTTACGATTTTGTTAAGCAGGATTACCCCGAAGTATATGAGGGCATCAAAAAGCGCATTAAAGAGGGCAAGTGGGAAGCCGAAGGCTCTATGTGGGTCGAGGCGGATACCAACGTTGCCTCAGGTGAGGCGCTCATAAGGCAGTTCCTTGTCGGTAAACGCTTTTTCAGAAGCGAGTTCGGCGTTGACAATAAAATTATGTGGCTGCCCGATGTTTTCGGTTATTCCGCGGCTCTTCCGCAGATAATCAAAAAGAGCGATATGGACTACTTCATGACCACCAAAATCAGCTGGAACGAATATAACCGCTTCCCGTTCGATACATTCAAGTGGAAGGGCATCGACGGTACCGAGGTGCTCGCACACTTTTCCACCGGCAGAAGACCTACCGACAATCCGCTTGAAAATTACCAGACCACATACAACACCTACCTTTCACCCGAGGAAATCATCGGCGGCTACCGCAGATATGCACAGAAAGAACTCGGCAAGGATTACCTTATTTCCTACGGCTACGGCGACGGCGGCGGAGGAGTTTCGGCAGAGGAGCTTGAATACTCCAAGCGTATGTCGCGCGGCATAGAGGGCTGCCCCGTTGTCAAGCAGACGAAATCTCTCGATTTCTTCAAACACCTTGACAAGCAGGTAAGCAACAACCGCAAGCTGCCCACCTGGTGCGGCGAGCTTTACCTTGAATTCCACCGCGGCACGCTCACAAGCCAGGCGCGCAACAAAAAGTATAACCGCAAGAGCGAGTGCCTGTACCACGATGTTGAAACATTCGCGGCAATAGCAAATAAAAAAGCGGGCTTTGAGTACCCGAAGGATGAGCTTCTCGCAAACTGGAAGCTTATACTTCTCAATCAGTTCCACGATATTCTTCCCGGCTCATCCATAAAAGAGGTTTACGAGGACAGTAAGGTACAGTATGAGCAGGTGCTCGCAAACGGCTGCAAAATGGCGGGCGATGCGCAGGCGGCTCTTGTTGCGAATATCGACCTCAAAAAGAATTCTCTTGTAATATTCAACTCCACCGGCTTTGCGAGAAAGGATGCCGTAGTTGCCGAAGCACCCGTCAAGGGTAACTTTGCAATATTCAATGCAAACGGCGAAGAGGTCGCATACCAGAAAACTTACGACGGCAAAATCACCTTTATTGCCGAAGTACCCGCCAAGGGCTATGCAAGCTATGAAATCAAAAAGCAAAAGCCGTCCGAATTCAAGGCAGTAAATGCCGCCGCCAAGAAAGCCGAGACCGATTTCTTTAAGGTTTCGTTCGATAAGAACGGCAATATCGGCAAGCTCATTCACAAGGCGACCGGCAGGAGCGTAACGGTTGCGGGCAAGCCCGTCGGTAAGGTGCGCGCATTCCAGGACAGACCGCATAACCACGAGGCGTGGGATATCAAATGCTACTTTGAGGAGCTCAGCTGGGAGCTTGACTTTGTTAAGGCAGAGCTTATAGAGCTCGGCGCGGTAAGAGCCGTTTACAAGGTCGACCGCAAGTTCCGCAACTCCGCGTTTACAGAGTATTACATCATCTACAAAGACCTTGACAGAATAGATGTCGATTACGAGGCTGACTGGCACGAGGACCATGTCGTTCTCAAAGCCGAATACCCCGTGGATGTAAATGCCGTTAAAGCTGCATTCGATATTCAGTTCGGTAATCTCGAACGCTCTACATCAAGGAACACAAGCTGGGATTTCGCACAGTTCGAGGAATCAATGCACAAGTGGATCGACCTTTCCGATAACTCATTCGGTCTGTCGCTCATCAACGACTGCAAATACGGCTGCGATATCAAAGAGGGCGTTATGAGGCCCACTCTGTTCCGCTGCGCCACAAGCCCCAACACCGTTCAGGACAGAGAGCACCATTCATTCACATTCTCGATTTATCCGCACGCAGGCAAGCCCGACAGCACCGACCTCATAAATCAGGCATATAACATCAACTTCCCGCTTTACGCCGTTTATTCGGCGGCTCACGGCGGCAGCCTTGCAGACGAATATTCATTTATCAGCTGCGATAAGAAGAATATCGTTATCGAGACGGTTAAAATCGCCGAGGACAGCGACGATGTTATTGTTCGTGTTTATGAAACCTGGAACAGCAAGACCGCGGCAGCATTCACTCTCGGTGAGGAAATCGCCGCTTTGAGCGAATGTAATATGATGGAAGAAAAGGATGTTCCGCTTGCATTCAGCGGCAATACCTTTATCGCCGAATTCAAGCCCTTTGAAATAAAAACATTTAAGGTTAAGTTAAAATAATGAACTACGGATTTTTTGCGATGATATCGCGTATGAAGTATATAGACCGCTGGGCGCTTATGCGCAACACCGAGCGTGAAAGCCTCGACAGTCACTCCATGGAGGTGGCTGTGGTGGCGCACGCGCTGGCACTCATAGGCAACAAGCGGTACGGCAAAAGCTATAATGCCGACCGTGCCGCCGTGCTCGGTCTGTACCACGATGCGCACGAAATCATAACGGGCGATATGCCGACCCCCGTAAAGTACCGCAACAAAGTGATACTTGACGCCTATAAGGAAATAGAGGGTGAGGCGAGTGAAAGGCTTGTTTCCATGCTGCCGGAGGATATGCGCGATGTTTACCGCGATATTCTTAACGAGAGCGATGATGAAGAGCTTATCACCCTCGTAAAAGCCGCCGACAGAATAAGCGCGCTTATCAAGTGCATTGAGGAGCGTAAGGCGGGCAATACCGAGTTCAAAAAAGCCGAAGCATCTACAAGGAAAAAAATAACGGCTATGGATATTCCCGAGGCGAATGTTTTTCTTGAAGAATTTTTACCGGCTTACGAAAAGACTCTTGACCAGCTGTAAAAACAAATAAAGGGGCTGTGACAAAACAGCCCTGAAAAGAAATAAAGAAAAAGCGAGTCGAAAGCACTGAAAAGTAGTGCAAACGGCTCGCTTTTCTGGTATAATTGTAGTTGATGAAAACAAATATAACCGGGACTAATTATCGCATA
>JAZLJH010000028.1:0-18248 GCA_045617785.1 Acutalibacteraceae bacterium
GAACTCAGTAAAAAGAAATATGTTTGTGAAAATCAAAAGGTTCCTTTTTATTACAGAATAAGTAATGGTAATTATACATATTCCACTATTTTATGCTATGAGTTTACGGATATTTTATCTCGTGCAATTATGAAATCTAAAATAGAAATGTTGTTTGTACCCGAATTGAATAAGGATACAAATTATTTTTCTTCTGTTGTTGAAGCTACTGCGAGAGACTTACATTGTTTTGTGATTCAAGCCAATACTTCTGCTTATGGGGATTCTCGTATAACTGCACCATATAAAACAGAATCCAAAAACATCTTGCAAGTCAAAGGCGGCGAAACAGATGTTGTAATGATAAGTACATTGAAAATTGATGAACTGAATAATAAAAGAAAATCGTATTTATCAGAGCTGGAAAAAGTTGCAAGACAATGCTATAACTGCAAGAAAAATGGTTATAAATTCAGAAATAAATGTGACGATTGCAAAAACAAGTTGCAAAAAGGGAGAATAAAAGGAATACCGCCAAACTTCAAATGATACCATACTTCATACAAAAGTTCTTTCCGCTCAATTTTGGAGAGGGCTTTTTTCATCTTCAAAGATTATAGAAACAAAACTAAATATCAATAGATTTTTCCACCGCTTCGGCGGTGTTTTTTTATGCCTTTTTGTTTAAAAAACACAGTTTCAAATATTCGAAAATAATTTCGGGAATTTGCAGTGCTTTTCATTGTGCCGAAACGATTATATTTCACTTCGACCCAATGCCGAGAAAATATTGATTGTAAAATTTTGAAAATTTTCCGATTAACATTTACAACCGGATTTTCAGAAACAATATATATAATGTAGGTTTTAACAAGTTGCTTATGCAGCTTACAGTTTTAAGTTTCGGATTCGGGGAATTGTAGTGTTCGCAAAATGCGTTTTTAGCGTAAATAAAACACAAATCAGTGCTGTTGAAGCGTGCAAAAAGTAAAGTTTGCGTCGGTATCTTGAATCCGCGTTTTTTAGGTTACCCTTATTCTGTCAAATTTGTATTGATTAACATTGTTAATAGGATTGAAAAATCAAAACAGGCACGACATCGGTTTTGTTTTGTGCAATCGGAGAAGAAGGTGGATTAATGTGAACATAATTGTTTTGATTTTTATGCGGCGGCAATACCTGCATATTTCGGAGATGTTCGAATATGCCGAGTCGGATTGCCTGCCGCGGCGGTGAGAAAAGCTCACCGCTCTGCCGTGTTGCGGCACGGACACTCCGCTGTTCGGAGGGTATGTGATACGCCGAATACGGCAGAAAACTGCATAAGCGAATTGAGCAGGCGTTTATGCAGATATGGCGGTTATTCCCGCGGAATAACCGTCCATATGAAGATGTAAGGTTTTCACGGAGAAGAAAAGTTTTGCTTCTCTGCGAAAAATTCTTACCGATATTCAGACTGCGGTAGAAATTGCTCTCTGCAACTGAATTGTGCTCCTACGGCGTGCGGCCCTGACCCGCTGCACGGGTGCTGCTCTCGGCGGTGTCGGATTTGTCCGGCATCAGAAAAATGAGACTGTCATTTTACCGAACGGAATTTTTTTGAGAAAGGATTTTTACTATGAGAAGAAAAAAGCATTATAACAAACACAGCATAACCTTTGAGTTATGCGACAAGGCGAACATTTTTTTCAATACTTATACCAACAATGTTACGCAGAAGGCGTTTCGCGGCAACTACAAAAAGTTCATAACATTTTGCCGCGAAAAATTCGACTGCAAGACCGAGGACGACTGCAAGAAGCATATTCAGGATTATGCGGATTATCTCACCGCCAAAGGCTGCACTGCGAGCACCGTGCATACATACATTTCGCCGTGCTGTCTGTATCTCGGCGTGGATATGAAGACGATTGAGAAGCCGTTGAGAAAGGCTTCGGAATTTACCCGCGGCAGATACTGCGATGCCCGTTCAACTCGGAAAAACGCTATGATTTCAAACCCGAAATACAAACGCACCGTTGAATTTCAGAAGTGTGTCGGCATACGCCGCACCGAGCTTGCAAATCTTTGCGGCGACGACCTTGTGCGTGATGAAAGCGGATATCTGTGTGTTCGTGTGAAACGCGGCAAAGGTGGCAAGATGCAGCTTCAAAGGATTTTGCCCGGCGATGAAAAATTCGCAGAGAAATATTTTAAGGGCAAAACCGCCGACGATCGCATTTTTTCGGAGCACGAGCTCAACAACGATGTGCCGTACCATTTTTTGAGGGCGAAGCTGGCACAGCGGGCGTATGCCTACTATGCGGATTTGCTGTCGGGTCCCGGCGGTGAAGAAATGCGTGAGCTGCTCATCAACGAAATGCGGATGAGATTTGAAGCGACCTGCGGCGACAAGCTCACGCATACGCCGAGAAAAAACAGAACCGACTCCAAAGAGTCGGAATCCACGGGCAAAAAGGGAAGCAAAAAGAAATTCAACGAGCGTGAGGCGAGGGGAACATACACGCTGCGCGGCGACAACCGCAAATTCGCATTGGAGCACGGGTTGCCCGTTTCATACGACAAGACCTGCCTGCTCGCCGTGTCGATGTTCCATTTATCGCATTACCGCAACAATGTAACTGTGGTCGATTATCTGCTCGTTGTATAAAAAATCACCGTTTGGTCAAATATTATTGTGGGAGATGATGAATTCATGTCAATGACCGGCACCACTATGGAACGCGTGTCGGGTCAGATCTGGCTGAACTTCTTCAACGATTATCTGTTGGAGAATAACGCCATCAGTGAAGCTGAACATTCCGCTATGCGGAGAAAAATCATAGAAAGATACGGAGAAAAAGATGGGGGCAAAAAGAATGAAAAAAGTTGGTCTGATACCGACAAGCGTTGACATGAAATTTTGCACACCGTGCGACAGCGGGTGACTGAACCCGGCAAAACTTCGGCAGATTTGTGAATTTATCACCAATCTGCCGAAAATATTATCTTAAATAAATTTTGTGATAAAGACTTGAATGTATACCTCTGTGGTGGTATAATACAGAAAAATACCTCTTTGGAAGTATAGGGTGGTGCGTAATGAGTAAAATAATACTGTATCACGGGTCGCCGGATATAATTGAAAAGCCCGTATTCGGAAAAGGCAAGCCATATAACGATTACGGCCGCGGTTTTTATTGCACCGAGCACATTGAACTTGCGAAAGAGTGGGCGTGCAATGAGGGCGAAGACGGCTATGCCAACAAATATGAACTTGAAACCGATGGCTTGTCGATTCTTAATCTTTCATCTGACGAATACTCTATTTTAAATTGGCTTGCAATATTGATGTATAACAGGAATGCAAGGCTTTCCGCACCCGTTGCAAAACTCGGTAAAGATTATCTTATTGAAAACTTTTTGCCCGATTACAAAGATTATGATATTATCATAGGCTACCGTGCCGATGATTCATATTTTTCATTTGCCCGCTCGTTTGTGATGAATACAATATCAATAAAACAACTCGGCAATGCCATGCGGCTCGGAAAACTCGGTGAGCAGATTGTGCTGAAATCCGAGAAAGCTTTTGAGGCGATTCGCTTTTCGGGATATACGGTTGCCGAAAGCAGTGTGTATTATGCAAAACGCAAATTACGCGATGAGGAAGCACGCCTGGCATATTACCGTGAGCTTGAGCAGAGTGATATTGACGGGCTGTTTATGCGGGATATTATCAGAGAGGAGATTAAATCCGATGATCCACGCTTACGATGAAAAATATCTTGACGATGCCCGCGACAATTTGGGAGAGGCATTCGATTATGCGGTGAATGCCTGCGGTTTTGATATTGATGAATTTATGGATTTGTTTATTGCCGGTGGATTTGCCGATGCATTCGGCAGCGGGAATCCGAAATATGTTTCGGGTATCTCGGGAACCGAATTAGTTATGGAAACGGTTGTAAAATCCGGAAAGCAGATGGTATTTCCCGAGCCGCAGATCGAATACGATTGCTCACCGGAATATTGGTGCGGGTGGATGCTTGCATTTTATCAATGGGAAACCTGCAGATCGTTCAGGAATATTCGCGGTAACATTGCAATGCACGATATTTTGAAAATGTATAATCCTTTGCACGAGGCAGGGGATGATAAATTCACAGATACGGTAAATTCAATCATACGCAGAAAAGAATTACCGTCAAAACTGCAGCAGCAACGAAAAAAGTGCGGATATTCACAGAGAGAACTTTCGGAAAAATCCGGTGTTAATCTGCGAACATTGCAGCAGTATGAACTTAAAACAAAAGATATAAACAAGGCTTCGGTGCAGAGTGTAATGTCACTTGCGAATGTACTCGGCTGCCGTATTGATGATTTACTGGAGTATTAGCAGAGAAATATGTGCAAATCTGCTTTTATGTGCAATTTCAACCTGCTTGTACTTGCTTTTTCGTGCGAATAATGGGTTTCAAAACTTGCTTTTTCGTGATTTGTGTGTTGTTTCTAAAAACGGACTTATATCATCCATATCGGCACAATCAGATTATCCCTGTCAAACGCACTGAACTGCTCCGCCATACAGAGCACGGCACTTGTGCCGAGTTCGAGCGGAGATTTATCTATATTACCGAAAGCTTTGATAATCCGCTTATCGGGCAGGGCGGTCTTTTTTATTTCAAGCGGGCAGAGCTTGCCGTCGCGTTCGATAATAACATCAATCTCTTTTGCATCTCTGTCGCGGTAATAGTAGAGATACGGTTCAAGTCCCGCATTCTGATAGCTTTTCATAATTTCGGATACTGTGTAGTTTTCAAGCAATGCACCGCTCATTGCACCGCTTTCGGCAATTTCGGGCGAAGACCATTTTGTGAGGTAGCACACAAGTCCCGTATCGTAAAAATACAGCTTCGGTGTTTTTACCGTGCGTTTGAGCACATTGTTTGAATACGGATGCAAAAAGAATATGATACCGAGTGTTTCGAGGATATTCGTCCATGCTTTTGCGGTGGGAATATCTATTTCGGCATCTTCTGCAACGGCAGAGTAGTTGAGCATCTGTGCTGCTCTTGCCGCCATGGCCGTTACAAAACGGTTGAATTTAAGTGCGTCAATGTTGCCGGAAAGTTCTCTTACATCACGCTCGATATATGTTGAAATGTATGATGAATAATAAATGCTGCGGTCATCATACATTCCGCTTATCAGTCCCGGCATGCTGCCACGCCACAGTTTTTCATATATTTCGGGAGTAGATACGGGCTGAACGGATTTGCTCTGCTCCAAAAGATTGTTGAAGTCGGTGGTAAAGGGTACGGCGGGCAGGCCGCTTATCTCTCTTTGCGACATGGGCGACATGTGAAGAAGTGCAACACGGCCTGCAAGAGACTCCTGCACGCCACGCATCAAACGGAAAATCTGTGAGCCGGTCATCCAGAAATCGCCGGGGTTGTGGTGCTTATCAATATGAATTTTGATATAGGTAAAAAGCTCGGGGGCGTACTGCACCTCGTCAATAAGAATCGGCGGCTTGTGTAACTGCAAAAACATAGCGGGGTCATTCTTCGCCATTTCACGCACGGAAAGATTATCGAGCGATACATATTCACGTCCGATGTTCTCTTTTTCGGCAAGCTTTCTGAGCATGGTGGTTTTGCCCGATTGACGCGGACCCGTTACAAGAATTGCCGAATAAGATTTTGATAACGACATCACTTTATTTTCAAGATGACGGTTGATATACTCCATTTCACTGCCTCCAAGTATGCAAATGAATATAGTGACTATGATATTATTATAGCCCGAAAAAGTGAAAAGTCAACAAAACTTCGGCAGATTTATGTATTTCTAATAAATTTGCCGAAAAAACTATATAAAACATATTTTTGTAATAAACACTTGAATGTGAACTTCCGGAGTGGCATAATATTGATAATTCACCGGAATATCAATTATAATTCCAATTGTTGTTTGGGTATATGTGGTAAGGTTATAAGTGACTTTTATCAGTTTAGGATGTGATATCAGTGCTTTCGTATAAAGAACTTCTTGCTGAAAATGAAAAGTTAAAGAAAGAAAACGCATACCTGAAAAGCGAGTTGAAGAAATACGTAAAATCTCCGCAAGATGCTGCACCATTGCCTGCCGATTTATCCGAAATCACTGTTAATAAATCAAGCAGTTCACAGCAAAAGATTGAACTTTTTAAAACACTTTTCGTTGGCAGAACAGATGTGTTTGCCCGTCGCTGGTACAGCACAACAACCGGAAAAAGCGGCTATCAGCCTGTTTGCGCCAATGAATGGTCTGAAGGGTTATGTGACAAAAAGAACTACAAATGTAATGTCTGTCCCAACAGAAAACTTATGTCTTTGTCTGATAAAGATATTTATAATCATCTTGCAGGAAAAGATAAATATTGCAGAGATGTTATCGGCATATATCCTATGCTTGACGATGATACCTGCTATTTTTGTTGCATTGATTTTGATGATGCAGGCTATGAGGAAGCGGCGAAAGCCTTTTATTCTGTTTGCTTTGAAAATGAGATTCCCGCATATATTGAGCGTTCACGCTCCGGAAACGGAGCACATATATGGATTTTCTTTTCAACACCGATATCGGCAAAAACGGCACGCGGTTTTGCAAGCGGAATACTTACATCGGCTATGGAAAGGTGCAGTAAAATCAGTTTTAAATCTTATGACAGAATGTTTCCGAATCAGGATACTATGCCGAAAGGCGGATTCGGTAACTTGATTGCTATGCCGCTTCAAGGTCAGGCACGAAAAAACGGAAACAGCGTTTTTGTTGATGAGGATTTTATGCCCTATGAAGACCAATGGGCATATCTGTCAACTGCGAAAAAGGTTGATGAGAACTTTGTTCAGGCAATTATCACTAAATTGTGCAGAAAAAACGAACTAGGTTCTCTGATGTCGGAATCGGAAGAAAAGCCTTGGAAATCGGAAACGAAAACAGTATCAGCCTTTGATTTTCCGAGAATGCTTACTGTTACGGTTTCAAATATGATATATATTCCGGTTGATGAACTGAACAGCCGGGCAATCAATGCAATCAAACGGCTTGCCGCTTTTAAAAATCCGGATTTTTACCGCACGCAGGCAATGCGGATGCCTGTTTTTAACAAGCCGAGAATAATCAGCCTTGCCGAAAATTTTGATAAATATATTGCCATTCCCCGTGGCTGCAAGAATGCACTTATTGAGTTGCTTGATAAAAACAATGTAGATTATCATTTTCAGGATGAAACAAATTGCGGTAAATTAATTGATGTTTCGTTCAACGGTGAACTCAGGGAAGAACAAAAACCTGCCGCTGAAGCCCTGCTGCATGATAATATCGGTGTATTATCGGCAACCACCGCATTCGGTAAAACAGTTGTTGCTTCTTATATTATTTCACAAAGAAAAACAAATACACTGATTCTTGTTCATACACAAAGTCTTATGAATCAGTGGAAAGAATCTCTTGAAAGATTTCTTGATTTTCATATAGATGCACCGGAGCAAAAAGGCAGGGGCAGAAAAGCAAAATGGTCGCCTATAGGCATACTCGGTGCAGGAAAGAATACGCTGCACGGGAATGTGGATGTTGCCGTTATGCAATCTCTGTTTGACGGAGATGAGGTTAAAGAGTTAGTTCGAAATTACGGTATGATAATCGTGGATGAATGTCACCATGTTTCGGCAGTAAATTTTGAAGCGATTTTGAAATATGCAAATGCGAAATATGTTTGCGGATTAACCGCTACACCTACTCGGCAAGACGGCCATCATCCCGTTATTTTTATGCAGTGCGGAGAAATAAAGTATAAAGTAGATGCAAAATCACAGGCTGAAAAGAGGGATTTTGAACACTGTCTGGTTCCGAAATTCACCTCATTTCGCAAAAGCTACGAAAACGGAACGATGATTTCCAAGATATACAGCGACCTTGCGGAAAGTGATTTGAGAAACGCCAAAATAGCCGATGATGTCATAAATACCGTGAGCATCGGCAGAACTCCCATTGTTTTAACAGAAAGAAAGGAACACGCCGTAAAACTCAAATCTCTGATAGAGGGAAAATGTAAAAACGTTATTGTTCTTACCGGTGCTGCAAGTCAAAAGGAAAAACGGCTCACTATGGAACGCCTGAACGCTATTCCCGATAACGAACCGCTTGTTGTTATTGCGACAGGGAAATATGTGGGTGAAGGATTTGATTACCCGAGGCTTGATACTCTTTTTCTCGCCTTGCCGATAGCGTGGAAAGGCAAGGTTGCTCAGTATGCCGGCAGACTGCATCGGAACTACCCCGGCAAAAACGAAGTTCGGATTTATGATTATGTCGATATACATATTCCCGTGCTTGAACGGATGTATCAGAAACGACTTAAGGGATATGCTTCCATAGGGTATAAAATAAAAATAGAAAATGATTTGTTTAATAAGCCGAGCATAATTTATGACGGAAAAAGTTTTGTACCCGTTTTTTCAAGTGATATTAAATCGGCTCAAAAAGAAGTTGTTATTGTAAGCCCGTTTGTGCGTATGAGCAGGCTCCTAAATCTGAAATTGCTTCTTACCGAAACGATAAACAGAGAAATAAAAGTTACCGTTATTACAAGGCCCCCGGAAGATTTTACCGGGGATAATAAGGTTGTGGCAGAAGAATGTGTTGAAATGCTGAAAAGTCTTGGTGTTGAAATTAAGACAAAGAGCAATATTCATCAAAAATTCACCATTATTGATACTAAAACAGTATGGTACGGCAGCGTGAATTTTTTGAGTTACGGTAATGCCGAAGAAAGCCTTATGCGATTCGACAGTTACGATATAGCAGGTGAATTGCTTGATACGGTTTGTCCCTGAGTAAAATATTCTCAAATGATATAAACAAGTAATAAATAAAGTAGCAAATAAAGTGGTAAATAAAAATTCTTTGTGGTATAAGAAATATATCTGCTTTTATGTGCAATTTTAACCTGCTTGTACTTGCTTTTTCGTGCGAATATTGGGCCTTGAAACTTGCTTTTTCGTGATTTGTGTGTTATAATCACCTTAATTAAAGGGTATAATGTAAACAAAGGGTGTGATTTTTTGCTGAAAAGAAAGATTTATGATGAGCTTGTTGAGTGGAAGCGTAACGGCAACGGTGCGACCGCTATGATGATTGACGGTGCAAGGCGTGTCGGCAAAAGTTTTATAGCAGAATCATTTGCAAAAGCGGAATATCGGAGTTACATTTTAATTGATTTCGGAAACACTTCGCAGGATGTTCTTGATTTGTTTGTTAACGACAGTGGAGATCTTGACCTTTTCTTTGCCAAACTTTCGGCATTTTACTCAACCGTTCTGTATAAACGCGAATCACTCATTATTTTTGATGAGGTTCAGCAATATCCGAGGGCACGGCAGCTCATCAAATACCTTGTTGCCGACGGTAGATATGATTATCTCGAAACAGGTTCTCTGATACGCTTGAAAAAGAATGTGCAGGATATTATCATTCCTTCGGAAGAAGAACATATCGAAATGTTCCCTTTGGATTTCGAGGAGTTCCTTTGGGCAATGGGTGATGAGGCAACATACCCGTTAATAAAGCATTGCTTTGAAACAAAAAAGCCGTTGGGGGATGCTTTACACCGCAAAGTGATGAACGATTTTCGTCAGTATCTTCTTGTCGGCGGTATGCCGCAGTCTGTTCTTGCTTACAGAGACGGCAAGAATTTTGAAGCATCCGATACTGCCAAACGCAGAATTTTGAAGCTTTACCGCGAGGATGTTGCAAAATTCGCAAGCGGTTACGAAGATAAAGTGTTTGCCGTGTTTGACAATATTCCCGGGCAACTTTCGAAAAAAGAAAAGAAATATACGCTGTCATCTCTCGGTAAGGAAGCCCGTTACAGAACATTTGAGGATTCTTTTATTTGGCTTAACGAGGCGATGATTGTTAACACATGCCTTAATTCAACCGATCCGCATGCGGGACTTGCTTTGAGTGCGGATAATACTACGCAAAAATGCTATATGGCAGATACCGGACTGCTGGTAACACAAACATTTATGGACAGAAAGTTCACAGACAATGAACTGTATAAAGCAATACTTTTTGATAAGATGAATATCAATGAGGGTATGCTTATGGAGAACATTGCCGCACAAATGCTGCGTAAGAAAAGAGAACGGCTGTATTTCTATTCCCGTTGTGATAATCTGAATCGTGAAAATCATATGGAAATTGATTTTCTTATTACCGAAGGAAAAAAGGTCTCACCGCTAGAGGTTAAGTCGGGCGATTACCGCTCGCATTCTTCTCTTGATAAATTCCGCAGACATTTTTCATCCGTCATAGGAAACTCATACATTCTTTATACCAAAGATGTGATGATAAAAGACGGAATCATTCATCTGCCGATATATATGGCGGAGCTGCTTTAAAATTTATCGTTGTAAAACCCTTCTCTGTGACTTCTTTCAAAAACCGTCTTGTATTCCCTTGTCAAATCATATATAATATATTTATTGAATATGATTCTTTCGGAGGGTTTTATGGATATATACAGAATACGAAAAGAAATGGCGATGAAGCCGATTTTTCAAATCAATATGCGGGTGACATTTTACGCTCGTGTTTCAAGTGAAAAGGACGCACAGTTGAACTCGCTTGACAACCAGGTTTCGTACTACACCGATTTTATAAAGAATAATGAAAACTGGGAATATGTTGAGGGATATATTGATGAGGGTATTTCCGGCATCAGCACGCTGAAACGCGAAAATTTCAACCGTATGATAGACGATGCAAAAGAGGGGAAGTTTGACCTTGTAATCACAAAGGAAATTTCGCGTTTTGCCCGTAACACGCTCGACAGTATTCAATATACCCGTGAACTGCTGAATGCGGGTGTAGGCGTGTTCTTTCAGAGCGATAACATCAACACGCTTGACCAGGATGCCGAGCTTCGTCTTACCATAATGGCGAGTCTTGCACAGGATGAACTCCGTAAACTTTCTTCCCGTATAAAATTCGGTCACAGGCAGGCTATTCAGAACGGCGTGGTGCTAGGCAACAGCCGCATTTTCGGCTATACGAAGAATGACGGCAAGCTTGTTATTGATGAAGAAGAAGCGAAAATGATTCGTGAGTTGTTCGAGTTGTATGCAAGCGATAATTACAGTATGAAGCAGCTTGAAACTCTGTTCTGGGAGAAAGGCTACCGAAACAACAACGGCAAAAAAATCGGTCATTCAACAATGTCAAACCTTATTTCCAATCCGAAATACAAGGGGTATTATGTCGGCGGCAAGGTTGAAATAATAGATATGTTCACCAAGAAGCAGCATTTTATTCCGCCGGAGGAATGGGTGCTTTTTAAGGATGAAACGGGCGAGACCGTGCCTGCCATTGTCAGTGAGGAATTGTGGAACAAGGCGAACGAGGTGCTCTCACGCCGCAGTATGGATGTTAAGCACCGCCAAGGGATATGCAACCACGAAAACCTCATGACGGGCAAACTTTTCTGTGCACATTGCGGCAAGGCATATTACCGCAAGGATTCCCGCGACAGAAAGGGCAACAAAAACTCAAAATGGGTTTGCTCCGGCAAGATAAACAACGGTGCCGACACCTGCCCGTCATTCGGCATTTATGAAGAAGAACTCAAAGAGATTTTGTTTGAGGTCTTTAAGGAAACCTCGGTTGAAGCACAAAAGTATGTTGATGAATATATCGAGATGTTTAAGCAGCTTGAAAGCGGCGGTCTTGCGGCTGAAATCAAAAAGACGAAAGACGAAATCGACTTGCTGAACAAACAGCAGAGCAAATTGCTTTTGTTATCGTCAAAGGATGCAATCGACGATGCAAGTTTTGTGAGAATGAACGATGAAATAAAAACAAATCTCGATAAAGCAAACCGCGAACTGTTTGAAATGGAGCAGAAATATACAGAGCGTTCCGAACTGAACGAGCACCTCAATAAGGTGAAAACCGTACTCGAAAATGCAAGCAAAGAGGTCAGTGCAAAGCAGGTGATTGACCGTGCATTTGTAAACATGTATATTGATAAAATCATTTGTCAGCCCACCGAAAACGGCGAAATGAGGCTCGAAATCAAGATTTTCACGGGAAAAACGACCGAAAAGTACCTTGAAAGCCTTAAAATTCGTACGGGTCAAATGAGTAAAAAGATGATCAAGGCTTACGAAGACGGGAATAAATAACAATTAACAAAAAATGCAGACCGCGGGAAAACCTGCGGTCTGTATGCTTAAGGATTACTGATTATACAACCTTGTTACAGCTTGATGATAATTTTCTTTTTATCGAGAATATATGCAACGAATGTGAGCAGGGCGGTCATGGCAAAAACCACAAGTGCGCTTACCGGGTACGATGCGGTTTTGAAAAAATCTTCAAGTGCAACATTTATTGCGCCGACAAAGCCGAACTCTATGCAGTACATAAGTATCGGGTTTTTGCCCCACCATGCAAGCGGGTCGAATTTGAATTTATAGAAGTTGAACAGGTCAAATATATAATAGGCGAACAGCGAAATGAAGCCGGTTATTATTATGAATGAGGGGCTTTCGCTGCCTTTGTTGATGGGCAGGAATGATGAAAGTGCGCCTGCATAAGTTGTTGTGCCCTCGGGCAGAGTTTTATAAACGCCGATTATTACGGCAACGGTTACCGCCGCATAAACGAAGAATGACGCGGGCGGCAGGAGTTTGTTTTTGCGGTTTTTGAATTCCTCTGCAAAGAAAAGGTAGATTATGAGCATTGCGCCCCACGCGAAGCCGCCGATAAAGCCGCCGTCTGCAACCTCGTCAACAAGCGCGAGGTTCGAGGCGAACATATCGTTCGGCAGGTCGGTTTCGTGGAAAATTGCAAACAGCGCGAGAAGACCTACACCGCAGGCAAGGCGGATGTAATTGCCCTTTTTGCCTTTGAGCATTGCGAATGGCAGAGCGATAAGTCCCGCAAGACCGATGTGGTGAAGCACAAGCCAATGGCCGTAAGAGCCTGCCGTTTTGCCCGCAACGAGCATAACGGCGTTGATTATGGCAACAACAAGACCGACTACACCGACAAACGAAACGAACGCTCCGAGGAATTTATAGTATTTTGAGCGGGTTTTGACTTTGGCGATTTTAAGAATAAGTCCGACAATGGCGAACAGGAGAACAAGCCCGGTAAGCGCAATGAACATAATGCACAGAGGGTCGTCGAACTTGCCGTCTAAAATATCGTTAATGCCGTTCATAACGATGCCTATGCCGATAAGAGTAAGGTAGCGCTGAACAAAGTGCGATACCGCCTGCTTTTTGCCGAAGCGTTCCATTCTGCGGCTCAATGACGGCACATAGGTGAGACCTATTGCAAGTATGAACATAGGCGCAACAAGGTCGGCTATTGAAAGGTTGGGAAGAATGTAAATGCCGCTTTCAGACGGCGCGTGCTTTGCAAAATCAGCGACTGCACCGAGTGCGGGGAAATGCTCCGCAAACTGAAAAATAATCATACTGAATATGACTATTCCTCTGAAGCGGTCGATTGATGCGATTCTTTCGGTTTTTTTGAGTGGGGATACTTCGGTTGACATAAATACCATCCTTTCAATTTTCTTAATTAAATTATACCCTTACCGAAAAAGAAAAACCATATATAAATTTCACGAAATTTACATACGGTTTTTGTTATTACAGTATTTTCGTCACGATTTCCGCAAGGCGTTTATACATAAGATAATGTCCCAAATCATTCGGATGTGTGCGGTCGGTGGTGCATATATTTTCATCCACACCGCAGAAAAGCGTTCTGCCGTCAACAAAATACAGATTTTTGTCGCCTGCGGCAATTCCCTTTTCATAGCTTTCGCGCACGATTTCAAGGCGCTCGGCGGAGGTCGGGTCATCAAATGCGGGTCGGCTCGACATAATCACGGGCATGTCGGGGCATTTTTTGCGGTAATATTCGTAAAACGGGTAGTGCGTCGCAGCAAGATGCTCGGGCGTGGGGGCGTTGTGGTCATAATCCATAAAGAAAACCGAGTGCTCGATTTGCGTGATGTATTCCGCAAATTCAAGTTCGCCGCGTGCAAGTCCAGAAACGCCGAGATTGTAAAAATCGGCATCAAATTCACGCGCAAGCAGGGCGGGGTAGCCGTTCTGCACGCCGCAATGTCCGTTTTCGACTATGGATGAGCCGTAGAAAAGGAACGGCTTTGCTGCCGTGAACGGAGTGGGTGCAAGCACCCGGGCATCATCGTCAAGGTAGATATCAATATCCTCCACAGTGGGTTTTTGCGGCAAGTGAACTGTAATATCGTTCATCCCGTCATTTTCGAATGTGCCGTAAATCATATCGCTGTCGTAAGAATTATCGGCACTTAAAATGCCCGCAAAGCGTGCGGTGCGGTGCTCGCCTATGAACACGGGTGCAACATTTGATTGGTAAAACGCGTAGCCGCGGTCAACATAAACATTTGACACGCGCATTTCTATTTTGATGCTTTTGCTGTCCGTTCTGAACATAAGCCTTGCGCCGCTTAAACGGTGCGCCGCATCTTTTAATGCGGGTATGCTTTCGGTAAGTGAATCGGGCAGACGACGGAGCTTGCCGTGTTCACTGAAAAACGGTATGCCGTGTATTTCAAACGGCGCGGATTTGTAATTGTACTTTTTCATATTTTTCCCTTTCGGCAGAAGTTTTGCTTTTGAGCGTTTCGCGGTTTACCATACCGAGCTTGTTTTTTTCGGAACGCCGCCAAACATTTGCTTTTCGTTTTTTATAATTCTCCATAAAATATTAGTTTTTGAATATTTCAGAACCACACCGTTACGGTGCTTTTGCCGTTTTGCCCTGCGGCGGGGTAGTCGGTGAGTATAAGCTCGCCGTCGGCGGTTTTAACTGCCGCGCGAAGCTGCTCACCGCTTTCGGGAGTGCGAAGCTCAAATATAATGCCGCCGTCGTCGCCGCGAATGAATTTGACCTTTTTGCCCGGGGTATACAGCGGCGTTTTTGCGGTGTCCGCCGCCAGTGCGAAGCCGCCGAGATTAAACGAGCATTTGCCGTTCAAGTTAAGCTCGGTAAGCTTGTTTTCAACGGTGAGAATGACCTCGTCGCCGCTTTTCCACATACCGTCGAATATTGTAAAGCCGTTTTCATCTTCGGTATTTTTGCCGTTCGCGGCGGAGAAAACCGTGGTATATTTGTCGCCGTTTGTGATTTTTAATGTGAAATTCACATCAACGGGACTGCTCACAACTATTTTGCCGCCGCCGACTGTCAGAAGAACATCGGCACCGCTTTCGGTTTTGAAGCCGTATTTGCCGTTCAAGATGTAATTTACCGTAACGGTGCTGCCGTTTGCGGTTACGGCGGTAAGCGGATAAAGCGCAAAGCCCGCCGAGGCGATGCAGGCGCAGCAGCCGAAATATGAGCCGTCCGCAAACACCTTAAAGCCGCCTATGCCGAGTCCGCGCTGCGAGTCGCAAAGCGGCGAGTAACTGTCAAATGTAAGACCGGGCAGATATTTCTTTTTTTCATTGGAGTATTGTTCGAAGCCGTTTATATTAAGTGCGCCCGAAAGCGCATTGAGCGCGGCAAGGCGTATTGTGTCGGCAAGGCGTTTGTCGCCCGTAACCTTGTAAACGCGCGCAAGCAGGCGTATAAGCGTAACTGTTACGCAGGTTTCCTGCATTATTTTGCCGGTGTGCTCTGTCTGCGCAGAAGCGGAATTGTCAAAAAGCTCGTGTGTGCAGCCGCAGCTTCCGATTACGGTAACATCGGTTTTCAGAAGATTATCGGTGAATTTCACAACGGCTTCAAGCACCGATTTTTCGCCCGTTACCTCATAGTAGGCAAGCAAGCCCTCAAAAAAGCTCATTGTTTCATACGCTTTCTGTTCGGGGAAAAGGTACGGCGGTATATCGGCCAGCGCACATTTTGTAAGGTCGCCGTCTCGGCAGCCGCCGGCGGAGATTATGTATTTTGCAAAATCGAGGTAATCGGCTTTGCCCGTGCGTTTGTAAAGCTCAACGAACGGTTCGAGTATGCTTGCGGAATTGACGCCGCCCCAAAAACTGCCGGTATCGAGAATTTCGGTTTTGCCGCTGCCGATGTGCGCGGTAATGTAATCGGCGTGGGCGATAAGTGCGGCAAGTATATCCGCTTTAAGCTGTTCGTCGGTGCAGATTTCGCAGTAGTGCATAAGCCCCGTCATAACATATTTGCGCGACCACATATCCCAGCCGTAAAATTCATTGTCGGCGGTGTAGGTGCTTATTCTGCCGCTTTTTTCCTGCTTTGTGAGCAGGCGCTTTACGGCATGTGTCAGCACACCGTAGAGCTCGGGCGAGGGGGCGACCTTGTAAATTAGGCAGGCACCGCGCATCATTTTGCCGAAATATTCACCGCGCCAGCCGGCATCGTCATTGTCGGCACCGGTGCCGAAAACATCGGTGCATTTTTCCCAAAGCACTTTGTCAAGAAGCTGCCGTTCGATAATTATTTTTATGTATTCGGAAAATTTGCCGTCAGGCGAGCATAAAGTCAGCTGCATTTTATCACCTTTATATACCGAGTATGGTAAACACATCGTTCGTTTCGAAATTTTTTCGTGCCCAGATATCTGCCTCGGCGATTATTGCCGAGGTTTCGGGCGCGTGATTTTCCGCGAGCGTGCAGATATCGTTCCATTGGCGGCGTGTTATCACCGTAACGCCGTACGGGTCATATTCGGGCGCGCAGGCGGAAATCAGTTCATATAAATCCCGGCTCACAAAATCATCGCTGAGGTAAATGGAATCCTCAAACCAGAATTCATCATTCCATTTGCCCTTTTGAAATTCGTGGTAGCAGGTGCCGTTGCGCTCATTGAGTTTGATAAAGTATTTCAAAAACATCACCCCGTACGGTTTATATAAGTATTTTAACACATAAATTCGCGGTGTTCAATAAAAACCGTATGATTAAATTGACACGAAACACGGAATATAATATAATAACAAAAAAATGCAAGTGAGGTCGTTGCTATGTTGGGTGAAAAAATCGAAATCAGCGCAGGTGCGCCGAATCTTTGTCTCGAAATTTACAAGGGGCATTACGCCACATCTCACAGCCATACAAGTTACTATATTGATATTGCTAAAAACAAGTCGGAGCTTGTGCAGGCAAAGGCGGTTGCCGCAAAGCTTGCCGAGCACTATATAAATAATGTTATGGTGGATACGGTGCTTTGCCTTGACGGTACCGAGGTAATAGGCACCTGCCTTGCCGAAGAGCTTACTTCAACTCACTATGCAAGTATGAATGCCGGAAGAAATATAAATATACTCACACCCGAGTATAACGCGGGCAGTCAGCTCTTTTTCCGCGACAACACCTCGCCGATGATCACGGGCAAATTCGTGCTTGTGCTTGCGGCATCGGTGGTTACGGGCTTTACTGCGAAAAGTGCCGTTGAAAGCGTGCAGTATTACGGCGGCAGAGCCGTGGGCATTGCATCAATATTCGCCACTATCGATGAGTGCGACGGCATTCAGGTAACATCAGTTTTCAATCCGCAGGATCTGCCGGGCTATGCAACCTATGCACCAAATGAATGCCCAATGTGCAAAAACGGCGAAAAGCTAAATGCACTTGTAAACAGCCACGGCTGTTCAATGCTCTAACAGAGCTTTCCGGGCAGAAGCTCATACCCGCTTGAATGGACACCGGAAGAATACATCCGGTACATTGACGGCGAAGAAACATGGCGCACAAACGAATCCGGCGTATGCACAAAACCGGGGTATATGCTGCTGAGCACAGAGTTCGGCTCGTGGGCGGCACCCGTGGCGGAAAAAGACCTGCCCGACTGCTGCAGAGTGGGCTGTGCGCGGATGTATAGAGCTTGGATGAAAAACAGTGAAATATCGGCTTATGCCGATGTGAAATAATTTACTGTCCTTAATTGTGAAATATTTTCGCCGAGGCTCGAATGTGTATTTTCGGAATTATCAAGGCGAAGCCTTGTATATCATCCGTTCGCAGAACGGTATATCACCAACGCAAAGCGTTGTATATCATCCATTTCGCAAGAAATGGTATATCATCAAGCCGCAGGAATACACGCTGACGCGTGATGAGATACAACAACTATGTCAAAATAAATAATAGTGAAATCGTTCGCTAACGCTCACGGTGAAATCTTCGGCTTTGCCTTAGATGAAATCCTCCGGCTTCGCCGTCGGGTGAAATTAAATCCGTCTTATCCGCGGCAGCGGATTTCACCG